>NZ_JBALDJ010000136.1:0-25169 GCF_036917415.1 Nostoc sp. | reverse complement strand
GCATAAAGTCCCCGATAAGGATTTTCCTGATTGAAAGCAATTTTGACTACTGTAGGAATATCTAATTGGGGATAAGTTACCAAAGTAATCGAACGTCCCCAACCCATGCGAATCGGCTCCTGTACGGAACCTTTAAGTTCGTTGCTGACAAAATCAAACAAGCGATCGCCACTAATTCGCCTACTACTACCTACATTTTCAGCCGTCAATCCCTTAACAACTGCACCTGTGAAAATACTGTATTCTTCACTTTTAATTACTCCAGCGCCTTCAAAGCCACGACAAGCTGTAATTAAGTAATAATCCTTTTGCGAACTGAAAGCGTTAAGAGTTCTTTCTATTAATTGTCTTTCTAAAAAATAGCCGCTATGACAGCAATCGAGTAGCATCACCAAACTACTCAATTGCGACTCTCGAATTAAATCGTTGAGGCTATCCAGAGGAATACCATATTTTTGTTCAACATTTTCGTTTTCTTTAAATTCAATCTGACAATCGGAACTTGCTAAATATCCCTTTTGTTGTCCCAGATTGTCGGAAATAGTAAAACCGTGCCCGCTAAAATAAATCAGCGCTTCATTGTTAGCAGCTTGCTCTAGTAAAAATGTTCTCAAATCTTGGCCAAGTTGAGCGCCAGTAACTTTTTGCGCTGCCATTTCATAGCCGTTTTTATCTTTATTCCAGCGCTGCGGTAGTCTTTGCACAGACTGGAAATCACCATACTGCTCTAGGAGTTGTGCTATGGCCTCAGCATCATTTGTAGTCTTCGACAAACGCGCTAATGATGAGCTGAGATACTCGGCGATGCCAATAACAAGCGCGTATCGTACCATTTAACACACCTTGGGTTGGTAAATGCGGGATAATCTTGACAGACACAATCAATGGCTGTGTTACTAGAAACAACACCATCTGTTACTTTTCTGCAAGCAAGCTGAAATTTATTCAGATACGTTACAAAACTTAATCGAGGTAGCCTATGTCAGAAGTACAGCAATTATTTTTCCAAGCAGACGGGGAGATTGAGCAGATTGAGATTAACGTCACAGCCACCGAAATAACTCAGGAAATTGAGGAGGACGACGATGGCATAGAATATAAGGATGTGCGAACAGATGCGATCGCTCGAATGCAACAAGCTCGCCAAATGATTCGCTCTTATACTATCTATGCTCTGAGTGCTTTTAAAGACTTCAATACTGCTGAGATTGAGGAGGTAAGACTGAAATTTGGCATTAAGTTGGGTGGCAAAGCAGGTATTCCTTACATTACTGAAGGCTCTGCTGAAAGTAATCTGGAAATTGAGGTGAAGTGTAAGTTTCCAGAAAAACCAAAACCTGATTCACAGTAACAGCAAAAAATTACCTGTACAAAGGGTAGGCAATGCCCATTAAACACCCAACTTCCCTATATTTATTCTCTTATTAACCAAACGTAATTGCTGCGATCGCTTCAAATACTTTACCCAAGATTCCTCTGACAACTGGGAAATGGCATTTGGTGACAGTGTTGCCGTGAAAATATCTTTGCCACTGGTAATACCACTAACGCCTAAACTTTCTAAAACAGCAGTTGCAGCAGAGTCTAAAATTGGTTGAGTATGGATAAAAACCCCCAAACTCGGTTCTTCTGAATTTTGAACATCATTTAGCGCTGTAGCAAGAGCGGCATCTAACTTCTGATAATTCATCAGCAATTCCTTGGTAAAAAGGTAGGCAATTACTGCCTACCCAAATTTATCAAAGTTATAGGTTTTTATCCCCTACCGTTGTGCAGAAATAATATCTATCTTTCTCAATCTAATTACAGATTTAAAGCATTAATCACTCCATAACCCCATTTGTCATCAAATGTGCCTACAGTTTTTCCAGGAATTGCACTATTTTTACGTAGCAAGTCTTTGACAGCAGCCGGATCGAGTTTAGGATCGCGCTGCAACAGCAGTGCTACTAACCCAGTGACGAAAGGTGTCGCCATACTCGTACCAGCCATTACCACAAACTTGGAATTAATCATCGATGAGCGGTCAAAACTGGCATCGGCGGAAAGGGTGGAAACAATCATTGCTCCTGGTGCTGCTACATCCGGCTTCTGTCCATTATTGCGTAGAGGCCCTTCACTACTGAATTCCGAAATAGTATTCAATTCTAAGCCCATTTCTCGCACTTGGTTATCAATATCTGTGTATTTGGTTTTAGTAGTATAAGCGGCAACTGTAATTGCACTGCTGGCAGCTCCTGGCGAACCAATTTTTAACGCATCCTTCACACTTTTACCAGTGAAAAACACTGACGAACTATCATCTAGTGTCCATACATTCAAACATGTGTCAGTTGAAGAAGTGTTGCGGACTCGCAGCTGCCAAACACCTCCCATTACTTGCGAGGGGCCAATACCCCGGATTTGCACAAAGAAATTATGGTCGCCGTTGGCTTGGTCTGGTGCTGGTGTCGCTAATTGCACCCGTGCATCTGGTAATTGGTAATCTTGGGCGGCATTACCTTCAGTAATGATTTTTTGAAAGGGGGTGACAAAACCGTTAGGACTGCGCACAGATACTTCCAATTCGCTGTCTTTGGCATACCAAGCGTTTAACCAAACTATACCTACTTGATTCAAAGGAACATTGAAGCGCATACCACGAGTGCGTCCACTGGGTATGGTCGCTTCTCCATGAATGTTATCGTTTCCTTCGTTACCCGCAGCACAGCAAACAATTCTTCCAGGGCCAGTTTCGGCGTCGATGACTTTGGATAAGGAATCGCTACCATCATGGGCATCAGCGTGTCCACCCAAGCTGAGATTTACCACTGCTGGGCGTCCCAACTCTCTAGCAACTCGGAAAATGTAACGCACACCATCAGCAATGTGGGCATCTTGTAAATCAGACCTGACGACAACTAATTCCGCTTCTGGTGCGACACCACTATAACTAGCATCGGCACCAGCTGCAATGCCAGCGACGTGAGTACCATGACCGCCAGTATCCTGAGAAACTGTCAGTTGCGCTCCCGCAAATTCAGCCCCATAGCCGCCCTCCGTCACTCCTGGCCCTGGCAATGTTTGATCCCAAATGTGTAAAATTCGTCCAGCAAAGGCGGGGTGTTTCGGATCGATGCCACTGTCTATAATGCCGATGATTACTCCTTTTCCAGTCAGTCCGGTTTTATTCTGGAACTCCGGCAGTTTGACTGTTCCCATTGCAGTGTCCATTCTCAAATGAAGTTTGCGTGATGGCTTAATCCGCTGAATCACATCTTCTTCAGATAAGACATCTAAACTCTCTATCGGTAAGAAAGCTGTCCGCACACTCCCAGAATTTTGATTGACTTCAATATTATATTGTGATAAGTAACTTAAGTCTGCATCAGGGTCGCAGTAGATAAAAACGACGCTCTTTGTAGGCTTGACCGGGCTTTTGTGAGCAATGATGCCAAGCGATCGCTTGTGTGTAACTAAAGCTCGATCTCCTTCATTTTGATAGTCTTGATATGCCAAAAGTAGTCCAGGAGAAAGTTTTTCGTGTCTCATTTTTACCTCAAACTCAATTTATTTGCTGTCAATAAAGTAGTGATTTTAGTAGGATAAGTCGCTCTCACATTAATGCCGTCTATATAGTTTTTTAGCCTTGATTATTTGATGCGACTAGAGTTATCTGTTTTTTTTATAGATAACATCAAATAAGCTTAGGATGCGGTAATTTATTCCTAAGACAATTGCTAATTCATAACTCATATTCTGAAATTACGTATCCCTCATAGTGATTTTCTGTGACTCATGAGACATCTTTAAGCAGCTGCATCTAAGAATTACCCAAGACTGGGGTAACAGGTAATTTTTATGAAGCTATTAAACTAATCCATTGTCTGCCTAAACGATTACGGACAAAGTAAAGAAAATGAAATTAAGAATAATTAAGTAATAAATAAAAAAGATAAATTTATTTAAGAATAATTTAGGAGCTAGCACGCAATCAGTGGCGGGTCTGTCTTGTCGATCTGTTAAAAACTAAAACAAATTGTAGTCAAAATAGTTAAGACTGATAACATTTGCGTATAAAACAGCATGAAAAAGGCAAAATCACTAATGAGTCTTGACAAACGACAGATTCTCTATCATAAGTAAGAGCCATAAAGAAGCTAATATTTGCAACGATCGCTTCTGAAGTACAAAAAGTTATTCATGCAAATTCAAACACCAGACTGGGTAAAGCACGCTGTTTTCTACCAAATCTTCCCAGACCGCTTTGCTAGAAGCAAACAGCCGCGCAAACGGCTGCTGCGTGAAGCCCGTTGGGAAGATTGGGACTCTATGCCAACACTCCAGGGTTATAAAGGCGGCGATTTATGGGGCATCATGGAGGGTTTAGACTACATCCAGGATCTGGGAATTAATGCAATTTATTTCACACCCATTTTTCAATCCGCCAGCAATCATCGCTATCATACCCACGATTATTATCGAGTTGACCCCATGCTGGGGGGCAACGAGGCTTTTAAAGAATTGCTTGATGCAGCCCATCAACGGAATATCAAAGTTGTTCTAGATGGGGTATTTAACCATTCCAGCCGTGGTTTTTTCTTTTTCCACGACGTTTTAGAGAATGGTCCCTATTCGCCTTGGGTAAATTGGTTCAAAATTGAAGGCTGGCCGCTTTCACCTTACAATGGTGAATTACCTGCAAACTACATGGGTTGGGCAGGAAATCGTGCTTTACCAGAATTTAACCACGACAATCCAGAAGTGCGGGAATATATTATGGAAATTGCCGAATATTGGATTAAATTCGGCATTGATGGTTGGCGATTAGATGTACCATTTGAAATAAAAACTCCTGGCTTTTGGCAGGAATTTCGCGATCGCGTTAAGGCAGTCAATCCCGAAGCTTACATTGTGGGCGAAGTCTGGGGAGATTCACGTGAGTGGCTAGATGGAACGCAATTTGACGGCGTGATGAATTATCTATTTGCCGGGCCGACAATTGCCTTTGCAGCTGGCGATCGCGTAGTCTTAGAACAAGTCCAAAGCCGTGACTATCAACCCTACCCTCCCTTATTTGCCACCGAGTACGCCACCAAAATTCAAGAAGTACTGCAACTTTACCCTTGGGAAATTCAGCTAACTCAACTCAATTTGCTTGCAAGTCACGATACAGCCCGATTGATGACCATTGCAGGCGGCGATATAGCCAGTATAGAATTGTCAACTCTACTACTACTCACCTTTCCCGGTGCTCCCAGCATCTACTATGGTGATGAAGTTGGTTTACCTGGTGCAATAGATCCCGACTCACGCCGTAGCTTTCCTTTAGAGAGTAACTGGAATCAAGAAATTTTTAATACTCACCGTCAATTAATTGCCCTGCGCCAAACTTACCCAGCCTTGCGTACAGGTGATTACCAAGTTCTCCATGCTCAAGGACAACTTTATATCTTTGCGCGAACTCTAGGGACAGAAGAATTAATAATTGTCGTCAACGCTGGCACAAGTTCGGCAACAGCGAATGCAGATATCGCCACTTTGCGTACTCAACCCAACAAACTTTTATATGGCACTGCCGAAGTTGAGTGGAATAGTAAAGAAGAAACCCAGCAGTTGTCATTGACTGTTCCCGCACGGAGTGGGTGCATTCTGGGGACTGGGGATTAGGTATTGGGGACTGGGGAACTGGGGAAAAGTTGCAGTCAGTTTTTTTCCTCTGCCCCAATGCCCGATGCGCCATGCCCCATGCCCAATTACATTACCTTCCCGCCACCATTGCAGGCATTAACACTGCATCAATGATATGGATCACGCCATTGTCTGTCAGAATATCTGTTTTCAGGACATTGGCGTTATTCACCTTAAATTTACCATCGGCAGATTCAATGGCTACAATTGAACCTTCAAGCGTCTGTGCCTCGTTAATCTGTACCAAATCATCAGACCTAACATCCCCACTAGCGATATGATACGCCACAATTTTCTGGAGCTTGGGGATATCTTGTAGTAGCGAGTCTAAAGTTCCCTCTGGCAGATTGGCAAAAGCTTCGTCAGTCGGTGCAAAGAGCGTGAAAGAACCAGGGCTTTTCAAAGTTTCGATAAAATTTACAGCTTTAGCAGCCTTTATTAGGGTATTGAAATTACCTGCTGCGATCGCAGTTTCCACAAGGTCAGCCATGAGGGTGCGTTATTTAATATTACAAGTTACTTATAAAGTGACTATAAATATCTTAGCCTCTATCAATAGAGAGGTTGCTGGCGATTTAACAGACAGCAGCAGACTGATTTAGTACTGTTACACTGGAGAATGACCCCAAGAACCACTGATTATGCTAAAGCGTTCTAAGTTCGAGACAACTCAATCTCAGATTATGCACCGTGCTGAGGATCTGATTAGTGCAGCCTCAAATCGATACCGCATTACAGTTCAGGTGGCAAATCGTGCTAAACGTCGGCGTTACGAAGACTTTGAAAGTAACGAAGATGCAATGATGAAGCCAGTGCTAAGGGCAATAATCGAAATGTCCGATGAATTGACTCAACCAGAAATTATCGGCGAACTATAAAATTGAGTGGTGAGTGGTGAGTGCTGAGTGCTGAATCAGGCAAATTCATATTTTCACTCAGCAACGCCCAAAATATTGTTCTATGAAAGAGAAAAAATTTCTGTTTAAATCAATTTTCTCAAAACTCGCAACTTTGCGCTGGCTCAACCTTAGCTATCCGCTAACACCACTACTGCTTACCTTAATGGTAATGGGTGTAATTATTTTAGGTTCCGGGGCAGATAAATCAATACATAGAAATTTATTTAGTATCCAACCTGCTGATGCCCAGAGAATCACCCCTAGCGATGTTTGGCAGCTAGTTTATCAGCAATTGCCAGATTTTCCACGGGAAAATAAGTATATAAGCAAAGAAAATGGGAAAGTTGCTGAAAACAACACCTTAGCAAATCGCCTAATTAGATATCACATTTATACCAAAGGGCGGGCCCCTATTTATCGCTTAGATTGGAAGCTGACTTTAGCTGATTACCTGGGTGCAAACGAAATTATGTATGATACTACCTATCCAGGAAATGATGCACTACGGGAAAATCCGATAGAAGGCGATCGCAAAGCTATCAAGAGTCTCACCCGCAGCCAACGAGATGCCCTAGTACAAGTCTTAGTCAATATATTTAATCCTACTTCCCAAAATACCCTAGCCCCTAACCCCAATACCGCACCCAGTCCGACTACATCAACTACCCCACAGCCACCACAACGAGGAGGTGCCGAACTACTAAAATGATAAATTTTCCATTGCGTCCCTCTGCGTTAAACCTCTGCGTACCTCTGCGTTTAAAAAACTAAACTATGGAACGCATTGTCAAAACCGGAGCGGGTTGGCGTATTGGCTGGAACCCCGATACACCTGAGTTTAAAGGTTTAGTCGGAACAGATGATTGGGCAATTGAGTTAACCGAAGCCGAGTTAAATGATTTTTGTCGTCTACTAGCACAGCTAGCAGACACCATGAAGCAACTCGCAACTGAATTGATGGAAGAGGAAAAAATTACTTGTGAAGCCGAAAGCGATTTATTATGGATGGAAGTGGAAGGCTATCCTCATAATTACAATCTGCGCTTCATATTGAATACAGGGCGATGTGTAGAAGGTAAATGGAATGCTTCTGCTGTTCCAGATTTACTGCAAGCTACTGGGATGCTTAAGGTTTTCTAAAATAGCCTCTTGATTATCCTACAGTTTTGCTATATGATAGGAATTCTGACCGGGGCGTAGCGCAGCTTGGTAGCGCGCCACTTTGGGGTAGTGGAGGTCGTGGGTTCGAATCCCGCCGCTCCGATTGATGATAAGCCATACCTGCTAGTCTTTTTAAAAGATTGGCAGGTTTTTTCATAGTTTTTACCTGAAAAAACCTAACCGAACAGTAAATTGGGATATACCCGCACAATCAAATTTTTTCAATAATTAAGTAATTAGGCGGACTTAATATAAAATCTCTAGCAGATTAGTAGGTAGATTGGCATGAGTGAAAGTACAGAAACGATTTTCAGCAAAATCATTAGTCGGGAAATTCCCGCTGATATTGTTTATGAGGATAATTTAGCCCTGGCATTCAAAGATATCCATCCCCAAGCACCCGTTCACATCCTGATCATTCCCAAAAAAACCATTGCTACACTAGCTGACACTGAATCCGAGGATCATGCTCTGTTGGGGCATCTTTTGTTAACTGCTAAACGTGTTGCAGAAGAAGCTGAACTAAAAAATGGTTATCGAGTTGTCATCAATGCTGGTGATGACGGCGGTCAAACAGTCAATCACTTACATTTGCATATTTTGGGAGGACGGCAGTTAAATTGGCCTCCTGGTTGATGAGAGACAGCAGGTAGGGGGTAGAGTAAAAGGTACAAACTGAGTAAAATTGTAGGCAAAAGCCCCCCTGCTTTCTAGTATCAACGATCGTAGTTGCTTAATTCTGGCAGCGCGTTTTCACTTGACTGTGCGGTAATGTAAAAACAAATCACTTCCAACCTGACGAGTTTCTATGAGTTGGAGATGAGGAGCAGCATTGGGAACAAAACCCTCTCCCTCCACTGGGCTAGGGGCGTGCTTTCCTCCATAAATGACGGGCCAAATGGTCAACCACCAATCGTCAATTCGCCCTGCCTGAACTAGAGCAGCTGTTAAAGAGCCACCTCCCAAAGCAACGACTTTGTGAATACCCCGCTCTGCCATCAAGGTGTAGGCCCGATCCCAGTCCAGGTCTGTATCTCCCAAATCAATTAATTCAGCCAGTTTTTGCAAGGTTGTTGTATCAGAACTGCGCTGCAAAGCAATCCTTGTGGTAAATATCCATCGCTCAATGTCCTGACTCAAAAAAGGCAAGTCCGGCGATAGGTCAAGGGAACCTGAAACAACACAAGTAATCGGCTGGGGAGATTGACCCCGAACCTCACGTGCTGCCAACAGTTCGGGATTGCGAATTGTAAAGGTTCCCCCCTCAGCCCGAATTGTCCCTGCTCCTACCAGGACTAGATCGGCAAGGGAAGCTTGATACTCCAAGTGTGCTTGATCGACTACATCGGGTTCACGAGGCGCTTTCGGATCTACGGCACTAATTTTTCCGTCGGCCGTCATGGCAAGAACCACAGTTGTTTGGATAGCTGACATGATTATGTTGTAACGATTCTTTATAATTTTACCTTTTTGAATCCCCTCCATAAGTAGGTCGGCGTAAATAATTATTGTTGGAATAAGGCAGGGGGCAGGGGGCAGGGAGCAGGGAGCAGGGAGCAGGGGGCAGGGGGGGAAGGAGTTTGAGCCTTATTTACTTTTCTTCACACAGTTTGGTTTTATTGCACCGACTTACATACTTTAGAGTGAATGAGTAGCGAAGCCTACGACAACTTGGTTCAGCGATCGCTAATCAATTACTGGTATATTGCAGCACTTTTCCAAATTACAGCGACACACCGTTTCTACCAATATTTCTTTGTCGCTGCTAAATTCAAAACATTTGTTTGCTTGTATGATTTAGCCCAAGATTGAGTCTGAATCAATTTTCCACTGATGTTTGAGCAATTCTTGGTAAGCTGTTTCCCAAATTATTATCTGCTTATAGTAGGAATAGTATTTGATTTTTGAAAAAATCTAAGTATGTGTAGGGGAGCCAGCCGCGTGGGCGGGTTTCCCGACTTGAGCGGACTGGCGTTGTGTTATCGCGTAGCGTAACGCACCTAAAATTCGGAGTGGTGCGTTAGCCTTTGGCATAACGCACCCTACGTGTATTTCAAAAATTCAAATATGAGTCCTATAGAGCATAGCTTTGTTCTCTGTAAGAGTACGCAGACTCGCTTTAAGAGTTGCTATGCCGTTGGCGTACTACTTCGTGGAAGCAAGACAAGCCTCTTGTAGAGAAAGCTTTACGCTACGCCATCCACCAGTCGTACAGAATTCATTCTAAATTCTGACTCCTGACTCCTGAATTCTGAATTATGCTGAAAATCGAGAGAAGTGAGGACTTTCTAACGACGCTTGAATTTCATTTGTGCGAAGTGGTCTTCCAGTAGGAAAATAGATGAAGCAGTAGTAACCATCAAGCTATATGTTTGAAATTAATGTGTTAAATCATTTCTTGTTAAAAGAGCCTGCTTTGGTATCTCATCAACACTCCGAGCATATCAATCTACTTTTGTAAATCTAAAATCTGCTCTAAAGGGTGTAAAAGTCATAATAATTCGTAATTGATAATGACACTTGTGGACTCGCTAACGTAATTTGTAGTTGTAATCAGTGCTTGCTCTGTACTCTCTTAATTACGAATTACGAATATAGCAAGTAAGAATAAATAAAATGTCATTTATTATGCAAACTTCTGGAACTCTTACTGGTTTAGATATCTTGGTAGTTGAGGATGATGATGATACTCGCTTTTTTATCACTACTGTCTTGGAAATGGATGGAGCAAAAGTTATAGCAGTGATATCAGCAGCAGATGCACGCAATGTATTGTCAGAATTACAACCTGATGTTTTAATTAGTGATATTGGGTTGCCTGGGGAGGATGGCTACACTTTCATCTCCAAACTCCGTGCGCTTAAATCAAATAATTCTGGACGAGTCCCGGCTATTGCTTTAACAGCCTTTGCTGATAGTGAGGCTCGTATCCGTGCCTTGGAAGCTGGTTTTGACACTCATATATCTAAACCGGTCGCTCCAGAAGAACTAGTTGAGATAGTGGCTAATTTAGTTGCTTCTTGTCATTGGTAATTATTCTCATCGGTCTTGATAGTCTTCAGAAGACTTTGGATCTAACTCCCAGCGATCGCCATCACGATCCTCTAAAATATCGTTGGTATGCAGAAACTCAGAATCAGCCATTTCTAGCCCTACTGCTGCTTCTAAGTCCTCAGTTACATTTTGGTCGGGAGTGGAAGTACTACCACCAACAGCTTCATCCCCAACTGCATCTGCATCTTGCCAATAAGCATCCACATCTCCACCAGTCAGTTTCGGACTAGTTTCTGTATACTCGTCCCTTTCGTCCTGCATAGAGCGTCCGCCAATATTGTATCCTGGCAAGTCTTTCACACCAGTACCGTAGGATTCGGTAATCTCTTGTGGCAAATCATTACTTTTAATTTTGTCATTATGATTTTTTTCTGCCATGATAATAGTCCTTTTCTGCATTCTTACAATAACGTTTTCTTGTCACCAATTTGTCTAACTAGAGGTGTATAGCTGATAAAATAATCTATCCCCTGAGAACGACGCTAAATTAGCGATCGCATCATAAGATTGTAGCTATGAATTCATGGTCAAGGAACTTGTAGTTGAAGTTATGAGATAGAAGTTATCCAACCGAAATTATTCATTAGCGAACTTCTAACTCATAACTGTTTTCTGCTAGACAATAGGTAGAGCAAAATAAAGTTTTAAGTTTAGCATTTTCATTTAGTATTCATATTTATAATTACTTAAATGCTAAACAATGGAATACTCAAAAATTATCTGAGTAACGGAGGCAGATAATGAGGATAAGTAATTCAAAATTGTTTATTCAGTAAAAAGTCTGGCTATTTAACTGTCTTCATCGATAAATATTGTTGTAACTAGTTAAAGACTAGAGAAATAAAAACGTAACACCATTTATGACTGAACATAACAATCCCCCAGGTAAGAAAAAAGTTGCCATCCTTATTGAACAAGCAGTAGAGGATGCAGAATTTACAGTCCCATATAATGGATTCAAACAAGCAGGAATAGAGGTGGTAGTCCTTGGTTCCCGAATGAATGAAAAATATAAGGGTAAACGCGGCAAACTTAGTATACAAGCCGACGGTACCACAACGGAAGCGATCGCAGCTGAATTTGATGCGGTAGTTATTCCTGGCGGTATGGCTCCCGATAAAATGCGACGCAACCTGAATACAGTACGTTTCGTACAAGAGGCTATCCAACAAGGAAAATTAGTCGCTGCGGTTTGTCACGGGCCACAAGTTTTGATTGAAGGCGACTTGCTTAAAGGCAAACAAGCCACTGGATTTAGCGCTATTGCCAAGGATATAACTAACGCCGGCGCAAATTATTTAGATGAGCCGTTGGTAGTTGATGGGAATTTGATTACATCTCGCGAACCTGGAGACTTGGCAATTTTCACCACAGCTATTTTGAGCCGTTTGGGTTATGGTGGCAAAGATGCTGCATTGCCAAATGAAAAAGAGACAACTGCTGAATGGTGGAAACTAGCTGATGCTTGGGGTGGCTCAACAAAAGGTGATATTAGTAGAGGTGTAAATACTGCTATTACTGGTGAACGTTATTCACTCGAAGCATTTGAAAAGTATTTTGAAAAGGAATCAGATAGCGAAGTTAAATCACTCTTTCAACAAATCATTGCTAATAAGCAACGCCACATTGAAAAATTAGAAACCTATCTTCAGTCTTTGGGTGAGAAACCCTCTTTAGGCTCAAATATTGCCAATCAGTATGCCAAGGTAAAAACTGCCTTGACAGGAAGTGATGACATATATCAGTTACGTTCCGCTTTAGGGGATGTGCAAACGGGTATTGGCGATATTGGTAATTTGTCTGCGATGTTCACCGATCCAGTAGCAACTGCTATTTTCAAAAGAATTTACCAGGATTTAGTGAAATCTGAACAGCAATTAGTAGAATTCTATCGAGCGCGGATAACTGCTCAGATTCAGCCTCCTAAGCCGAGTACAGGTGCAGCTATATCAATGTAAAATCGCAGAGGTGCATACATACTTCTATGGAGAAGTAAAGAAGATAAATTTAAAACTGATTCACCTCTTAAAAGTTTTGCGATAGACCACTAGTAGTCTGGTGAAAAAAAATTTATATAGACGTACTACTACGTCTATATAAAGGTTCTAGATAACGCATATTTAACTTGTGGAGTTATCTACTGTATCTAATAGAGAGGTAAAAAAGTGACTTCGACATCAGGCGATAAACTTAATACCAGTCAGGGTGAAGCTAGTGAAGTAGAGCGTTGGGCATCTCTTATCGGTGGCGGTGCTATGGTATTGATGGGTTTAAAACAAGGTTCTTTGCGGGGAGTGCTAACAGCTTTGGCTGGTGGTGGTTTGATTTATCAAGGTGCAACTAAACAAAGCACAATCCAGCAAGCACAGGAAGCAATAGGAATAAACCAACCCATCAAAATTGAAAAGACGGTAACAATTAATAAATCGGCAGAAGAATTGTATCGTTTTTGGCACAACTTTGAGAATTTGCCTACATTTATGAAGCATCTTAAATCTGTAAAGGTGTATAACGAAAAACGTTCTCATTGGATAGCCAATGCACCCTTGGGTAATAGTGTGGAATGGGATGCAGAAGTTCTCGAAGACCGGGAAAATGAATTTATTTCTTGGGCTTCTGTAGAAGGTGCAGATGTTGATAATTCTGGTTTTGTCCGCTTTAAAAAAGCACCAGGCGATCGCGGCACAGAAGTAAAGATTGTCTTGGAGTATAACCCCCCAGGTGGAGCATTGGGAGCTACCGTAGCCAAACTTTTCGGTGAAGAACCAGAACAGCAAATTCGTGATGAATTGCATCGCTTCAAGATGCTAATGGAAGCAGGTGAAATTGCGACCACAGAAGGTCAAGCAAGTGGACGCAAGTAGTTTCCATGATTAGCGTTGAAAAAGGGATTGATAGCGATCGCTTTCCCAAGTGCCTGAAAATCGCCAAAAAGTTTGCCAAAGCAGAAGTGAATAAGTTAATGCTGGCGAAGTGTTGAAACAGATGAGTGGTGTCCTTAGTCCGAGGCTTGTATCAATACTATTGATATAAAAGTCCATCACATTTTTCAACAAAAAAAGGATAACTCCATCAAAGTTATTCTTAAACCGGAATGGTGAATAGTCATTCAGTATTTTGAATTGTACACCCAACATAATGCAATTGAGGTTTTTTATGAATCGAGTAATTTCATGGCTGCGAAATATTCGCATTTCCCAAATCCTTGTAGTTTTCCTTGTAGGATTTATGTTCTTACTGGGTCAGGCTTTTAGCTACACTAACATAGCACTAGCTGATGTTAAAACTCCAGAAGGCACTTATTATCAAGGAGTGCCAAATGAGCAAGGTGAAATTAGAAACGATACCCAAATAGAAAATACTCAAAACTCCCAAAATCCCATAAAAAGCGCTGTTGATAATATCCGCGAAAAGTTAAACTTGGATGAAAAACCTCCTGAAGCGACAAAAGAGTTTTTTGATCCTACTACAAACAAAACCGGAGGAAAAACTTCTAGAGAAGGTTATTACCGCACTCCTTCTAGCAACTAACTGAGAGATAGTAGCTAGACGTTTAGCAAATTTTGAGTCGAGATTGTTGACTCATACATTGTTGAATAACTTTTTAGCTAGTTACTGAGACGCGATAATTATCGCGTCTCGAAATCCAGGTAAATTTAGTATTTATCTTGATATAAACGATCCAGAAATTATAACTAAAGACTAAATCTGGTTCTTGTCCCCAATGCTCAAGGTTCAAAGTTAAAACTATAAAGAGGCAAAAATATGTCTGATAAAACCGTTAGTAAAGTAGACTCTAGTCATTCCCCTAAAGGCCAACTTGGTCAAAAATATCTTGCATCTGGCAAAAGCATTTCCATGCGTCTGTGGGAAAATGAACAACCGAACGAACCTAAAGAGCCAACAGCACGGGAATATGAAACTGTTGGTTATGTAATCAATGGTCGTGCAGAATTACATATTGAAGGGCAAACGATTTTACTAGAACCTGGGAGTTCTTGGATAGTACCAAAAGGAGCTAGCCACACCTATAAAATTCTAGAAACATTCACTGCTGTTGAAGCAACAAGTCCACCGGCTCAAGTTCACGGGCGAGATGAAAACTGATTTGCAGTTATTTTAAATTTGGCGATCGCTAAAAACTTATATAAAGCGTTTGTAGGAGAACAAGAATATTGTTCTCCTTTTTACTGTGTTTTGCAGCTTACCAATCATTGCAATAAATTTTTTTGCAGACTTACTTAGTGGTAGCAATACATACTGTTACAGAGAAGCAAACTACGCATCTTGTTTGCATTTACGTGACGTTATTGACAGCCTCTCATAAAGAAGTTAAGACCACAAAATCAAGCCTATTTAGTCTGGTATTTTATTGTTTATTCATCTGCCAGTCGAACTTCAACTCATGGTTTTTTTCTGACGACTGATGCTTTAATTCTGTTTTGATAATTTATAGATAATACTTATGACATAACTCTTCTGATAGAGAAACATAACAAGATGAAATTGTATTCTATTAACTAATGTCTTTTTAATCAAAATGCTTGTAAAAAAGTATGGTTTTTTGTCAAAATTTTAAGTATAGAGAATTACTCAATATTATTACTCAACAAAAATAGAATGGAGTCAACAAATGAGGTTTGTCTTAAGACGTCGCAAGTTGGGTCAATTGATGGTCGTCAGCACAGTAGCGGCTACGCTCGGTAATTTTGTAAAGAAAAGTGTAGCACAAACTCAAGTCAAAAAAACTACTCCAATGCAGGCAACTTCAACATCTGAAACTGTAAAGGTGACGCTGCAAGTGAACGGAACAGCACATAGTTTGCAGATTGAACCGCGTGTTACCTTACTTGATGCACTTCGAGAATATATAGGACTAATTGGTACTAAAAAAGGTTGCGATCACGGTCAGTGTGGTGCTTGTACAGTGCTAGTTGATGGGCAACGGATTAATTCCTGCCTGACATTTGCAATTATGCACACTGACGCAAAAATCACAACTATTGAAGGGCTGGAGCAAGGAAACAATCTGCACCCGATGCAAGCTGCGTTTGTTGCCCATGATGCGTTTCAGTGCGGCTACTGTACGCCAGGACAAATTTGTTCGGCAGTGGGTTTGGTGAACGAGGGACACGCTAAGTCAGATGCCGATATTCGCGAACTGATGAGCGGTAATATCTGCCGTTGCGGTGCTTATCCAAATATCGTGGCTGCTGTCCGCGATGTCTTAGAGGGAAAAAAAGATGCAGCCGTTTAACTATAAAAAAGCAGGACAAGCGGAGAATGCGGTGGCGTTGGTTACTCCAGATGCCCAAGCCTCGTACTTAGCTGGTGGTACTAGCCTCATCGATTTGATGAAGCTGGATGTACAAACGCCAAAACAGTTAGTTGACATTAACCCACTACCGTTAACCAAGATAGAAATGCAGGGTAATGGTGTGCGGATTGGAGCAATGGCAAGCAATAGCGACGTTGCTTATCATCGGATAATTCAGGAGCGTTACCCTGTGCTGTCAGAGGCGTTGCTGTCTGGGGCATCACCGCAACTACGGAATATGGCCACAGTGGGCGGGAATTTGTTGCAACGTACCCGTTGTTACTACTTCCGCGACACTTCGATGCCCTGTAATAAGCGCGTTCCAGGTTCAGGTTGTGCGGCAATTGAGGGCTATAACCGCATCCATGCGATTCTCGGCGGAAGCGATCGCTGTATTGCCACCCATCCCTCTGATATGGCGGTGGCAATGGTGGCACTCGATGCAGTTGTGCAAACACGCGGGCCGAACGGAGAGCGCAGTATTCCGCTTGTCGATTTTCATCTTGTACCGGGCAATACACCAGAAAGAGAGACGGTTTTACAACACGGAGAGTTAATTGTTGCCGTTGATTTGCCTGCTTCACCGTTTGCAGCGCGATCGCATTATTTAAAAGTCCGCGATCGCGCCTCTTATGCCTTTGCGATGGCATCGGTTGCGGCGGCATTAGATGTTCAAAATGGCATCATTCGCGCCGCACGCATTGCCTTGGGTGGCGTAGGAACAAAGCCCTGGCGTGCCTTTGAAGCTGAAAAAGCACTTTTGAACAAGCCCGCAAACCAGGCAACATTTCAAGCAGCAGCGTCCGCAGCGATCGCCGGAGCTAAACCTCAAAAATACAACGGGTTTAAGGTCGAACTCGCTAAACGCACAATTGTTAAGGCGCTCTTCACGGTGGGAGGAATGGCATGAATACAGGGGATACAAATACAGTTCTTGGCAAACCGCTCAATCGAGTCGATGGACACCTGAAGGTGACGGGTGGCGCACGCTATGCGGCAGAGTTTCCGGTAGCAAAAATGACTTATGGCGTGACAATTCAAAGCACGATTGCTAAAGGTAAGATTGCCAAAATCGATACAAAGGCGGCGGAACAAGTACCAGGTGTATTAGCAGTAATTACCCACCTCAACGCGCCTAAAGCTTCTGGAGAAAAGGGCGGTGGTCGCAAGCTACAAGTCCTGCAAGATAATGTTGTGCTGTATAGCGGTCAGCACATTGGTGTCGTCGTTGCCGATACCTTTGAACGAGCTATGTATGCTGCCTCGCTGGTGCAAGTCCGCTATGACGAAGAGAAACCAACCATTAATATGCGAGATAATCTCGCTAAGGCATACTTGCCTAAAGGTAAAATCCCTAAAGAAGAGCCGCCCGATTTAGCGCACGGCAATGTCAACCAGGGACTAGCGGCGGCTGCTGTCCGCGTCGAGCAAACTTATACTACACCGATCGAAAATCATAATCCAATGGAGCCTCATGCCACAACAGCAGTTTGGCAAGGCGATCAACTGCTGCTGTATGACGCAACTCAGGGAATCTTTCAGGATCAACAAAAAGTTGCGGGGGTATTGGGGATTGAGCCAGAGAAAATCCGCGTTATGTCTTACTTTGTGGGCGGTGGCTTCGGTTGCAAAGGGTCGGCTTGGTCGCATGTGCCAATAGCTGCGATGGCAGCACGGCAGGTAAATCGCCCAGTGAAGTTAGTTTTAGGACGCATACAGATGTATGGGCCTGTCGGCTTCCGACCAGAGACAATTCAACAGGTTTCTCTCGGTGCAACCCGCGAGGGAAAATTGACTGCACTCCGACACGCTGGGACTTCACAGACTTCAACTTTCGATGAATTTATCGAACCTGTTGGTAAAAGCGCCCGCATGATTTATGCTTGCCCGAATATCGAAACTAGCCATCGTCTGGTTCAGCTCGATCAAGGAACACCAACCTTCATGCGTGCGCCAGGAGAAGCTTCTGGGTCGTTCGCTTTAGAATCGGCAATGGACGAACTGGCTTATGCGCTGAATATCGATCCGGTGGAGCTGCGTCTGCGTAACCATGCTGATGTCGATCCTAGTAAAGGACTGCCTTGGTCGAGCAAGTCACTCATCCAGTGCTACAAGCTAGGAGCAGAAAAGTTTGGTTGGCAAAAGCGCAATCCTCAGCCCCGTTCGATGCGAGACGGTAATTATTTGATTGGTTGGGGTATGGCGACAGCGACTTATCCTACCAACCGTTCCCCAGCATCAGCGATCGCTCGAATTATGGCAGACGGTACAGCCGTTGTGCAGAGCGGTTCGCAAGATATTGGCACGGGGACTTATACTGTAATGACTCAAGTCGCAGCTGAGGCACTCAGTTTACCAGTTGACAAAGTTCGCTTTGAACTAGGCGATACTAAGATGCCAGAAACTCCCGTTTCCGGTGGTTCGCAAACTGCCGCCAGTGTCAGTTCCTCCGTGCATTTAGCCGGAAATCAAGCTCGCAGTCAGCTTTTGCAACTAGCACTTGCCGATCAAAAATCGCCGCTTTATAGTTCAAACGCTGAGGATGTGATTGCCGAAAATGGCAGCTTTTTCTTAAAAAATAAATCGTCCGCAACCGAAACATATCAGGCAATCTTGGCACGGCATGGAATGAAAATGATCGAAGCGCGTGCCGATGCCAAGCTGGGAGAAGAACAAAAGAAGTTCTCAATGCACGCATTTGGAGCGCAGTTTGCCGAAGTGCGCGTTGAACCTGATTTGGGTGAAGTGCGAATATCGCGCTGGGTGGGAACTTTTGGCGTGGGACGCATCCTCAATGCTAAAACAGCCAACAGTCAACTGATCGGTGGGATTATCTATGGTATTGGTATGGCATTAATGGAACACACGGTCATAGACCCGAATCTAGGACGCGTTGTCAACCATGACTTAGCTGAATATCACGTACCAGTCAACGCAGATGTTCCCGATATTCAGGTATTGTTTGTCGATGAACACGATCTACATATCAACCCGCTTGGTGTTAAGGGAATTGGCGAAATTGGGATTACCGGCACGGCGGCGGCGATCGCTAATGCTGTCTATCATGCCACAGGTAAGCGCGTCCGCGATTTGCCAATAACATTAGACAAGCTGCTGTAGATATTGCGATCGCCCGTTTTCAAACTCAACCAAAGTTGATTAACTTGCGATCGCAATCGGCTTCTTGCGGGAAGGACGCTTGCGGTCTGATTTTTTCTTCAGTCCCACCGCTTGAGCTTGATCGCTATCTGAGCCATATTGTCCACGCACAACTTCTTTCATCGCTAATACAGCATTATGAAATTCCCATTCTGCTAATCGGGCAGCATCAGCAGCAGCACGGTATAAAGCTAGTTTCTCAGTTTCAGTTTGTTGAGAAATCAACATTGCCTGATAAACTTCTTGTAACTTTGCAACTGAGGCATCAGCACGAGTCGTGTTGTAGGTGCTTACGGTTTGTAAACCGTGAAATGAGTCAATATCTTGACTAATCAGTTGAGGGCGCAAACGGTTTGTTGTATTTTGGGGAGGCATACATCATACTTAGTAAATTGTATATTTAATGTACCCATTATAACAAAATAAATAACAGTAAGATGAAATTTTCAGATAGGGCAAGGTTAGAAAGGGTGGTTTAAGATAACAGGTTGATGTATTGGCATTACAGACCGATGTATTAACATAACAGCTTAATGTATTGGCATAACAAATCGATGCATTAACATTGCAGGTCGATGTATTGGCATTACAGGTCGATGTATTGGCATAACAAGTCGATGCATTAACATTGCAGACCGATGCAATTACAAAACCGTAAGACGACACTAATTGGCAAGTAGCGCGATCGCATCTCTCATAAACTGCAACGCCGAATAGTGCAGAACGCATCAATGAATGCGATCAACAAAAGACTAAAGCAGCCGAAACAGCGATCGCAAGGGCTGGCGTTACTTTGCTTGCAATGACTGTAAATATTTTTGTCCATCTACTTATTTTTTACTTGGAAGTCCCTTAGAGGCAGTTTTCCTCCTGCCCTTTAACTCCTAGCTTTATTGATAAAGCTTTAAATCAAGCAAGCTTAAACAAAAGGTAAGCATTGTGAATGCATCGACTTGTACTCACAGTTGAATCAGTTTTAAACCACCAGAAGCATTAAAATATCTAACACTCCAAAGCTGAAGTGTCACTAATGGGAATACAATCACAAAATTATACAGTTTTGTTGGTAGAGACTGCATTAGAAAATAGCGGAGGTTAAAGTAATGGATGGGCGCGATCAGTACTTACGATTCGCTCTGGTTCTTATTGGAATAGCTTTTCTACTTATATATCCGCTAACTCAGGTCTGGGCATCAGGCTGGTTATGGCAACCAGGTCAGCACGAATACGAACAGATGATCATTGGTGTTTATGCGACGCTTGGTGTCTTTTTGCTGTTAGCTTCAAAGCAACCAGAAGCTCACCTCAGTTTAATCTGGTTCACCGTCTGGTCAAGTTTAGTCCACGGGATGATCATGGCGGTACATGCAGTAATTGATCCTGTTGAACAGGGACACCTCTTTGGTGATGTTCCAGCATTGTTCTTAGTAGCAATTGTCCTTGGCTTTTTAGCACCACGCAAAGTAGTGTCAAGTACATGAATGGGCTACGCCTACGCTCTATTTTTTACTATACTTTGGATATGAGGGGGCATGAGAATCGAACCGCAAAGGACGCAAAGGAAGAGATAAGAGGGAGCGATCGCCATTTGAAGTTAGAATTGATGGGCGATCGCTGATTAAAAATGGCGTAAGGATTCAGGTGGTAGGGTATTGACAAAGGGGACACTTGAGGGAAAATATCGCAAATATGAACCAAAGCCTGCCTCAAAAATTAGAGCGAGAAAGCTTGAACCAGTTATCGAAAGAAGAACTGGTAGAGATAATTATTGAGCAGAGTAAGGTAATAGGTGAATTATAGAAAATAATCATAGAACTACAGCAAGAAATAAAACGGTTAAAAGTCAGTAGAGATTTAGACAGCAAAACTTCATCGAAACCGCCATCTGGGGACATTCTGAAGAAAAGCGAAAACAAAAAAGCACCCCTGGAAGAAGAACCAAACCACCTTAAAAGAAAACCAGGTGGACAACCAGGGCATCAGGAAAAAACTCATGCATCAACTTGCATTGTGAATGCATCTTGCGGAGTATATTTAAAAATACACCTTAGCTAGAGTCTCTGTGCCAGATAGCAGTGATATTATACGGCTCATTCCTGTTGTTGCTTGTAGGAGACAATTATGGAAATCAGTAGACGCAGCTTGTTAAAAACTGCTTCTGTTTCGGGATTAGTGGCAGCAGGACTTGCAGTTTCGGAAGGATTTTTGCAACCGAGCCTCGCCCAAACAGAACCTGTTGATGAAAATACTCAACTCCTAGCCCAAACACCCGCTTCAACTCGACGCGGCGATATGTTGTATCGCAACCTCGGACGCACCAAAGAACAAGTCTCCGTGATTGGCTTGGGGGGGTATCACATTGGAAAAATTGAAGAAGAACAAGAAAGTATCAAGCTGATCCGCAGTGCGATCGATCGCGGCATCAACTTTATGGATAACTCTTGGGATTATAACAACGGACGTAGCCACCGTTGGATGGGAAATGCTCTTAAGAATGGTTATCGCCAAAAAGTCTTCCTAATGACGAAAATCGACGGTCGCACCAAAGCTGCTGCCCAAATGCAGATTGATGAATCGCTCCTCGATTTGCAGGTCGATCACATCGATTTAGTGCAGCATCATGAAATACTGCGCTTTGAAGACCCCGATCGCGTTTTTGCTCCTGGCGGCTCAATGGAGGCAGTCGTCGAGGCGCAGAAAGCGGGCAAAATTCGCTATATTGGTTTCACAGGACATAAGAATCCCCAGATTCACCTTCAAATGTTGGAAACTGCTGCACAAAATGGTTTCCGCTTCGATACCGTGCAGATGCCCTTGAATGTCATGGATGCCCATTTTAGAAGTTTTGAACGCCAGGTTTTACCTGTGTTGGTAAAAAACAACATTGGTGTGCTGGGAATGAAATCGATCGGGGAGTCCTACATTCTCAGAAGCAACACGGTCAGTGCGATCGAGTGCCTGCACTACGCAATGAATTTGCCAACCTCAGTTGTAATTACGGGCATCGATAGTATGAAAATTTTAGACCAAGCCTTTGAGGCAGTTCGTACATTTGAGCCAATGGATCGGGCACAAGTTACAGCACTGTTAGCGCGTACCCGTGAGGCAGCAGCTAAAGGGCAGTACGAACGATATAAGACCACAACCCAAAATGATAGTACAGCTATGAATCCAGCTTGGTTGGGGTAAATATTAATACTATTAACTATTTTCTTGACGCCAACAGCGATGCTGTCTTGAAAAGTGACGCTCCTGCGTCGCTAACGCTGCGCTATCGGTAACGCAATTTGGCAGGTGTGAGTTACATCTACTGCTGAGTCTGTCGATTAAAAGATGTATTTATTCTCAAACCCTTGAAATGTTATAAGAAGGTACAAAGAAACTGACTTTGATAGATATATGTGTGTCATATCATGTGCGGATTTCCTTGAAGTAAGACATCATCGAGAACATTATTATGAAACGCATTGCGTATTTAGGACTCGGCATCATGGGCAGTGGTATGGCAACCAACTTGCTCAAAGCGGGGTATGATCTGCGGGTTTGGAATCGTAATCCAGAAGTCTGTAAACCTCTGGTTGAACAAGGTGCGACACAAGCACAAACACCTGCACAAGCCGTAGAAAATGCCGAGGCGATTATGTACTCGCTCTCGAATGACAAGGCGGTTGAAGAAGTTGTCTTTGGGCAAGATGGCATTTTATCGAACGTGCAATCGGGACAAATTGCGATCGACATGAGTACAGTTCATCCTGACACCTCCCGCAAACAAGCCGCAGCTTATGCCCAAAAGCAGGTCGAATTTCTTGATGCTCCCGTTTTCGGCAGTAAAAACGAATCCGCAGCTGGGGGATTGTGGATTGTTGTTGGTGGCAAGCAGGAAGTATTCGAGCAAGTCAAACCAATTTTAGAGCCGTTGAGCGAAACGATCCATTATTTGGGCGACACTGGCAAAGGCGCATCGATGAAACTCATCGGTAACTCAATTGTGGCAACCCAAATCGAAGCGTTAGGGGAAGCGATGATTCTGGCAACTAAAGCCGGACTGAACCCACAAGATGTTCTTGATGTGCTGCATGTGGTAGATTTCCGCTCTCCAATTTTTGACGGTATGGGCAAGATGCTGGTGAATCGTGATTTTTCGCCGAGTTTTGCGTTAAAGCATATGCTGAAAGATGCGAATTTGATTGCTCAATTTGCCCAAGATTTAAATTCTCCAACACCTGCTGCGGCAATTGTCAGAGAAACCATTAAAACAGCAGTTAATCAAGGGTGGGGAGAAGAAAATGCATCAGCATTAATTAAAGCTTTGGAGTTAGAAGCAGGAGTAACCGTTAAATCATAACTGCAAATTATTGAATAAAATTTGGAGATAATCGTGGCTAAGTTAACAAATTTACGAGTTGCAGTATTAGTAACCGATGGGTTTGAAGAGGCTGAACTTACAGAACCCGTAAAGGCACTCAAAGAAGCTGGCGCACAGGTTGAAATTCTCTCAACCAAATCTGGACAAATCCAAGCGTTTCGGCATCACGATAAAGGCACGACTGTAAGTGTTGATGGAATTATTGATCGAGCACAAGCAAGCGAATACGATGCAGTGTTGTTGCCTGGTGGCGCACTCAATGCTGATACGCTGAGAATGGGGCCGAAAGTGCAATCCTTCTTACAGCAAATGCAGCAAGCAGGTAAACCATTCGCTGTCATTTGTCATGCACCTTGGGAATTAATATCTGCCAACTTGGTGCAAGGACGTACTTTAACTAGTTATTACACAATTCAAGATGACATCCGTAACGCAGGTGGTAACTGGGTGGATAAAGAAGTTGTAGTAGATAAAAACTGGGTGACAAGTCGTCAACCAGATGATATCCCTGCATTCAATCGGGAAATGTTGAATCTATTTGCACAATTTGCACCGACGGCATCTGCTTTGTGATTTCAGCATTAGCGATCGCGCTCGTTTTTCATTCAACGTGACAAGATACAGCTATATCTAAGGAAAACATTGATTATGCCTAACTTTAAAATACTCTCTACTGTGGCGATCGCCTTATCTTTGGCGACTGGTTGCACACCAACTACTCCCCATGACCAAACTACATCAGAAGCTCCATCTGCTGTGCCTGTACAAGGGACTGAGAGTCCATCACCAACTGCATCACCAACTGTATCACCAACTGTATCACCAACTACACCAGGGCAAAATACCCCCAGCTCTTCAGATAAACAGTTTATGACTGAAGCTGCTCAAGGTGGTTTAGCAGAAGTCCAATTAGGAAAACTTGCATCAAAACGTGGAACTAGCAATGCGGTAAAACAGTATGGACAGCGCATGGTTGACGATCACACACCGATAAACAATCAACTCAAACAATTGGCGATTCAAAAAGGTGTAACGCTGCCAACTACTCTCAATCGCACAAATAAACAAGTCGAGCAGCGCTTATCTAAACTTTATGGTGCTAACTTTGATCGCCAATATTTGAATCAGATGCTTCAAGATCATGAAAAGGATGTCTCCGCATTCCAAACTGAAGCTCAACAGGGACAAGATGCAGATGTGAAAGCATTTGCGGCTGAAAAGCTACCAACCCTCCAATCTCACCTGCAACAGGTTCGTTCCCTTGTTAATCCTGGAAATTCAACTAGTACCCCAACTCCAAGCAGTACCCCAACTCCAACAAGTACCCCATAAGGCAATACAGTGGAGTTAAACATTTCTTCTTTCCCTTTGCGTCCGCTATGCGTACTCCTGCAAAGAAGCAAGTTACGTGTAGTGTCTCGTAAACAAGGCGAGCCTGTGGCAAGTCGCTCTGCATCTACGTTAAAGAGTTTTAGCCAGAAAAATCTAATATTTAGCGTTGCATGAAGGAATTAGATAATTTATTTCTTGGAGTTCTTTAAGT
>NZ_JBALDJ010000135.1:0-2421 GCF_036917415.1 Nostoc sp. | reverse complement strand
TTCCAAATGGTCGTATTCTTCAATTTCTGCGGCAATCTCCGTGTCAATTACTTCTTTGTTAGCATAGTAGTAAGCTAGCGCTGCATAAACTTGTGCCAACATTAGCTGTGGTCTTTGGACAACTATCTCTTCCGGTTTCATGCCTGCGTTGAAGTCGATCGCAATGTTGTGTACCGTAATCCGGTGTCCCACAATCCGAGGGCGACCACCACAGGTTCCCGGTGTGCTGACAATTAGCGTGCCAATGTCGGTAATGGTTTGCATAGCTTGGTTACTAAATTTTGCTCCCATAAGCAAGTGAGCAATTTAAAACTTCTTCTAATCTAGAAATATAAATGTCCAGTTATCTATTTAGCTGCCCACAGCAAATAAAACATTTATCCCTAATAATTAGGAGTCTAGCACTAATCCAAGAATATCAAACATCCTGCCTAGATTGGAGACGATAGACTTTTTATAAGAGTAATTTTTGCAAAAACTCGAATTTCCCAACAATTCAAAGCAGGTATGGGGCAATGGTGCGATTAAAACTGTGGCAGTGGGTAGTCTTAGCAATCCCGATCGCGTTTATCATCATTTTCTTACTGGTGTCTGCCGGTTCACAAATTCATGCGTGGGGCATTAATTGGATTTGGGGTGTATTCACCGTTTTATTTGTTGGTTGGCGTTGGCTGCTAGTCAAATGGACTCAACCAGCTGTTAATCAAGTAGAAGCTGTATTAACTCAAGTCCGTGAAGAACTGGAATCGACAGCAGAGGATACAGTAGGGCTACCTGTGGGAAGTGACACCACAAAACTTGCAGAAGCCGCCCTTCAAGAAATTCTCCAAGCAGCACAAAGCGATCGCCCGATTTGGGAAGACTGGCAAGCTTTTTGGACGCGATGTCAGGATTTAGTGGTAGCGATCGCTCATATCTACAATCCTCAGATTCAATATCCCCTGCTGAACATTTACGTCCCCCAAGCTTACGGGCTGATTCGCGGAACAGTGGATGATATGGATCAGTGGATGCAAAAGTTATCCCCTATTCTCAATCAGGTAACGGTTGGACAAGCATACCAAGGATATGAGGTCTACCGGAAGTTGGAACCATCGGCTCGGAAATTCTGGAAAGTTTGGAACTGGGCACAGTGGATCTTAAATCCGGTGGCGGCGGTGGCAAAACAAGCCAGTCAGGGTTTCAGTAACCAAGCAACTCAGCAATTATTGGGGAATTTGAGCCAGTTATTCCGGGAAGCTGCCCTGAGAAACTTATGCCGACAAGCGATCGCACTTTACGGACGTAGCCCAGTTTCAGCAACCGTAGTTTCCACACCAACTTTACCCAAGGCAAAAACCCAAACACTCCGAGAAATCCTGACTCAAGCCCAACCAGCCAAGGCGGTTGAGCAAAAACCTGTAAATATTCTGCTGGTGGGGCGCACGGGATCGGGAAAAAGTAGCCTGATTAACACGCTATTTCAGGCGGATCTCGCAGCCGTTGATGTTTTACCCAGTACCGATCGCATTCAGAATTATCAATGGCAGACTCAAACTGGGGAAACCCTAACGCTTTGGGATACACCTGGTTACGAACAAGTCAACCGTGCCAATCTCCGAAATCTGGTGCTTGATTATGCCATCAATGCAGATTTGCTACTGTTAGCTACCCCTGCCCTCGATCCTGCCTTGCAAATGGATGTGGACTTTTTGCAAGACATCAAAGCAGAAGTTGCAGATTTACCTGCGATCGCGATCGTCACCCAGGTAGATCGGCTGCGTCCCATCCGCGAATGGCAACCGCCTTATGATTGGGAATGGGGCGATCGCACCAAAGAAATTGCGATTCGCGAAGCCACTGAGTATCGGGCAAAACTGCTAGGAAACTTCTGTAATCTAGTTTTACCCGTGGTTACAGGTGACCGCAAAACAAGACGAACCGCTTGGGGAGTGGAGGCGCTATCGTTGGGATTAGTGGATGCGATCGCACCTACCAAGCAACTCCGTCTCGCCCGCTTTTTGCGTAATCTAGAAGCCCGCATCGTCGCCGCCGCTAAAATCATCGACCACTACACCTTCCAGATGACGACAACACAAGGATTGACGACATTGCTTAAAAGTCCCGTCCTTCAGTTTGTTTCTACGCTCTCAACCGGATCTCCAGCTTTAGCATATATGCTGGCGGAGCAAATTCCCGTGGAACAGTTGCCGATTGTGATTGGCAAACTGCAAATGGGATATGAACTTTTCTCGCTCTTGAACCCCAACTCGCTCAACTTTGAATTGCTATCCCTTTGGCCGCTACTGCTGGAAAACTCCGCTTCACCCGATCGCAACGCCTGGGCATTTGGTCATGCTCTAGTGGAGTACTGGACTCAAAATTTGACGGTTGAACAACTCCGAGAACGATTTGAGTATTATTTAGCGATCGCCAAATAAT
>NZ_JBALDJ010000134.1:0-10462 GCF_036917415.1 Nostoc sp. | reverse complement strand
AATCTTTATAGGGAAGGGGTTGGGGTTAAGTCTATATTAATATTTTTACGTTACGCTTAGTGTAACTTTTGACGAAGAAGCTGCCAGAGCGATCGCTAATGGTAAAATTCGATGTTCCTGAATTTGAATCCTGGCGTGGAGTGTTTCTGCTGTATCATCCGGCAGTACTGGTACTGCGGCTTGCATTAATATTGGGCCGCTATCCATTTCTAAACAAGCTATATGCACTGTACAACCAGTGATTTTTACCCCAGATGCCAAGGCTTGTTCTACAGCATGGATTCCCTTGAAACTAGGTAACAAACTAGGATGGATATTAATAATCCTCTCAGGAAAGGCATCAATGAAAACTGACGTTAATAGTCGCATCCACCCTGCCAAAATCACCCATTCTACATCGTAGTGCCGCAATGTCTGCACAATTTTTTCATCAAACTCTTTTCGGTTTTGATAGTTGCGATGATTTAATAAGACAGTTTCTACACCTCTATTAGCTGCTCTGACGGCTGCTTTTGCCGAGGGGTTATTGTAAATTAAAACTTGAATTTGGGCATTTAGCCGCCCATCTTGGATAGCTTGGGCAACTACATCAAAATTGCTGCCATTCCCAGAAGCCATAATTCCCAGTTTTAAAGGAGCGAATTGTTGGCAATCATCGCTAATGTTGGGAGAAATTAAGCTCAGGGTAGAATCAAGGCGGAGAATCATAACAGCTAAGAGGGTTAATTATAGATGCCAAAAATATATACTAAGTCGTGGTTGGATAATGATACAGTAGCCGCATGGATTTTTCTCGCACCAGCATTAATTTTGCTGGGCGTTTTTATCATTTGGCCGATTGCCTATTTGTTCTATCTCAGTTTCACTGCTGGTAGTTTCACCTTAAAAGGTACTTATTGGATAGGCTTAAAAAACTATTGGCGCTTGCTCCTCAACCCCGACTTCTGGCAAGTTCTGGGTAACACCTTTTATTTTACGGTTGCCACCATCATTCCCAGTTTAGTTATCTCCTTGGGATTGGCAGTACTATTAAACCGTTCCATTCCCTTGCGGGGCATCCTGCGAAGTGCTTATTTTTTACCCTCAATTATTTCAATTGTGGCAGCGGGTTTAGGATTTCGCTGGCTGTTTCAGACATCAGGGCCAGTTAACGGACTTTTAGTTTTTTTTGGCATTTCAGATATACCCTGGTTAGCAGACACATTTTGGGCAATGCCGGTAATTATTTTAATGAGTATTTGGAAACAACTGGGTTTCAATATGGTGGTTTTTTTAGCAGGGTTGCAAGCAATTCCTCCTAGTCGTTATGAAGCAGCAGATTTGGATGGAGCAAATGCTTGGCAACAATTTTGGTATATTACTTTGCCCGGATTGCGCCCGACTGTCATATTTGCAATCATCACTACCGCAATTTTTACATTGCGGAGTTTTGAGCAAATTTATGTGATGACTGGCGGCGGGCCACTGAATTCGACTAATCTGCTGGTTTACTACATTTACCAAGAGGCTTTTGGTCAATTTGATTTTGGTTATGCAGCAGCAGGAGCAACTGTGTTATTAGCAGCAACGTTGGTACTAGTTTATTTGCAACTGCAAACTTGGGGAGAGGAGTAGGGGGCAGGGGAGGCAGGGGAGGCAGGGGAGGCAGGGGAAGCAGGGGAGGCAGGGGAGGCAGGGGAGGCAGGGGAAGCAGGGGAGGCAGGGGAGGAATTTTGGAAGTTGCTAAATCATACTGCAAGTATGCAATGCCAAAAAATGTAATAGTGCATTCAATTAGAAACAGCTAGAGTTTTTACTTTTTATATAGGCTGCGATATTCCCAAGGATTTATAAATTTAGTATCGCTCCAAACGCCGAGCCGTTGTGCCTTCGCCTCAGTTTCAGCTTGTTGAACTAAGTCTTTACTAGGACACTTGTTTAAATAGGGACGATACACTTTTGCTAAACCTTCTTGCAACAATACTTGTTGTACAAAAGTGCCATTTTTTAAACGGACTTCGGCAATTTTACGCCCATAGCGATCGCTATCAGTGATATTCAAAGTCACGCGCGAGCCTCCTTGTTGCACCAGTTGTTGCACCCGTTCTCGTGCTTTTACACCCCAAGTAAATTGATTGCGATCGCTAATCCGTTTACTCTGCTTTTCTTTATTAGTATGAGCTATCTCTGGCGCATCTACACAAGCAAAGCGCACGGTAAAATTTTTGCCATCGGTATCTTTCACTACTAAAGTATCGCCATCACTGACTCGCTCAACTGGTTCTCCAGAATTACCGATAAAGCGTAGACGCGAAGCGGCTTGTCGCACGACATCGCAGCCCATCAAACCCAAAATTATGATAGTTGCACAAAGCCAAAATTGCACTGCTTTAGTTAATTTCTCCATCCAAACTTACCTGCATTACCTCTGTGGGATGATATTAGCAAAATACAAAGATATATTTATAGGACTTACGCATGAGTTACGGAATAACGAACCACAGAGGCGCAGAGGACACGGAGGAATAAGAGTTTGCGAGGTATTTTGCGTAAGTCCTGATTTATTAACTGTTGACATAGTTCTACAGGTAATTCAAAATTCCAAATGGTAAAACTCTCTGGCGGCAACCGAATAGAAAATACGGATTAGTATAAGAATTGTAACCTTCCAATTGTCAGCGGTAATTTCTGATGAACTTCTTGACTAACCTTTTGCATCTAGCTGGTTCAAGTGTCTTTGCCTATTACTCTGCTGCTCAAATTCGTGATTCTAAAACCCGCCCCAACATCCTTGCGGGTTTTCAGTTAGCCGAATCTGGCTCTGTGCCATTTTTATCTGCACTTAGCGATCGCGCAGCTGCCGAAGGCGATACATGGTTAGCCGAAAAACTAGCAAAACATGCATCAGATGAAACTAGGCATGGTCAAATTTTTGCCCACGCCTTACAACAGCTGAATAAACAAGTTATAGATTTTAAGCATCAACCCCAAACTACATCTACAAAAAAACCACAACAGCGTAGTCCTTTTTTCGCAGCATTCTATGAAGGCTACACCCAAGAACAGCTAAAACCGCCTGTGATTGATTGGGATGTGTTTATGGCTAGCACATATATTCTGGAGTTAGATGCTAGTAAAGACTTTGCGCGAATGGCGAAAGTATTACCTGATAACGAGCCAACCGCTCGTAACTTGAAGTTAGGAATGCTAAGTATTGCCCAAGATGAAACTGGACATGCTGCTTATCTCTACGAAGCGATGATGCGACGGATGTCTGCGACTAAGGTAGAAAAACTTGTAGAGATGTGGCGAACTCGCAAGGTGAATGCCTTGTTGGCAATGGTTGGCGGTATCCTCCAGCGCAACGGCGAAACGCGATCGCTAGTCCAGGATAGTGCGCCGTCGGAAATCGATTCTGAGTTGATAGCTACGTAATCAATATAGGACTCCTATTTGATTTTTGCACAAGACTACAAAATAATACGTAGGGAAATGAAAGTCTAATAAAGGACAATGATAAGCCAGCATTTACAAACTGCCACACTTGTACTCTCAGTATCGCGCCAACAGTTAACAGAGGGAATAACATTTCATGCGATCGCTGAACTACAAGATTTTATAGCTTTTAATGTGGGGAGATTTAAGCGGCTATGTATTGGCATTTGTTTCAATACTTCTCGGATAAGGGTTGAGTCGTCCTAAATTCAGATCCCCCCGCCTACGGCGACCCCCTTAAAAAGGGGGTAAAAGAGGGTTATAAGCCCCCCTTTTTAAGGGGGGTTGGGGGGATCTGCAACGACTAATTGCCTTAACCGAGAAGTATTGGCATTTGTTTTATGTACAGTTTCATCAACTTTTGACGTTGAGGTGTTGTATCCTCTAATACTTCATAAATAGTTGACCGAACAATTTACAATTTTGTCCGCAATTGCGAATTGTTCGGTCATCAGTACTCTGAACAAAGATGGTGTTAAAGGTGACGAGTTATTGTTAATTATGACGGTGAACCAAGCAACTCTGGATGAAGCAGCCGATTTATTACGTAAATTAGGAGTCAAAGGCGATATCATTACCGTTGACGGCCGCAGATCGACTTATTTGTTCAATTCCCAGAAAGGAAACATTATTGTTCCCCAACTGTCTAATCTGCAAGAAAATCCTACTTTCCGACACCTACCTCATTATCTGGGATTCCGTAAGAAAAGCAAAAATCAGGTTGCGCCAAAAATCTAGATCGGCCAGTCGGTAAAGTACTTCCAAAAAAGGATCAGCCTTATTTAATATTCTGACGGGATAATTTTGATGGGGATGTCTCGATTAAGTTGTACGATGGGAACAAACTTATCCAAAACATTTCTTCCCGTACTGCTAGCGATGGAGTTTGTGAGTGGACACCATGTATTTCCGTAAAAGAAGGCTATTTTATTCGTGTTTTTAGCTGGAAAGACCGGAATATTTTTGGGCAGTTGCAATTGTAATAAAGATTAGCGCTATTTTTAGCGGTGCGGAATGGGAAAATAAAATGGATAACTAGCTAAACGCAAACCTCTCAACAAGGTTGACGGTGTGGCCGCGATCGCAATTGTTATCGTTTCTCACAGTAAACAACTAGCTTTGGGTGTGCGGGAACTCGCCGCGCAGATGGTTCAAGGCCAAGTTCCCATTGCTGTTGCAGCAGGTATTGAAGATCGTGAAAATCCATTGGGTACAGATCCGATTCAGGTTTATGAGGCGATCGCTTCTGTTTTTTCTGATGATGGTGTCTTGGTGTTAATGGATTTGGGTAGTGCTTTGTTGAGTGCGGAAATGGCAATCGAGTTTCTGCCAGAAGCACAGCAGGAAAAAGTGTATTTGTGTGAAGCACCTCTAGTAGAAGGCGCGATCGCTGCTGTAGTGGCGGCGGCGGCTGGTAGAGATATTCAGCAAGTTCTGGCGGAAGCACGTGGCGCACTTCTAGCAAAAGCAACTCAATTGGGTGTAGTTAGCAGTCCGTTGTCAGTTGTCAGCCCAATAACAACTAATATAGAATCGCCAACGCCAGAAATCCGGCTGATTGTGAGCAATCGCTTAGGATTACACGCCCGTCCCGCAGCGCAGTTTGTGGCAACCGCAGCTCGGTTTCAATCCCAAATTCTGGTGCGGAATTTAACGAGAAATACCGATCTAGTCAGGGGTGACAGTATTAACCAAGTCACAACTTTAGGAGTGCGTCAAGGACACGAACTGCTGATTACTGCCACTGGTTCTGATGCAGATGAAGCGCTGACTGCATTGCAGGGATTATTTGCCAATAACTTTGGTGAAGATAATGTTGCCTTGAATTCTCCACCAGCTTTTCACCATGAAGTTACACCAACAACTCACGGCGAACTTTCGGGGATTGCAGCTTCTCCAGGAGTAGCGATCGCACCTGTTGTTCATTATCAACCCACTCACATTGCTATTACGCAATACCACGTAGACAATCCTGATGTAGAGTGGCAACGATTACAGACAGCGATTAACACTGCCCGACAAGAAATTCAAGCAGTTTTCTCACAAGCATCTCTGCAAATTGGTGATACTGAAGCCGCCATCTTTGATGCCCAACTACTATTTTTAGAAGATCCAGTACTGTTGTCAGCGGCTCATCAGCGCATTTTAGACAACCATATAAATGCTGAAGCAGCTTGGCAAGCTGTAGTCGATGAAGTAGCGACTTCCTATCGTGCACTTGAGGATTCTTATCTGCAAGAGCGAGTTGACGATGTTGTAGATGTCGGGCAAAGAGTGCTGCGATTACTAGCTGGGAATGCTGCGGCTAATCTGCATCTTGAAGAACCAGCGATTTTGGTGGCGACTGATTTAACCCCCTCAGATACGGCTGGACTAGATCCGACAAAGGTGTTGGGTATTTGTACTACTTCTGGTAGCGCCACCTCCCACAGTGCAATTATCGCCCGGACGTTGGGTATTCCGGCAGTTTTGGGAGTGGATGCCCAGGTGTTGCACTTGGCTGATGGTACACTGATGGCACTTGATGGTGAAAGTGGCAGAGCTTGGGTAGAACCAGAATCAGATATCCTGGATTTACTGGCAGCAAAGCAGTCAGCTTGGCAAACTGCCCAACAGGAAGCACGAGCTACGGCACATCAGCCAGCAATTACTCGTGATGGTCGGCAAGTTAGCGTCTTCGCCAATATTGGTAGTATAAATGATGTGCAAGTTGCTGTGGCTAGCGGTGCAGAAGGTGTGGGACTACTCCGCACTGAGTTTCTGTATTTAGACCGAACAAGCGCCCCGACTGAAGAAGAACAATTATTAGTCTATCAGGCGATCGCCCAAGTTTTAGATAATCGGCCGCTGATTATTCGTACCTTAGATGTCGGTGGTGATAAGCCGCTTCCCTATCTCAGAGTAGGGTTAAGAGAAGCTAACCCTTTTTTAGGTTGGCGGGGAATTCGTTTCTGTTTAGATCATCCAGAACTCTTCAAAACTCAGTTACGGGCAATTTTGAGAGCTAGTGTAGGACACCAAATTAAAATCATGTTGCCAATGATTGCTACTGTAACTGAAGTACGTGCAGCTAAGGTAATTTTGGGTGAAGTGCAGGCTGAACTAAATCAAGCTGGTATTTCCTTTGATGCAGCGATGAAAGTAGGAATTATGGTGGAGGTTCCGTCAGCAGTAGCGATCGCCGATCGGTTAGCTGCTGAAGTAGACTTCTTTAGTATCGGGACTAACGATCTGAGTCAGTACGTCATGGCTAGCGATCGCACTAACCCCCGCGTGGCAAATTTGGTTGATGCGCTACATCCAGCCGTATTGCGAATGGTGCAGCAAACTGTCCAAGCTGCCCATAGGGCGGGGATTTCGGTGGGATTATGTGGAGAATTGGCAGCAGATACTTTAGCAACACCAATTTTACTAGGTTTAGGGCTGGATGAATTGAGCGTGAATCCCCAAAGTATACCTGGAGTCAAGCAGGCGATCGCTAGGTTAAGTATAGTTGAAAGTGAAGCGATCGCGGCATCAGCATTACAACAAGATTCCGCACTTGATGTCAGAGAACTAATCTCAACTTCGGTTACTCCTCCTGGTAATACTAATTCGTAATTGATAATCACGCTCTCTACGAGACGCTGTGCAAACATCATTACGAATTACGAACAGGATTTACGCAAGAACTCTCTGAAACTCTTATTCCTTTGTGTCCTTTGCGACGGCAGTCGCTCATGGGGGAAACCCCCAAGACCGCGCTGCCTCTCCTTTGCGGTTCGTTTTATCATGATTTTGCGTAAGTCCTAACGAATTAGTTAAAATCTTATTCCCAGTTGCCCGTTAAAGCCACGAATGGAATTGTAACCAGCACCAACAAAAACGTTATTAGTAGCACCTACCTGAACGCCACCTGAAACTGCAACGCCTTTATCCTCTGAATAAAGTCCGACTCCTACATAAGGTGAAATTACAGGCAAATTGATAAATTTTAAAACATCTACTCCCGTAGCACCATCAGCACCAGTTCCGACTTCAACCCCGAAATTCAAAGCCCTAGCTCCGACAGCATAAGTTATATCACCATCTTTTCCACCGACTGAAACCCAAGGTTGCGGTATCAGTTGAGCTGATGCTTGACTTGGGGCAAACAAAGTTAACAAACCTATAGATGTAATTAATGTTTTAGCAATAATCGCTATTTTCACGTTGTTCTCCGATTAATTGTTTTTAGGACTTATACCAATTCTTTATGAAGACGCATAAAAAGCACCCCTGTGCCGTGGCATTTCCCCTTGATCGGGGCAGGGCTGTTGTATCCGAACTATTAGGGATTTTGTCAACAGTATAGGCGATAAATTTGGGGAAGTTAGTAGTACACCTTTACAACGTCGATTATTAGTTTCGTTAAAAGCTAGGTTATACCATTTGTAAAAAAACCTACAGATTCAAAGCTGAAAATCCAGATGAAATCTAACCGCTTTTAATTACGAATTACTAATTACGTAGCTTACTTCTTACCTTTGGCAAGTATGACGAATTACAAATTGGTATTATTATCTCAACAATTTGCTAAACTCCAACTTTGTGGAGAGCAAATAAAAACAATTTGAGTATTGGGAATTTGGAGGGGGTTGCAGAGTGGCTGATGATGAACGCATAGTCAATACACAACAGATTTATCCAAAGGATTTTTCCTGGGGATTATGGCCTGTTGTGCCACTCTACCCCTATGGTAGGCGGCAGACAATTCGTCAAGAAGTGCTTAAGGACACAATCTGGAATTTTGACCAGATTCAAGGCATTTTCTACGTTGTTGTACCGATTCGTATGACTGTTGTAAAGCTGGAAACCGGGGGTCTTCTCGTCTATGCGCCTGTTGCACCAACCCCAGAGTGCATCAGACTTGTGAATGAGTTGGTGACAGAATATGGCAACATTAAGTACATCATTCTGCCAACTATCTCTGGTATAGAACACAAGGTTTTCGTTGGCCCCTTCGCTAGATATTTTCCGACTGCACAAGTGTTTGTGGCTCCGCATCAGTGGAGTTTCCCGCTAAATCTCCCCCTTAGCTGGCTTGGTTTACCCCCAAAACGAACTCAAGTACTTCCAGAAGATAGCAGCAAAACCCCCTTTGCTGACGAGTTTGATTATGCAATGCTGGGCCCCATCGGACTTGGCCCTGGTAGGTTTGCGGAAGTTGCTTTTTTCCACAAGCGATCGCATACTCTTTTAGTCACAGATTCTGTGCTTTCGATCCCAGAAGATCCACCTGCGATCGTTCTCTTAGATGCATATCCTTTATTATTTCATGCCAAGGATTATGCTTCTGATATTGTTGTAGATAGTCAGGAAAATCGCCGTAAGGGTTGGCAGCGCATCTGTCTGTTTGCTTTGTACTTTCAACCAAGCGCATTAGATATACGCCGATGGAGTCAGGTGTTACAAGACTCCTTGAAAGCCCCAGAACGTTCAAGGAAAGCTTATTTTGGATTGTACCCCTTTAAATGGCAGTCAGATTGGCAGCGATCGTTTGATGCCTTGCGAGGTGATGGGCGTTTGTTTGTCGCACCAATTTTACAGACGCTGATTCTCAATCGCGCACCAAAGGAAACCATTGACTGGGCTGATAAAGTTGCAAGTTGGGACTTCGAGTGGATTATTCCCTGCCACTTTGATTCACCGATTAAAGCCGAACCGCATCAGTTTCGCCAAGCTTTCTCTTTTTTGGAAAAGCAGCCGGCTGTCAGTGGGGGTTTGTTGAGTAGTAGCAGCTATGCTTTACCAGAGGAGGATTTTAAAACACTTAGAGAAATCGATGCAGGTTTAAATAAGTTTGGGATTGTGCCAGCACCAAAGGAGAAGGTGTAGGAATAACAATAAGTAAGTCGGCGTAAATAATTATTGTTGGGATAAGGTAGGGGGCAAGGGGCAGGGAGCAGGGGGCAGGGGGCAGGGGGCAGGGGGCAGGGGGCAGGGGACAGGGGGCAGAGGGCAGGGGGCAGGGGGAGAGTTTGAGTGTTGTTTACTTTTTTTTACACAGTTTGGTTTTATTGTGCCGACTTACTTATAGCGCAATACGCTTGAGTTAGAGCTAAAAACCTTAAACTGCATAGTAGCACGGCAAGCTTAATTTACTAGGCTGCACCACTACTAAGTAGGTAGGCAGAATAAAACCAAACTATGTTAACAAAAATGAACGAGGCTAAAACCCTCTTTTCTCCTGCCTTCTGCCTCCTGCCTCCTGCCTTATCCCAACAATAATTATTTACGCCCACCTACTTATACAGTTTTAGCATTCTCATCTTATGCTTGTTCGGCAACATTTTTCAAGCGGCTCGACCTGATTTTGCGGATGCGATCGCTATCGCGAACACCACCCGCCATCTCATATTCGCGGCTGTCTTTGCCGTACTTGATAGCAACCACCATCAGCATTTTCTCAGAAAACTGACTCAAGTTTTTTTCCATCTCTTCAATTTCAGTTCTAGAAGAGTCAACCATAGAAAGAGCAGTATTATAAACATCAAGTTTGTTATGTAACTGCTCAATTGACTCAATCAATTTTTCCAGACTATAATTTTCATCAAATTTGATGCTTGGAACAATCGATTTCAATCCGGCAGCTCTTAACTGAGCTTTTTCTAAAATGCGGGATGTGCGTTTTAGACGAGACATAAATTTATTTCTTTAAGATACTTCTAGAGCTAGCTTGCCTTATTTAAACTGCATTTCGGTTCAGGGTAACTCACAGTTTTTTCTAATCAACTTTTGAGGTGATACCAGTAATTTTCCGGTATTTCATCACTAGATGTTGATTTTTATAGCAATAATTGTTTAAGTTTCTTGAAGAAGAATTCAGAAGTCAGGATCAATCAGTCAGTGGGGAATTCAGACCCGCCACTGAATTGTTGCACCACCAAATTTTCTTGTTTTGTGGGGTATTACAGCAGTTTTCATGTATTTGAAGCACATATGTCGTAAGGGCACAGCATTGCTCATA
>NZ_JBALDJ010000133.1:0-4037 GCF_036917415.1 Nostoc sp. | reverse complement strand
TTGGTCATTGGTCATTGGTCATTGGTCATTGGTCATTGGTCATTGGTCATTGGTCATTGGTCATTGGTCATTGGTCATTGGTCATTGGTCACTTGTACTGAGCGTAGTCTAAGTATTGGTGATTGGTGATTGGTCATTGTTTATTGACAAAGGACAAAGGACAAAGGACAAATGACTAATGACAAGATAAAAACTTTATTAAGCTTTGGGAGATAGCAATGGAGCGCACATTCTTAGCAATTAAGCCTGATGGAGTCCAGCGGGGATTAGTCGGGGAAATTATCCGTCGCTTTGAAACTAAAGGTTTTACCCTAGTTGGTTTAAAGTTACTGAAAGTCAGTCGGGAATTGGCTGAACAACACTATGGTGTTCACCGAGAACGTCCCTTTTTTGGTGGTCTAGTGGAATTTATCACTTCTAGCCCAGTGGTAGCGATGGTATGGGAAGGAGATGGCGTTATTGCATCTGCCAGAAAGATTATTGGTGCGACAAACCCTTTAACAGCAGAGCCGGGAACGATTCGCGGCGATTTTGGACTGAATATTGGTCGCAACTTAATTCACGGTTCTGATGCTCCAGAAACCGCGCAACAAGAAGTAGCCCTATGGTTTAAGGATGAAGAATTAGTCAGTTGGCAACCACACTTAACGCCTTGGTTGCACGAGTAAGACAGTAGGGACTGGGTACTGGGGACTGGGGACTAGGAATTAGTTATTTCCCCCTGCCCCTCTGCCCCTCTGCCCCTCTGCTCTTTTTATTTCGAGACTTCGCTCTTTTCCGGTTCTACCTGGGGTAATTCAGTCTCAACACGCTTGGAAAATCCCCAACCTAAAATCAGGAAGATGGCAGCAATCATGATCCATTCTGGTGGAACTAAACTATCGTTCACCACTTTCAACAATAAGCGCAAACCTACCAACGCTACAGTTATATAGCCTGCGTCTTCTAGGTTTTCATATTCGTCTAGCCAACGGATAAACAATCCCGCCATGAATCGCAGCGTAATAATACCAATTGTTGCACCCGTTAGCACTAGCCATTTTTCTTGAGAAACTGCGATCGCAGTTGTCACGCTATCCAAAGAAAATGCCAAATCTGTAAATGCAATCACGGGTATGGCTTGCAACAACGAATTAAAGCGCGGCCCGTGATGGCGATCGTCCTTGGATTCTTCCGAGGTAAAGTGTTGGAATACCAACCAAAGCAGATAAGCAGCGCCCAATAATTCAAATTGCCAGAATTTTTGTACCCAAGTAGCAGTGAGAATCAGGGTGATTCGCAGCACATAAGCAACGACTAAACCAAAGTTGAGTCCTTTACGCTCAAGTTCTTCGTCTTCCAGCCCCCTAGCGATCGCAGCCAGGGCGATCGCATTGTCGGCAGATAACAGCGCCTCTAAAAGCACCAGGATCAGCAGAACTATCGGGGCTTCAACGCTGAAATGAAAGTCGAGGTAATTAAAAATTTGGTCTAGCATTCCGGGTTTCTCAAGCAGAAAAAATTAAATTTTGACAAGAACAGAGATTTGCATGTTAAAAAGCGCAATAAATTGCCACTCTAATTCAGCTTAACGTGGTTATGGTGCATTTTGAAGGGGGTTGAATGGATGCGATCGCCCTACAAGTGGGGTAATTTGCGTATAAGTCAATACACCCAAAGTTTTAACATCTAGTTTAGTGCGATCGTAATGGACTCTTGTCAGTTCGCATCCAGAATTAGCTTATGAGAACAAAAATATGGTAATAGTTTATGAATATTTCCTTAACTACCGAGCTTGAGCAGTTCATTCAAAGTCAGGTTGTAAGCGGTAAGTACACCTCATCAGAAGAAGTGATTCTTGCAGGTATTAGGCTGTTGGAGGAAGGGGAACGTATTTATAAGGGTCGATTTGAGGAACTGCAGAGGGAAATTGCGATCGGGGTTGAGCAACTCGATCGCGGAGAACGACTCGACGGTAGAGAAGTAATTGAACAACTGCGTCAAAAAAACCAAGCTTTAAGAAAGACTCAAGCACAATAATAAGTTTATATTTTCTATCAACTCAAGCAACTCAAGACTTACAAGAAATTAATGATTACCTGTTTGCTGGAAATCCAGATGTTGCAGACAAGTTGCTCACACTCATTACTCAAAAGTTAGATACTTTGGCAAAGTTTCCCAGTATGGGACGTAGACGGGATAAGCTTTTACCTACGTTGCATAGTTTTCCAGTTGATGATTATTTGATATTTTATCGCCCAATTGCAGAGGGGATTGAAGTTGTGCGGGTGGTGAGTGGCTACCGCGATTTAGAGGCACTATTTTCTGATTAAAATCAATGTTTTTTGGGTTTAGCACATTGCCAAACCCCTACAACAGATGAAGTTTTAGTAGGGTGCGTTGCGCCCTTGCGACAACGCACTATCTTGATATGTCCTATTGCATTAAAATCTGACGGATTAAAATACTCATTACCTCGCCTGGGTTGGCGGTTGGTAATAGCGGACTCCAATCGCCGATGCTGGCGTAGCCAATCACTTGCAGATAGTGAATTGTGCTAGTAACTGCTTTTGGAGAACCGATTAATAGATGTTTAATCGGTTCTCTTTTCGGTAATTGATTTTCAGAAGATTGATTCAGGATGGGTGTATTTAATTCGCCATCTAAGTACTGTTGTAATTCTGATTGGGCGAAGTTGTGATTTTTTACAAACTTTTGTACTTGTGCCATCATTGTAATTGTCTCCCAGAATGGGGGTTTACAGAAAGGCGATCGCAGATTCTTGGCAGAGGGCGATCGCCTTTCTTATTTATATATTAAAGTATATTTTTATACTTGTAAATACCCTAAATCAAAAATAAATTAAAAGTAAAAAGTATTTATTTGTAGCTACAATTATTTTTCTGCTGTCGTTATTTGGTATCTAGAATTAGAATATAAGAACAAAAATATCGTGATAATTTATGAATATTTCTTTATGAATGACACACTTCTACAACGCATTACTCATAATCCAGAAATCTGCCACGGTAAACCCTGTATTCGAGGACTTCATTATCCAGTTGAGTTTATTTTGGAACTGCTCAGTTCTGGTATGAGTACTGAAGAAATATTGAAAGATTATGACGATTTAGAATCTGAAGATATTTTGGCGATTACAACTTTCGCTTCACTTAAATAACCCTAAAAGTTTCTGCCACCAAGAACTTTTTTGAGCTTGAAGATTTTCTAGATTTTGCCGAACAGTAACCGTATTGGGATGATTTACCCCAAACACCTGCTGACGAATTTCTAAAGCTTGCAGAAACAGGGGTTCGGCTTGGTCGTAGCGTCCTTGAGAATAGTAGAGATTTGCCAGATTGTTCAGGCTGGTGGCGACATAAGGATGTGCTTCTCCCAGCAGGTGTTTATAAAGTTCTAAAACTTGCAGATACAGGGGTTCGGCTTGGTCGTAGCGTCCTTGAGAATAGTAGAGATTTGCCAGGTTGTTCAGGTTGGTGGCGACATAAGGATGTGCTTCTCCCAGTAGGTGTTTATAAAGTTCTAAAGCTTGCAGAAACAGGGGTTTGGCTTGGTCGTAGCGTCCTTGAGAATAGTAAAGATTTGCCAGGTCGTTCAGGCTGTCGGCGAAATCGGTATGTGCTTCTCCAAGCAAGCGTTTTCTCAGTTCTAAAGCTTGCAGAAACAGGGGTTCGGCTTGGTCGTAGCGTCCTTGAGATTCGTAGAGTCCTGCCAGGTTGTTCAGGCTGGTGGCAACATGGGGATGTGCATCTCCCAGCAGGCGTTTATAAAGTTCTAAAGCTTGGAGATACAGGGGTTCGGCTTGGTTGTAGCGTCCTTGAAAATTGTAGAGATTTGCCAGGTTGTTCATGCCGATGGCAAGATCGGGATGTGCTTCTCCCAGCAGGCGTTTATAAAGTTCTAAAGCTTTGAAATACAGGGGTTCGGCTTGGTCGTAGCGTTCTTGAGAATAGTAGAGATTTGCCAGGTCATTCAGGCTGGTGGCAACATGAGGATGTGCATCTCCCAGCAGGCGTTTTCTCAGTTCTAAAGCTTGC
>NZ_JBALDJ010000132.1:0-56165 GCF_036917415.1 Nostoc sp. | reverse complement strand
AATTTGCCTGCGATCAATGATGTCTATGAAGGATTGTTTGGTGACGCATCGTCGATTCTCTTGCAAATGCTACGCCTAATTGAAGAAGGGAGCTATGCTGAGGGCAGAAGGTTTTACCTCATACCATTTCACAAAAAATATGATACAAATGTAGGTTGAGTTGAGGGACGAAACCCAACACCTCAAAGTCTTGTAATTGTTGGGTTTCACTCCGTTCAACCCAACCTACTGAGGGCAGAAGGTTTTACCTCAGTTGGGGATTCAGACCCCTCCTGAATAAGAGCGTCTTAAACCCTTGTTCCCTCCTCCTCTCTGCCTTTCTTGATAACGAGTTTAAGCTGCTACGTAACCCCAGTAGATTAAACACCAGAAGTTGCATTAGCAAACATGAATAAATTAAGAATATTTACTTGTAAATATCAAAAATATTTATACCATAACATGAGAAGCTAAAATGCGCTAACAGATTGTAATCTCAAGATCAAAGTTAAGATTACGATTGAGAGTAGGTGTCTGCTGAACCTACCCGCTTTACGTGAGTTTTTATATAGACATCCCTTTTGTTCGGAGTTTTTATGAAAAATATATTACAAACCTCCATCTCTCAAGAACAGAATTTAGATCAGAGCTATAGTATTTCGTCTTACAACAGACTGCTTTCGGTCGTGAAGGATTTAGCTTGTGTACGGACTATTGAGGAAATTATTGAGATTGTGCGTTTGGCTGCTCGCGATCTCACAAATGCTGATGGAGTAACTTTTGTATTGCGGGATGGTGAATGTTGCCACTATGTAGATGAAAACGCCATTGGGCCACTTTGGAAAGGTATGCGTTTTCCGCTCAAGTCTTGCATCTCCGGTTGGGCAATGCTCAATAAAAAAGCAGCCGTAATTGAGGATATTTACCAGGATGCACGAATTCCTCTTGAGGCATACAAAGTGACTTTTGTCAAAAGTTTAGTGATGGTTCCCATTCGGGTTTCCGATCCACTGGGTGCGATCGGAGCCTACTGGAGTACACGACACCTAGCCACGCCCCAAGAGATCGGAATGCTTGAGATTTTGACTGACACAACGGCAGTTGCGATCGCTAATGTTCAACTTTTCCAGAAACTGACGAACCAAAACGCCCTGAAAGACAAATTTATTGCGATGCTAGCTCACGAACTGAGGAATCCCGTTGCCCCCATTTCCAACAGCGTTCAGCTACTCAAGTTAAAGCTAGGCGAGACTGGCATAGTTGGGGAAACAGTTTTAAGGATGCAACACCAGATTAAGCACCTCTCGAAATTGATCGATGAGTTACTTGACGTATCATCCATCACTTATGGGAAGGTTTCATTAAACCTTGAGAAGGTTAATTTGGTGGAATTGGTTTGCCAAAGTCTCAACGACCATGCACAAGCAATAAAGAAATGGAATATTAACGTAGTACAAGACCTGCCAAACACGCCCGTGTGGGCTTATGTTGACTCCACTCGCTTCTTCCAAGTCTTTGGGAATCTTCTTGATAATGCCTTAAAGTTTTCAAAGCCAGATGGGACGATCTGGGTGGATCTCTCAGTTATTCCAGGTGAGAATGGCTCAGGTAGTGTAGCGGTCTTATCTGTAAGAGACTTAGGCATAGGGATAGACCCGACAATATTACCAGAACTTTTCGAGCCGTTTACCCAGGCCGATCGCAGTTTAGATCGTTCGCGGGGCGGGCTAGGTTTAGGACTTTCAGTAGTAAAAAGTCTTGTGGAACTTCATGGTGGTAGTGTTGAAGCCTCAAGTAGAGGGATTAATCTGGGAGCAGAATTCAAAGTCACTCTCCCTATATGCGAAGAGATTACAGCCTTGGACAACGACCTAGAGATTACAGAGGCGGCTAAAAAATCGTTGAAGATTTTAGTCATTGAAGATAATGACGATTCAGCCGTATCATTACAAGCAGTACTTGAGCATTTTGGGCATGAAGTTTCCATTGCCAATAATGGAATTTTAGGGGTAGAAACTGCAAAGAAACTTGAGCCTCATGTAATTATTTGTGACATCGGACTTCCCGAAATGGATGGGTTCGCCGTTGCACAGGAACTAACTAAAGACTCCAAATCTACTCGCTCAATTCTGATTGCGCTTACCGGCTACGGTAGCCCAGAGGATCGGCAGCTTGCGCTTCAGGCTGGTTTCAAATGCCACTTGACCAAGCCTGTAGACTTTGAAATACTGATAGCAGAAATCGATCGATACTTTGATGAAATATTATCAAGTTGACAAATTTTGCTACTTGTGATTTTTGACTGAGGAGTGTCAATCCATTAAATCATCCGTAGTAGGCTCACCCGGATAAAAGCGATCGCTCAAAATTTCCTCAAAAGGATATAAACATTGGTTGGGAAAAGTTGAGAGTGGCAGATTTGTTTCTCCTGACGCTAAATCCCTACCATTTTGATATGATTCCTGGAGTGCTTCTTCAATGTAAGGTTTCAGGCTAGGATTCTCGCTCAACAAATTGAGAATTTCTCGTCGTTGTACTCTAATTGTTGCTAACCAACTACGGCTGCGTTGCTTTGGTTGATATTCCCATTTGAGTAAATGTCCAATTAACACACTCAGACGATTTCTTAATTCTTGGCGTTCCTTTCTTCCCAAAGATTCAATTTCCTCAATTAAATTGGGCAGGTCAAGCTGATTCCATTGGTGATGACGCAGAAGCTTAGCCTGTTGTTGAGTCCAAGTGTAAAAGTCATTTTCGTAGAGGTTTGGCATCAAGTTTACCGCAGGTTGTCCGGTTTGTGGTATCTGCATAGTGGGTTCAAAACAAGCGTGAACTTTCCCTAATTATAATAAAGGATCATAGATGTGCATTGGTGTCAAACTTTTCTGGTTTCTCCTTCCCAGACTTTGGGTGGAAATGCCGATTGTCGGGGCTAACGATGCAAAGTTAAATTATTGCTAACTTTTAAAGATACCCCTTTAGAATCAACTAAAGAGGTATCTTAAGATTTGCTGTCACGAGTTTTTATCTATTACTTAGCAAATAACAGTTGTCCGAGCTTGCTTGCGGTCTTCAGGTTTTCGTTTGATGACAATCTCCACATCATTATCTAAATCATTCAAAAATTGGAATAATCTATCAATTGAAAAGCCTGAAAGTCTGCCTCTCACCAATGCTGAAATTTTTGGTTGATCAATTCCTAAAAGTTCGGCAGCTTGGACTTGTGTTAATTTACGGAAAGTGATTGCTTCACTGATTTTGCGTGCTAGTTCAGCTTTCACTAATCTTTCTTCAGAATTAGGTAAATCTAAGTCAGCAAATACATTTCCACTGCTAGTATAAACGCTATTTTCTTTAGTGACTTATTTACTCCTTTTCTTTAGCAGCTTGTGCTGCAAGCTTGGCTATGCTGTCACCAGTTGGGGAAGATGTGCTACTTGGCATTGAGCCAAGTAGGGTCTGATCACGGTTGTTGTCTAAACCGTGACTGAAGAATATAGGCTTGTTCATCACAATCTCAAAATAGAAATTGTAAGAATAGTGCCAGCGATGGCGATTGATATATGAAGCGTCACCCAAAGATGATTGGGATAAAATTTTGTCATTAACGGGTGAAGTTTTTCGTGAAATTCTTTTGCTTGAATTCTGCGTTCTTCAATCTGTGCGTCAGGATGTAGTTCATTGAGCCTATTACGATAGAGCTTTAAAATAGAAAGACTATAGTGAATACGCTCTCGATATTTCCGAGAGCCTATAGCTCCATAGATGCCTAAGAAAATCAGAAGTAGAGATAACGGTAAATTATTTCTGTCAAGTCCTTTTTGAGTGAAAATTCCTACTATAGCAGAGGCAATAAGAAGAATTATATTGCTAAGGGCTGACCTCTGATCCTCTGCTTGTTTAACCTCAGCCCATCTTTGCTCACTAAGTTTTAGCAAGACATCTGTAGAGTCTGCCATTTTGTTTTGTCCTTTGAATAACAGCTATACTCTTTCCCTCTTTAGACTTTACTTGCTTCTAAAGTCCAATCAAAGTTTTACACGACTTATTTCCTCTAGCCCCCCATTGCGGGTAATTCAGGAAATTTCGGGGCATCGTAACCTAGAGCAGTTGCAGAAATATTTGGAAGTGACTGACGAGCAGGTGTTGGGAGCAGCGGCAGCGTTAGCGATGCTGTCGCTTGTGAGCGGAGATGTCGGAAAATATAACATTTCCAGCAAGAGGCTGGAAACAAGGATTTTCTCTGGTGTTTTGGCTGAAGTTGATACGCGTTACATCTGTGCGCTCTTACAGTTAATTGTATTTTGAGAAAAAGCTTTGCATCTAACAGCTAAAAAGTCACCACAGTGCGAATTGATTCACCTTTATGCATCAACTCAAAAGCATCATTAATTCGCTCAATGGGCATTACATGGGTAATCAAATCATCAATATTTATCTTACCTTCCATATACCAATCAACAATTTTTGGTACATCTGTACGTCCTCTAGCGCCACCGAATGCTGAACCTTTCCAAACGCGCCCAGTTACTAATTGAAAAGGACGAGTACTGATTTCCTGTCCAGCACCAGCAACACCAATAATCACGCTAACACCCCAACCTTTATGGCAGCATTCTAATGCTTGACGCATCAATTTTACATTACCAATACATTCAAAGCTGTAATCAGCACCGCCTTTTGTTAAATCAACCAGATAGGGAACTAAATCACCCTCTACTTCCTGGGGATTAACAAAGTGCGTCATGCCAAACTTTTGTGCCAAGGCGCGTTTGTTGGGATTAATATCTACTCCAACAATCATATTCGCCCCTACCATCTGCGCTGCTTGGATGACATTTAAGCCTATACCACCCAAACCAAAAACCACAACATTTGCTCCAGGTTCCACCTTAGCAGTATTGATGACTGCACCAATACCAGTAGTCACACCGCAGCCAATGTAACAAACCTTATCAAAGGGGGCATCTTCCCGAATTTTTGCCAAAGCGATTTCCGGCAGTACCGTATAGTTAGCAAAAGTGGATGTACCCATATAATGATGAATCATCTGCCCATCGAGACTAAAGCGACTGGTGCCATCGGGCATAACACCGCGTCCTTGAGTTAAGCGAATGGCTTGACAGAGATTAGTTTTGAAGCTCAAACAATATTCGCACTGGCGGCATTCGGGAGTGTATAGGGGAATTACGCAATCTCCTGGTTTGAGACTGGTGACACCAGCGCCTACTTCCACCACCACACCAGCACCTTCATGTCCCAAAATAGCCGGAAACAAACCTTCGGGATCGTCACCCGATAAGGTAAAAGCATCGGTATGACAAACCCCGCTTGCTTTCACTTCAACTAACACTTCGCCGGCTTTTGGCCCCGATAGTTGAACGGTTTCAATCGTCAACGGCTTACCTGCGCTGTAAGCTACTGCTGCTTTAACTTCCAATATTCAGCGCTCCTGTTTTGTCATTTGTCATTTGTCATTGGGATTAGGGGAAAGGTGACAGGTGATAGGTGATAGGGAATAATCTGTACCCTGTAACCTGTACCCTATTCCCTTGTTCAATCTCATAAATATTGAACGCATGATAAACTTTTGTATTACTTCATCATATTTACTAAGCACGATCGCCACTATAACGATAAATATTACTTTGTTAAAATATCATTCTCTAGCTAGATTGGTTAAAGGCGGCAACAGCTGTTTTGACAACGATGTAAACTGGATGTCAGCAGCAACCCCCAAATAATTTGTCCAACCCTCAATTAATATATTTTGTCACAGCTTATGAACCCTGCCCTAACTCAAATTGGCGCTCAAATGTCCAACCTGACTGGCGTCAGAGCAATCATGAAGGATATTATCGAAACATTACGAGCGGGTGCAGGGCAGCATTTTATTAATTTGAGTGCTGGTAATCCGTTGATTTTGCCAGAGGTAGAGCAATTATGGCGGGATTGTACTGCACAACTTTTGGCTAGTCCAGAATATGGCGAGGTAGTTTGCCGTTATGGCTCAAGTCAGGGCTATGCACCATTTGTTGAAGCGATCGCCAATGACTTCAACAAACGCTACGGGTTAAACTTAAGCGAGCGCAATATCCTCATTACCCCCGGTAGTCAAACCCTCTACTTCTACGCTGCCAATACCTTCGGTGGCTACACCCCTAGCGGCGAGTTAAAACAAATCGTTTTGCCCCTCAGCCCTGACTACACAGGTTACGGTGGTATCTCCTTAGTTCCAAAAGCCCTAATCGCCCACAAACCGACTCTTGATATTGATGCAGCCGCCCACCGATTTAAATATCGTCCTGACTTCAGCCAACTGTCGATTACAGAAAATACTGGTTGTATCCTCTTCTCTCGCCCCTGTAATCCTACTGGTAACGTCCTCAGCGATGATGAGGTGAAAAAGATTGCCGCCCTAGCTGCGCCTTACAATCTACCCGTGTTAATTGACTCAGCTTATGCGCCTCCCTTCCCAGCATTAAATTTTACCGAAATGACACCAGTGTTTGGTGATAATATTCTCCACTGCATGAGTTTATCGAAAGCCGGATTACCAGGAGAAAGGATTGGTATAGCTATTGGGGATGAAAAGTGGATTGAACTGCTGGAGTGTTTTCAGGCAAATATGAGTCTCCATTCTTCACGTTACGGCCAAGCGATCGCAGCTTATGCAATCAACTCTGGCGCTTTAGTGGAAATTTCTCACACTGTCATCCGTCCCTTTTACCAAAATAAGTTTACCGTTTTAGAAACCAGCTTAGAACAAGCGATGCCCAAGGATTTACCTTGGTTCCTCCATCGCGGTGAAGGAGCAATTTTTGCTTGGTTGTGGTTACAGGATCTACCCATCAGTGACTGGGAATTTTACCAGCTAGTTAAGCAAGTAGGTGTGATTATTGTCCCAGGAAGTAGCTTCTTCCCCGGTTTAGAGGAAGAGTGGGCGCACAAGCACCAATGCTTCCGCATCAGCCTTACAGGCAGCGATGAGGAGATTGTCACTGCCATGCAACGTTTAGCAAAAGTCGCTGAAGAAGCTTATCAGCGTGCGGCTGTGAGTGCCTACTAGAGGTAGTGGGGAGAAATCAATTCAAAATTCAAAATTCAAAATTCAAAATTGTTCGCGCAGCGTCTCGTAGAGAAGAAAAAGACTGGGGAGATGTAGCTTTAGCTTCCCGCAGGGTGGAAGATGAGGAAGATGAACCAATACCCATGCCCAATGACAAATGACAAATGACAAATGACAAATGACAAATGACAAATGACAAATGACAAATGACAAATCAGATAATTGGCTAGAAATTGGTAAGATTGTTGCCCCTCAAGGATTGTCTGGAGAATTAAGGGTTTATCCTGTATCAGACTTTCCTGAAAGATTTGAAGTGCCGGGAAAACGTTGGTTGTTGTGTTCAGGTGACACAGAACCGCAACCAATCGAATTATTAACAGGACGTTATATCAGTAATAAAAACTTGTATGTAATCAAATTAGCTGGTGTGGAAAATTGCGATCGGGCAGAGGCTTTGCGCGGTTGTAAGTTAATGGTACCAGCAAGCGATCGCCCTCAATTAGGCGAAGATGAATATCATGTCCTCGATTTGATTGGTTTGGAAGTCTTCATGCAAGCATCTGGCGAACTCGTTGGTACGGTAGTAGATATCATCCCCGCCGGCAATGATTTGTTAGAAGTCAAGTTGCACCAATCTTTTGCTACTGACAAAGGACAAATGACAAAGGACAAAGGACAAATGACAAATGACAAAAAGCAAAAGACTGTTTTGATTCCATTTGTACAAGCGATCGCACCAGTAGTAGACTTGAAATCTAATCGCATTGAAATTACGCCACCGCCTGGTTTGTTGGAAATTAATAATTAGTTCGTTCTACGATCTGCCTCTAGCTAGTTTCCCTTGACTGCATACTTCAAGGAGAAGCAAAGCTTAAAGCATCAGAAAATTAGAGTACACACTCCATTTATTAATCTAGGAAATGTAGCAATGCCAGAAAAACCAACAGCAACTATTCATCGGCAACTGCTAGAAATATTGTCCCTATTGCCTTTGTCTTCTCAAGAAGAAGTATTAGATTTTGCTATCTCTCTCCAGAAAAAAAAACTAACTCAGTATTGGGATGCTATTTCTGATGCGGAGGCTGCTGCATTGAAAACTGAGTTTGCTGATGAAGATTTAGCTTTTGCAGAATCGGTTTTAAATGATTATTTCTCCCAGCTTCAGCAAGAGGACGCAGTTTGATGCGAGGAGATGTTTATTTGGCTGATTTGAATCCGAGTCGAGGTTCAGAGCAAGCAGGTATCCGACCCGTTATTATTGTTCAGCGAGATAGAGTAGCTCAGTTTACAACAACATCAGTAGTAGTTCCTTTAACCACTAATCTGCGACGCGCTAATATACCAGGTACAATTATCATACCTTCAGGTGAAGGCGGCTTAACACAAGATTCTGTGGTGCTTTCTTATCAAATTGTTGTTATCGATAAAGAGCGATTAATCCGAAAATTAGGAACTCTTTCTCATAATTATCTATTAATGCTAAAAGTAGCATTAGAGTATACTTTAGAACTAAATAATTATGATGAGGAAAATACAGATTTATAATATTAATCAATAGCGGAGGTAGCGATCGCTTTCCATGCTATGAGACAGAAATTTAGTCACAAAGAATAGAAAAATTTGTCATGAGGAAGATGACTGCCATCTTGAAAAGCACTAAGCTTGCATACGGATGAATTTGTCACAATCCTTTTGGAATGGAGTGTCGATAATGACATTAGCAGCGACTCCACAAACAAAGCCTTTAACAGATGAAGAATTACATAAAATAAACGCCTACTGGCGTGCAGCTAACTATCTTTCGGTTGGGCAGATATATTTACTCGACAATCCGCTACTGAGAGAACCGCTAAAGCTGGAACACGTCAAACCCAGGCTTTTGGGTCACTGGGGAACTACACCAGGGCTAAACTTTATCTATGTTCACCTGAATCGGGTCATCAAAAAATATGACCTCAACACAATATATATTGCTGGGCCTGGTCATGGAGGCCCTGGACTGGTAGCCAACACCTATCTAGAAGGGACTTACACCGAGTATTATCACAACATCTCCCAGGATGCTGAAGGAATTCAGAAACTCTTTAAACAGTTCTCTTTCCCTGGTGGTATTCCCAGCCATGTTGCACCGGAAACTCCTGGTTCGATCCACGAAGGCGGAGAATTAGGTTATGCCCTCGTCCACGCTTTTGGTGCTGCTTTTGATAATCCCGACTTAATTGTTGCTGCTGTTGTTGGTGACGGCGAAGCTGAAACAGGTGCTTTAGCGACTAGCTGGCATTCCAACAAGTTTCTGAACCCCGTGCATGATGGGGCTGTACTGCCGATCCTGCACTTGAATGGATATAAAATTGCTAATCCAACTGTATTGGCACGGATTAGCTGTGAGGAATTAGAAAGTCTATTTGTAGGCTACGGTTACAAGCCATATTTTGTAGAAGGTGACGATCCGGCAGATGTCCACCAGCAGATGGCGGCGACTTTAGATATAGCGATCGCCGAAATTCAAAGTATCCAAAGGGAAGCCCGCGTACATGGTTTCACCGAACGTCCTCAGTGGCCGATGATTGTCATGAGAACCCCCAAAGGTTGGACAGGGCCCAAGGAAGTGGATGGCAAAAAAACCGAAGGTTATTGGCGATCGCACCAAGTCCCCTTTGGCAACATAGCTAAACAGCCAGAACACCTGAAACTCCTAGAAGATTGGATGAAGAGTTACAAACCAGAAGAACTCTTCGACAGCAATGGTAAGCTGATTCCTGAATTAAGAGAACTGGCTCCTAAAGGTCATCGACGTATGGGTGACAATCCCCACGCTAACGGCGGTATCTTACTGTGTGACCTGAAGATGCCGGACTTTCGAGACTATGCTGTAGATGTTCTAAAACCAGGGCAAGCGATCGCTGAAGCTACCCAAGTTGCCGGAACTTTCCTCCGGGATATCATGCAACTTAACCAAGAAAGGCGCAACTTCCGCATCCTCGGCCCAGACGAAACAGTATCGAATCGCTTAAGCTCTGTGTTAGAAGTCACAGACCGGGATTGGGTAGCCCAGATTCTCCCGGAAGATGACCACCTTTCCCCCGACGGTCGGGTGATGGAAATTCTTAGCGAAACTTGTTGTCAAGGATGGTTAGAAGGCTACCTCCTCACAGGACGCCACGGTTTTTTCTCTTGCTACGAAGCTTTCATCCACATCATTGACTCGATGTTCAATCAGCACGCCAAATGGTTGAAAACGACCAGACATATTCCCTGGCGTAAACCAATTGCTTCCCTCAATTATCTCCTCACCTCCCACGTTTGGCGGCAAGACCATAACGGGTTCTCCCACCAAGATCCCGGTTTTATCGACCATGTAGTTAACAAAAAAGCAGAAATCGTTCGCGTGTATTTGCCGCCTGATGCCAACACTTTGCTATCAGTAACTGACCACTGTCTCAGAAGCCGCAACTATGTCAACGTCATCGTTGCTGGAAAGCAACCAGCATTGCAATACCTTGACATGGATACTGCTATCAAGCACTGCACCAAAGGCATCGGCATTTGGGAATGGGCAAGCAACGATCAAGACGGCGATCCAGATGTAGTAATGGCTTGTGCTGGGGATATTCCCACCTTAGAAACCTTGGCGGCTGTGGACATTCTGCGCCAGCACTTCCCTAACTTAAAAGTGCGGGTAATAAACGTAGTCGATTTGATGACACTACAGCCAAAAAGCGAACATCCCCACGGTTTGAGCGAAAGAGACTTTGACACGATTTTCACCACCGATAAACACATTATCTTTGCCTTTCATGGCTATCCCTGGTTGATTCATCGCTTAACCTATCGCCACACTAACCACGATCAGCTCCATGTGCGTGGCTACAAAGAAGAAGGAACTACCACCACCCCCTTTGATATGGTTGTTCTTAACGAACTCGATCGCTTCCATTTAGTGATGGACGTAATTGAGCGCGTACCAAAATTGGGATATAGGGCAGCTTATGTTAAGCAGCATCTGCAAGATAAGCTGATCGAACATAAGCACTACATTGAGAAGTACGGCGACGATATGCCGGAAATTCGGGACTGGAAGTGGCCCTATTAATAGGAGGACTTACGCAAACAATAACCGAAACCCTTATTTTCAGGTAGGGGCAATTCATGAATTCCCCCTACAATGTGTAGTTTTGCGTAAGTCCTAAATAGGAAATAAGTGAAAAGAGGCACAGAAGAAACTCTTCTGCTTGCTTTTTCCTTTTTTAGGACTTATGCGACTACCAAAAAAATAAACGACCAGAAAAAATAAATTATGTAAGCGATCGCTTTTGTGTCTAATAAAAGCAAGTTTGCTAAGTTCCTATAGGACTCCGATTTGAGTCTTGAAAAAATACTGAAACTAAAAAGCCCGTTTGACAAGGGTTTCATCTGAAATCCTGTTCAGAATTCAGATAGGATTCCTATATATTAAATTCAGACAGTCGTTGATTGAATTCGGGCGGTCGTTGATTGAATTCGGGCGGTCGTTGATTGAATTCGGGCGGTTGTTGATTGAATTCGGGCGGTCGTTGATTGAATTCGGGCAGTCGTTGATTGAATTCGGGCGGTCGTTGATTGAATTCGGGCGGTTGTTGATTGAATTCGGGCAGTCGTTGATTGAATTCGGGCAGTCGTTGATTGAATTGTTCCTCGGATAAAACCACAAATAATTCATCAAGTAGCTGGGAAATTTCACTTTCGCTAAGTGCTTCAATGATACGCGAACCAACAGAATAGATGACCTACGGTCGGGCGTAGCCCATCACTTACTATGGGCGGTTACACTGGGAGCATATCATATCATGTCCGGGTAAAGACTTATCATTTAGACCGCAGTTCTTGCTGGGAGCAGGGGGCAGGGGGAAAGAGGCTTTTGGGATTTTTGCACAGATGCGGTAATCATAAGTGATTAACCGGACATAATATCACCTGCATCTGCTAACATTTCTGGGGTAAGTAATCAAAAAATTTCTGGTGATTCAGCTAATTTCACTTTCACCATGCCAATCTGCTCGACTCAGGCAATAAACAAAGCACTCATCGTCACCAAACCGTCGATACTCGATAAATTTGAAGCCAAGACGTTCATAGAAGCGGTGAACGCGGGTATTACTGGCTAGCGGATCAATAAGTATAGCCGTCACTTGCAGATCGGCAAAACATCGAGCAAGTGCAAGCCGCATCATTTGTGTTCCATAACCTTTACCCAAATCAGTTTCTTCCCCAATCCAGATATCAATGGCACGAAGATTCGCCGTAACATTACCCCAGTAATGGCTATCCTCATGTGCTGGATCGATAATCTGAATAAATCCGATGGGACGACCATCAATTTCAGCAATCAATTGCTCTCTCCATTCGGGAGCGCGGTCAAGTTCTACTTCCCAGCCCCAGTCATCGTTAGGATCGGAGTCAACCACATGAGGTTGCTCATCCCAGTGGCGCAATAAATCCAAATCAGCAAAGCTAGCAGGGCGGAGGTTTATCTTTATCGCAGGTGGCGGGACATAGTTCATACTGTTTCTCCTATGTTTTCGGCGATTCACTGGACGAGTTGAATCACGACACCGTTGGGGTTTGTGACTTGAAAGAACCTTTAACCCCAAGGTTCAGTCTCGATCTCCAAAGTTACTTAATGCATCAAATACTACTTACTTTCATGGTTAGCGCTAGGATAGCTATGTATTTTATGAAAGTATAAATATGGCTCAAACTTTTTACGTAAATCCAGTATCAGGCAGCAATACCAACCCAGGTACTCAACAAGCCCCCTTCAAAACTATTACACAAGCCCTCAAGGTAGCTACTGTTAATACCAAGATTCAACTGGCAGATGGTAATTACAATGCTGCTAGCGGTGAAGTCTTTCCGTTAACGATTCCATCTAGCGTAACAGTTGTGGGTAATGAAACCAATAAAGGCAATGGCATTTTGATTGAAGGAAGTGGTAGCTATCTGAGCCGTACTTTTGCTGGTCAGAATGTCACTTTTGTGCTGCTAGATAAAGCTGAACTGCGGGGAGTGACTGTAACAAATTTGGCTAGCCGTGGTAGTGGTGTCTGGATTGAATCAACTGCCCCTACTGTTGCTAATAGCACCTTTATCAAGAATAAGCGGGAGGGAGTATTTGCCACTGGCGATGCTAACCCAGTGATTCTAGGTAATGTGTTCAGTGAGAATGCAGCTAATGGAATTGCGATCGCTAAAAATTCTAAAGGTCAAATTGAAAATAATACCTACTTCAAAACAGGTTTTGGCATTGCCATTAGTGATACTGCATCACCCATCCTTCGAGATAACAGAATTTATGAAAACCGTTCTGGGATTGTCATCTCTGGTAGTGCCCGTCCCGTATTACGTAATAATGTCAGTGAAAATAATACTGATGATGGGATTACAGTGATTGGAACTGCTCTACCGGATATCGGCAGTACCAATAATCCAGGGGGCAATACTCTACGCAATAACGGTAAATTTGATTTGCAAAATGTCAGTTCCAACAAGCTGATTTCTCTAGGAAATAAAATAGATGCGTCTAAAGTTACCGGAAACATAGAGTTTGCAGATAGTTCGGTTCCAACACCAACCCCAACACCAACCCCAACGCCAACCCCAACTCCAACGCCAACACCAACCCCAACTCCAACGCCAACACCAACGCCAACACCAACGCCAACTCCAACGCCAACACCAACGCCAACACCAACGCCAACTCCAACGCCAACACCAACCCCAACTCCAACTCCAACACCAACTATTGAATTAACCGATATTGCGAATCATTGGGCAGGTGGGTTTATTCGGGAATTAGTCAAATTGGGAATAGTTAATGGTTTTCCCGATCGCACTTTTAAACCCGATGCGACGATGACACGGGCACAATACGCGGCAATACTGGTAAAAGCTTTCAATCCACCACCAAGCCGTCCGGCGATCAAATTCAAAGATGTACCAGCAGATTTCTGGGCATCCAAGGTAATTCAGCAGGCATATCAAGGTTTATTTCTTTCTGGTTTTCCCGACAATACCTTTAGTCCCAACAAAAATATCCAGCGCGTGCAAGTGATTGTCTCTTTAGTGAATGGACTGGGGTTATCTACTGATGGTACGGCAACTATCAAAGTTTTCGATGACCAAGCTAAGATTCCTGAATATGCCAAGGATGAGGTAGTAAAAGCTATAGACAAGGAAATTATCGTTAATTACCCAAACCTGAAACAACTCAATCCTACCCGCGATGCTACACGCGCTGAGGTAGCGGCGATAGTGTATCAAGCTTTGGTAGATGCTGGTCGTGTAGCAGCGATCAATTCGTCTTATATAGTGACTGCTTGAGGGAAGCAGGAGGCAGGAGGCAGGGGGCAGGGGGAGCAAGTCCAACACTCTGCACGGAGCGAAGCAAAGCATGGGTACAAAGCCCCGCCCTGGAAGGGCGCTCGGCTGGGGCGGGGTACAAGCTTCGTCCCAGCTTCTCCCCCTTGCTCCCCGCTCCCTGCTCCCCTGCTTCTTTTGACCCAAACCCCACTGCTGCACTAAGACTTGCGGGGGCTTTTGCTACCAAGAAGCCACGGGTGTTGGTGAAAAGTTAAAAGCGAACGCTGGGAAAATGAGCGTTCGCTTGACTAAACCTACGGATTATGATGGTTAGTTGCTTGTTATTAGCATACTATAAACTGTGGATTTGAGAACATTTGATAAAGATTTCGGTACTAATGCCCATGAAAGTCAATACCTCAAGCTTGACTCCCAGAAACTTCATCACTGTCTAGGCAAATCCAGCCTGGAACGATTGCTTCTTTCACATCACGGGGCGATCGCTACTAATATTTGCTACTTTATAATGGTGTTTTTACTTGCCCCACTTTCTTGGAAACCCAGATTAAATTAGGCTTTCTTAATTTTGAATTTTGAATTGGTATTATTACCATAGAATTGATAGTTGAAGCCTTTGTAAAGTCTTCAACTATCAAAAGATAGAAGCTTTAGTAGCAGATTTTACCTGTATAAAAACAAAAGTCTGTATTCAAAGTAAGCTTGTAGCATACAAAACGCTTGTAAGATTTTTATGACTTCCCGGATTCGCTTTTTAATGTGCCCTCCTGACCACTACGACGTGGACTATGTGATTAATCCTTGGATGGAAGGGAATATTCACAAATCATCGCGCGATCGCGCCGTGGAACAGTGGCAGGGACTACATCAAATCCTCAAAGAACACGCCATTGTAGATTTAGTACCACCTGAAAAAGGCTGGCCTGATTTGGTTTTTACTGCCAATGCTGGCTTAGTTCTGGGCGAGAACGTCGTCCTCAGTCGCTTTTTGCACAAAGAACGTCAGGGAGAGGAGCCTTTCTTCAAGCAATGGTTTGAGGCAAATGGTTATACAGTCAATGAACTTCCCAAAGATTTGCCCTTTGAGGGAGCAGGAGACGCACTGCTAGATCGGGAAGGACGCTGGTTATGGGCGGGATACGGTTTCCGCTCGGAATTAGATTCTCACCCTTATCTAGCTAAATGGCTGGATATTGAGGTGCTATCTCTACGATTAATAGACGAACGTTTCTATCACCTAGATACCTGTTTTTGTCCCTTAGCAAATGGCTATTTGCTATACTATCCCGGCGCTTTTGATTCTTACTCCAACCGCTTAATTGAAATGCGAGTCGCACCAGAAAAGCGGATCGCAATTGAAGAAGCCGATGCACTTAACTTTGCTTGTAATACGGTGAATGTTGATAGCATCGTCATCATGAACAAGGCGAGTGATGCTTTGAAAACCCGGCTTGGGGATGCAGGTTTCCAAGTTTTGGAAACGCCACTTACGGAATTTCTCAAAGCTGGTGGGGCGGCTAAATGCTTAACTCTGCGGGTTACAGAACCAGTTAGAGATGAAATTCATGCCACTGTCTCGGTAGAAAGCCGCGTCGTTCGCATGGAAGGACACTTGTTAGATGCTGGCTTAATTAACCGCGCTTTGGATTTGATTATAGATGCTGGGGGAAGTTTCAAAGTCCTGAATTTCAACTTGGGAGAACAGCGCCAAAGTACCTCAGCCGCCGAGGTAAGGGTATCAGCACCGTCCCATGAGGTGATGGAAGAAATTATTTCCCGGTTGATTGAATTGGGTGCTGTAGATTTACCCCATGATGAGCGAGATGCCAAACTAGAGCCTGTAATTCAAGATGGCGTTGCGCCCGATGATTTCTACGTCAGTACAATTTATCCCACGGAAGTGCGAATTAATGGTCAGTGGGTGAAGGTAGAAAATCAACGGATGGATGGCGCGATCGCCATTACTCAAACTCCCACAGGTTTAGTTGCTCGGTGTAAAATACTACGGGATTTAAAAGTTGGCGAACAGGTAATTGTAGATGTGTTAGGTATCCGCACCATTCGCAAAACTGAATCGCGGGAACTCCGCAGCACCCAAGAATTCAGCTTTATGTCGGCAGGAGTTTCCAGCGAACGGCGTGTGGAATTAGTCGTTGAGCAAGTGGCTTGGGAATTACGTAAAATCCGCGATGCTGGTGGTAAGGTAGTTGTCACGGCTGGGCCTGTGGTGATTCACACTGGTGGCGGCGAACACTTGGCGCAACTGGTTCGGGAAGGATATGTACAGGCGTTGCTGGCTGGGAATGCGATCGCAGTTCATGACATCGAGCAAAATATCATGGGCACTTCTTTGGGTGTAGATATGAAGCGGGGTGTTGCCGTGCATGGTGGACACCGCCATCACCTGAAGGTAATTAATAGTATCCGCCGTTATGGCAGCATTCCCAAAGCTGTGGAGGCGGGAGCAATTAAAAGTGGCGTGATGTATGAGTGTGTCCACAATAATATACCTTTTGTGCTTGCGGGTTCGATTCGGGATGACGGACCTTTACCTGATACCCAAATGGATTTGATTCAAGCACAGGAGCAATATGCCAAACATTTAGAAGGTGCAGAGATGATTTTGATGCTGTCATCGATGCTGCACTCTATTGGGGTGGGAAATATGACCCCGGCTGGTGTGAAAATGGTATGTGTAGATATTAATCCAGCTGTGGTGACTAAACTGAGCGATCGCGGTTCTGTAGAATCGGTAGGTGTGGTGACAGATGTGGGTTTGTTTCTCAGTCTGTTGATTCAGCAGTTGGATAAGTTAACAAGTCCTTATGTAAATAAGGTAGGTTAAGAAAATAAACCGCAGAGGCGCAGAGGACGCAGAGAGAGGGAGATGGTAAGAGTAGCTTTGAGTGAAGAGTTGCAGGTTAATTGGATCAGTTTGATTGCTGATTTCATGCTGGTGGGTATGGTTTTTGGGCCGCCTATCGCTCCCTTTTTGGCTGCGTCTGGAGTGTCTTTGCTTCCTGGAATTGCGGACATCATTTATTTCATGGGTAATCATGTTTGTCCGCAACCAGATATGGGGTTAGATTTAGCACCACCGTTTATTATGGCTGTGTGTATGCGCTGCTATGGCACTGTGACGGGTTTGCTGATTACTCGCCTGCTGTATGGGATAACTGGTGGTAAAGGATTTTACTGGTTAAGTCAGTATGGCTGGAGTGGTGTGGCTTTAGCTAGTGTGCTGATGATGGCTTATCCTTTGGAATTGGCAGCACAGATTTTTGGTTTGTGGAGTTTTAATAACTATCTGGTTACGCCTTTTGGGTTAATTACAGGTTTGGCGTGGGGATTGTTTACTATGCCAATCTTGCACGGGTGGCAGGATGCTAAAACTAGCTTGACCCAATTGTAAATTTTATCGCGCAACTTTATAGAGTGGATTAATTTTTGTAAGTCGATGCAATGGCATTGTAAGTTGAAACAATCGCATTGTAAGTCGATGCAATGGCATTGTAAGCTGAAACAATCGCATTGTAAGTCGATGCAATGGCATTGTAAGCCGAAACAATCGCATTGTAAGCTGAAACAATCGCATTGCAGCAGGTTACGTTTAAATAGCACAGCGATGCAAATATAAAAATGCAAGAGGATAATAAAAGCACCCCACCTCTGTTTTAGCTTACGTTAACGTTAGCTAAGGTGGTGAAGAAGATAAAAGAGCGATCGCTACCAGCCAATAACTGCTAATGTTGATACTTTTGCAAATTCCCGATCCGCTGTTACTAGATTCGCAGTTGTCTGAAGCGCCATCGCTGCGATGATTGCATCGGGTAGTCTCAGCCGATATTGCTGGCGAAGTTGGATAATTTGCTCAATTAACACCGTATCATCAGCCATTAAACTAACAACTTCAATTCGTTGGATAAATTGCTCAAAGAGTTGGCGATCTCCCTGACTTAACCCAGAAAATGCTAGAAATTCAATTTTACTAATAATCGAAATTCCTATCCAATCAGCATTTTGCAACAGTTGCAGCAGCTGTAAATTCCCTTGTAGCAGTGCTACGATCGCATTTGTATCCAACAAATAGCGACTACCACTCATCCCGTAACACCTTTTGCATCGCTAATGCATCTCCCTCCCAGACTAATTTACCCGCAAGATCGGAAAAATCATAATCAGATTTTTGTGTGCTATTTGATGCAACTGGATTCAGAACAACCACGACATTCACCTCCCCAGGCGCTAGCTGTGTTGGGATGTCAAGATGCAAATGCCCTGATGCATCAACAATTGTCGTAAGTTGAAAAACTTCCATTATTATCTTAACTGTTGAGCTCTGGTTTTATTTTAATGCGATGTCTACGACGGGCTATGCCTACGCACCCTTTAACTAACAGCCTTGTTAAAGCCACTAATTAGCGATCGCTAGTACTGTAAATACTAGCGATCGCCATATTTATTTCTTATCGCTGTGGTCTTATACTGGTTGTACCTACTTTCACCTTCTGCGCTCCTTCAACGATTTGGTAAAGTTTGTGTTCAAATTTCTGCATACACGCTGACCAATCAAAGTCAAGTATGGAAGGGCGAGCGTGTCTAGTCATATCTGCTTTCAAACCGGGATTTTCCAGAATCGCAATTACCTTTTGGGCGAAATCTGTAGGATTGTTAGGTTGGGCAAGGAAACCGTTACGACCAGGAAATACCTGTTCTGAGGTTGACGGTGCAACAACAGCAACCAGAGGGGTTCCAGACGCTAGCGCTTCGTTATTTGTCGTGCAGAAGTTCTCGGTGACGGAGGGATTGACAAAAATATCTGCTCTAGCAAACCAACCCAGAAGTTCTGTACCGTGAGACTCACCCCATACAGTAATACCCGATCCAAACTTTTTAGCACGCTCGCGGATCTCTTTATCTAACGGGCCACTACCAACAATCACCAGATGGACATCAGGAATTTTGGCAGCTATGACTGGAAAGATATCAAGTAATTGGTTGACATTCTTTTCGGGGGTAATGCGTCCGACAAACAAAAGAGTTGGTCGGTTATCATTGGGAATTGGATCGTAACAGATGTTTCGCGGATGAAATTTTTCGCAATCGATACCTTGATAAGCGACGTATTCAGCACGTTGGCATTTGAGTTCTTCGTATTTAGTCAGTTGTTCTTTAGAAGAGAAGTAATTGAAATCATAAAACTCAGTAAATTGCTTGACTAAAACAGGAATAATGGGACGAACCAAACTGAAGAACCGATCTCCGAAGTAATATTTGATATACGCAACGATATCTGTATGGAAGAGTGATATTATTGGTGTGCCTGTTCGTTTTGCGTATTGAGTGCCGATAGGGCGACCATAACCTTGCAAGAAAAATGAGTATAAACCTCTCATTTGGGCTGCTTCTTCAACCACGATAATATCGGGCTTGAATTTCTCCAGCAACTTGGTATCGCTCCAATGTCGATAGTTCAACGGTTGAGGAAGAGACTTGTAGAATATCAGTGGTTCTGTAGGGAATGCGTAAGCAGAAAAATTGGGGAAAGATTGAATTTCCTCTAAACCTGGCATGGGGCGATCGCCAACATTTTTGGGGTAGCGATCGTTGATTTGGGGATGGATTAAAAAAACCTCATGTCCCTGTTCTAGCAACCAACGAACTCGTTGGTGAACTGCAACGGAAACACCAGTCAAGAAAGGAGCGTACAACCCTGTAAACAGTGCAATGCGAAGTTTTTGCTTAGTCATAATAAAGGGGAATATTTCACAAAATTGCTGGTTGTTAACTTAGGATTTACGCAGCAAATGTTTGATGAACATCCTGATTATTTGGCTTAGAAATTCCCGTTAATACAGTTATACTAAGGATTTACGCATTGTCAAATAGCCGAAATTGTCGATTTTGAAGCGGATGTTTATAAACCTGGATTGAAACTATCAAAACATCCAAAATGCTAAGTCAAAATTCCCCTTAATACATTTGCCTAAACCCTTGCCATTAATGCAAATCCATTTTGGTATTCAACAAGTAAAAACGTATCTTTTGACAAGGGTTATAGCTAACATAGTTCTACTAAATATAAGATAATACAATTTGAAGACTAGGGAATGTTTGGTGTAATAACTTTCATGCCCTAGTTGATATTTAGCGATTTAATTCAAAGAGAAACTTTGTTATTAATAGGCTGATCCAACCATTGATAAGGGCGATATTCCACTAAGCGGACATTCCAAGGCCCTTTAATGCGATAGCTGACACCGCGCCAGGTGACTGTTGATGTCCACAGGGATGATAGCATCGCTAACCCATAAACCCACTGTGTCAGCGGAATTCCAATCAACATTTTAATGATTGTAGCAGCTGATAATTTGGCGATCGCTTGGTTATTAGAGCGAACCATTCGCTGGATCTCCAATTCCAACACCAGCATTAGCAAGAGTAATCCGACAGTGTAGACTCCATAGCAGACTAACAACAGAGCCGCAACTTCCCATTTTGCCTCTAACAACGACTCTAGAACTAACACGCTTAGTAGAGTCGGAAACAAAATGCTAGAAACAGCTTCACTAACCAGAGCCAACCAGCGGGGATGATACAGTCGAGAATAAAGGATAAGGCGCTTGAGATAGTCTATTAAGTTGAATAAATCAGTCTCTTCACGATTGACTATTAGCAGCGAAGGCACAAACTTTACCTGAAAATCATGTTTTTTGAGGATATCGTGCATCATAAAATCTTCGCCTAAAGCTTGTCCCCACTTATCTAGCAGTTCTGTTTGGCGAAGTACTTCTGTTTTCACAGCCAAAGTTCCACCCCAAGGAATCTGGAAGATAAACATTTGCACTACTGTGGATACATTGCCGACGTACCGCACTAAAGAACCCCAATACTTACCAGTTGGTACGTACCAACGATTGCCGGTTGTTGCGCCGACTTTCGCATCGCCTAGAGGACTGACTAATTCTCGCAGCCAATTCAAATGAACTATAGTATCAGCATCTACTAAAGCAACCACCTTATAAGAATCGTCCAACTCACGGATAGCTTGGATTAAAGAACTGCATTTGAGACTACAACTGTTGCGTACTATTCTCAAAGGGCTGATTTGAACATTAGTTGCTTCTTGCTCAGTGATGGTTTCACTAGCAATTTTCCAAGCGGGATCTTCGTGACTATCAACAATTAATTTTAAATCATACTGTGGATAGTTTTGATTTAGGAGCGATCGCAAACATCTCGGCAAAAACGGATCGGCTCCGCGTAAGCAAAGAATTACTGCTGTTTTGGGCAACTGGTCATCTGGTAATAAGTTTTTTTTAGACGAGCGCAGATACCATATAAAGACAAGCGTGAAACACACCTGAATAACCAGCCAACCCATCAAAGACTTAGACAGAAATATTGCCAAATCTTCCATTAAATTTTTAGTCTCCGGTATGATAAGGGATTGGGGACTGGGGATTGGGGATTGGGGATTGGGATTAGGGATTAGGAATTAGCGATTGGGGATTAGGGATTAGGAATTTAGCGATTGGGGATTAGGGATTAGGAATTAGGAATTAGCGATTGGGGATTGGGGATTGGGGATTAGGAATTAGCGATTGGAGATTGTGAATCAGAAATATCTTCTAGAGAGCCAGTCCCCAGTCCCCAGTCCCCAGTCCCCAGTCCCCAATCCCCAGTCACCTTTACGAATCAAGCGAATATTTCATGATGATATTAACTGTTGTATTTTTGTTTACAACAAAACTGGCATCACGAAACTTTGGTGTACCTGTTTGTATGGACACAGTTGGATTTTTAGAAATTCCAAAACCTTCTTTGGGAATACCGAAAAAGTCTTTATTGAGTTTGCGATCGCCATTTTGATCGTCAACCACAGCGACAGCATAAGTTCCAGGTTTCAAACCGGAGAATTCTTTTTTTACAGAACTGCCATTAATCTTAGCGCAGCCACTTTGAGCTTCACTAGTACTACTCATTGGAAATCCTTTTTCATTTGCATAAACTCGGAAGCAAATCTCACCTTTTTTGTGATGTATTCCATTTACTACAACGTTAAGTGTTGCAGTTGGCTCTGCGTTCGCTGTTTTAGCAAAGCTGATGCTTACTAAAGTAGCAAGCAAAACATGAGATAGTTGAGATAGTTTCAGCATAGATTTTGTGTCAGAATAGGTGATTTTGGGGTTGATAGAAAGCTGCGTTAGTCAGCTTTTATTTCTGAACTAATTCGTTCAAAGCGTGATTTGCTGTTCTTTAATTGATGCTGGTTGCCAACGTTTCCAAAGTACTTGCAGCACATTTAGCAAATCTTTCAGCAAAAGATATTCTGTCCCTTTTAACTGCTGATATAGACTTATATGACAACACAGCCGCTCATATAAACTCAGGGGACAACACCAGATGGAGAGTATATACTCCCAAATCATTCTCCAATGTGGCAATAAAATTTTTCCTTTCTTTGCTGAATCAAACCACACTGTATATGCATAAAAATCAGGCAGCATACTCAAGAATGCTTTTTGATTTGTATTTGTTAACAACAAATAATTGGGAAAAAACATACTCATTGATTGTTGCGGATGACTTCTGAAAAAAAATAGGTATTCAGGAATTTCATAAAACCTACCGAGAATACCAAGTCTTAACAAGAGAATTCCATCTGCATTACCATAACCACCCATAGGCGGTATCTTTTTCAAAGCACTAGCACGAATTACCCCGTAACATTGATAACATAAGTGCTTGGTCAGCAATTCGTGAAAACGCTCGTGTGGTTTTAGTGCATCTGCCTTGACTTTAATATCGTAATTTTGGATAAAATTCCCCTGTTCATCAATGAAATATGCCTGGGAGTGACACAAGATTATGGTAGGATCTTGGTCAAGTACGTCAACACACTTCTTGATAAAATCTGGAGAATGTAGATCGTCATAGGCTGCCCATTTAAAATACTCACCCGAAGACAGTTTCAAAACGCGATCAAAGTTACCAGCACAACCGATGTTATTGTCATTGCGGTAGTAACAAATACGCTGGTCTTGCTCGGCATAAGCTCTACAAATTTCCTCAGTTTTATCTGTAGATGCATTATCTGAAATAATTAGTTCAAAATCTTCAAAGGTTTGAGCCAAAAGTGAATCTATGGCTTCTTTGATAAATTTTTCCCCATTGTATACAGGTAATCCGATGCTCAATCGTGGTTGATTGCTACTCATAGAAAACAAGTATTCGGAAAATCTGTGGATTATTTTCTGCTTAATAGGAATTAGGTAGACGCAACGTAAAAAGTCAGAATTTAGTAGGTTGGGGAGCCACTGCGTTGGACGGGTTTCCCGGCTTGTACCCCTCCGGGGAAGCAAGCTACGCGCAGCGTCTCCCCTTGAAAGAAGCAAGTGGCGTTTGAGGAACGAAACCCAACATTATCAAGGTTTTGTTAGATTTCACTGTCACTCAATCCAACCTACTATTCTAATTTTTATAACTTCCTACTCCCAAAGAACTATTTCATCAAGCTTTGAATATCTGTTTTTTGTAGCCATTCATGTGTTTGCTGCATACCTAATTCTAGGTCAACTGCTGGTTTGTAATTTAACAGATTTTGGGCTTTGGCAATGGAACAAGCGTAAGGACGAGTCATAAAATCTATAGACTCTGGTAGAATATCAACTTTTTTCCGAAAAAGTTTTTGTCCTTGAACGCGTAGCTTTAGGAACAATTTGATTTCATCTTTTGATAATGAAAGGGGTGCTTGTAAACCTTCCATTGCTGCTAAACGCATAAAATACTCTTTCCACGAAGTTTCTTGTCCATCGGTGATATTAAATATTTCACCGTAGATTTCTTTTTCTATTGCGAGAAAGATGCCATCAATCAGGTTATCTATATATACATGATTGATTACTCCTTTAGCATCATTGGCGCAAGCAAATAATTTTTGTCGCATCATCAGAATTGGTCTGACTATCCAGGGAATACTTCCTGGTCCGTAAACATCTCCGGCTCGAATAATAATGATGCCAAAATCTGAGAGATTATTCAGTTCTAAAAGTGCTGTTTCAGCTTCTATTTTCGTTTGACAGTAGGGATTATTTTCGCCAGAAAGTGGTCCAGATTCTGTAACACCATCAGGATAATTGAAACCATAAACCATTACACTGGATAGATGCACAAATGTTTTGACATCAGCCTGTTTAGCAGCTTTAGCCATATTGACAGTACCGCCAACATTCACATCACGAAAATGGTTAATTGCACCAGCTTCTTCGGCAATTTGCTCTGTATGTAAAACGATATCTACTCCCTGACAAGCCTTTTGAGCAATAATAGAATCGGTGATACTACCAATAATTACCTCTACACCTAAATTCTGTAATTGTTTGTTCTGTGCTGTAGAACTTTGTAGTCCGCGAACCTTCATCCCTTGCGCTATGGCTAACTCGGCTGTACGCAAACCGACAAATTCATTAATACCAGTAATTAGGATAGTTTTGTCTTTGAGGTTCATAAAATCGAAATTATTGTTAAATAGGTGAATTTGACTTTTTAGATAAAAGACTTGAAGTAACACCAAATTGGAGTTTTGGTAAATACTTTTAATCTCAAATCTAAAATTGGTATAAGAAGAAATTTTCTGTAAAGAGCTGCACTAATACTTAGCTATCAATCTATATAGTGGCAAAATAAATTGATTATACTGCTAGTAATCATTTAGAAAATATCTCCTGGATCTGCGGAGCGGAGTTTATTGATAGCAAGCGCTCCTGATGTTATGCACATTAAAACTGTTGAAGTTAAAACAATTACCGCATTATTAGTGGTCATAATTATTGGCAGCTTAGTTGCTTCCGCTGCAAAACTATATAACAAGACAGAAGTAATAAATCCTGGGATATAACCTAAGATTGCCAAAATCAAAGCTTGCTGAAATACCACATTTAATAAATAGCTATTGGCATAACCTATGGCTTTTAAAGTGGCGTAAGCAACGAACTGTGTAGCAATATTGCTGTAAAGAATTTGATAAACAATAACTACACCAACAACCGCAGCCATTGTTAACATCAAGTTAAGAATAAAACCAATGGGTGTTCTGACAGCCCAATATTTTTTTTCAAAATCAATGAAGCCTTGACGAGTAAAAACTTGGACATCATTAGGCAAACTTGCTTGTAAACTTTTCAGTACTATTTCTGCATTAGTACCAGGTTTGAGGGAAATCAAACCAATATCTATCATATCTGCTGGACGAGTATTAGGATTTATCCTCAAGAAAGTTGAGTCACTAACAAGTAAATTACCATCTACCCCAAATGAAGGCCCTAACGTGAATAAGCCACCAATTCTTACTCTATAACCAATTAATGAATTGAAGGGAAATATTTCAATTGTCTGTGCAGTATCTCCCGCATTAAATTTTTCAGCTATTGGGCCAAACTCTGGGCGAGAACCCCGGTCAAAAAGCACAACATCGGGAGTTTTGAGTTTATCTAAATTTTTCTCAACTTCTGGGATGTTCATCACAGGTCTACCTGGATCGAAACCAATAACATATATTGAATATTTCTCACTAGTTGCTGGATTTTTCAGTTTGGCAAATTGTAAATACATGGGGCTAACTGACTCTACACCATCAAACCCCAGAGATTGGTATAAACGAGTCCGCGAAAAACTTTGATTTGAGGTCAAAGATTTATATTGCGAACTAACTAAAAATAAATCTCCTTTGAGATTCTGATGGACTGCGGTTGCACTGGAATAGAGGGCATCTTGAAAACCAAGTTGCACAAACATTAGCAACACAATAAAACCAATACCGGCTACAGCTACTAATAAACGAACTTTTTGCTGGGCTAGCTGTAGCCATGCTAAAGGAATTTTGAAAATCATGGATTTATTTATTATTTGTCATTTGTTATTTGTTATTTGTGAATGACATCTGCCCTATGACTAAATATGAATGGCGACATCCACTTGTAAGTTAGTTAAACGAGCGACCTTTTCACTATCTGCGGGATTATCGATGGAGATTTTAACTTCAACTATTCTGCGGTCTGTATCTGAACCAGGGTTTAGGCTAAAGATGTTTTGCTTGTCAACTTGCCAACCAATCTCTTTTACAGTTCCTTTTATTGTTCCAGTAAATGCAGTGCTGGTAATTGTGGCTTTTTGTCTTACACGCACTTTTTGAACATCGGTTTGATACACCTCTGCAATCACATACATTTGAGATGTTTTACCTATCTCAGCAAATCCTTTGCTGGTGCTGATGACTTCTCCGGTTTTGGCATGGATTTTTAAAATTTTGCCATTTATGGGAGATTTAATATAACTTAAATCCAAGTCGGCTTTTGCTTGTTGAACAGAAGTTGTTGCACTGTTAACTTCGGTTTGTGCTACCTGAACATCTACGCTACGCACTTCGCTAATACTGGTGAGTTGTGCTTGTGCTTGCTTGCGTTGTTCTTGGAATGTGTCTTGAGTCCGCTTGAGGGTGGCTTGGGCTTCTGTTAACTGCTGTTGTGTAGTCTTTAGTTGTAAAGCTTTGGTATCTGCTACAGAAGCCGCGATCGCACCTTTTTTATATAATTGCTGATAGCGATCGTTCTCAGCTTGAGCGTTGTCTACTTCCGCCTGGATGCGAGCTATTGCCGCCTCTTGCGTTGCAACGTCTCCTTTATATTGTGGCTCTAAACGGGCGATCGCTGCCTTTTGAGCATCGACATCTCCCGTTTTAGCTCCAGATTTCACCTGCGCTAGTTTAGCTTTGGCAACTTGCAGTTGATCTAAAGCCTGTTGTAAAGCTGTTCTAGAACGACCATAATTTTCGAGATACGCCAATAATTGCCCTGCTTTAACCGTATCTCCTTCTTTCACCAACAGTCTGTCTACTCGTACCCCATTATTAGAAGCGGGAGCAGTCAAAGAAGTAACTTCGCCTTCTGGCTCCAAACGTCCCAAGGCAGTTACAGCAAGTTTCGCAGGAGTCGCAGCTTTTGGAGGAAACGCTTGCGGTGTCACAACTTTAGGTTTAGACCAAGATGGTACTAAACTATAGAAAGCTATTAATCCGGCCGCTAAAGTTAGAGAAGCTGCTAAAATTACTTGCGATCGGCCTACGGGTTTTGTGAATAATCGACTTTCTTTATTTACTGCCATATTTTCATTCCAATTCTGCTTTTTTAGGAGTTAGCCTGGTTATATTTAGTCGATTACAATAGACTCATCCGCAAATTACCAAGAAAGCTTTTTATCTAGGCTTTCTACCTTAAATCAAATGGATGGGTCTAAATTGGTTTTATATGAATTGTTGTACGCTTTTACCGCCCAAACTTACTATTGTGGCGTGAAAATTAATGGCGTATTACTTCAAAGCTTCCTAAGTTATATCCTATTTTGTCATCTAATCCCGTAGCGTAAAATACAATAGCGCTAGTCAGAAAACTTAACTTTTAAGAACAACGAAGCGCTATAAAAATGAAATCAAAAATTGAATAAACTTGTTATTAAGTATGGCGTAAAAATTTATTTTTGTCAACTGGTTTAATTGGGATAAGTCTTGATTCTCTCACTAAAATATTTCATGACAGTAAGATTAGAGACTGAATAATTTTATTCGTTACTAACTATATTCTGTTGCTTTTATCACTTCCGTTTTGAAAAGATTGAAAACCCCGATTTTTAAGGTTTTTTGGGTAAAGTATGACGGTTTGTCTTTTGACACATACGAATAAAATTGTTTAGCATCCTAAAATTCCTCTAGTTTGAATTTAGGTTGTATGACTGACGTACAGAATAAGCAAAAGAAATTAAAGCTGCTATCCATCGGTATCGCACCGCATAATGCTTTATTCTCCATTGGTGTCTCTCCTCATGGATTAATTTCTATTGGTGCTATTCCCCACGGATTAATTTCCATTGGATTAGTACCAATGGGTGTGGTTTCCATTGGATTTGTTTCAATGGGGTTATTCAGTGCCGGAGCAGTGGCAATGGGACTGATCGGTTTTGGGAAAGTTAATATGAGCTTGATGCAACTCAATCCAACACAGATGGAGCAGATGCAACCTGGAACACAGATGAATCCTCATCAGCAGATGTCTCACTAGAAAATAAATTGAGGGATGTTAATAGCAATCCGATTTGATGGGTGTGAATTACTTGTAGGGACTGGGAACTGGGGACTGGGGACTCTTAAGAAGGAATAAAGGTGTACTGAGTTTTTTTCAAAAATCAAATATGAGTCCTATATCTTGACTTTTGGGTTCTATAGTGATTGACTCTATTGCGATGCCTGTGGCGGGCTGCGCCTACACGCCAGATGAAAATCCTACTAATGCGATCGTGATTATGTTTATCACGCAACATACTAAAAATTAACATTTGCTTTATAAATAACCACTTTGCTTTTTAACTTAACTTATATTGAAAAATAACCCAAAACTTTGACTCAATTATGATGCTTCTCTGAGAAAACATACTTATGGTTGTTCTGTTTATCTATGTATTCATTGAATTGTTACTTACTAGACAACAGATTTGCATTGTTAACTTAATTCAGCACAAATTTATGGTTAATGCATAGATCGCAAAATATCCGACACCTTTATAGAGTTACAAATTATACTTTCCTGCCTAATTTTATTCAAATTAACATCAGTAATTGGGGATGTTTATTTATAAATTAACTTTAAAGAAATGATTTAGTTTCTGTAAAGTATGTTAGTATTTTTATTAATTCAATGCTTTAAAGTGGTTAAACAAACTAGTTATTTAATTGAAATTTTGAAATTATAAATAACTAAAAATAACTGCTTTCCCATCACTTTCTGCTCGTTCTATCACTTTTTCAACTTGCATAAAATCGGATTAAAGGTGGTGTCTTTTGTGTAACGAAGTTGTCAACTTTGCTGGTTCGATTAGCATAAAATACATTATCCCGAACGTTGAAATTGGCTATGACATTGAGCCAGATACAGAATGTTGTCATTAACAATAGCTATGTTGCTGTGGTTAGGCTAGATAATCAAAGGGTTTCGGGTGAAAAAAGCGTTTCTGTTCCCTTAGCTACTCCTCAGTTTCCATCGCTCCAGTAGGATACCATTACTCAAAATCTCTACTATTACAAATGGATTGAATTCACTGGTCAAGCAGCTATTACACTCCAAGACTATTTTACCAGTTTTAACAACGTTTTTGACCTATTGCCACAATTTCAAGAGTCTAGCGTTGGATAACATTTTTTCGCGATCGCAGTGTGCCAAAATCGCCTATAAATTTAAGGCTTTGTCAGGGCAGTATGTGTCGTGTGGTGTCGATTTGGAGAAAAGCATTTAGCACAGATAGGATAGCTAGCTGCTTTACAAGATGAGAGATTTTCATTATTTAGTAGGCAACAGAAATTACTGTAGCTACACAATCCACAGTACTAACTATGCCCTATGTCTGCTTATTCAATTGATACTGCCTTAGCGGAGTTAGAGAGCCTTATCAATAATTGTGAAAAGGCTGTAATGAAGTCTATAGAGGAAAAAAACATGAAATCAGACAAATCAGATAAATCAGTGTCAATCTCCAGAATTAACAGACAATTACAACATAATCCTATCGCCATTGTTGGGATGGCTTCTCTATTGCCTCAAGCCAGGAATTTGCGGGAATACTGGCAAAATATAGTAAACAAAATTGACTGTATTACTGATGTTCCTTCTACCCACTGGAGTGTTGAAGATTATTACGATCCGAATCCCAGAACTACGGAAGATAAAACCTACTGTAAAAGAGGTGGATTTCTTCCAGAGGTTGATTTTAACCCGATGGAATTCGGCATACCACCCAGCATTTTGGAAGTCACAGATGTATCGCAACTATTAAGTTTATTGGTTGCGAAAGAGGCGATGGAAGATGCAGGCTATGGCGAAAAACGTGAGTTTAACCGCGAGATGGTTGGTGTCATCTTAGGCGTGGCTATGGCCAAGCAATTAGGAATGCCACTTTCTGCAAGGTTGGAATATCCAATTTGGGAAAAAGCACTCAAAAGCAGTGGTTTATCTGACGAAGATACCCAAAAAATCGTTGATAAAATCAAAAGCGCTTATGTGAAATGGGATGAAAACGCTTTCCCTGGAATGTTAGCTAACGTAGTCGCTGGACGAATTGCCAATCGCCTAAATTTTGGCGGGATGAATTGCGTAGTTGATGCTGCTTGCGCTAGTTCCTTTGGTGCTTTAAAAATGGCGATTAGTGAGCTAATTGAGCATCGTTCTGATATGATGCTGACTGGTGGAGTTGATACCGATAACACCATCATGGCTTTCATATCCTTCAGCAAAACACCAGCTGTTTCTCCTAGTGAAAATGTCAAACCTTTCGATGCTAAATCTGATGGGATGATGCTAGGTGAAGGTATCGGGATGATTGTCCTCAAACGTTTAGAAGACGCTGAACGCGACAACGATAAAATTTATGCCGTAATTAAAGGTATTGGTACTTCCAGCGATGGGCGTTATAAGAGCATTTATGCTCCTCGCAAAGAAGGTCAAGTTAAAGCCTTAGAACGTGCTTATGAAGATGCCGGCTTCTCTCCCGCTACTGTTGGTTTGATGGAAGCACATGGTACTGGTACAATGGCTGGAGATCCGACAGAATTCGGTTCTTTAAAAGACTTCTTTGATGTGCATGATGACAAAAAGCAGCACATCGCTTTAGGTAGTGTGAAATCGCAAATTGGACACACAAAAGCGGCTGCGGGTGCGGCGAGTTTGATTAAAACTGCTTTGGCGCTACATCACAAAGTATTACCGCCGACAATTAACATTACCGAGCCAAACCCCAAACTCAACATTAAAAATTCATCCTTTTATTTGAATACCGAAACCAGACCTTGGATTCGTCCAGAAGGGGAAGCACCCAGACGCGCAGGTGTAAGTTCTTTTGGCTTTGGTGGTACTAACTATCACGTTGTTTTGGAAGAATATGAAGCCGACCAAAACGACGCTTACCGCTTACACACTGGTGCTAGTGAAGTGCTGTTGTTTGCTCCGACGGTAGAGCAATTGTTGAGCAAATCGGAAGAGATTTTAGGTAAGTTGCGTTCACGAAGTGACTCCGCAGGAGTATCGCCAGATGCGCTTACACACTACGCGCAATTAGTCAATGAGTGCAAATCACAACAGATTCCCCTCTCTGCTGCCAGATTTGGGTTTGTAGCTGAGAATCTTGAAGAAGCTTGCAAGTTGCTGCAAACTAGCATTGACTGGCTGAAACACAAAGGAACAGCAGCATCTTGGGAGCATCCCCAAGGGATTTATTACCGTTCCTCTGGTATGGAATTAGGTGGAAAAGTTGTCTCTCTATTTTCTGGTCAAGGTTCGCAATACTTGGAGATGGGGCGGGAACTGGTGATGAATTTCCCTTTGATGCGCCGTCTTCATGGTTATATGGATAGCCTGTTGCTCAAAGATAATTTGCAGCCGTTGTCAGAAATCGTTTTTCCTCATCCTGTGTTTACAGAGACGGAAAAAAATGTCCAAATTGCTGCCTTACAACGCACAGAATACGCTCAACCAGCCATCGGGGTGTTGAGTGCAGGGATGTACAGCATCCTGCAACAAGCTGGGTTCAAGTCAGATTTTGTGGCGGGACATAGTTTTGGTGAACTCACAGCGCTATGGGCTGCGGGAGTTTTGAGTACCGAAGATTACCTGTTCTTAGTGAAAGCTAGGGGTCAAGCAATGGCGGCTCCCGAAGACCCGGATCATGATGCAGGTAGTATGCTGGCTGTCAAAGAAGACATCAGCAAAGTGGAAGCAGTAATCAGACATTTTCCGCAAGTTGCGATCGCTAATCAAAATTCTCCAACTCAATTTGTCTTGGCTGGGCCTACCGGAGAAATAGCGAGAGTCAGAGAGGCTTTACACGAGAAAGGATATACAGCTGTATTATTACCTGTTTCAGCAGCTTTCCATACACCGCTAATCGCCTTTGCTCAGAAATCCTTTGCGATCGCTACTAAGTCAGTCAAGTTCCAAAGTCCGAAAATTCCTGTTTACAGCAACGTTACCAGTAAGCAGTATCCCAAGGAACCCCAAGGTATTCAAAAAATCCTGGAAACGCACCTTTCTAATTCAGTGCTGTTTAAACAGGAAATTGAAAATATCTATGCGGCGGGTGGTACTTGCTTTGTGGAATTTGGGCCGAGAAGAATTCTGACCAACTTAGTCAAAGATATCCTTGGCGATCGCCCTCATATTACCGTATCTTTGAACCCCAGCACTCAAAAGAATAGCGATCGCTCCTTACGAGAAGCAGTTGTGCAGTTGCGAGTAATTGGTTTGGCTTTGAATAACCTCGATCCTTACCAACTTCCCCAAACTATCCCCCCAATTGAGACGAAGAAGACATTAAATGTCCGTTTAAACGGGATAAACTACAGATCCGAAAAAACGAAAAATGCCTTCGCTTTAGCTTTGCAGGATGGGCATAAAGTCACATTACCCACCCCCGAATATTCTGATGCGGCTCCTTTGTTTAGCAGCCCAGGTGTGACTCCACCTCTGGCTGCGATCGAGACTAACGGACATAAAAAATCCACCCCAGCCATGAACGGTGTGACATCTAATATCATCACCCAGCCAGAGCAACAGATGAATCCTGTTACCCTGTCACAGCCAGCCCAGGAATCTAAGATGCAACCAACGCCAGAAAAACTTACAAATTACGAACAACTTTTAGCAAGTTTAGAATACCTTCTGACACAGTTCCAGGAAAATCAAGCTGAGAATTTACAAGTTCACGGTACTTATCTCAACCATCAAATGGAATACGCTAAAGCGTTTTTCCAACTGATGCAGCAGCAGAATTCTTTGTTGAGTGAAAGTAAATCAACAGCCGAAACTGCCAAAATGAAGCTAGTTGTCATGGAAAGCTTAGAGCGCAGCATGATGCAGTTTCACTCCCAACAAGGTGAAACCCTACGCATCCATGAACAATATCTTCAAGAGCAGTTGGAATATACCAAAAACTTTTTCCAACTCATACAGCAAGAGTATTCTCAAATCATCTCTGGTGAGGGAGCAACCCAACTAACAGAGAAACTCAGCAATTTCACTCCGTTCACCACAGAAACAACTGTTACTGATGCACCAGTACCTCCTAATACCAAGATAGTAGAAAGCCAGCCTTTGCCTGTAACTGAGGCTATCGCTAAAAATGTTACCCAAGAACCTCTCCCGGCTGCTGTAGAGCCTGTAGTTGAAACTCCTGTATCCCCCGCGTCTCTACTTCCCACTCCCCACTTCGCCACTGTCGAGACAGTAGAGCCTGTAGTCGCGCCACCTGTACCAGTTATAGAACCTCAAGCCGAGGTTGTAGTCAAAATTAGCTCACCTCCAGTCAACGAAGTTGTTGCATTCACCCCAGAACCATCACCCACAACTGCTGCACCTGTATCTGGTGCAACCATTGATATTGTTGATTTGGATAAAAATCTCTTAGCCATCACCAGCGATAAAACTGGTTATCCAGTCGAGATGCTGGAAATGGACATGGATATGGAGGCTGATTTAGGGATTGATTCCATCAAACGGGTGGAAATTTTAGGGGCGCTACAAGAGATGTACCCCAACCTACCCAAACCCAATTTAGAAGAACTGTCAGAAAAACGCACTATTGGTCAAGTTGTAGAGTATCTGCAATCCCACGCTTCCAAAAGTATTACTGTAGAAATTGCAGTTCACGAAGTACAACAAGCAACTGAGATTTCAGTAGAGGCTGCACCAGTAGTTGAGGTAGTCACCGCACCGGAACCAAGTGTAGTTGTCGCATTTACCCCAGAACCCGAACCCGCTACAAGTGATGAATTTGCAGACTTAGGTGAAACCCTGTTAGCCATCACCAGCGATAAAACTGGTTATCCAGTCGAGATGCTGGAACTGGAAATGGACATGGAAGCCGACTTAGGGATTGATTCGATTAAACGGGTGGAAATCTTAGGGGCGATGCAAGAAATGTACCCTAACTTACCCAAACCAAATATTGAAGAACTCGGAGACCTCCGCACCATTGGTCAAATAGTCGATTACCTACAGCAGTTAGCTGGAGGTGAAAAAAAAAAGTCTGAGCCTGAGTTTGTCCAACAACAGCCACCCGAATTAGAGCATAATATTCAGCGCCATCTCGTCAAACTCAGAAGTCTAGCACAGCCGGATTATTTGGATTTTACGTTACCAGAGGGACACATCGGTTTAATCACCGATGATGGTTCCCTCACCACTTATAAATTAACCGAATCCCTAATCGAGAAAGGCTGGAAAGTAGTAGTTATCAGCTTTCCCCAATCGCTGATCGCCCAACAAGCGCCCTTACCTACAGGAGTAACCCGCGTTACCTTAGCAAACTTGAGTGAAGAACATCTTCAACAACAATTGCAAGCGATCGCATCTCACTGCGGAGTGATTGGGGCCTTCATCCATTTACACCCAATGTTTGTAGGAAATCACACCGGGAGTATTTCTTATAACGAACAAGAAAAGGCGATCGTCAAGCACGTATTTTTGATGGCGAAACACCTCAAACCCGCTCTCAACGAAGCCGCGCGTCATGGACGTAGTTGCTTCTGCACAGTTGCTCATCTTGATGGAGCCTTTGGCTTAGAGTACAAAGTTAACTTTGGTGCGATCGGCGCTGGTTTGTTCGGATTAACCAAAACTCTGAGATGGGAATGGTCAAAAGTTTTCACCCGTGCGATCGACCTAAGCCCCAGACTTGATGCTAAACAGTCAGTACAAAACATCATCGCCGAGCTTCACGACCCCAATCTTTATATTAGTGAAGTTGGCTACGGCTCACAAGGACGAGTTACCATTATCGCCGATTAAAAATCTCTTCTCTCTGTGCTCTCTGCGTCTCTGTGGTTCGTTTAAAAAAAACCGCAGAGGACACAGAGGAAGAAAAAACCAAAATTATGCAGGTATTCACGAGGATTTATGACACAAACAGCCCAGCTTAGTCCATCATCTGTCTTTGTCGTGAGCGGCGGTGCAAAAGGGATTACGGCTGAGTGTACTATCAGATTAGCCCAACAGCAACCCTGCAAATTTATCCTCCTCGGTCGCTCTGAACTATTAGAAACCGAGCCAGATTTTGCTCAAAATTCTGATGACTCCGCATTGAAAAAATGCATCATGGAAAATCTTCTTTCTCAAGGAGAGAAGCCCACACCCATGAATGTGCAAAAAATATATAATAAAATTACCTCCAGCCGCGAAATTAAAAAGACTCTAGCAGCAATTGAAAAAACCGGAGCTAAAGCAGAATATATCAGCGTCGATGTCACAGATACGCAAGCTTTACAAGAAAAACTTGCCACTGCTGTACAACATCTTGGCCCAATTACCGGCATCATTCACGGTGCTGGAAACTTAGCCGATAAGTTAATTGAAAAGAAAACAGAAGAGGATTTTGAAAAAGTTTACACCGCGAAAGTTCAAGGCTTAGAAAATCTACTTGCTTGCGTTAATCCTAATTTGCTTCAGCATTTAGTTTTGTTCTCTTCAGTAACAGGCTTTTACGGAAATCCTGGACAATCTGATTATGCGATCGCAAATGAAATTCTGAACAAATCAGCCCATATATTTAAGCAAAGTTATCCCTCATGTCATGTAGTTGCTATCAACTGGGGCGCTTGGGATAGTGGGATGGTGACAGCAGAATTAAAGAAGATTTTTCAAGAGCGGAAAATTGAAATAATTCCCATTACAGTTGGGGCACAAATGCTTGTCAAAGAAATGGATAATACCAATCATGCAACCGCACAAGTTGTTATTGGTAGCCCACTAGTTCCAATGGCTACAGAGTTAGATTCAGAACTACGAACCTATCGTATTCGTCGCCAAATGACATTGGAGGCTAATCCATTTTTACACGATCATACTATTGCTGGTTCTCCAGTTTTACCAGCAACTTGTGCAATGACCTGGATTATCAATGCTTGTGAACAATTATATCCAGGTTATCGGTTGTTTTATTACCAAGATTTCAAAGTTTTGAAGGGGATTACTTTCAATGAAACATTAGCGAAGGAACATATTTTAGAAATAGAAGAAGTTTCCAAGGTTAATCTTGAAAAAATCGAACTTAAAGCAAAAATTTCGAGTAAAAACCCAGAAGGAAAAACCCATTTTCATTTTAGCGCTCAACTCAATCTCCAGCGTGAAATCCCATCTGCACCCATCTATGAATCTCTCAATCTCGAACAAGATAATATCATCACTGTGATAGGAAAAGCTTTTTACCAAAATGGTGGAGCTACATTATTTCACGGTCCCGCTTTTCAAGAAATCAAAAGAGTTTTAAACATCACTCCTGAAAAAATCACCACAGAATGTCTTTGGCCAGAACTCACCGCACAGCAACAAGGACAATTCCCCGTCCAATGGGTAAATCCTTACACCACTGACTTGAGTATGCACGCCTTATGGGTTTGGACACAACACTTTCATCAAGAAGGTTGTTTACCAGGAAAAGTAGAAAAGTTTGAACAGTTTGAGATGATACCACATAACGAAACATTTTACGTTTCTTGTGAAGTAATATCTAAGACACCAAGTAGTGCGATCGCAAACTTCATCATACACAACCGCCAAGGAAAAATATACTCAAGAATGCTCGGTGCCCACGCCATCATTTGGTCAATGAAATTACTCCGAAGCTAGTTTAAAACTCACATTTAGAGCAATCCTAAATCATCTGTGAAAATTTATGTTGATTCTTCTCTCTGCGCTCTCTGCGCCTCTGCGGTTCGTTAAAAACCAATTTTCACAATTCAACTAGGATTGCTATAACTTGCCACTTCAAAGTTTGGGGAACAGCGTAAATCCTGCCTTTTAATTATCTCTTGCTAAATACCCAAACTCGGAGCATATAAATCGTGGAAAAAATAGCCATCATCGCTTTATCATGCCTATTCCCCGATGCCAAAAACCCTGAAGAATTCTGGCAAAATATTATTGCTCAAAAAGATTCAACATCCTCTGCAACCGTCGAAGAAATCGGAGTAGATCCGACAATATTTCACAATCCAGTTAAAGGTACACCAGACAAAACCTATTCCCTCAAAGGCGGATACATCCACAACTTTGAATTTAATCCTTCCGAATACAATCTACCATCAGAATTTGTTGCTGGTTTAGATAACACCTTCAAATGGTCATTGTATGCCGCTAAACAAGCAATAGTACAAAGTGGTTATTGGGGTAATCAAAATGTCCTGGCAAAATGCGGCGTAATTTTAGGTAATTTGTCATTCCCGACAAAATTATCTAATCAATTATTATCTCCAATTTACCAGAAAGCTATTAACCCTGCTGTCAGAAAACTTTTGCAGTATGAAGACTTTGATTTAGCTACTCTCCCAAGTGCAACTAAAGCATCTTTATACAACGCGATGATATCTGGTTTGCCAGCATCAATCGTTGCTCAAGCCTTCTCACTCTCCCAGATTAATTTATGTCTGGATGCTGCTTGTTCATCATCATTTTATGCTATTAAACTAGCATCTCATTACTTATGGTCGCACAAAGCTGATGTCATGTTAGCTGGAGCCATCAGTTGTGCAGATTCGCTATTCGTGCGGATGTTATTTTCTGGTGTTCAAGGGTATGCAGAAAACGGCATCAGTCGCCCCTTAGATAAATCTTCTAGAGGGCTAATTCCCGCCGATGGTGTTGGGATGGTGATGCTGAAGAGATATTCTGATGCCGTTAGAGATGGTGATAATATTATCGCTACTATCTGCGGTAATGGACTCTCGAATGATGGCAAAGGTAAACATTTACTAAGTCCGAATCCTAAAGGGCAAGTCTTAGCTTTTGAACGAGCCTATAACGAGGCAAAAGTTAGCCCAAAAACTATCGATTATCTAGAATGTCACGCCACCGGCACATTGCTAGGAGATACAACCGAATTCAATTCCATCGAAACATTCTTTAGTCAAAATAAAGCTGCGCCTCTGGTGGGTTCTGCTAAGGCAAATACTGGTCATTTGTTAACTGCTGCGGGCATGGTTGGCTTGACTAAGGTGATTTTGAGTATGTCTCATGGTGTAATTCCACCAACCATGAATGTTTCTGACCCTTTAACATCAGAAAAAAGTACAATTTCCGCCGATAAAATTGTTAGAACAGCTACAGCATGGCCCAATAATAACGCACCGATTAAACGGGCTGCTATTAGTGCTTTTGGTTTTGGTGGCACTAATTCTCATCTAATTTTAGAACAAGGAACTACAACACAACCAGTTGAATTAACAGCACCTCTTGCACCTGTGAAAGTTGCCATTGTCGGCATGGATGCCTTTTTTGGTAACTGTAATGGTTTAGATGCCTTTGAACGCAGTATTTATGATGGAACACAGCATTTTACTTCTCTACCGCCTCAAAGATGGCATGGTATAGAAAATCAAGAAAGTATCCTGAAAGAGTACGGTTTAGTAGAGGGAAAAGCACCAGTAGGGGCATACATCAAAGATTTTGAAATCGATACTTTATCGTGTAAAATTCCACCGAATGAAATAGAGAAGTTAAATCCACAACAATTGTTGCTCCTCAAGGTTAGCGATCGCGCCGTGAAAGATGCGAAACTAAAGGAGGGTGGTAATGTCGCAGTGATTGTCGCCGCCGAGACAGAATTCTCTGTGCATCAGCTACAGCAAAGATGGAATCTATCTTGGCAAGTTAAGGATGGCTTACTCAACCAAGGAATTTCTCTACCTGCTGAACAGCTTTCCCAACTGGAAACCATTGTCAAAGATAGCATTCACCAACCAGTAGAAATCGGCGAATATGTAAGTCACATCGCCAACATCATGGCGAGTCGGATTTCTGCTTTGTGGAATTTCACTGGCCCTGCATTCACCGTCAGCGCTGGCGAAAATTCTGCCCTGAAAGCGTTGGAAGTTGCACAAATGCTACTCGCAACTGGAGAAGTCGATGCAGTCGTTGTGGGTGCAGTGGATTTAGCCGGTGGTGTGGAAAATGTTTTGTTCCGCAACCAATTTGCACCAATCAACACGGGTGTCAATACGTTGAGTTTTGACCAACAAGCCAACGGTTGGACGGTTGGTGAAGGCGCGGGTGCTGTCGTCCTCAAACGCTACGAAGCTGCAAAGGAAGACAATGAACGCATCTATGCAGTAATTGATGCCATGAGTTTTGCACAAGGTAATTCTACTTTGGGTAACACTCAGGTCAAACCTGATGCTTCAGCCATCAGCAATGTCTGCAAACAAGCCTTCCAGATGGCGGAGATTCAACCCACAGAGGTTAACTATGTGGAAGTCTTCGGTAGTGGCATTCCCCAGGAGGATGAAGCGGAAATCACAGGTTTACTGCAAGCTTATCCGAAAGTGGGCAATGGTTTGCACTGTGCATTAGGTAGCATCAAAGCCAATATCGGCCACACCTATACAGCATCGGGAATTGCTAGCTTAATCAAAACCGCTCTCTGTCTTTATTACAGGTATATTCCCGCCACACCCAAATGGTCTGGTGTCAAAACACCGCAAGTATGGGAAGGTAGTCCCTTCTATGTGGCAATGGAATCAAGACCTTGGTTTGTCGATAAAGGCGGTACACGCAGAATAGCAGCAATTAATAGTATGGGTATAGATGGGAGTTACGCCCATTTAATCCTATCGGAGGAACCCAGCCAAGAAGAGCGGGACAACAGATATTTGCAACAAATGCCTTTTCATCTGTTTCCCATCGCAGTTAGCGATCGCTCCACTATCCCCGATCTTCTCAACAATCTCCAAAATACCATAGAAACTAGTTCTTCTTTATCAGCTACCGCCAGTAAAACATTCGCTACCTTTGAACAGCATTCTAATCCAAAATACGTCTTATCAATCACAGGACGTAACACAAAAGATTTACTCAAAGAAATTGAATCTGCCCGCAAAGGTATAAATAATGCTTTTGATAACGGCACAGATTGGCAAACGCCTTTAGGAAGTTATTTCACCGCGAAACCATTGGGTAAAAGCGGAGCAGTTGCTTATGTTTACCCCGCAGCTGTCAATTCTTATATTGGTATTGGTCGTAGTGTATTCCGTTTATTCCCGAAAGTATTCGAGGACTTAAAAAGCAACAACCTCTACAATCGAGCAGCCGATGTTGAAAAACTAGTTTATCCCAGAAGTTTACCTAAATTAACAACCAGGCAACTAGAAACTCTCGAAAAGCAATTGTTAGATGATTCACTGGCAATGTTTGAAAGTGAAATCGCTTTTGCTAGATACATGACAGCAATTTTTAGAGATGATTTTCAAGTCAAGCCGCAATGTGTTTTTGGGTATAGCTTGGGTGAAACTAGCATGATGGTTGCCCAAGGAGTTTGGAGCGATTTGGAGGGTGGAAGTAATACCTTAAATTCATCACCTCTATTTGGCGATAAGTTATCTGGCCCGAAAAATGCTGTACGTGAATATTGGGGATTAACAGATTCACCAAACAACAATTTTTGGAATACCTATGTTCTCATGGCTACTCCATCTCAAGTAAGAGAATGCCTGAAACATGAGAATCGCGTCTACTTAACTCAAATCAACACACCAGAAGAAGTATTAATTGCTGGTGATGATTCAGCCTGTAAACGAGTCATCCAAACTTTAGGTTGTAATTCTTTCCCCGCTCCCTTCGACCATGTGATACATTGTGAAGCGATGCGATCGCAGTTAGAGGAAATCAAGAAGGTAAACAGCTTACCATCACAGAATCTTCCTGGTATTGTGTTTTATTCTGCCGCCGATTATCAGCCAATTGTACTTGAAAGTGATGCGATCGCGCACAACATCGCCAAAGGATTGTGCCAAGAACTTGATTTTCCGCAATTAGTGAATCGTGTCTACGGCGATGGAGTCCGAATATTTTTAGAAGCAGGCGCAGGTAATGTCTGTTCGCGATGGATTGATAAAATTCTCGGCAACAAAGAACATATCACAGTTTCTCTGAATCGTAGAGGAATGGATGATCATGCTGCAATGGTCAAAGCATTAGCAAAATTACTCAGTCATCAGGTGAACGTAGATTTATCACCACTGTACAACAAAGCTCAAGAAACAACTCATCAAAATCAAGCAATATTAAGAACAGTTACCTTGGGTGGAAAAGCAATTGCTGCTACAATTTTTAGCGAAGAAAATTGTAAACTTGTTGAAGATTTCGCTGGGGATCTTAGGAGCGATCGCTTTAAAAAACAGCATCCAAACATACCTAATCTCCAACAATCTGAAATCACAGATTCTCTTAATACTTCCAACCAAATAACCCAAGAAAAAAATTACTCCCCTAGCATCTTGCCATTCCCTACTCAGCCAGAAGAACTCAAACAGAAAAATATCATTGATAACGTTTTTGAACCGAGAGAACAATTACAATCTTCTGAGTCAAACGCAATTCAACAGCCAATTCCTGTTTTTTCCCCACCCGTCAAAACTAAAAGAATTAGTAGCATCATCAGTATGTTCGATTTAAATAAGACTCAGTATCAAAAGCTCAATGCTAATAATTCAAAAATAACTAAAGCGCACACAGCTTTTTTACAAGCTAGACAAGATTATAGTCAGCAAATGAGCGAAATCATTCAATTGCAACTAGCTTGCGCCCAAAACTTGCTTAACGACGAATCCTGATAAGAGATTTATAGGAAAAATAAACGAACCACGGAGGCGCAGAGAACACAGAGAGAAGAGAAATAGAGAAGATTTCTATGTTAGGAATTCGTTTTGAGTTCATTTACTAATTATTAAGTGCATCTTCCTTCCTCTGCGCTCTCTGCGCCTCTGCGGTTCCTAAAAAAACGTAGACCCCTTTAAAAAGTCTACACCCTTCACTTTTATCATCCATTGCTTGTAATCCGAGGGATAACTGCCGTGACAACCGTAGATACGGTACTAAGTAAACACGATAATGGCCTTAATTTCTCTTCCTGGTCTTATAACAAAAACCAGGTTTGGAAAGGCTCTTTAGAAACTGTATCTTTTGAGAAACAAACCATCAAAGATAAATTGATGGTATTAAATAAACCCTGCTACATCGTGAAAGTTGCCGGAAAAATCGGTGTCACTAATGAGGGTTATTTATCCCCTGGTGATAATGGCACAACAGCACAAGTAGAACTGTTAACATTTGCAGCACCAATCCGCATTCAACAATTTGGAGATCCTAATTTTCTCTCCTATCATGGAGTGAAATATGCCTACGTTACTGGCGCAATGGCTGGCGGAATTGCTTCCGAAGAAATGGTTATTGCACTCGGAAAAGAGCAAATTTTGAGTTCCTTTGGTGCAGGTGGTTTAACTCCAGAACGTTTGGAAGCAGCCATAAATCGCATTCAACAAGCTTTACCTCAAGGGCCTTATGCATTTAATTTAATTCACAGCCCTAATGAACCTGCGATTGAACGTCGGGCTGTGGATTTATACCTCAAATATCAAGTGAGAACAGTAGAAGCATCTGCATTTCTCGACTTGACCCCCAACATTGTTTATTACCGTGTTGCTGGATTGGGGTTGAATAACGCCAATCAAATTGAAATCAAAAATAAAGTCATTGCCAAAATTTCTCGTCGAGAAGTTGCTACTAAATTTCTGCAACCAGCACCAGCCAGAATACTCAAAGAACTCCTGGAAAAAGGATTAATTACTGAGTTACAAGCAACTCTTGCAGCCAAAGTTCCGATGGCTGATGATATTACCGTCGAGGCTGATTCTGGAGGTCATACAGATAACCGTCCTCTGGTTTGTGTGTTACCTTCTATTATTGCCTTGCGGGATGAAATTCAAGCACAATATCATTACCAAACACCGATTAGAATTGGAGTAGCAGGGGGAATTGGAACACCACAATCAACATTAGCTGCTTTTATGATGGGCGCTGCTTATATAATGACCGGTTCTATTAATCAGTCATGCGTTGAATCTGGGGCTTGTGAACATACCAAAAAGTTGTTAGCCCAAGCAGAAATGGCTGATATGATAATGGCTCCAGCAGCAGATATGTTTGAAATGGGAGTCAAATTGCAAGTTCTCAAACGGGGTACAATGTTCCCCATGCGAGCGCAGAAATTATTTGAACTCTACCGCGCTTATAATTCGATTGAAGAGATTCCGTTGGCAGAAAGAGAGAAATTAGAAAAACAAGTTTTTCGCAAAACTATTGCTGAAGTATGGGAAGCAACTGCGGCTTATTTGTCCCAAAAGAATCCTGAGAAACTAGGGAAAGCAGTCAATAATCCTAAACTGAAAATGGCGTTGATTTTCCGCTGGTATCTAGGATTATCTTCTCGCTGGTCTAGTTCTGGTGAAAAAGGTAGAGAAGTCGATTATCAAATTTGGTGTGGCCCGGCAATGGGCGGTTTCAATGACTGGGTACGCGGTTCCTATCTGTCTGAACCCAATAATCGTGGTGTAGTTGATGTTGCTAATCAAATTATGACTGGTGCAGCCTTTTTGTATCGCGTCCAAAATTTGAAAATTCAAGGACTGCAAACTTCCGATTATTACAGTCAATATCACCCTGTTCGTTCTACATCATTGTTGGAGATTTAAAAATGACTATAAAACAGTCTTTCACAGCAGACGATATTCAAATATTTTTGGTATCTAACTTAGCTAAGTTGCTAGGAGTAGCAACTGATGAAATAGATGTCAAAGAACATTTAGAAAACTATGGTTTGGATTCAGCCCAAGCAATGATTCTAGTCAGTAACTTAGAAAAGTTGCTCGGATTTCAACCCTCTCCATTGCTTCTGTGGCATTATCCAAATATTGAAGCTCTTTCACAGCGTTTAGCTGAAGAAGTGCAAGAAGATTCACCGATTCAAGATACAGGAGTGACAACCTCTAATGCCCACACTGCACCCTCTGTTCTAGATTTAGGTGCTGAGGCTGTTCTTGACCCTACCATCCATCCTGGTGCTGCATCTAATGTGCTTGTGGGTGAACCCAAGAACATCTTTTTAACTGGAGGAACAGGCTTTTTAGGAGCTTTTATCATTCGGGAATTGCTACAAGAAACTAATGCCGATATCTATTGCTTAGTGCGTGCTGCTAATGCCGATGAAGGCAAAAGCAAACTCCAAAAGAATCTGCAACAGTATGCAATTTGGCAGGAAGAATTTAAGTCCAGAATTATTCCGATTGTCGGTGATTTATCTCTGCCGTTATTAGGTGTTGGCTCTGAACAGTTTCAAATTTTAGCTACCAATATTGATACTATCTATCATAGCGGTGCTTTGTTGAATTATGTTTTTCCCTACTCAGCACTGAAAGCAGCCAATGTTTTAGGAACTCAAGAAGTTTTGAGATTGGCTTGTCAAATTAAAGTCAAGCCTGTACATTATGTTTCTAGTGTGGCTGTTTTTGAATCGACTGCCTATGCTGGCAAGGTTGTTAAAGAACAGGATGAATTCAATCATTGGGAAGGTATTTATCTTGGTTACTCTCAAACTAAATGGGTAGCTGAAAAGTTAGTCAAAATTGCTCGTGACCGTGGACTTCCTGTAACTATCCATAGACCACCACTAATTTCAGGTGATAGCAAAACAGGCATTTGTAACACACATGACTTTATCAATCTGATGACCAAGGGCTGTCTACAAATGGGAAGTTTTCCTGATGTAGATTATATGTTGGATATGTCACCTGTGAACTATGTAAGTAAAGCCATTGTTTATCTATCACGGCAAAAAGAATCTATAGGTAAGGCTTTCAATTTACAACATCCTCAACCTGTCTCTTTAAAAATATTAGTTGAGTGGATACGCTCTTTTGGTTATTCAGTTGAGATGATTCCTTACGAAAAATGGCAATCAGAGTTAATCAATAATGTGTCTTCTGTAGACAATCCTTTGTATACTCTGCGACCATTTTTACTAGAGCGTTGGTCTGATGAGCAATTGACTATTCCTGATTTGTATTTGCAAGCTAGAAGACCTCATATTAGCTGCCAAGATACTCTTCGTGCACTAGCAGGTAGTTCTATTGCTTGTCCTCCAATTGACTCTCAATTGTTTATGACTTACACCGCCTACTTGATTCAAAGTGGCTTCTTAAATATCGCTTAGAAACTCAAAAATTGCGTAGGATGTGTTAGTAACTTAACGCACCGTCCCAGATATTTTCGGTGCGTTACAGAAGCTGTAACACAACGCCAGTTGTGACAAGGGATAGCGCAGCGTAAAGCCTGCGGCATGGCTTCGCTTAGAGCGAGTCAGACGCTCCTACGTTGCTAACGCTACGCTATCGAGCGTCGGGAACCTTTACAACGCCCTGGCTCCACTACAAAATAATTTTATTTAGTCGATTTTTTAAAACTCAGCACTACTGAATAGCCAATCTTTTAGATGCCAGCAACAACTTATAGACTAACAGCGGCAATATAATTGCCCTGTTTTTTTATGCCCAATAATGTAAATTTTCAGGATTCAACTCTTGACAGAAGCAATTGAGGATAGAATGGTTAGTATCGGGCATAAAAGTTTGATTTTACCTGCTGGCTTTTGTGAGTAATCAAAAGCCAGACGCTAATAGTTTGAAATAACCGAACTTCTTTAATGCCCAATTTATTCGATGCATAAGTCCTAAATTTGCGTTTGGACTGGTACATCTATCTAAAGCATCACACAAGTATTTGCAAGGGGAATAACTTAATATATTTCTTGTCAGGTCAAATATTACGCGCACTTAATTGTAGAACGAGAACGACTGTAAATGCAATGCAGCTTCATCAAATTGAATTCACCAACATTCTTACATGAACAAAACACATCAAGGACAGAGCAGACAAACTGCTCTTATTACTGGGTCAGCTGGTGGAATTGGCTACCAATTAGCGTGTATTTTTGCCGCTCATGATTATAATCTGGTCTTAGTAGACAGAAATGAACCAAAGCTAGTAGAAATTGCTGTTAAATTCCAAGAAGAATTTGGAATTTTTGTCAAATCTATTGTTAAGGATCTATCTATATCAACGGCTCCTGAAGAAATTTTTACAGAGTTGCAAAAAGCCGATATAAATGTTGATGTGCTGGTAAATAATGCCGGATTTGGAATTTATGGATTATTTCATGAAACTGACCTAGCTACTGAACTGGAAATGCTACAGGTAAATTTGGTGTGTCTCACCCATTTAACTAAGCTATTCGTGAAGGGTATGGTAAAGCAAGGTGAGGGTAAAATATTAAACGTTGCCTCAGCCGCTGCTTTTCAACCAGGACCTTTGATGGCAGTTTATTTTGCGACTAAAGCTTATATCTTATCTTTTTCAGAAGCGATCGCTAATGAATTAGAAGGCACAGGTGTCACTGTGACAGTTCTTTGCCCAGGTTCAACAGAATCTGGCTTTCATGAAAGAACGGGAATGGCTGACTCTAAGTTGCTCAAGGGCAAAAAGATGATGGATGCAAAAACAGTAGCCGAAATTGGTTTTCACGCCTTAATGAAAGGCAAAACCATTGTCATTCCTGGTTTTATCAATAAACTACTTGCAAAAAGCGTCAGGTTTGTACCTAGAAAAATTGTGACAAAAATCGTGAGAAATATGCAGGAAAATAAGTAGATTGTCATTTGTCATTTGTCATTTGTCATTGGTCATTGGTCATTTGTCCGCAAAATCTCTCTTGTTTCAGCCAATAGATGAGCTTAATCAATATCAATACTGCCAGCACTTTAAATGCCAGCCAAAATTCTCTACAGCAACAGCAGCAACATAATTGTTAGCAGGCACTAGTTCAAAAAGACTCCAGTCTTCAGTTATCTGTAACTTGGCTGGTTCTGTGGGAGTCAGCGATACTTCAACTTGCTCTAACTGGGATAGTCCGTCTCCAGTTGCCTTTAAATAAGCTTCCTTACAAGTCCAGTAACGAAAAAATACCTCTTGCTGTTGGTTGGGAGATAGCGATCGCAACATCTCATATTCTCTCGGTAAAAAGAACCGTTTGGCAAGAGCCTCTAAATCAGACATCGGGCGAATATATTCTAGGTCTATACCAATTGGGCGGGTACAATTCACCGCACACAAACCCAACCCTTGAGAATGAGACAAGTTAAACGCCAGTCCACTATCGGCAAATGTATCTGCTAATACTGGTTTGCCACGGTGTTGATAATTAAACTGCACTTGTAACGGCTGGATATCCAAATAGCGACCTAATATAGTTCGCAAAATACCACGACCAGCAATGAAACGCTGCCGATGTTCCTGAAAATAGAACCGTTCAGCACGAGCTGTTTCGTCACTGGAAAGAATTGCTGCTAAATTTTGCAGTTGTGTTTCTGGTTGCTCAAGGTCTATGCGCCAGATATGAATTTCATTCGGTAGCAAAGTTAAATTTGTTGGTGTAGGTAGCCAGAGATGATGAATAGCAGTCATAATAATTTGTAGTTCATAATTTATAATTTGGTTTTAGATTAACTTTGATTAGGTTTTTATTGATGTTGACATTATAATTTGGAGTTTTTTATGTAATTCTTTTTACTCATATAGTGCATCACGTTGAGTTAATAATTGTTTAAAATCTTTATCCTCACGCTAGATCAAAAACTTGCCGGATTTTGGATATTTTTCCATATATTTAAATAATTTACTCATGTTCTAAAAATAATTTATTACTTAATTATACTAAAATAACACTAGGTAATTTTATTTTTAGAGATGTCTAATGGGAATCTATCGTTTTTTGTTATCAATCTTTGTTGCTATAAGTCATGCAGGAGTACTTATAAACAGCTTAAACCCTGGAGTGATAGCAGTAATATCATTCTTACTTATAAGTGGATATGTAATGACAGCCTTGATATCTAAAAATTATTTGGATACTAAAAAAATTGTTTGGTTCTATCTCGATAGAATTTTGAGAATTTATCCGCAGTATTTATTTAACATAATAGCAGTTTTAATTATTTATTCTATCTTTGGATTAAACTCACCTTTTCTTAGTAAACCTACAGAAATTGGATTATTACAAAATCTTTTGATAATACCTATGGGATTTTATATGACTCCTTGGGTAGGAGACAAATTTATGATTATTCCACCTGCATGGTCGCTGGGTCTGGAAGGATGTTTTTATATTTTAATTCCATTTTTATTAATATATAAATTACAAAAAGTATTTTTTTTATTATCATATATAATTTTCTTGATGGCTTATTTAGGAATTATTAACACAGATTATTTTGGTTATAGATTAATATTTGGAACAATATTTATATTTCTTTGTGGTAGTTTTTTACACAAGAATAACAATATTATTACAAATCAGCCAGTAAAGTACACATTAATTTTTTCATGTTTATTATTGGCAGCAACTTTTTTATTTCCTCGTTTGATATTGCCCTACAATCGAGAAGTATTAATAGGATTAATATTAGGAATTATAATTATACCTTTATTAATAAAAATAAAAAAAACATATTTAGATGAGTTATTAGGAAATCTATCTTACGGATTATTTTTATCTCATTATTTGGTTGTTTTTGAGTTTGAGAAATTAGGGATACACTGGAACTTAAAATGTATTTTGATAATGCTATTATTTTCTACATTTCTTTCAGCAATAGGGTTTTTCTGTTTTGAAAGCCCACTAATTGCTTGGCGTAAAAAAATTAGAAATCAACATAATTAAAAGATGTTGATAGACAGAATAACTAACAATTTGTATTATATAATAATCCGATTTGATTCTGACTTTTCACGGTATCTGGAAAAGCTCTCTCTGAAAGTTATAATCTTAATTATTACCTTTTCTATGAAAAATTAGTAATTATAGACTGGCGACAATATATTCATTCTGAAACCAAAATAAATTACGAATTACGCTGTTGCTCCAACCATTGTAAAACCCGATTCCATGCCCACCAAGGGTCAGGGTCTCGTAATTGGCGCTGGCAATTTTTGCTACTCATATAGCCAACATGGCCACCGTAACGGGTGAGCAACAAATTTATTACGGGATTGCGATCGCAGGCATCTTGCAATTCAGGTATGATGGCTGGGTCAAAAAGTGGATCGTCAGCAGCGTAGATAATCAGAGTCGGTTTTGATATTTGCGGCAATATTTGTAGAGCGCTGCTGGCTTGGTAATATGCTTCCACAGAAGGAAAACCTAGTCGGTTAATTACCAGTTCATTGTCAAAACCCCAGATACTATTTGCCCGTTCAATCGCTGCTGGATCAATGCTTCCAGGATGGGCATCATGTATTCGCCATGCCAGTTTTTTTAAATTCCGGGCAATCTGGGTTTCCAAATATCTGCCGAAGGGCTTTGTGACTAGATAAGATAGCGATCGCTCAGAATCCAAACTGGGACAAATCACCATACCACCGCCAATGTCGCTATCTTCTAGTCCTAAATCCTCATGCTCTCTAATCACTTCACTAGCGACTTTCAGCGCCCATAGCACCAACTGCCCTCCTAAAGAAAATGCTGTAAACCAAAATTTTCCTGGACATCCCATTGCCTTAGCAGCGGCGGCGATGCGAATAAAATCTTCTCCCTCATACAGACCATCGGAAGTCAGAGTTGGAGACAAGTCGGCGGTTTTACCGTGGGCACGCCAATCAAATAACACTACAGCGTAGCCTTGAGCGTAGGCTTTACGTCCTAGCACTCGCAAAGACCATTCTGTCTTTAACTCTCCAGTAATACCATAAGTAGCAATAATTGTGCTATGAGCATTTTCAGGGATGGCAACCAAGCCAAAAATTGGCACACCTTGCCCACCTATAAATATTTTTTCGTGATAAGACGGTTCTGGGTTTTGATTAGTACTTTCCCAGTAACGGCTTCCCCACAAAGCGGTGTGTACAGTCATAATTACACCGTTTTGTAAAAACCAAGACGGATTGTAGGGAGGAGTATAACACATCATAGACTATAAGATTTCGTTTAGTTGAGTCTTGATTTCACAGTCATTTAATCTTAATATTTATGTAAGATTTAAAATCTTTTTTAGAATCGATTTAAAAATCTTTGTATCTATCAAAGGTTGTTAATTATCCTTAATAAGTAGTAATAATTTTTTAAGAATGCCGAGGATTCTTGTCATAGACGATGACCCAGCAATTTCAGAACTAGTTGCCGTCAACTTGGAAATGGCTGGCTACGATGTTAGTCAAGCTGAAGACGGCATCAAAGGTCAAGCGCTGGCTCTCCAGCTACAACCAGACTTGATCATGCTCGATTTGATGTTGCCTAGGGTAGATGGGTTTACCGTTTGCCAACGCCTGCGCCGAGATGATCGCACCTCTGAGATTCCCGTGTTAATGTTGACGGCTTTGAGCCAAACTCAGGACAAGGTGGAAGGCTTCAATGCTGGCGCAGATGACTACCTCACCAAACCTTTTGAAGTTGAAGAACTGCTGGCGCGGGTGCGGGCACTTTTGCGGCGTACTGACCGGATTCCCCAAGCCGCAAAGCACAGTGAGATTCTCAACTATGGCTCATTAACCCTGGTTCCCGAAAGATTTGAGGCGATATGGTTCAATGAGACAGTGAAATTGACTCACTTGGAATTTGAGCTACTTCACTGCTTGCTGCAACGCCACGGTCAAACGGTTTCTCCTAGCGAAATCCTCAGAGAAGTTTGGGGCTACGATCCTGATGATGACATAGAAACGATTCGAGTCCATATTCGCCACTTGAGAACCAAGCTAGAACCAGATCCTCGCCATCCCCGCTATATCAAGACAGTGTATGGTGCTGGATACTGTCTTGAATTACCCGGTATCCCTCCATCAAACGAAGGGGCTTCGGTAACAGTCGTTGAATGAAATCACCGCAACAATTGTAAGTAGTGAGTGTTCAGGTTAGTAGGGTAGCACAGCTGTGCTACCCTACGAATTATTGTATGTACTTCATTGAAGTCATTTAAATAGCATATGGAACCTTTAACTACTGCGGCGATCGCTCTTAGCTCTGTAATTGCCATCAAAGCCTTAGAAAAGACAGGCGAAAAGGTAGGTGAAGCTTTATGGGATCGGGCTGGCAAGTTTCTCGTCACCCTCAAAAAACAGTCTCCCCATACTGTAGTTGCTATTGAACAAATGCCAGAACAACCTCTCGATTATGGCAAAGCTTTACTAGAGGTAGAATCTGCTGCCAAAGCTAATCCTGAACTGGCTCAAGCTGCACAACAAGTAGCAACAGCAGCTAAAGCTGAACCCAATCCTAATTTTATTCAATTGATACAGCAACAAGCCGATAACCTAAAGTCTCAGCCGCAACAGCCAAATGTCATTAACTATCAGAAGTTGGCAGATGAGATGAAGAATGTTTTCCAAGGCACTATATTTAACGCCCCAGTGACATTTAACTGACTACCGTCGTCCTCAGGGGCGGGGACAAAGTTAAGCCCACAACAAAGTAATCTTTCAGATAGCGGTTCTGTTAAATCTCGACCGTGGAAAGTTTTACTAACTGTAGGTGTATTCGCAGTAATTACTTTTATAGTTTTATTAATTTTATATACCATTAATTCCACACCTATTCTTTCACGTTCTGAAGAGCGTAATGGCATTGCAATTAAATATCCAGACGACTGGAAACCAATAGAACCAAGTGGTGATTTTGTGGAACCAGGCGGTGATTTTGGCGGTCAGGTAATTAAATTTATACCTGAAAATTACAAGCAGGTTGACTCTTGTATTTTAGAAATAACGACTAATATCAATGACTTATCTCCACAATTGTTATCTGTAGAAGAATCTAAACATTTTGCAATCAGCAAGATTAAAAATATTAATCCAAATACACAAATTAATGATGAGACTACATCATCGACAACGCTATCAAACTTTAACGCTTATAAATTAACTTATTATCGGCAAGAAGGACAATGTAAACTCCAGGTTATGGAAATTGGCACGGTGAGAAACGGCAAGGTTTACTTTATCACTTATACAGCAGAGTCGGCAAAATATTCTCAGTATTTACCTCCTGTTGAAGCGATGATTGAATCATTTAAAATTACAGCAAATAATTAGGAATTAGAAATAGAGTGTGTTACTTTCTCAGTTAACTTTTGAATATTAGTGTTAGGGCAAAAAACTTGAGATTTTGTTGATTTTCCTGGTGTTTGATTTTTTAGAGCTTTCCGCTTATACAGTTTCTCTGCTGGAAATGATAGGAATTATTTCTATTCAACCTATATCTGTTGAAATAAACTAATTCACTTCGTAATAGAGTTAAGCAAAGCAAAATTTAAAATCTAATATTTAGAATGATAGCTTAGATAACCGCCAGATTTTGATAGTAGCGTCACTACTACTACTAGCTAAAGTTTTGCCATCTCGGCTAAAGACTACTGAATAAACTAAACCAGAATGACCTTTGAGAGGGCTATCAAGTATATTTTCTTTCCAAGTAGGGACATACCAAATCTTGATAGTTTTGTCATCACTACCACTAGCCAAGGTTCTGCCATCTGGGCTAAAAGCAACTGACCTAACCCAATCAGAATGACCTTTGAGTGTAACAATTTCTTGTCCAGAAGCGATATTCCAGATTTTAATTATATTGTCGTCCTTGAACAGTGATGAATCTTTGCTCAACAGTGGCAAGGATAACAAAGATCCTCCAGTACTAGCTAAAGTTCTGCTATCTGGGCTAAAGGCTAATGAAAAAACTGAACCAGAATAACTTTTGAGGGTACGAATTTTTTGCCCAGTGGTGAAGTTCCAGATTTTGATTGTCTCCCAACTACCACTAGCTAAAATTTTGCCATCTGGGCTGATGGCGACTGAATCAATCGAATCAGAATGACCTTTGAGAGTATTAATTAATTTTCCTGTAGAAAGGTTCCATATTTTGATAGTTTTGTCATCACTACCACTAGCTAAAATTTTGCCATCTGGGCTGATGGCGACTGACTTAATCGAATCAGAATGACCTTTGAGAGTATTAATTAATTTCCCTGTAGAAAGGTTCCATATTTTGATAGTTTTGTCACCACTACCACTAGCTAAAGTTCTGCCATCTGGGCTGATGGCGACTGACTTAATCCAAGAAGAATGACCTTTGAGGGTATTGATTACTTTCCCAGTGGAAAGGTTCCATATTTTAATAGTTTTGTCACCACTACCACTGGCTAAAGTTTTGCCATCTGGGCTTATGGCGACTGAATAGACGCTTCCTTCTATGAAGCCGTTTTTAAGCAGTGTTTTGGAATGTCCAGTCATGGTCATCCCTAAAGTAAATAGATTTAATGTCAACTTTAAGGGTATATTTACAGGTGGTGAAGCAGCTGGTTTTGTAGAAAATATCAGAGTATTTTGTGGTTTTAGACTCGATATATTTGCCAAAAGTTGTGTAAATACCGAAAAACTTAAATAAGTTTTCAAGGGAATCCCAAGTGCAGTAACAGCACTAGTATCTGGACGAGTTATAGAACGCCCGTGAATTCCTACTAATTTACCTTGCTCGTCCAGTATCGGTCCCCCACTCATATCTGGAAAAGCATTCACTGTATAAGTAAAAGCGTAACCATCTTTTGGTTTTGTTACAAGACTAGAAATTTGACCACTTAGAAAGCTGAGGTTTGATGAGTCTTGAGGATAACCTGCTACATGAATAGTTGCCCCCAATGGTAAGTTTTCAGAATTTCCTTTTTCTGCAACACTATAATTTTGGTTACTAGTAAACTGAAATGTCGCCAAATCAACACCTAGTAATGGTTGCACTTGGCTACTGTTAAAGGTGTATTGTTTACCATCTGGTGTTTGGACTGTGTAGCTACCTTCAAATTGCACCACATGCCAATTTGTGAGAATGGTGTAAGTATTGCCTTGGCGTTCAATAATTACGCCAGAACCTGTACCTGCTCCATCAATACGGACTGTAATTTGTTGAGCTATCGGACTAACTTCTGTGGGTTTCAACGCCGTGGCAATTTGCAGCTGCACAATGACAATTGCTGTACCAAATAATACTGCCCGAAGTCCACCAGCAAACCTCATGATTTCTTCTCCCAACGATTTTCTAATATTTCTTTTCTAATAGGTACAGCCATACTAGAACGTGTAATTATTTCTTGTAATGATTTATCCGGTTGGGAACCATCCTGATAAACTTCTGGAGTATCCCAAAGTGGGTCTTTATGTAAGCTATTGATACCCACAACTTCACCATATACATTTAATAATGGTGCACCACTCATCCCTTTACGAACATCATTTGTATACCCAATCTGGTAGCCTTGCTCTAAAGCTTTTTTTAACAATAAAGTGACTTTACCAGAGGTAAAGAAAAACTGATTATTAAAGATTTTTGCTGCTTGGGGAGACAGATGTTGATTAGTTAAATTTGATATAAATCCACCAACAAAAACCTCATCGCCAATTTGCAAGCTAGATGCATCTTTAATATTAGTAACTGTATAAACTACATCTGGGCTACGAAACTGCAATACAGCCAAATCTTCGTTCTTAAATTCTGGCATTTGCAACACAGAAGCGTTAAAGACACGCCCATCTGGTGTTTGAATTTGATAGGGAGGTTTAGCTGTTCTTAAGACATGGGCATTAGTTATTACTGTATAAACTTGTCCTTTTTTTTGCAGCAAAGTTCCTGAACCAAGTAACTCTTTTGCAGATATTTTGACAGTGATTGTCTTTGCCAATTGTTGTAATTGCTCTGGTGAAAGGGGAGTTGATGTCCGATAAAGTTTAGTAACATCACTAGAAATGCTTTGCTGTTTTGGCAATGCTAAGGAAATACCAGCAAGACAAACTAGCAAGCAGACTGTGTACGCAAGTCCGTTTTTGAGCCATTGCCAGATCATGTTAATGTAAACTCCGCAAAGAACTGCCAACTAGAAAGAAGATTATACAGACTCTATTTTGAGATTGTTAAACGCAAAAGTCTATTGACCACACTGCTTGTCATCTACTAATTGCTTAACATCAAGATACAAATCACCGTCATACTCAGTATAAGGGCGACATTTGCCACTTAAATCCAAAGGTTTACCTGCAACACCACGGCGAAAAGCAATTATCTGCTGGTAGACTCTTCCTAAATCAGTTCCTGGCTTGAGGGTGACTAGTACATTATCTGAAGTACAAGGTATGCCTTTACGATTGGCGATGCACAAAACTGGATAGTTCTTGAAGTTAAATTCACTCCTGATGAAAAGTGAACCATTATCGTAATAGCGTTGCAGCCTTGTGGATACAATGTTACAACGTTCTGAGGGTGGAAATTTTTTAAAATCTTTAACTACCCAACGGATGAATGTCTCATTTCCCCGTGAGGTGCGTACTTTAGTAACTGGTACACCGCGTTCCTGCGTGCAAAAGAATTTGTTATTTCTAGCATAACTCGGCTGGTTGCTTGTGGTGGCAACTGCCAAGGCTAAAACTGAAATCACGTAAGCTGTTGCTACCCCTGGTAATATGTCAGCAAATAACCTCAGTTGCATATATTAAGTATTAACGAATAAAAGTATGATAATTTGAACTTGCCATGAATAGAGCTAGCTACAATGTCAAATTGCTGATTTTCGGAACTATGCTCAGATATATCAGTAAAAATATAGAAACGGTTCGAGTCCATATTCGCCACTTGAGAACCTAGCTAGAACCATATCCTTGCCATCCTCGTTATATCAACAGGGTTAGCGCGTCTCAAACCCTATTGACAAAAGGACTTGCCTGATAGGCAATCAAGTTGGAAACAAAGTGGGACTATCCGGGCTAGGGTA
>NZ_JBALDJ010000131.1:0-43706 GCF_036917415.1 Nostoc sp. | reverse complement strand
GTCATTTGTCATTTGTCATTTGTCATTTGTCATTTGTCATTTGTCATTTGTCATTTGTCATTTGTCATTTGTCATTTGTCATTTGTCATTTGTCCTTTGTCCTTTGTCACTTACCAATGCCCAATGCCCAATGCTCAATAACTAAATTGCCTGATATTGAGTATTGCTTCGCCATGATCTGGAATCCAGGCTAGCCACTCATCTGCTGAAACCGGACACAATAAAAGTGCTTCGTCAAAACTAAAGGGGTTGGGAAGTTGCAAAAGGTTTACCCAAGTAGAAGCTCTGAACCTCTGTAAGCCTTCCAGATTGTACCTTCTTGTTTGCACAGCAAAATCCGGTCTATGAGAATCTAGTTTCATAGCTTTCTATTAGCCTTCACAAATGGGCTAATCTAAAATTATTTCTGTAACCTAGACTACAAAATAAATAATCCTTGTGAAAAGCATCTGTCTTATAAATTTACGTTGGCTGGGTGTAAGTGTTTGCTTATATTGCAGACCACAACAGGTATGGCACGACAGGTTGTAGACTGGCCACTAGATCGCATTCCCAACTAGAATATGTCATTTACTTCTATGCCCTCGCTGCGCGAGCAACAACATCCCCTAATTCGTCAGCTAGCTGATTGTATTGAGGCAGCTTGGCATCAGCACCTGGATTTATCCCCCTACCATTTGCCTAATGAGTTGGGGTATGTGGAAGGTAGACTAGAAGGCGAAAAACTGACGATTGAAAACCGCTGCTATCAAACGCCCCAGTTTCGGAAAATGCACTTGGAACTGGCAAAAATCGGAAATATGTTGGATATTTTGCACTGCGTCATGTTTCCTCGTCCAGAATACAATCTGCCGATGTTTGGTTGTGATTTAGTTGGGGGTAGAGGTCAAATTAGTGCTGCGATCGCAGACCTTTCTCCAATTCAATTAGAGCGTACCTTACCAGAATCTTATACTTCTGCACTGACACAGCTAAAAGTGCTTAACTTTTCCCAACCCCGTGAATTACCAGAATGGGGAAATATTTTTTCAGATTTTTGTATCTTTGTGCGCCCCAGTTCTCCAGAAGAAGAAACAATGTTTCTGTCGCGGGTGCGAGAATTTTTAGATATTCATTGCATCCAAGCGATCGCCTCACATCCTGTTTCAGTTGAACAAGTCACACAAAATCTTGCTGGACAACACAACTACTGCACTAAACAGCAGCAAAACGATAAAACCCGCCGCGTACTAGAAAAAGCCTTTGGCCCAGCTTGGGCAGAAAATTACATGACCACAGTTTTATTCGACCTTCCAACTTAATCATTCCCCTATCTCCTCATCTGTAGGCTCTGTTACGTTTTCGCGTAACGGATAAATGTAGAATTCATTCAACGAGAGTTTAATGGAGTCCCAAAACAGCAACAGGGAGAGTAGTAAGGTCTTTGAAGCGAATATCACAAAATGGTTTGTTGTCTTGGTAGGTGCAAACAACTAGAGACAGCTAACTTAATCGATCAGAAAGTTAAAGAAATGATGTTAAGAATGCTCAAGTTGACCCTTCGACTTACCTCGGCTCCGCTCGGCACGAGTCGCTCAGGGGGAACAGATATTTTTTAGTTAGTTAATCATTCATTCACTTAAGGAAGACTAACTTTTGTAGCAAGATTGTGTCCAACAAAGGCAACAGTCTATTTTTGATGTTTCTTTTCAATTTTGTGATTAACTATAGCCGTAGTGAATGTAGCAGTAAAATATCGCATCATACCAATTTAGGATTTTGTCTAGAGACGCGATCTATCGCGTTTTTACATCTAGATTCATACTGCTTGTGAATTCTGCTAATTCCCATTGCACTCATGTCTCAATAATACTCAGAGTTATTGAATAGCTAGCTACTATACCGCTTCTGTGTTGAGTCAAATACAGACCTAACCCCCACTCCCTTGCCTGCAAGCGTTGGAGAGTAAGCCTCAAAGCTTTTAATGCCACGTGCTTCTCCTGTCGAAGACGCTCTTGCTAGCTTGGGTACAAGTCGGCAGAGCCGCCCAACGCAGTGGCTTCTCCTTTTAGGAGAGAGGTCAATATATTGCATACATAGATGCGTAGAGAATTCCCGCAGGGTACGAGCGTAGACGCAAAGCGGCTTGTCGTAAGGCATCGCTATAGTAAACACCATTTTGTAAAGCCATAGTGTTGAACGTTCATCACACAATGGATTTTTAAGCCATACCCAGCTTGAAACCACTGTTGTTTGTCCTAACAGCTGGCTGTTGATTAAAAACCCTTTTATTTTTACTTCCATCAGCACAATTCAGATAAATGGGCAAGATACTATGTCAAGGGTGACTGAAAAGCCAAAGCCAAGTGAACAGACACTTAATCACGAACAACCCAAGATTTGGTGGGGTATCGCTATAGCCGTGCCAGTAGTAATCGCTGCTGGGATACTAGGTACGGCCAAAATTGAGCAGTTAAGAAAACTAACTACATCCGTACCAGTAATGCCATCTACCAATAGCATTAGTGCTGTGGGGCGTTTGGAACCGCGAGGCGAAGTTGTTAAATTGTCCGCCCCATCATCAGGATTAGCCCCATCGTCACGAATTCAGCAACTTTTAGTGAGAGAGGGTGAACAGGTAAAGCAAGGTCAAATTGTGGCAATTTTGGACAACCGCGATACCCAAGTAGCCGGACTACAAGAGGCAAAAGCGAAAGTCCAAGAAGCCCGTGCAAATTTAGCACAAGTCAGGGCTGGCTCTCCAAGAGATATTCAAGCTCAAAGAGCAGTTATTGCTCGCCTACAAGCGCAGTTAATTGGGGAAAGGAATGGTCAACAAGCAACGATCGCGCGGATTGCAGCTCAGTTAAGTGGTGATAAACTTGTCCAACAAGCAACTGTAAATCGCCTAGAAGCTGAACTCAGTGGGCAAAAAGAAGCTCTGAGAGCAACGCTTACACGTATTCAAGCCCAACAACGCAATGCCCAAGTTGATGCCGGACGCTATGATTTTTTATACAAAGAAGGTGCGATTTCTCAGCAAGAACGGGATAGTAGACGTTTGAGTGCAATAACTGCTAATCAGCAAGTGGTTGAAAGCCAAGCTACCTTGAAGCAGACATTAGCAACTGTACGACAGCAACTTGCTGAGGCTAGAGCAAACCAAATACAAAATTTAGCAACTTTGCAACAGCAGTTAATCGAAGCCAGAGTTAACCGTGACAAAACTTTAGCAACTTTGCAAAGACAAATTGATGAAGAAAAAGCCAAACTGAGTAAAATTTTAGATGTTACTCCTACCGATGTGCAAGTAGCGCAAGCCCAAGTTAGTAATGCGATCGCAAATGTCAGAAAAGCCGAAGCAGAACTAAGGTTAAGCTACGTTCAAGCACCAATCGCTGGAGAGATTTTAAAGGTTTATACCAAATCGGGCGAAGCGATCGGTGCAAATGGCATTGCTGAAATTGGCCAAACCAACCAAATGTTTGTAATTGCTGAAGTCACCGAAGATAGCATTGGTAAAGTGCGTCTTGGTCAAAATGCTACTATCACCAGTGATAACGGCGCATTTAGCGGCGAATTAAAGGGAACTGTCACTGAAATTGGTAGAAAAATTGGTAAAAAAGATGTGCTGAATACAGATCCAGCAGCAGATGTGGATGCCAGAGTTGTAGAAGTTAAAATTGCTCTGTCTCCAGAAGATAGCCAGAAAGTTTCTGGTTTAACTTACGCCAAAGTTATTGTCGATATTAATAATTAATTAAGTTGTAGGTGAGCAGTAACCCCAATCCATAATTTGATATTTTGGATTAAAAATACTCTTTAATAGTCTGTTTAATCAATTTTAAACATTCTATCAATCCGGTACTGGTGTCACCATAATGGGTTGAAAATCTAAAATTGCTAAAATTGCTAACCTTGCTATAAAATGAATCAGAAAATACCTCTATCATGGCTACAACTGACAAGAGAAAAAACTCGCCTAGCTGTGGCTTTAGCAGGAATTGCTTTTGCCGATATTTTAATGTTTATGCAACTCGGCTTTCGGGATGCTCTGTATTATAGTAACGTTCGATTCCATAACAGCTTGCAAGGCGATATTGTTTTAATTAATAGTCAATCTAACGCTATATTGGCGATGAGAAGCTTTTCTCAACGACGATTATATAAAGCTTTAGAATTACCCGCCGTTCAATCAGTACATCCGATATATTTGGACTTTACAATCTGGAAAAATCCTGTAACAGGTCGTCCTCGGAGTATCCTAATCTTTGGAATTAATCCAGAAAATAACCTATTTAACTTACCTGGAGTTCAGGAAAATTTAGATAAACTTAAACTACCTGATGTAGTTCTATTTGACCGTTCTTCTAGGGTAGAGTATGGCCCGATCGCTGCTAATTATGAGCAAGGAAAGATTGTAACAGCAGAAGTACGAAGGCGGCGAGTTCAAGTAGAAGGGCTATTTACATTAGGCGCATCATTTGGCGCAGATGGTAATTTAATCACGAGTGATATCAACTTTCTGCGAATATTCAGTAATCGTCAAAAAGGATTAATTGATATTGGGCTAATTAGATTAAAACCAGGAGCTGATGCTAATGTTGTTGCTCAAGAATTACGTAAATATTTACCGAATGAAGTAAATGTTTTAACTAAACAAGAATTTATTGAGTTTGAGCGGAATTATTGGGCAAATAGTACAGCTATTGGTTTTATTTTCACATTAGGGACAGTCATGGGTTTCATTGTTGGTACTGTGATTGTTTATCAAATTCTTTATACAGAAGTTGCAGATCACTTAGCTGAGTACGCTACTCTTAAGGCAATAGGTTATACACAAAACTATTTATTGACAGTCATTCTTCAAGAAGCTTTATTATTAGCAATTTTAGGCTATTTTCCTGGAATAGTTTTTGCCTTATTTATGTATAATAGCGCCAGAAATGCAACACTTTTACCAGTTTTTATGAGTTTTGACCGAGCGACAATGGTATTGATTTTGACTATAATAATGTGCATTATTTCTGGGGCGATCGCAGTTAGAAAATTACGCTCTGCCGATCCAGCAGATATCTTTTAATTAATTCAATATAAATTAAAAGATATCAACAATAAGTCTAAATTATAATAATAATTAAGTAAATTTAATTTTTGACACTCATTAGAGTTAAATGTGGAAAATACTAATTTATAACTAAAACAAAAATATGATGGAAAAAGAACCTGTAATCGCCATTAAAAATCTCAATCACTACTATGGGAAAGGTGCATTAAGAAAACAGATATTATTTGATATTAACCTAGAAATTTATCCAGGTGAGATTGTGATTATGACCGGGCCATCAGGTTCAGGTAAAACAACATTACTTAGCTTAATTGGTGGTTTGCGGTCTGTACAACAAGGAAGTTTAAAATTTTTAGGTGAAGAACTTATTGGCGTCAGTCAAAACAAATTAGTGCAGATGCGACGCAACATTGGTTATATTTTCCAAGCTCATAATTTGCTAGGGTTCTTGACAGCCAAGCAAAATGTGCAAATGGCAGTGGAATTGAACGATAATATTTCTCAAACAGAAGCAATGGCTAAATCAAAAGCTATGCTAAGGTCTGTTGGTCTAGAAGAACGAGTTGATTATTACCCAGACAATCTTTCTGGTGGACAAAAACAAAGAATTGCGATCGCCCGCGCCTTGGTAAATCATCCCCCCTTGGTACTAGCAGACGAACCAACAGCAGCATTAGATAAACAATCAGGACGCGATGTTGTAGAAATAATGCAGAGTTTAGCCAAAAATCAGGGAACTACTATCTTATTAGTGACACACGACAACCGCATTTTAGACATAGCCGATCGCATCGTAGAAATGGAAGATGGTCTTTTAACCCGTAATTCCTCTAATACAGTTATTCAGTGATGATTTTAGTCATTAGTCATTAGTCCTTTGTGAATGACCAATGATATCATGTCTGGTTAAACACTTATAGGAGTTACGCGAAAACCCTCCCAAACTCTCATTTCTCCGTGACCTCTGCGTCCTCTGTGGTTCGTTTTCCGTTACCTGTGCGTAAGTCCTAACTTATAATATCTGTAGGTTGGGTTGAGGAACGAAACCCAACATTTGATCCTTGTTTATGTTGGGTTTCACTGGTGTTCAAATGCCACTTGCTTCAAGCCGGGGAACCCGTTCAACGCAGTGGCTCCCCAACCAACCTACATTGATAGATTTTATTACAAGTAATAACCCGAACTTGATATGACTAATGACTAATGATCAATACTTCTCTACGAGACGCTGTTCGCGTTCGCTCAGTACAAGTGACCAATGACCAATGACCAATGACCAATGACTAATGACAGCCATAATTTATCATCTAGCCGAGCCTGATTTTTTAATTCCAGGTGACTTTGGCGGAGTTGGAGTATTTGGTTGGCGACTAGTACGAAAAGTCACATTTACACCTTCATTTGATTGTTCCAGCACCAGTAAAGGCGTAGGTTTAGCCTTTTGATCCCAATGCATGGTAGCAATCCGACCTTGAATTATTGGTTGCCAACTATCTTCGTCTTCTATGGGGCTTAAGTAAGTTTCTATACAATCAATAATTTGACTAATAGTTGCAGAAGTTGCTTGTGTCGGTAACTTCATTAACTTGATTTGAATCCGAAACAGCACCCGTTTAGCAGAATTCCCTGGACTACCAGTCTCATATTCGACATCAAAAATTTCATCTACTTGCCGTCCAGCACTATTAGCAATTCCGACCGATCCAAGTTGTGCTTGATTTGGACGCAGAGCTTGAGAAATTTTTTCTTTGATCTGAATCTTTATTTGATTAAGAATTGCAAAATGAAACACCTCCTCTGACATCCGCATTCGCAGATAATCCAGGTTAAAGTCCCGTGAATTCACCAAATCGGGATTAGTTTCCATTTTGCGAATTGTTTCCAGCGCCAGCTTAAACTTTTTCTCTAGTTCTCGTGCGCGGAATTGTTCAAACTTAAGTTTTTTCTCCAGCTTATCCATCTGGAGTTTACTATACACAATCAAAGCAATCACCACTAAAGCCAGTCCTCCAGAAGCTACCAACAATAATGGTGGTATTTCAGGATTACTTGCTGGCACTTCCTGGGATGCCTTTTTAGTAGTCTTTTTCCCAGAGGATTGGGCAAGAAACATTGAAGTGGACATGGTTGGAAACTGAAAAACTTGACTCCTGATGTTTAGGATGCCCAAATCTTCAAGGTCATCTTGCTGTATGATTAATATTTTTTACAGCGTTTTACAAATCGTATATGTCCAGACATTTGAGCCTCTCTCCCCTATCTGAGGTTTCATCTACAAGCTTTAGCAAGATTCGTCTGATAGCCACAGATATGGATGGCACTCTGACTAGACGAGGAAAATTTACTCCAGCACTGCTACAAGCTTTAGAGGATTTAGCCGCAGCTGATATTAAGGTGCTAATTGTCACCGGACGTTCTGCTGGGTGGGTAAGTGGATTGAGTAGTTTAATGCCAGTGGCAGGTGCTATGGCAGAAAATGGTGGTTTATACTTTCTACCTGGAAATCAGAAACCATTAGTTTTAACACCTATTCCTGATTTAGTTCACCATCGCCAGCACTTGGCTACAACTTTTCAGAATTTACAAACTAAATTTCCTCAAATCCAAGAATCTGCTGATAATCGCTTTCGCATCACCGACTGGACTTTTGATGTAGCTGGTTTGCGTCAAGACGAGCTACAAACTCTAAATAATCTCTGTCAACAAATGGGTTGGGGATTTACCTATAGCAACGTGCAGTGTCACATTAAACCCCAAGGGCAAGATAAAGCTGTGGGATTGTTGCAGGTATTGCGCGAATATTTGCCTGATTATTCACCAGAACAAATTGTCACTGTAGGCGATAGTCCCAATGATGAAAGTTTATTCGATCGCCGTTATTTTCCTGTTTCTGTAGGCGTGGCAAATGTGCTGGAATATGCAGATAAATTGCAACATCAGCCCGCTTATATGACCGCAGCTGCCGAAGGCGATGGATTTTGTGAGTTATCCAGTTACATTTTGCAAAGCTTGTACATCCCAAGTTAGAGAGAAGTAGAGTTGTTCTACAATAATCTCGTAGCACTGAGTTTACAACCATGACAGCTACTCTACCTGTTAGTGTCGAATCAGAAATCTTCTACCCCAGTGCTGATGGTCAACCAGTGGCAGAAACCTACGACCACCTTTATGCTTTACTAACTACCTTAGAAGTCCTGAAACAGTATCTGGCAAATCGTCAGGCAACAGTATTAGGAAATCAATTTCTTTACTATGCACAGGGCTTTCCCAAATTACGGGTAGCCCCAGATGTGATGGTGATTTTTGATGTTGCACCTGGCGGTCGGGACAACTATAAAGTTTGGGAAGAGGGTCAAGTACCCACAGTTATTTTTGAAATGACATCCTTTGGAACTAAGGGACAAGACGAAATCTTCAAAAAGACCCTCTATGAACAGCTAGGTGTCAAGGAATACTGGCTATTTGACCCTAAAGGCGAGTGGGTGGAACAACAGTTACGTGGCTATCGCCTGCGGGGAGAAATCTACGAACCGATACAAGATGGACGCAGTGAACCGTTACAACTACGCTTGGTAGTTGAGGGAAGGCTAATTGGATTTTATCGAGAGGATACGGGGGAAAAATTACTGATACCTGGTGAACTGGTAGAGGCTTTACGACAGGAAGTTTTAGCAAGACAGCAGGCAGAAGAACTAGTAGAACAAGAACGCCAACGAGCAGAACAAGAACGCCAACGAGCAGAACAAGAACGCCAACGAGCAGAACAAGAACGCCAACGAGCAGAACAGGCAGAGTTGCAGATAGAACAGTTAAAGGCAAGGTTGCGATCGCTCAATCTAGACCCCGATACTATTGAGTAACCCGCAAGGTGTAATTCCAAAAGTTACTGTAGCTATGCAAGAGTTTTTTTATAATGGACAAACTGGTGGTGAATTTTACTTAGAATCAGTTGCAACGGCAGTGTTGGCACAAATTATTTACCGACGCTCAAACATATCTGGACGGCTCAAACGTCCACCAGAGTTTTTAGACCCAAATTTGTTAAAGTCCGCCTTAGAATACATCAGAACGCATCTATCCCAAGAACTTAACCTGAATCAGATTGCTGCCACAGTAGGATTCAGTCCATCTTGCAGATTTTTGATTATATCTTGGCTAAATACCAAGTAGACAATTTGTTACCTGTATTTTTGCTACATTTATTACCTGAGACAGAATACAATAGATGAATCTCTAGCGCGTTTCAATCTAGTAAGTCTCAACAATACTAATTTAATTGAGAAGACTGTTTTATACAGTAATTCCCAAGCAAAACTGAATCAAAGGATAAATAAACCGCCAACCTTTTAAGCACCCAGAGACGCTAAGAGATTAATAGATACTCCAAAGACAGGTTAGCGTTTTATTTCCTACTTCCACTAGAAAGTCCAAGATCGATGTAGAGTCAAGAATTTACCTTTAATTACTGAGGTATAAAATTATGCAAGAAATTGAAAGATTCTTTGGCAACTTGTTCAGTGGCATAATCAACCGCTTTAAGTATTCTGCGATGGACGCTGCCGATCGCAAAATGAGAGAAACCATCGACGATCAGATCGAACAACGGCGACAAAAACCCAAACCCCAAGATCGAGAAGACCAGGAGTAGACCTTTAAAACAGCAAGATTTTCATTACTAAGTGCTGCCCGATTGTTGAGTAGGCAGCACTATTTTCTTGACCTCACTTGGTCAAGCAACTATAACTCTTCAGAATATGCTAACCTAGTATGGTTAACTAATCTCGCACATCTAAGAATTCGGGTGTTTCCCTGTTGGGAAATACACTTGGATGGAGGTTTAACCCGAATCGGAGTTGAAAAATATATGCCAGTAGTTTCATTGGCTCAAATGATGGAGTCAGGGGTTCACTTTGGGCATCAGACCCGGCGTTGGAACCCAAAAATGTCTCCTTACATTTATACTTCCCGCAATGGCGTGCATATTATCGACTTGGTGCAAACTGCCCAGTTGATGGATAATGCTTACAACTATATGCGATCGCACGCAGAACAAGGGAAGAAATTTCTTTTTGTCGGCACCAAGCGTCAAGCAGCTGGAATTATTGCCCAAGAAGCTAGCCGTTGTGGTTCCCACTACATTAACCAACGCTGGTTGGGCGGAATGTTGACCAACTGGGCAACCATTAAAACACGGGTTGACCGTCTGAAAGATTTAGAACGCCGTGAAGAAACTGGCGCACTAGATTTATTGCCGAAAAAAGAAGCATCAATGCTACGTCGGGAAATGACGAAGCTTCAGAAATACTTGGGCGGCATTAAAACAATGCGAAAAGTGCCCGATATCGTGGTAATCGTAGACCAACGCCGGGAATATAACGCAGTTCAAGAATGCCAAAAGCTAAATATTCCCATTGTGTCCATGTTGGATACAAACTGTGACCCCGATGTAGTAGATATCCCCATTCCAGCAAACGACGATGCTATCAGATCGATTAAACTGATAGTCGGAAAGTTGGCAGATGCCATTTATGAAGGTCGTCACGGTCAGCTGGATGTTGAAGATGATTACGAAGATTACGACGGTAGTGAGTATGACGATGACTACGAAGAAACCGAATATACTGATGCCGTAATTCCCGACGAGGAAACAGAAGAATAGTGCTGAGTCAAGAGTGCTGAGTGCTGAGTAAGATAGAAAGACTCAGCAAATTGGATAGTGCTGAGTCTTGATTTTTGAAGTTGTAAGTTGTGATTTGTCAATGAAGAATAAAATTGATAACTGAACACTCAAAACTCAGCACGGGCTAAACGTCCCGCTAACGCTAACAAAACTCAGTACTCAGTACTAAATTAGGTAAGTGATTACAACTCGAGGTCAAGTTAGGAATTGAGGCAAAATGGCGGAAATATCTGCAAAACTCGTCCAAGAGCTACGCCAAAAAACTGGTGCCGGCATGATGGACTGCAAAAAGGCGCTGATAGAGACTGAAGGCAACGTCGAAGAAGCCGCAGACTGGCTACGGAAAAAGGGCATCTCTAAGGCGGGGGCAAAAAGCGATCGCATTGCGGCAGAAGGTCTAGTAGACACTTACATTCAGCCCAAAGGTCGAGTGGGTGTACTCATAGAAGTCAACTGCCAAACCGACTTTGTTGCTCGTAACGAGGCTTTTAAAGCTTTAGTTAAGAATCTAGCAAAGCAAGCAGCGACAGCTGATAGTGTTGAGTCTTTGTTGGCTCAACCCTATATTGATAATGAAAGTGCGACTGTAGAAGAATTTATCAAGCAAACCATTGCCACCCTTGGTGAAAACATCCAAGTGCGCCGCTTTGTTAATTTTGCAATAGCAGAGAGCACACAAGGTATAGTAGACAGCTACATTCACACTGGCGGTCGAGTTGGTGTATTAGTAGAACTAGGTTCCAAAACTGAGTCAGCAGCTGCTAATTCAGAGTTCCAAACCTTGGCACGGAACACTGCAATGCAAGTTGCGGCTTGTCCAAATGTCGAGTATGTGAGTGTAGACCAAATCCCCGCCGAAGTTGCCCAAAAGGAAAAAGACATTGAAATGGGCAAGGATGATTTGGCGAACAAGCCTGAAAACATCAAAGAAAAGATTGTTCAGGGACGGATTGAAAAACGCTTGAAAGAATTGACTTTGGTCGATCAGCCTTACATTCGCGATCAGAGTATTTCCGTGGAAGACTTGATAAAGCAAGTGAAGGCACAATTAGGCGAAGAGATTCAAGTGACTCGCTTTGTCCGTTATATACTGGGCGAAGGCATTGAAAAGCAAGAAATGAGCTTTGCTGATGAAGTCGCTGCACAAATGGGCACCAAGTAATATTAGTCATTAGTCATTAGTCTTTACCAAGGACAAATGACAAATGACTAATGACTCTTTACAAAACAGGTCAGGTTATTTGCTTGACCTGTATTTTATTTAGTAAAGACAGAAAATTTCGCATTTAATTTAAAATCTAAAATTCTCTAAAAAGTTATCCTAAAATAAGTTTGTACATTTGTACTATGTAATGGTTCAGATGGGCAAGAGCGAAAAAATATGGCAAGAGCAATCGAGCGAATTGAGCAGGATATTGCAGCACTCCAAGAAGCGATCCGGGCGATCGCAATCGAACTACAAAGCGCTTATGCTAGTTATCTAAACACCTTGGGGCTAGCTGTACGCAAACAGTTGATTCTCGCAAGTTACCACCTCTGTACCCAAGGATATCCCGAAAACTTTTTGCATTTGTCATTGAATCAGCGTCAACAATTGCAACAAGCTATTCGTAAGTTGGGTCAACTGGCAGCTGAACAATTGCTTATTTATCTTAAAAGTGAAGAATCAGGGGAAGATGAGGTGGATGAGGTGGATGAGGTGGATGAGGAAGTAACATCCTCTTCATCTTCACTATTTCTTTCCACTTCTAATTCTCAGTATCTCACTGCCAACACCTCCGATCCTATAGAACTGGCAAAATGGCAACAGAAATTAGAAGAGGCTGCGCAAGATATACTGAAAAAACTTTCGCACGATGCTAATATTTTGTTACAAAAAGCTCGAGTATTACCGAAAAAATTACCAGAACCGATTTTAGCAGCGGCGGCGGCAGCATCAGAAGCATCTGCTGAGGTAATGCCAGGGCCACCCAATTTATTAAACTTAGTAATTGAAATTGAAAATGAGCAACAGTCAGAAGATTCTGGACTGACTCAAATCATGGCTATTAACCTGCGGCTAGGAGAAATTGAATTTGCTGATGTGACACTTTCCTCTGAGCGCAAGCGAATCCGCAGTATTTTAGTTCAGCTAAACAAACTAGGACGAGAGTATCAAAAGAGACATAAAGAAAAGGCGATCGCTGAAGCGGAAGCTGCATGGCGCGCTAGTTGGTTTGAGAATTAGTCCTTTGTCCTTTGTCCAAAGTCAAATGACCAATGACCAATGACTAATGACCAATAACAATGACTAATGAAAAACCAGATTGGATACGATTGCACAAAGCCTTGGCAATAGAAGCTGAACGTGGCTTTACAGACTTGATGGGCAGAGAATACCGTTTCAGTGAATTTCTGAGCCTAACTTTGGGCAAATTCCCAACAGGCTTACCCCAAACTGAACGCCGCCGTTGGCAAGGATTAGCGGTGCAATTTGCTAGTTATCCACATCTAGCACTAGAAGAAAGGCAGCATTTAATAGCAGAGACTCGTAGGTATCTTTCCCAACTACAGCAAGAGGAGCAGCAAAAGCAGGGGGAGCAGGGGGAGCAGGGGAGAATTTATCAATCCAAAATTAAAAATCCAAAATCTCCAATTGTTACTGAGGTGAGTCGGAGACTTGCACCAAAAATTGAGCAAAAACTCAGTGATTTACCAGAAATAGGTTTTAAAAAAGCTGATAATTTGGCACGGCTTGGTTTACATACCGTCCGTGACTTGCTTTTCTACTATCCTCGTGACCATATTGATTATGCGCGTCAGGTGAATATCCGCGAGTTACAGGCGGGTGAGACGGTGACAATAGTGGCTACAGTAAAGCGTTGCAACTGCTTTACTAGCCCTAAAAATCAGAAATTATCAATTTTAGAATTGGTTGTAAAAGATAATAGCGGTCAAATCAAAATTGGTCGTTTTTACGCAGGTACGCGCTTTAGCAGTCGCGCTTGGCAAGAAAGTTTAAAACGCCGTTATCCAGTAGGTAGCATTCTAGCAGCCTGTGGGTTAGTGAAAGAAAGTAAATACGGCTTGACACTGGATAATCCAGAACTAGAGGTTTTGGCAAATCCAGGAGATTCGATTGAGTCGCTAAATATTGGACGGGTAGTGCCAATTTATGGATTGACTGAAGGCGTGGTGGCGAATACAGTCCGACAAGCGGTAATTGCTGCTTTACCTGCTGCGGCTAACCTGAAAGACCCTTTGCCAAGTGGTTTGCGGGAGAAGTATGGTTTGATGGAATTAAAAGATGCGATCGCTAATATCCATTTTTCCAGCGATAGCGCTGCCTTACAAGTTGCCCGTCGTCGCCTAGTTTTTGATGAATTTTTCTACCTACAACTTGGGTTACTGCAACGTCAGCAGCAAGCAAGGGCGATTCAAACCAGCGCCATCCTTGTTCCACGAGGTCAACTTGTAGAGAAATTTCACGAAATACTACCTTTTCAACTCACTGGCGCACAGCAACGAGTTCTCAACGATATTCTCAACGATTTACAAAAACCTGTGCCAATGAATCGTTTGGTGCAAGGTGATGTCGGTTCTGGTAAAACAGTCGTCGCCGTGCTGGCTATCCTTGCAGCAATTCAATCTGGCTACCAAGCGGCGCTGATGGCTCCCACAGAAGTTTTGGCAGAACAACATTATCGCAAGTTAGTTAGTTGGTTTAACCTACTGCATTTACCAGTGGAATTACTGACAGGCTCTACAAAAACTGCTAAACGAAGACAAATACATTCTCAGTTAGGAACTGGTGAATTGCCTCTGTTAGTGGGAACCCATGCCTTAATTCAAGACCCCGTAAACTTCCATCAACTGGGGTTAGTGGTGATTGATGAGCAGCATCGCTTTGGGGTAGAACAACGGGCGCGTTTGCAGCAAAAAGGCAATCAACCTCATGTGCTAACTATGACAGCTACCCCAATTCCCCGAACTTTGGCACTGACGATACACGGGGATTTAGATGTGAGCCAAATTGATGAGTTACCACCGGGACGGCAAAAGATTCAGACAACAGTATTGTCAGGTCAGCAACGCAACCATGCTTACGACCTCATCCGCCGAGAAATTGTCCAAGGTAGACAAGTTTACGTGGTTCTGCCTTTGGTAGAAGAATCAGAAAAACTGGATTTGCGATCGGCAACTGATGAGCATCAAAAGCTACAAGAAAGCGTTTTTCCTGATTTTCAAGTTGGGTTGCTGCACGGTCGCATGAGTTCAGCCGAAAAGGATGAAGCAATAACCAAATTCCGTGATAACCAAACGCAAATTTTGGTTTCTACTACCGTTGTTGAGGTAGGCGTAGACGTACCTAATGCTACGGTGATGCTCATTGAAAATGCGGAGCGATTTGGCTTATCGCAACTGCACCAACTGCGGGGGCGCGTTGGTCGTGGCGCGGCTCAATCTTACTGTTTATTGATGAGCAGTTCCAGAAGCCCTGATGCTCAACAACGGTTGAAGGTATTGGAACAATCTCAGGATGGCTTTTTCATCTCAGAGATGGATATGCGTTTTCGTGGGCCTGGGCAAGTACTAGGAACTCGTCAATCTGGAGTACCAGATTTTACCTTAGCAAGTTTGGTTGAGGATGAGGAAGTTTTAATTTTAGCGCGGCAAGCAGCAGAGAAAATAATAGAGATGGATGCAACTTTAGAGCGCTGGTATTTGATGAAAGAAGAGTTGAAGTATCGGTATGAGCGCTTGATGGGCGGAGCGATTTTGACATAATATATAATATTCTGAAGTAGAGGACTAACCCGCCTTAACCATCCCCTAACCCGCATAACCCTTTAATTCCCTGTAGCGATCGCTTTGGGGAATTGTGATTTAGTGGGGTTATCTCAGTAGAAAATCGCGTTATTTGTATCAGGTTTGTAGTGCTAGCGATAAAATAATTTAACTATCACGCCGCCCTAAAAACAATATTTATCGGTGTTTGAGGATATTGAATCAAAGGAGAAAGTAAAATTGTAGGAGTTCAACACAAGGAAAATGACTGATACACCCGAATATTTCCCTAACCGAATAGACCGTATTGAACAAATAATCTTGGGGTTGGCTGAAAGACAAACTAGTACACAAGAACAATTAGACAATTTAACGATTAGACAAGCTAACACACAGGCACAACTGGATGAACTAAGCCAAGAAATGAGAGAGCTAACCAGTAACGTTGACCGTGTTTTAGGTCGTAGTGCGATTTTGGATGATGTGTTACTTGAATTACGTGATAGCCATGAACAACATCAACGTAATTTTGAAGAACATCAGCGCACCACAAACGCTGCATTACAAAGTCTTGAGTCAATATTGTTGCAGTTGATCAGAAATAATTCTTGAGATGCGATGGTAAGAGTTAACGACCGCAGGTAGCGTGTAAGAGTACCTACGATCAATTTAGAAGCAATATCAAAAACTTTCTCTATCTGATTGAAGTCCATATTTATTACATTTAACTATATCCAACATTATCGGTAATAACTTACAGCAGTTTGCAACAAGCGTGAGGTACAAAACCGAGGACTCAAAAATTAAATTATTCTTCTCCCTCCAGCATAACTGCCTCCTGCCTCCTGCCTCAAAACTAGTGACTTTGTACTTCATCCAAACGAAAACTGCTGTATATAAAATTCTACGTCAAGCTATATGAACACTAAGGGATCTAATGCATAGCTGAGGATGACTTGCGGCAACTGCTAGAGAACAGTGCGAGTGAACCCACACTCTTAACCGTAAAACCTGAGAACATACGACGCCTACGCGAGTTGATGAATAATTCTGAAGTTGACGACTAACCCTTTGATTCCCTGTAGCGATCGCTGTGGGGAATTTTGATTTATCGGCTTGTCTCAGTACAAAATCACTAGTTTGTATCAGGTTTAGAATTTATATTTACGTAAATAATGTGACACCTGTAACGCTTATGGAATAAAGTTTTCAGCCGATTGAAAGTGAAAAAACAGATTTGTCATTTACTGACACTTTTAGAATTTGTCAGATTTGACCATATTTGACGACATTGCTGTAAAGGTTCAGGCGGGATACGTGTAAAACGGGACACGTTATAAAGTTTTGTAAATAAAATTGCTGAAACCTTTCATTTAGCGTTGTTTCAGTCTCAAACTGAACTGGACTCTTCAGGTAAGAACATTGCCAAAAATGATTGTTTATGGGCTAGTTTGAGGGACTATTGGGGTGAAGAGTTGATTTCACCGTGCAAAATTTTGATTGTCCAAATATCATTTTGGGGCAAGTTAGTAAATCAATAAAACACGCTCTGCAACAAAAATTTACAACGTGTCCCAATTTGCGCGTATCCCGGCTGAACCCCCTGTACTTCCAGAAGAAAACACTGTTTGATAGTTTCAAATTATGGGAATACTTAGGAATAGAATGTGTATGCTTACAGTTTTATCCCAAAACATAAACTAGGTTTAAATGAATAACGTAATTAAAATTTTTGTACGTTTGTTTTTATTTGTTATTTTTCTTTCTATTGGACGCAAAAAACCGCTACTCTAGGGGATAGAGAGAAAACACGAGTAACCCAGTATTGCAAATAGCGTAACCAACGCAACCAACGTAACCAGCAAGACAACCCCACAACCCCGTCAACTGCTACCAAAATCACCCACAGCAAGCGATAACTCTCAAGATGTGATTCTCTCACCAAGTTGCAAAACCCTCGCCACACGCCCTAAAACTAGCCAATAACGTTAAGTTGACACCAATGATTGCAATACGCCCCTACAACCGATTCATCTGTTGCAAAGTTTTTTGGAAATGGTATTAGACCTAGCTCTGCACTCCTCACTATTCAATCACGATACTTGCTGCATTTCGGCATAAGCTTCATAAACACCCTTCACGTTGTACCAGTTGAGAAAAATTCGAGCAATTTCTAAAGCTAATTGAGGTTTACCTAAATTAATTAGCCATTGCAAAAATGGAGCCATTGTCCGTTCATTTAGTGCGCCATTGAGTGACAAGATACCCCAAAGTAAGCGATGCAGCCAAGTCATTTGAATCATCATTCGCACTTCCCATGTGGGATGCTTTTGATAAAACAAAACTCCCATACGTCCGCGTTGAATTTCTTGGTCAATTAATCGGGGAATTTGCTCTAAGTTAAATGCTGGATGCCAGTGATATCCTACGGCTTCTGGACATTTAATTAGTGTCAAACCTAGTTTTTTCAGCCGCACACCTAATTCTAAATCTTCCCAGCCATAGAGTTGAAAGCTAGTGTCAAAAAGTCCGGCTTTATCTAACCAATGTTTGGGAATTGCTACATTTCCCGTAGCAAAAAAAGCTGCTGAAAAATCTGTGACTTTGTAGGGTTCAGCCGTTGGATTGTTGAAGTTACAAGTATTAATAACTGCACCGTAAGTAAAAAAGCGATCGCTCCCCAATTTCTCTTTCCCTTGCACTAGTGCATCAGTATGAGCTTGCAGGAAATTCTTCAGCACTACTAGATCGCTATCAATAAAGATAATTGTGTCTCCCTGCGCCTTCTCTACTCCCAAATTCCGAGCCGCAGCTGGGCCAGCATGATCTTGCCCAAACCAGCGCACATGGGGAAACTCTTCTTTGTATGCTGCTAACCACTCCAATGTGCCATCAGTAGAACCATCATCTACCAAGACAATCTCGTAATCAGTAACCGAACTTGGCTGACTCAACTCCTGCACCTCCAAGGCGCGGAGGCACTTTTCTAAAATCGGTTGGCGATTATAAGTCGGTATCACAACGCTGAAAAACACAGTCTCACCCACAACACTATTTACACATCTCCAGGATAGGACATATCAGGCGCTGACACTGTTCCTTACCGATTCTGGTTGAGAAAACAGCAAAGGTTGATAATTCCTCCCCAAGGCATCGGGGAGAGTGCGCGTCTGGGTAAGTGTGGTATCTGTCACAAATATTTTTTGAATTGGTATAACTTCTTATTTTTAAATTTAGTAAAGAACAAAGGCTTTAATCAACTACAAAATAAATTTCTATTAATCAAGATATAACCTGGCGTTAATTTTTGGTCATTAGATTATATGACAAACTGAAAATTTTTTGTCTAGTTAGTTGACCTAAATAGCAAACAACCTTTTGTTTAAGAACGGGTTACTGACCATTCAAAATGTATGGCATTTCACGTAAATAATTGATGGCTTTTTCTGCCAGTAATCAAGATTTGCCTTTACGAAATTCTTGATGTCACAAGAGAGGAGAGTTTGATGTCTAAATTAAGTCGCAGACAAATTTTAGTATTTTTTGCTGGCAGTGCTGGTGCGGCTGTGTTGGGAGACACAATTATAGATGGTATTTCTAGTATTGCCGGAGCAAGCAACAGGCCACTGAGCTTTACACCAGTGCGCTTACCCCATTCCTTACCCGTTTATAAACAGCAGAAAAGTTTTTTGCCAACGGGAATCGGTCAGGGACAGGTAATCAATGCATCTGCAAATACGAAGTTAAATAGCTATAACGTAGTTGACGATTTGGTAGTGCCACCAGAATATGAACGTTATGTAATTATCAGCTGGGGCGATCGCGTCTTTCCTAACAAAGATGAATATTTCGGTTACAACAACGATTATACGGGTTTCATTCCTCTGGGCAGAACCAACGATGTCGGCTATTTGTGGGTGAATCACGAATATGTGAGTTTTCCTTTTTCCGATCTAGCACCAGAAGCTCCTGCTGATGTTAAAGGATTGACTACCACCTTTAAATCAGTGATTGGCTGGGCTTTACCTGCCACCAGAGGTATTGAATTTGACGGCGAAGTTCTATATAACTTAGGCGGATCGATTGTCCGCATTTCCCGACGTAATTCTAGTAGCCGTTATGCTGTGGTTAAAGGTGATGCAAGAAATCGCCGCCTTCATGGTCTTTCTGGGTTGGGAATTAATAGCCAAAGGAGTGATGGATATAAAAATCTCACTTCTTGGGGAAATCGTAGCTACCAAAAAGGCGATCAAAACTATCTCATCGCAACTGGCCCGGCTGCAACCCAAGTATTTAACCTCTCCTCTGATGGATTAGGTAACAAAATTATTGGCACTGGCTATAACTGTTCTGGCGGTACAACTCCTTGGGGAACTATTTTAAGTGCTGAAGAGAACTTTCAAGGAAGTGTAGGAGGTTTTGTTGGTGTTACAGAATCAGTCAATCCTAATGGTACTCAAACAGGTTACATCGATGGTACTACTGGTAAAACCTTCGGTTTAGTTGGCGAAAAATACGGTTGGATTGTCGAAATTGACCCTGTTAATCCAAATTTCCGCCCTCGCAAGCACACTTCATTGGGTCGTTTCCGCCATGAAAACGTTGCCATCCGTGCTGAAGCTAGAAAACCATTAATTGCCTACATGGGTGATGATAGACGTGGGGGACACACCTGGAAATTTATCAGTGCAGGTGTTATTTCTTCACCAACCAATAAAGCCAACAGCAGTTTATGGGAAAGTGGTACATTGTATGTCGCCCGTTACAATCCAAATGGTACGGGTCAATGGATACCCTTAAATTTAAACACTTCTACCAATCCCATTTCGCCATCGGTAATTTCTTCTGTGGAGTTTGCTGCTTTGGGTTCGGCTCAAAGAAATGGTCTTTTACCCCTACCAAAACGCAATGGGATTGCAGGTCAAACTACAGATGGCGGTTCCCTCGCAGTCGATCGCACCAACGAAGCAGAGAGACTACCTGCTTATCAAGGTAAGAAGCTATCTGACTTCTACACTTCCCAAGGTGCTATTCTCAGTGATGCTTTTTTAGCAGCAAATTTGGCTGGCGGAACTCCGACAGCACGTCCAGAAGATATAGAAGTGCATCCGACCACCAAAGAAGTATTCATTTCCTATACTGATGGTGCACCAGGAAGTGACGGTTATCCAGATTCACGCATTTTCCAGGTTGCCAAGTTAAGTACAAACGTCAATGCAACACAGCAGTCTGGAGGATTGTACAAGATTATTGAAGATAGCGCCGATGGTACTGGTCTAACCTTCCGTTGGCAAAGATTTGCTCAGGGTGGAGAAGCCGGATCGATTTCTGGTGCTGGTTTTGCCAATGTCGATAACCTAGTGTTCGACAATAAGGCAAATATTTGGGGGGTAACGGATATGTCTACCACCACTCACAATGGTTTTAATGTTGGTGCTGCTGGTACTGTAACTATCATCGACCACACAGCCAATGGTAATGTTTCCAATTTTACAGGAGTTTTCGGTAATAACTGGCTATTTTATATTCCTACTACTGGTACTCACGCGGGAAAGGTAATACCCTTTGCTCAGGGGCCAGTGCGTTGTGAGATGACAGGGCCAACTTTTGTGGGAGATACGTTGATTATTTCCGTACAGCATCCCGGCGAAGATAGCCCAATTAATGATGGTACGATTTTGAGTCGTGAGATCGAATTACTGGATTTGAATGGTATTACATTCAATCAGACCCGGACTGTCCCTCGTGGCAGTAGTTGGCCAAGTAACATCCCAACTGCTGACGGTGGTAAGGGTCAACCTAGAAGTCTTCCCAAACCATCTGTAATTGCTATCAAACGTAAAAATCCTACTGGTAGTTTTACTTAAAACTATGTGTGTAGAGACGTTATTATCTAACGTCTCTACATTAATTTTCAAAGTCGGACTATTAGTTTTTTCTTGGGTTTCATTCCCAACGCCATAGCACCAGCGATCGCTATACCACCAAGAGTCATCGGTTCTGGTATGGACGTACTCTTAGAGTAAGTTACCGTACCCACCTCTGTTGTAGACAATAAGTCGCCACTCAGAATGCTATAAAATTTTGTTCCTCCTGTATTTGGATTACCTGGATCGTTACCAATAAAAAACCGATCTTCAACTAAATAGCTCAGTCCTGACAGGTTGCCATTTGTAAAGTTGACTACAGGAGATGATGGGTAATCAAAATCACTTGCTTCTGTGTACTGAGTACCCAAGTAATCAAACAAAATAGATAATCCATTGTTAACGCTTAGAGTTTCCTCGCCTAACCCGCTTAAGGTCGAGTCATCATATCGAAAAGAACCGAAATACTGACTAGGGCGATCGCCAGATGTCGCATTTACGGTGAAATCATAATTAACTAAGGCTGCTTGCGTCGGTTTAACAACAGCAGCAACCGAGATAGCAACAGCGAAAGCAGCAATGCCAATATCTTTAGCTAATTTCATCAGAAAATGCTCCGAAGCTAAAAAATGAATAATTCTGTAATTTCACTTAAATAAACTTTTAAGCAATGTATATAGGTTAAGAAATAACCAACAAAAGATGATCTTCGTTAAATCTTTAAGTTTGTCAAGTATATATAAAATTTGTATAAACTTATTTCAATATTTACAGTAGCTTATATTTTTAGTTTAGGCATAGGCATAGCCCTTACACATAGCAATCCTATCTAAGTTGTGAAAACGAAAAAACCACTTTTTCTGTGAAATGCTAAGAAAAGAAAAATAAGTTTTCACATCTAATTTAGGACTGCTATAGTTGCGAAAATCAGGCATGGAGATTTGCTTGTTCCTGCAACCACGGATCGACAGGTTGTCCATCTTTGCGGCGTAATTCAATTTCCACTACCATCACTTCTTTGGAACCAGGAGGTGCAGGTTTTTTATGGAAAATAATGTCATAATCTTCTGGATTGTGTTTATGTTCTTTCAACCATTCCTGTACCTTAGTTGTGGCAAAAAATGATTGCCCTTGCTCAAACATTCGGGTAATCTGCAATTGCAGCGTGTAAGGATTGATCCGACCCATTTTCTACTACCTTTGTTAAGTTAATTTGAGGACAAGTAATCTACTTACCGTAGATAATCTAATGTTAATGCGAAGTAACCACACCTGACACTTCCCATACAGGTAGAACTTCCAGTTTCACCGCCCTGTTATCTGTAAAAATAAAGTCCGAACCTTCTTCGCTGGATAGTTTAAGAAAGCGTCGATGCTTTCGCATTTTGCCTTCCACTGGTTGATAAATTATTATTTTTACCGCTTGACTTTCACCATCTTTAGCAGTAATCACAACGTAGTAATATTATAGTAGTACCTCACCAAAAATTGTCACAAAATTAACTGCACTATACCACTAAAGTTGTACGTACACTAAGGACGAGGAAACCGATTAGTTAAAGATTGCTCAGAATTTTACACTGCTTCTACAACATTTAACCACTTAATTCTGTTATAGATTGGAGAGAGGCACGCCGCTTCAAAAACTGACCAACAGACTCAGATGGTTGTTATGCAGAGCAAAAATCAAGCTGTTTTCGCTTTAATTATAAAAAGCACGATTGTATTTTTACCCTTATTGTTATCCGTTGGAATTGCCAGTGGACAATCTGCACCATCACCTAACCCAGCACTAACTCCGACTCCGGTGTTATCGAATTCAGAACGGGAAGAGTTAGCACGACTACGAGCAGAAAAACGAATTCAACAGCAAGTCCAATCTGATTTTAAAAGCACTTTTAGCCGTACAACTATTTTACTCGATGTTTGGCTAGTTATATTAAGTCTCTTTCCAGTTGCAGTCATTGCTTTGTTATGGCTGTTGCGACGGGTGATAATCCGGGAAATTGTTGATAGGGCAATGCAACAAGTCCAGGGAATGGAAAAATTACAAAATCAGCTAACTACCGTTAAACAAGAGGCTGAAAATGTTATTCAAAATGCTAAACAAATAAATTATGAATTAGAACAACAAACGACTGCTTTACAACAAAAAATTAAAAGTGAACAAGAAAATGTATCTATTCTGATATCCGAGCTAAATTTAGCTAAAGCACAAGTATTAAGTAGATTAGAAGCGGAACTAAAAAAATCTCAAGAAAATATAGAAAAATTAGAGTCAAAATTTGCTTCGGGGTTATCTAAGTTAGAGTTTGATGCTCAACAACAAAAAGATATAGCACTGGATAATTTAGGAAAATTAGCATCTGCGATCGCAGAAGAACTGTCTAAGTTAAAATTAGGTGTACAGCAACAGCAAGAACTAGCCGTTGCTGATTTAGAAATATCAAGGTCTGAGTTCGCGTCTCAACTTTCTGGATGGCAGTCTGATGCTCAAAAACAAAAAGATATAACTTTTGAAAGTTTAACAAAATTGCAGTCGGAGTTTGTAGAAAAATTATCTGAATTACAGATTGATACTCAAAAGCAAAAAGAGATTGCAGTTGAAAATTCAGGTATATTTGAGCGAGAATTTAAATTTCAATTATCTGAATTGCAGATAGATGCTCAAGAACAAAAAAATAAAATTATTGCAAGTTTAGCAGCATTGCAGTCAGAATTTAAATTTCAATTATCGGAATTACAAGTCGATGCTCAAAAATCCAAAGAGTTAATCGTTGAAAATTTAGAAAAATCTGCTTCTGAATTTACTTCGCAATTCTCAGAATTTCAATGGAATGCTCAACAACAAAAGATTCTCATTTTGGAGAAGTTAGAAAGATTAGAAACTGAGTTTGTCTCTCAAATTTCTGAGTTACAATTGGATGCTCAAGAAAGAAAGGATCTGATTCTTCAAGAACTAACTGAAATTACGCCTGAATCTATTATAGAGATGGTGAATTCTGAAGTTGAGGAAGAAATACAGGAACAGCCACAACAACCAGAATTCACTGCTGATGAGTATGTAAAACAGGGAGATGGGCTGTTTTCTCAAAGGCACTATGAAAATGCGATCGCAGCTTACAACCAAGCAGTTAAAATCCAACCTGATGAACCTGTAAGTTGGTTAAAACGTGGTCTAACTCTGGGAAGATTGAAACGCTACCAAGATGCGATCGCATCCTACGATAAAGCGATTGCGATTCAGCCAGATTATCATCAAGCTTGGTGCGATCGCGGCGTTGCTTTTGGGAACTTACAACAGCATCAGCAAGCCTTTGCTTCATTTGACAAAGCTACGCAAATCAAACCTGACGATGCCGTTGCCTGGTTAAATCGCGGTCTTTCTCTAGTAGCATTAGAACAATACGAAGAGGCAATAGCGTCCTTTGAGAAAGCGCTGGAATTCCAACCTAATTCTCCCAAAATCTGGGATAAACATGGTTATACTTTGGTAAGATTGGGACGCGATGATGAAGCGATCGCTAGTTTTAACAAAGCCTTAGAAATTAAGCCAGATTACGCCAGTGCTTATTACAACAAAGCAGCCTGTTACGCACTGCAAAGACAAGTTGACCGATCTCTGTTAACTCTACAACAAGCAATTGAACTTAATCCCAGGTATAAAGAAGACGCAGCAACTGACCTAGATTTTGATGATATTGCCGATGATGAGCGCTTTAAGCAGTTAGTTGCAGAATAAAAATCTAAAAGGCATTTGTCATTTGTCATTTGTCATTTGTCATTAGTGATTCTCCCCCTGCTCCCTGCTCCCTGCCCCCTGCCCCCTGCCCCCTGCTCCCTGCTCCCTGCCCCCTGCTCCCTGCTCCCTGCCCCCTGCTCCCTGCTCCCTGCCCCCTGCCCCCTGCCCCCTTGCTCCCCAGACATGGCTTTGAGTTTAGATGTAAAAGAATCAGAGCGATCACTTTTTTCGGGGGTAAATTGCCCGATTGGGGCATGAATAGCAGCAGGTGGGAGCAGTTTTGGCTGTCGTCGATGATGATTTGGTGATGGGGAAGGCGCTGGACTTTCTTGTGAAGTTTGCCTTTGGCTGATAGCAGACGATCGCTCAAGAGTTGCCAAAGAGGCAAATTTCTCAGAAAGCGGAGATTTCAAGACGGTTTTATTGTCTCTATCTTCCTGCTTTCCTTCTTCTTCACTCAAAGATGTCTTTGGTTCATAACTTTTCAGTTGGAGAGTCGCAGTATTGCTGTGTTGATAGCCGTTGCGAATCTTAGCTGGTGGTAATTGAGGACTCGTCACTTGCTCTACAGTGGGTTTTCTCTTGGCTGGCGGTAGAACTGGTGCAGCTGATGAGGTTAAGCTTTGAGGAAATTTGCTACAAATCATCCGTTCAAATTCCATGTTGAAATGATATGTAGCCTGATCCCGGCGCTGCCAAAATACTAAAATTTGCTGCACGGAAACGGCTTTATAACGACCTTGATATAGTGCCTCAATCACTGCCAGGTGTAGCCAATTAAGGGGGTATTGCGTTTGCCAACGCTCAACTAGCTCATTGGCACTATACCCACCGAGATCGAAACTATAGTTAATTAATAAAGCGATCGCCAAGTTGGCAGAGGTGTCTGGAAGTGTTGTTAACATGAGGCTATTAGCTTTAGGCAATAGGTCTAAGATTTGTCACCCACCGCATATTAGCCTAGCGTGCTTTTAACTACATGGTTTATTTTTCCAAGAGTTGCCAAGCCGATAGGCAAGTGTTCCCTATTCTACTTATCAACTTCTAAAATGCAACCCCACATAGACTGATTTAATCGCAGATGTTCGCCCAATGGCAACTAACGCTTGATAAACCATCGCTGCAACTTCGGCGCGTGTTGCTGAACGTAAAGGTGCAAGAACTTTTGGATCTGGATAGTTGACAACTATTCCCTGTTGTGTAGCAGTGGCAACGGCTGTTCGGGCGTAGTCAGGAATGGTATGACGATCGCTATATACTTCTAAAACATCGCGATCGACAGCTGGTAGTCCCAGTCCGTTTACTAAGGAGACAATCACCTGTAGCCGCTGCACACTTTGATCGGGGCGAAAAGTGCGATCGCTAAATCCACCAACAAAGCCACCGCTAGCCGCGATTTGGATAGCGCTATAAGCCCAAAAATCCTTGGGTACATCCGTAAAATCAGGTGCCGGGATTTTGGGAAATGGGTTAAAAGCGATCGCCACCAAATCTGCATACTGGGCGCGAGTCATGGGTTTATCTGGCTGGTAGCTACCATCGGCAAAAGCATGAGTTAAATCCATGCTCGCTAATGCCTGAATAAATGGTTTTGCCCAATGTCCGTTTAGTTCGGGAGACGTGGGAAGGGGGGAAGGGGGAGACAAGGGGACAGGGGGATAAGGGGACAAGGAAAGTTTTTGAGAAGGGGATTCTGTCGGGGTATCAAAGGGACTGGTGTTAACCGTTACTCGATTGCTTGGGAGTAATTCGATCAAGCCCTTGACTAGAGCAGGATTTAATTGATTACCTACGGAAACCAGCTTTTGTGTAGTGGCATTGTATAAATCAAATTCACTATGATCGCGAAAAATATTATCAGCGGAATCTTGGGTATTACCTAAATCAGGGACTGCATTGCCATTGACTAATAGACCACCTTGGGTATTGTTAATAATCAGATTTTGACGCAGCATAGGTTGGGCGTTACGAGAAAGTGCGATCGCCGTGCGATTTTCTGATAATTTATTATTTGCGATCGTCGGAGCGGCAAAGTCACTAATTGCTATGCCTAAAGGGTTTTTTTGAAATACATTTCGCAGTACTTCTCCTTGGCTATGACCTGCTATCACTAACCCGCTAGCAGTATTTTGCACAAATACGTTATCTAAAATTGTGGGTTTGGCAGTACCAGTGGTAAACACACCTTCCCGCCCACAGTTGCTCAGAGTGTTGTTACTTAAAGTAGGTGTAGCTGATTCAATCCAGATACCAGTACCTTTGGCTGAGGGATTGGTGACAGTTACACCTAAAAGACTGGCATTATCTACCAAGAGCAACGTAATATTTTGTATACCAAAACTGGGACTTTGATACTCGCCACTCCCGGAAATTACAATCCCTGCACCTTTGTTAGCTTCGTTACCCACCACTGTCGCCCCTCCAGGGACAATCAGCGGAAACACCTCACCACTGGCGGCGCTGTAAGTTCCCGACTCCAGATGAATTCTCGTCGGCATTTTGGTTACTTTTAAAGCACGGGTGAGGCTTTTAAACGGACTCAACCGTGAACCAGTATTGGTATCATTCCCTGTCATAGGGTTGACATAGAGTGTGACAACGAGGGTAGAGTTCACCATTGATAGTTGAGAGTCAATTGTTTTAATTATGACAATCGTAAATAACAATACTTGTAGCAAACTTTTTCACAGTAATATCCTTGTGTATAGAAAAAATATCCATCTGACTTTTTCTGGCAAGCAGATTCTGTGTACACACAAGTTATAAACTTTTGTGCAATATTCCAAGTTCTCATCTCAATGGCATTGTCAGTCGAAACAATGGCATTGTTAGTCAAAACAATGCCATTGCAACTCCAAAAGACTTGTGTGTAAGCTGTAGCGCCTGCAAAGAGGAGATTAAGGGAACCAGTGCAGTCTTCTCCCTTAACCCTCTTCTATCACTTTGGGGAAAGAAAAATAAATGTAGGTTAAGTTAAACAAAGTGAAACCCAACTTTTCTAAGGTCTTTGGGTGTTGGGTTTCGTTCCTCAACCCAACCTACGTCTAAATTGATAAAAGTCATGAGAAATAAGGGTTTTAGATTTTTCTCTACCGATAGTGATTAAAGAGGGTTAATCCTAGCCTCTTTTTTTGGCAGAGTATAGAAACGAGATTAAACATTCTCATCCAGAATAGTTCCTTCTATATTGGCTCCATCCAAATTGGCTCCGCTCAAATTTGTCTGGCTCAAATCTGCTTGAGTGAGATTTGCCTGGGATAAGTCCGCTACAGTTAAATCTGCACCACTTAAATCCGCTCCATCTAGATTTGCTGCTACCAAGTTTGCTTCCTGCAAATCTGCCTCACTCAATTTAGTTTCAATCAATTTAGCAACCGTCAAATTAGCATGACTCAAATTAGCTCCATCCAAGATAGCTCCATCCAAGATAGCTCCATCCAAAATAGCTTTGCTTAAGTTGCTATTACTGAGATCCGCATTGCTCAAATCTGCTCCATTTAAGTCTGCTTCAATCAAACTGGCGTCGGTTAAATTAGCGTGACTCAGATTAGCTCCATCTAAAATTGCTCGATCTAAAATTACGCCACTGAGATTGGCTTCTCTTAAGTTGGCCTCGCTCAAGTTGACACCAGTAAAGTCTCTGACACCTGCGGCATAGTTTTTCAGGAGTTGATCTGCTTTCATATCTGTCACTGTGCTAAGGAACGTTTAACTAATTCGTAATTCGTAATTTTTGAGTGTAATTGCCCTTTTTTTATATAATACGTGGCTTTATTTCAGTTTGGGTCTAAATAAGAGTCTGAAACAATCTTTAATTACGAATTACGTTAGCGCAGTAGTAGCAAGTCCGCAAGCGATCGATTATGAATAATTTTGGACTATCCAGACTAACACTAAATCCCCAGCACGCGCCACAGAGGATTAGTGTGATGAATGAAACTAGAGTGGATATTGAATCAACTTTGTCTAAATTAGCTATTTTTAACTACTAGCGCTACCACCTAGAGTTGTGAGTTAATTTCATACTTGGGAGGGATGTTGCTCACCTGAAAAATTTAAGTATTAACGTGAGTCTCCGTTGGAGACTCACGTTAAGCATTAGTCCAAAGCGATCGCTATACTTAATTCTGGTGTTCGTCTGGCAGAGGTTATGGCAAAACCAATTCCGATTCTTTTGCAGATTATGATTCTTACGACTGAAGCAGTATAGTTTATGTTTGCCCACCAACCACTACATCTCGAATTCGGAGGCTAGGGCCACCACAACCTACTGACAAGCCATTTTGCCCTCCCTTACCACAACCGCCAGATTCATCCCAGTAAAAATCATCACCAAGTGCCTCAATATCCGCTAAGGTTTGGAATACATTTCCTGAAAGCGTCACATCCCGGACAGGTTCAGCAATTTTGCCGTTCCTAATCATCCAGGCTTCCCCAGCACTAAAGGTGAACATTTCCCCATTCGTCATCCCACCCAACCAATTACGGGCATAAACTCCTTCTTTGATATCGGTAAATAAGTCTGCGACTGGTGTTTTACCCCGTTCAATCCAGGTATTTGTCATCCGCACAATAGGAGTAAAGTGATAGTTAAGACAGCGGGCGTTACCCGTAGGTGCTTCCTCCAATTTGCCAGCAGTTTCACGAGAATGTAAACGTCCCACTAAAATTCCATCTTTAATTAGTTGAGTAGTAGTGGCAGGTGTGCCTTCATCGTCGTAAAAATAGCTACCGCGATGCCCCTCTGGAGCCGCACCATCAAAAATTTGCAGTTCTTCTGGGCCAAACCGCCGTCCGATGGTCATAACTTCCAGCAAATCGGGGTTTTCGTAAGCCATATCAGCCTCAGAAAGATGTCCGAAGGCTTCGTGGACGAATAAACCCGTGAGAATTGGGTCAATGACTACGGTGTAAGTATTGCCTTTGACCGATGGTAGAGATAAAGCAGCGATCGCTCTTTGAGCCGCACCTTTTACCTGTTCATCCAAACCAGTTAAATCTTCGTAAGCTTTGCGAGAGCCAGTAGTTTCCCGTCCAGTTTGTACGGTTTCGCCATTTCTGGCGGTAGCGGCAAAGCGCATTTCCATATCCACCCAAGATTGCTCGATCGAAGTACCTTCTGAAGTAGCAATGATTACTTTTTGGGCGCTGTCACCGTAACGCACCGAGGTAGTGGTAATTCGGCGATCGACGCTTTTAAGCAATTGGGCATAGCGATCGCACAATTGTTTTTTCTGCGAGAGTGGGATGTTTCGGGGGTCAGTACCTTTTAGGGGTAGAATGCATACTGCTTGCACCGGGTCAATAGGTGCAAGTAAAGTTTCTTCATCACCAACCATCCGCGCAGCAGCGATCGCTTCTTCTATGCGATCTTTGATTGTTGCCAGCTGGTTAAAGCAGCTCAACCCCCATCCGCCTTTATAACAAGCGCGAATATGTCCACCAATGGAGAGACCTTCACTAAGGGTTTCTACCTTGTCGCCACGCAACAAGATATCAGTCCCTTCTGCTTCTTCAAGGCGAATCATCAGATAATCTACACGCTTAGAGTAGCGGGCGATCAGGTCAGAAAGTAAATTTTGTGCGTCAGTAAGTGTAGTCGGCATTTCCAATTAGTAACAATGACGAACTGCATTTATTTTGCAATTATTTGGGGAATTTCTGCTAATCAATATTATGAGGGAACTGAAGACTGAAGACTGAAACTGGGACTAGGGATTAAATTCTTCCCAATACCTAATACCTAATTCCCAATCCCCAATCTTGCCCGTAGCCCGTCTGTTTCTTAGTACTTCCTTTTACACGGTGGGTAAGAACTGAATGATGTGCTAAGGTAATCAAGTGAGAATAAAATTCGGTTACATTGTTTGTTTTTAGTATTGACAGGCTTTTCCCTTTTGGTCTTAACAAGCTTGCCTCCGAAATCTAAATCTCTACACACCTATGATTTTGGAGATAATGCATGTCAATTTATGTAGGTAATCTATCCTACGAGGTCACACAAGATGACCTCAATTCTGTGTTTGCCGAACACGGTACTGTAAAGCGGGTTCAGTTACCTACTGACCGTGAAACAGGACGTCCACGCGGCTTTGCCTTTGTAGAGATGGGCACAGAAGCTGAAGAAACAGCTGCCATTGATGCTCTTGATGGAGCTGAATGGATGGGACGCGACCTCAAAGTGAATAAGGCTAAACCAAAGGAAGATAGAGGTGGTTCTTTTGGTGGCGATCGTCGCGGCGGTGGTGGCGGTGGATACAATAGATCGCGCTACTAAGCTTTAAGATCAAAAATTAAGTTTTAATGTCTAAAGGGCAGATAATGATTCTGCCCTTTCTTTTTGCGCTCCGGTCTACTGGATGGCTTAAATTGCCCAGTACCAATTAAGTAAGAGATGATACAATACGCTTGGGTTAAGGAGAATCGTAGAATCGTAGGTTGGGTTGAGGAACGAAACCCAACATTTTCAGTGGTTTGTTGGGTTTCACTTCGTTCAACCCAACCTACACAGTTTATCGTTGTTGACGCTAACCCAAGCGTATTGGAAGATGATAAAGATTCTTAGCTGTCGAAAAGGCGATCGCCGTACTCCAAAGGAGAATCTAATACACTAAATTTTGAACTTCAAAAACCTTGGCTGATATAAGCTATCTATCAAAATCATTATAAATTTGTTTGAGTTACTGCTATTCTGTATCAATTAGAATTTCCAGGGGTAACTAATACCAACTCAATCCAGCAACCGTGATTCACGTCACTCCTAGAAGTGATGTGAATCACGGCTACTGAGGACTGAAATCACAAATGAAGCAAGCGAACGCTCCAGGTGCTGTCTTCGTAGCCAGCCTTTGGCATCGCTTTTGCTCCTCTTTTTTTGCAAGTGAAGCATCCTGAAAAATTTTTCATATTCCCGCAACTGCTAGTTGACCACGAGCAAGTTTATTCATCAAGTCTGCTGCATCATCAATGGGGTTGGCTATAGAAACAGAGAGTCTACGCGGTGTATTAGCCAGTTGTAAGATGCGATCGGAGATTTAAATGGTGTTCTAATTGACCAAGCTGCCAAATGCCAAAGCGATTGCCATTTCTGAAAGCTGGCTTTGAATGGCTCTTTATCTTCTTCTTTGGGCAAGGAAGCCCAACCCGATGGTCGTCAAGAATCCAAAGCTTAAAAGGGCATTTTCGACCAACGGTGATAAAGTCTTCACATGATTGACGTGAAGGAGGTCTTGGATAACGCCTGGAATGCTAAAGCCAACAACAACCGAATACACCCAGAACCACCAACGACCTGGGTCATTTCCACGACGATAATAGGTACTAATCCACACAAAGATGTATCCTAACAAAATCGTGCCATGCAGTCCGAGACTCCGCCAGGGATTCGCGTAGGGGAGAGGACGAAAGTATATCCACCACACCCACCATAACACCGCTAATACCGCAACGAGACCCCAACTCAACCACGAAAACCACCGATTATTGTTATTCACAAGTCTGCACCTCAATTTCTTTATTCTTCTATCTTGTATGTGGAGAAATGAATTTCATTTAGATTTAGATATAGTTAGGACTTACGCACAAGTTACGGAATAACGAACCGCAGAGGCACAGAGAAGCCAGTGCGTTGGGCGGGTTCCCCGACTTGTAGCAACTGGCGCGGCACGGAGAAATCAGAGTTTGAGAGATATTTTGCGTAAGTCCTAATAGTGTTGAAGCATTATTAGATATTAGATTCACGACCCCAACACCAAATTCCTGAAAAATTTTTCATAACCTGCCCCTACAACTTGACCAATGCCTAAATAAAAACCACCCGTTATCGGGTGGGTGTTAGGTAATTTTGTTTCAGTAGTTGAAATTCAAAGCAAAGCGACCTTAGCAGCACTCGTTTAATCTCTGTCTTTCATTTCAGCCAAAGTTTTATCAAGCCTATCGTTAGCTTCCTTGGCAAACCGAATGCATTGCACACTCGTCGCCATTCCCTCAACGACAGTAAACGTTCCTTCTGTAACTTTGCCTGACAACAGCAATCCGGCTCCTATCAGGCTAATGCAAGCAGATAAAGCAGTGGTAATTAGGAATAAGCTGTACCAATCAATGCCAATAAAAAACCCTCAAGCAAAGATGAGGGCTAGTACTTTGTCATAGCAACTTTGCGGAGTAAACCAAGTTTTTGAACCTCGCTTTTCCTCCTACTCTGCGTTCTCTGCGCCTCTGTGGTTCGTTCCCTTACCCCTCAAACTTTGTGTGACAAAGTACTAGGCAGTTTTTTTTGCTAGAGATATCAGCTCAATTCCTTTTAAGCACGAGCACGCGTAATCTGAGTAGTATCAAAGTCTTGTAGCCGAGTCATATTTCCACTGTTCTTGTCAACAATATACACAGCATTAGGTGTCTCATATCTCATAGCTCCAAAGGCCAGGAGTTGACCTGTTGCAGAGCAAACTAAGCTTTGTAAGCCATTATTCCATGCTTGACCATTAACTTTCAATTGTCCTAGTTTAATGGGCTTTTTTTGATTTGAATCTAGCTGCACCAGAGTTGTATCACCATACGCACCAACTATAGAGCTATAAAGTATTCCATCTGGGCACTCAGCTAAATTGTCGACCCGCTCATCGTCCAGGAATTTAATCTTATTAATAGAACTTATCTCTCCTGTTTGAAGGTTAATATCTACCAATTTGATCGGTGGTGTACCGTTCTTCTTACCTACTAGACCAATGAGTCGCCCATCGTTAGTACCTAGCAAGCTCCCAAGCTGTTGATTTTGTTTAAGTCCTGAGACTATCAAAGTTTTTACAAGCGTACCCAAAAATGTAATGCGAGTAGGTGTTGCCTGTCTTTGACTAATCGCAACCGGAGTAATGGCTACAACAAGTGTGCCATCGCTTAAAGAGGTAAAACCACTCAATATCTCATTAGGCTCTAATAGAGGTGTACTTTTATCTGTAAGTACCTGAGCCTTTCCTGTAATTAAGGATTGCAAAACTAGTCCTACAGGCTTAATATCTGTGCGAATATCTGTGCTTACACTGTTTAGGGCAGTGTTCTCTACTAATTCAGTAGTGTTTACCTCTGTAATAGCCGTTTGGTCAGTAATAACCATCGGGCTGGAACCTATACCTACAATATTTAAACTTGGTGTTTCTGCCAAGGCTTTCTTGGTGAGATAACTAAGTCCAGATACTACAGTTCCAGCAAGTGCCAACTGTCCAAACTGTCGACGTGATAGCTTGTAATTCATATTTTCCTTCCTAGAATTAATGATTTTTATTAGGTAGCAGTGCGAACATAAACAGATAAGGCTAATATATTTGCGTCCAGGTTGCTACTGAGGGTGTTCCATTGTTGTCACTAATAAAAAGCATGTACCAGCCTGGAGGTGCGATGTTTCGATTGTTTATCACCGTGACCTTAAGAGAAGTAGCGTTTCTAGAAGTAATCGGTGCATCCACTAACCTTTGTTCTGTATCGCAAGAATGGGTAGTTGCCATTGGTCTAATAAAACTAACCCATTTAATATTCGCAGCCTGGGGTGTCTGAATCGTAAATTGCTGCCCGTAGGTCACTATTTGAGGAGCCCTCTGAATAACTGGTCGCGATCGCGACATATATGCAGGACTGTAGATTTCTAATCGCAGTTCATTTACCCTCCGTTGAGGGTTCCCCCCAGCTGTGACGACCCTACCATCTGGTAAGAGCAAGGCCACTGAGTGATATACGCGGGGGACATTTTGTTTAGCTACTACTGTCCAAGTATTTGTAGCTGGATTGTAGATTTCTGCTGGCAGCATTGATTGTGTTGTGTCCTCATTCATTTTGCTACCATTGCAAACAAACACTGTGCGATCGGGCAACAAAACTGCGCTGTGATGCATTCGGGCATAGTTTAAAGGCTTTGCTGCTACGTAAGTTGGATTACTAGCTTTTAAATCGACAATATTTACCCTCTTTGTTGCTGTCTTACCACTACCCCCACCGAGAATCATCACCTTTTGATCTTGTGCAGGTGGTAAAAGCACACTGGCACCTTGATCGCCAAAAGCTGCGTCTTGCAGCCCTGTCACCACTTTTTCTGTAATGGATTGTGTAAATGTCTCTGGCAGGGTTAATATCCTTGGTGTCACTCCAGTACCACCCATCTGAGCACCTGAATAAAAAATTTTTCCACTATTTAGTAGAAACAGATGCCCGTATGCCGGTAAAGCACTCGTTGTTGGAAAAGCGTTCCAACCATTTGGAAAGAAAGCAGAATAAATTTCTGGTTGTCTATTGAGCTTGCCATCTTTATCCAGCCCAGACACTGCTAAGACTCGACCGCTGCCTAGTGTTAACACAGTAGGATACCAGCGACCATTATTCATTGATAGTTTCTTGACCCATTTCTCAGCAATGGGATCGAACATCAGAGCATAGGGTGAACCATAAAATGGGTCATAGCGCAAAGTTCCACCTGCAACCAGTAACATCCCATCAGGGCGGAAGGAGTGACCAGCGCAAAAAAGATCCATAGGTTGATTGTTACTATCCAATGGAGGCGCTTGACGGGAAAAGGTTCCCTTGTTTATATGCCAGATTACACTGTCATAGGGAGTATTTAACTGATTGGGATCGTTACCTGAGCCACAGAAAAAGAATATCTTACCAGTACGAAGTAGAGCGGCATGTATAGGTAGGATTGGAGCACTGTACGACAATACTTGCCATTTATCTGTAGTAGTAGCCAGAGCAATGGAAGTCCCTAAATCTGTTTCCTCTTGAAGGTTAGTCTTGTTATTAGGTTGAGTCACTTTATTTACAATTATTCCTACGTGAACTTGATTTTTTGTACTTTATTTTATAAATTTATTTCTCAATTCATATCTATACTTCTTTAGGCTTATTTAGCGTTAAGATATGATGTGTTTTATAAGAAGGAAATGTAAAATCAGCCTTCTAATATAGTAATTGCGCTATCAATCATCCATCCTGTAGAGCATCTAATTAAGCCTGAAATACATTGCTACTATCAAGAATACTACATCTCGTTGATAAACTTTTTTCATATTTTATTTTCTCACAGAAGAAAATAAAAATTTTTGGTTTTGCGGCCTCAATTTGTGAAATTATCGAAAATCCTAGTCACTTTTGGATAATCAGATAAATTAATAAAAATCTTGTATAGTAGGGGTTTTGTAGGTTAAAACTAGCAACATTAATTTGTGAACGTATATTAATCAAGAATAATTATCCAAGACCATCTGTGTCCCTACAACTATTTAATGTGGCGGATTACTTCGGCAACTGACCAAGCTTGAGCGATCGCTCCTCTGGGTGTGTGAGGTGAATCGCCATCAAAAATCTCAGAAATAGAACCAAGACAAGCGTCAAATAAAAAGTGTTCTAGCAAGGGTTGCCAATCAAAAGGCAGCGCTTGTTGTGGATAAAAACGTTGCCAAGCCCGAATATATGGGCCAATTAGCCAAGTCCAAACAGTGCCTTGGTGATAAGCGCGATCGCGTTGCTGTTGATTGCCCTCATATTTCCCTTTATATTCGGGATCTCCTGAATCGAGACTGCGAAGACCATAAGGTGTGAGCAAGCTAGTAGTTGCCAAATCTAATATCTGACACCCTTGCTGTTCAGAAAACCCACAATGGTGTAGCGACAGCGCCAAAACGGCATTCGGACGAATTTGAAAATTCCGGCGATCGTCCGGCTCAATAGTATCGTACAGATAACCTAGCTGAGGATTCCAGAATTTTTGCAGTGAGGTTTTCACGTGTTGTGCTTGGTTAGCATAACGCTGTGCTTGCTTAGTGAGACGCACTGGTGAGCCATATTCCATTTGGCTCAAGCGCTCTGCCCACTGACTCAGCCAACATAGAGCAGAATACCACAGCGCATTGATTTCCACTGGCTTCCCATAACGGGGTGTGACGGGGTGTGCCCCAATTACCACATCCATCCAGGTGAGAGCTACACCACGAGCATCCCAACTAACTAGCCCATCCGTAGCATCGACCTGGATATTGAAATGTGTACCACCGACAAATGCTTTATAGATTTGCTGTACTACAGGGAATTGCTCTGCCAAAAAATCCCAGTCTTGGGTAGCTTCCAAATAAAGTCCTAAAGTTTCAATCCACCACAATGCCGCATCAATACTGTTATAAATTGGTTCGCCATTGAGATCGGGAAATGCAGTCGCAATCAAACCGTGGCGACAATAATGCCCAAAAGTTCGCAATACTCCTTTTGCTAGGTCAAAGCGCTGTGGAACTAGTGCCAACCCCGGTAAAGCGATTAATGTATCGCGTCCCCAGTCATTAAACCAGTGATAACCAGCAATGACCGTGGGACCTGCAATTGAGGCTCGATAGACGATAAACCGATCGCTTGCTTTGAGTAGTTGTTGCCAAATTGGAGAGTGGGCATTGGGCATTGGGCATTGGGGAGGCAGTGCGCCCTTGCGGTTTCCCGACTTGAAGCAACTGCCGTCATGGAGAAGAGACAAAGGAGACAAGATAGAAGGGGGAGACAAGGGAGAGATTTTCAATAATTCCTCCTTGTCCCCCTTGTCTCCCCTGCTTCCCTGCTCCTCTGCTCCCGTACCTCTCTCTCTCCATCCAAAAATCTGTGAGAGCCTTTCTTGCTCTGCCTCCACAGCTTCTGTGAAGGTTTTGAGGGTGAGAACACTTGGCACGGAGTCGGGAAAACCGACTCGTGCTTCCAAAGTCACCGTATCTCCTGGTTGAAGTGTGACTATCAAGTAACCAGGACTGTGGAGGTCTTCCTTGTCGCCTAACCCCCGTTTTGTCTCCTCAGACAATCTATAATCCCAATACCAAACTGCATCTGGTTGATAATTTCCTTGTGTCCAACGCAAGTGCCAAGGTATGCCGAAGCGCCCAGAATTGATTGCTTGTAGACAGACTTGCTGTTGCCCTAGCAATTGTGAAAACTGTAATTCTTGACTAGCAGTTTGCTGGTGGTGAAAGTCACGTTCTGCTATCAACAGTCGCAACCGTAAAATAGCTGTTTCACTTCCCTCATAGCGATACTGGATTAAAATTCGATGGCAAAATTGGGCATTGGGCCATTGCTTATCCTCCCTTGTCTCCTTGTCCCCTTGTCCCCTTGTCCCTTTGTCCCCAATCCCCAATCCCCAGCCCCCAGTCTCCACCAAACCATAGGGCATCAACAATTGTCTGGTTAATTGCCAGTTATCTTGACCCCAAGTCCATTTGGGAACTGGGTTAATATCAAAACGGCGTAGCTGTTCGTAACCTGTTGGCTCAATCTCACCGTTACCCCAAACATTTGTCCCCAGTGCCACAACGCTCCCTAATATTTCCAAGCTAGCTTCTAGGTGCGAAAACAGCAGAGTCCTTCCAGAAGGTGGGTTTGTCGCGGCAAACAGCCAACCATGATAGGTGCGCGTGCGGACATCAGAAACTGTACCACTGGCAAAACTTCCCAAGCCATTGGTAAGCAACCATTCTCTTGTATCTAAATCAGGCATTTGCTACTCAAAATCGTTATGAGTATGATATAGTCGTAACAGATCGTAATTAAATTGTGAGAGCGTGGATGGGTAAGTTTTACTTGACCCAAATTCCAACGCTACTAAATCGATAAAGGAGAATTAGGTTAATGTCCCTCACTTACGGAACCGAAGGAAGCCTCCGCGTTGGTCAACAAGCTCCCGATTTCGCAGCAACGGCTGTGGTAGATCAGGAATTTAAGACAATCAAACTTTCCGATTATCGCGGTAAGTATGTCGTCCTGTTTTTCTACCCACTAGACTTTACCTTTGTTTGTCCCACTGAAATCACAGCATTTAGCGATCGCTACGAAGAATTTAAGAAAATCAATACTGAAGTCCTTGGGACTTCCGTTGACAGTGAATTCTCTCACCTCGCTTGGATTCAAACAGATCGTAAGTCTGGTGGAGTTGGCGACCTGAATTATCCTCTAGTCTCCGACATCAAGAAAGAGATTAGCGCCGCTTACAACGTTCTTGACCCAGCAGCAGGCATTGCCTTGCGTGGTCTGTTCATCATCGATAAAGATGGTATCATACAGCACGCCACCATTAACAATCTAGCTTTTGGTCGTAGCGTTGATGAAACCCTGCGGACATTACAAGCAATTCAGTATGTTCAGTCTCACCCTGATGAAGTTTGCCCAGCTGGTTGGCAACCTGGTGACAAGACAATGAATCCTGACCCAGTGAAGTCTAAAGTCTATTTCTCTGCTGTCTAAATTCCGCTAGCTAAAAAACTCTAATCCAGCCTTTTAGAGTTGAAAGCAAAATCAATGAAAACCACAGATAAACAGAGATACACATTAAACAATGTCAACCTCCGTCATATATCTGTGGTTTTTTTCTAAAATTGTATTTAAATCAAGAATCAAGGTGAAAAATATGCTGACTTCAACTGACTTTAGTGGCTTATTAAATGAGCGATTCTTCCGCAATTTTTTACCAGTCCCAGCTAGCAATCAACTCAGATTGGGAGTGGGAACACCAGACTTTCAATTGCCAGATATTACCAACGGAACTTTAGTAAAATTGTCTGATTATAAAGGCAAACAACCAGTGTTACTTGCCTTTACTCGCATCTTTACCGAAAAGCAATATTGCCCTTTCTGTTTTCCTCACATCAAAGCTTTGAATAAAAACTACGAACAATTTAAAAACCGCGGTATAGAAGTTTTAATGATTACTAGTACCGATGAACGGCAGAGTCAAATAGTTGTGAAAGATTTAAGTATAAAAATGCCACTATTGAGCGATCCTAGTTGTCGAGTGTTTCATAAATATCAAGTAGGACAAGCACTAGGAGCGCCTTTACCAGCACAGTTTGTATTAGATAAAGAAGGAAAACTGCGCTACTGGCATTTATTTTCTTTTTTGGATCATAATGCTAGTGTTGAGACATTGTTAGAACAATTTAATTAAGTATAAGGTGTAAAATTGGCAATATTCGCCCCACTTATAAAGCTGTGAGGTTTTCTCATGCTGACACTTTACCACGCACCGATTTCTCCCAACTCACGCCGCGTCTGGATTACTCTACTGGAAAAAGGACTTGAGTTTGAATTGGTGGAGATAAAACTGGATGGGGAGCAGTTTCAACCAGAATTTTTGGCAATTAATCCCTTCCATCACATTCCAGTGTTGGTAGATGACGGTTTTAATCTAGTGGAATCTTTGGCAATTCTGGACTATTTAGAGGCAAAATATCCTACACCTGCGATGTTGCCTAAAGACGCCAAGGATTTAGCGATCGCACGGATGGTACAACTAGTAACTGTAAACGATCTTTTGCCAGCAACCACCACCTTTTTACCTCAGTTTCTCGGCTTGGCTGGAGGAGATCCAGCAAAAATCGAGAAGGCAGAGCATAAAATTGCCACAGTGCTGAAGTTTTTTGAAAATTTATTAGACGATCGCCCTTACTTTGCTAGTCACCACCTCACTCTCGCCGAGGTTGTGGCTGGGACTGTAGTCAATGTGCTGCCAAGTGTAGGCATTTCCTTAAGTGAATATCCAAAATTAAATACTTGGTGCGATCGTTTAGTAACACGTCCAACGTGGCAAGCTACCGAGGCTACACTGGAGGCAATAGAAGCGTTTAAGTCTATTGTTATGGCGAGAATGGCGCAGTAAATTCACAATTAATTAATTTAGAGACGCGAAACTGCACTTTGTAGCGCTTTGCTTGGCGTCTCTAAAATCCAAAATATTCACAGCCTGAATTGGTTCAAATGACTACGGGGATTATAAGTACGTATAGCGCGGATTTTTTCATAATATTCCCGCTCTTGTTGGCTGAGGTCTTTTGGTGGAACGATCGCCACTTTCACTAACTGATCGCCGCGTCCACCTTTAGGGAGGGGCCAACCTTTGCCACGTAAACGTAGAGATTGACCAGAACGCACTCCTGCTGGTAGTTTGACATTAACTGAACCATCAGGAGTGGGTACATCAATAGACGCTCCCAGGGTAGCTTCATCTGGTGTGATTGGCACTTCGCATACCAAGTTATCGCCTTCCATTTGGAAGAACGTGTGCGGCTGAAGTTCGACTTTTAAGTATAAATCCCCCCGTTGTTGAGTCATGGGGTTGATCTGACCTTTGCCCCGCACCCGTAAGCGAGTACCAGTTTTCGCCCCAGATGGGATGCTGACATCTATTGTTTCATTACCTAAACTGAAGCGCTTTTTCACACCATTAAATGCTTCAGTAAAAGTTAGAGCGATCGCAGCTTCACTATCCTGGGCACTACCCACACTTCCATCTTGAAACCCAAAATCGTTAAAGCTGCTGTTAAAATTAGTTGAGGTGCCTGGAGAAGTGCGGTAAGAGTAACTTCGTGAGTGACTTTGGCGCCCCGCACCACGAGGGGTAGCACCACCAAAGCGTCCTAGCAACTCATTAATAAACTCATCAAAATTGCCGTATTGACTGAAGTCAAAGTTACCCATATCGGGGCCAGCGCCGCCAGATGGGAAACCTTCACCAGCTTGTTTCCAATATTGACCGAATTGGTCATACTTTTTGCGTTTATCTGGGTCTGATACAACTTCATAGGCTTCGCTAACTTCTTTGAAGCGTGCCTCTGCCTGTTTATTGTTTGGGTTGACATCAGGGTGATATTTGCGGGCTAGTTTGCGAAAGGCTTGTTTAATTTCCTCTGAACTGGCAGTCTTACTGACTCCCAAAATAGCATAATAGTCTTTGAAGTCGGTTGCAGCCATCTACCAGCCTCCTATAGAAATTCCCGTTATGTTTTTTTTTAGATGAGAGATGTTTAATTTGCTTGGTATAGTGCCAAACAAAATAGAATCTGATTTTAAATTAACAAAAAATATAGAAAATTAAGTGTGGTTCTCGCTCACCAAAGGATCGCAATTTCCGTACTCCGATTTTTCTGATAAGCGGCTCAGGCTATCTAGTCCTTCTTGCCGGCTTGGGGGAGCATCCCGGAGTTGACGGTGCATCCGCAAAATAATTTCTTCAGGAACTTGGCGCGATCGCTTTTTATTCCGTGCCAAACACAGCCAAACTGGTGTATCTACCCAAATTCCCCTAATGTGGTTAAAGCCCTGGTTACGGGCTAAAGCAATGATTTCACGACGATGGCGGCGCTGGGCATTGGTGGCATCAAAAATAGCTATATTAGTTGTGGAAATAGCTTGCTGAAATTGCCGCTCAATTTCGCGCCAAATCAGCAGCCACGGCCCTTGAACGGCTTGGGAACCGAACAATTGCCCCCGAATGGCATCTGTAGAAATTAGCGCCATTTGGGGGCATTCTGCCAGTAATTGTTTTGCCAAAGTTGACTTCCCACTACCTGGAAGACCAATCAGCAGAATGAGTTTAGTCATTAGTCCTTTGTCCGTTGTCCTTTGTCCTTTGTTGCTTGTAACTATTAACCAATGACCAATGACCAATGACCAATGACTAATGACTAATGACTAAATGATGGTTCCATCAGGAATTACAGCATTTTTCAGCACGACAACGATGCCACTACGGATGTAGAAACCTTGACTTTCGCGGTCAGCTTCTTGCACGTTATCTTTATTGATGATTTTGACATCGTGACCGATACTGGCGTTTTTATCAATGATGGCACCGCGAATAATCGAGTCAGTACCAATACCTACAGGAATGTCACCTTTTTCAACATTACATTGACGTTCTACAGAAGCTTGATAAAAATCTGCACCCATGAGTAGGGACTCTTCGATGACACAACCAGATTCAATTCGCGATCGCACTCCCAATACTGAATGTTGAATGCGGCAATTTTTCAAAATACAACCTTCGCCGATAATTGATTCTGTTACCTGGCAATCTAAAAGTTTACTTGGAGGTAAGTAGCGGGCACGGGTATAAATTGGCGCTTTTTCATCGTAGAAACTAAAGGGTGGCTGAGGCTGCTGAGTTAGAGCTAAATTGGCATGATAAAATGCTTCGATTGTTCCAATATCTTCCCAGTAGTCATCAAAAAGGTAAGCTTGAACGTTGTAATCTTTAGAGGCATCAGGAATAATTTCTTTGCCGAAATCAGTCCTTTCTATACCCTCTCTCAACAACTTGAACAAAACCTCTTTTTTAAAGACATAAATCCCCATTGAAGCGATGTAAGGCTGTTGCTGGGCTTGTTCTTTTGATAATCCCAGTACACTTGTATCAACTTGCATTTGGAGTAACGCTTCACCTTTGGGTTTTTCGCTAAAATCGATTACCCTACCAGAATCGTCAATTTTCATCAAGCCAAAATCTGAGGCGCGACGCTCATCGATAGGGATGACTGAGAGAGTAATATCAGCCCCCGTTTCCCTATGGCGCTGGATAAACTGGCGATAATCCATGCGGTAGAGGTGATCGCCTGAGAGAATTAGATATTCTTCTACATCCCATTCTTCCATTAACCACAGGTACTGACGTACAGCATCGGCTGTACCTTGGAACCAGTTAGGGTTTTCTGGTGTTTGTTGTGCTGCTAGCACTTCCACAAACCCTTCATTGAAGCCAGTAAAGTTGTAGGTACGGGCGATGTGACGATTCAGGGAAGCTGAGTTGAATTGTGTCAGGAC
>NZ_JBALDJ010000130.1:0-17013 GCF_036917415.1 Nostoc sp. | reverse complement strand
CAATGACCAATGACCAATGACCAATGACCAATGACCAATGACCAATGACCAATGACCAATGACCAATGACCAATGACCAATGACCAATGACCAATCAGAGTTTATCTCAGAAATTATCCTTGGGTGCATATCCGTTCTTAGATGAATGCGCTAAATTGTTAACTCGTGGGTGAAAAACAGAGGTCAGGAAGAAATGGGTGTTGATTCAACTGCTACATCTGACGAGGTGGTACAAGTACCGTCCAATGGACAAAAATCTGAAGTGAAAAATCATAAGCACAAAAAACTTTTACCACCTAGTCCTACCACAGAAGATTTACCTCGCTCCTGGAAAATTGAGGATAGCGAAGCCTTGTACCGCATTGAAGGATGGGGACAACCTTATTTTTCCATTAGCGCTGCTGGACACATTACTGTTGCACCCAAGGGCGATCGCGGGGGATCTCTTGACTTGTTTGAATTGGTCAACGCCATGAAGCAGCGCAACTTGGGACTTCCCATGTTGATTCGCTTTTCCGATATTTTGGAAGACCGGATTGAGCGGTTGAACGCTTGTTTTGCCAAAGCGATCGCCCGCTATAATTACCCTGGCGTCTACCGTGGTGTGTTTCCCGTCAAATGCAACCAAGAGCGGCATTTGATTGAGGATTTAGTGAAATTTGGCAAGCCCCATCAATTTGGTTTAGAAGCCGGTTCCAAGCCAGAATTAATGATTGCTCTAGCTGTGTTGGATACACCAGGAGCATTGTTAGTTTGCAACGGCTACAAAGACCGAGAATACATCGAAACAGCAATGTTAGCCCAAAGACTAGGGCAAACACCAATCATCGTCTTAGAACAGATTGAAGAAGTTGATTTGGTAATCGATGCCAATCGCCAGTTAGGTATTAAACCAATATTAGGTGTTCGTGCTAAACTCAGTACCCAAGGTATGGGACGTTGGGGAACCTCTAGTGGCGATCGCGCTAAATTTGGTTTGACAATGCCTGAAGTAATCGAGGCGGTTGACAAATTACGCGAAGCAAACCTGCTCGATTCTTTGCAGTTGATGCACTTCCACATCGGCTCACAAATCTCTGCCATTAATGTGATTAAAGATGCTATCCAAGAAGCCAGCCGCATTTATGTAGAATTGGCAATGCTGGGAGCAGATATGAAATACCTTGATGTTGGTGGCGGCTTAGGCGTAGATTATGATGGCTCCCAAACCAACTTCTATGCATCGAAAAATTACAACATGCAGAACTATGCCAACGACATCGTGGCAGAGTTAAAAGATACCTGTGCAGAGCGACAGATTACCGTACCAACACTGATTAGTGAAAGTGGACGAGCGATCGCTTCTCATCAGTCGGTGCTGATTTTCGACGTTCTCAGTACCAGTGATGTCCCCCTGAATCCACCAGAACCTCCACAAGAGGGAGAATCCCCAATTATTAATTATCTTTGGGAAAGCTTTCAATCCATCAACCAAGAAAATTACCAAGAGTTATACCACGACGCTGCACAATTCAAAGAAGAAGCCATCAGTCGGTTTAACTTAGGAATTTTACGCCTCAGAGAACGAGCCAAAGCGGAACGGCTCTACTGGGCTTGTTGTCAAAAAATTCTTAACATTACTAGACAGCAAGAATACGTACCAGATGAACTGGAAGACTTAGAAAAAATTATGGCTTCCATCTACTACGTCAATATGTCAGTGTTCCAATCAGCACCAGATTGCTGGGCGATTGACCAGCTATTCCCGATCATGCCAATCCATCGTTTGGTTGAAGAACCAACGCGGCGAGGAATTTTAGCAGACCTCACTTGCGACAGTGATGGTAAAATCGACCGCTTTATAGACCTACGTGATGTTAAATCGGTTTTAGAACTACACACCTACAAGCCCGGAGAACCCTATTATTTGGGGATGTTTTTGAATGGAGCTTACCAAGAAATCATGGGCAATTTACACAACCTGTTTGGTGACACCAACGCCGTTCACATCCAATTAACGCCCAAAGGCTACCAAATTGAACACGTTGTCAAAGGTGACACCATGAGCGAAGTAGTAAGCTACGTTCAGTATGACTCCGAAGATATGGTGGAAAACATTCGCCAGCGCTGTGAGAAAGCATTAGAAGAAAATCGCATTACCCTAGCAGAATCTCAACGATTACTGCAAACCTACGAGCAAAGTCTTAGAAGATACACGTATTTAAATAGTTAGGATTGGGGACTGGGGACTGGGGACTGGGGACTGGGGACTGGGGACTTGGGACTAAGAGCGAGTAAAGAATAAGGACTAGATAGGAAAGTTTTTTCCCACCCAATACCCAGTCCCTAATACCCAGTCCCCATTCCCTAATTTGTATTTGTCCCCAACAATTCCTCTATTGCTTGTCGTTCAACAGGGGTATGTGATGGCAGTGTCTGACGAGCATCGGTAATCAGCCAGTCTAAAGCAGCCGCTTGAACATCGATCGTAGCGCCAGTTTTATCTACGCAATAACGTCCAAATACCAGTTTATCGACTAACCGGACTCCAGGGCCTAAGCGCGACCATTCAAAAATCACGCTGTTTTCCACTGTTGCACCACTACATATCCAACAATTGGGGCCAATCATCGCTGGACCGACAATTTTAGCTCCGTCTTCGATTCTCGTCATCCCGCCAATGTAAACGGGGCCTGTGATATCCACTTTGTCCCAATTTACGGCAACATTTAAGCCAGTGTAGATGCCAGGGGCAACTTCATGACCAGGGATTTGCACATTTTTGATTTCACCCAGCAGCACACCGCGAATCGCCCGCCAATAGTCTGGGACTTTACCAATATCTACCCATTCAAAGTCCATAGGAATGGCGTAAAAAGGGGCTTTGATTTCTACCAATTTGGGAAACAATTGGCTACCAATGTCATATTCCACATCAGAGGGAATATAGTTAAAAACCTCTGGCTCAAAGATGTAAATACCTGTGTTGATGTTGGTGCTGAGGGCTTCTTCAGTTGCAGGTTTTTCTTGGAAAGCTTTGACACGACCCTCTTCGTCAGTCACAACCACACCATAGCTAGAAACTTCTTCCTTGGGGACAGATTTAGTGATAATGGTAGCGATCGACCCTTTTTCTCTATGCCATTTAACCGCCGCAGTTAAATCCAAGTCAATTAAAGCATCACCACATAAAACTACAAAGGTATCATCAAAAAACGGTGAGAAGTCTTGGATGCGCCGCATCCCTCCAGCAGAACCTATCGCTTCGCCCACCAGTTTACCGTCGTCATCAATTTTTCCTTCAAAGGAATAGGCAATCTGCACCCCAAACCGCTGACCATCACGGAAATAGTTTTCTATTTCCTCAGCCAAATGACTAACATTGACTAGAATCTGGTCAAATCCATGATGGCGTAACAGTTCTAGCAAAAACTCCATCACTGGTTTTTGCAGGATGGGCATCATCGGCTTGGGCATAGTGTACGTAATTGGACGCACGCGAGTACCCTTGCCAGCCGCGAGAATCATCGCTTTCATAAAAATTTATTCCTCAACCACAAGCCAGTTTACTTTCATCGAGTGATACTTAATCATCAGTTTTTATTTCTGCTCTAAGTCATCCCCCAGAATAGGGATAACAGGAATTTAGTGGTTATTACAACCATTGATATACTTAGATGACAAGCGATCGCTTATCTTTTCAATTTACCCGGATTTTGTGGCTGAATCAAAAATCTATGACAATGTAGGAAGCAGCTATGCTGGAGGCAGGAGGAAAACCTCATAAATAAATTCCTATTTTTCTAACCAGGAAGCCTTAAATCTTGATGCCTGCACTCTAGATTTAATTTGTTTTGTCTTTCTATACATAAATTTAGGGCGCTGTTACCTGTGGCAGAGCGAAATTCTTAGAGAAATTATCTGTAGAACTACGACTACTTTTGACTTTCTTAATTCATCGGATGCTCAAAAGGTTTGCCGATATTAGCTGAATCTCTAATTAAGCGAATTTTAATTTCATGATAAAAGTCCTCTTGAAATAGCTCTACTTTCGATTGAGCCGAGAGTAATAGTAGTGCCCAGAAAACGCTAACTAGGTTACTGTGTTTAGACTCATGTCCAGACCCATTTTGGTTGAGAAGCTTTGTCTTAGTCCACAATTCTACAAGTTGTTCTAAATTCAACCAATTTTGTTCTAAACTTACCTCTCTTGTCGACAATTTCAACACCTGTTCCAGTTCCCCAGCGACTTCAGTCAGATTTTCCTGATGGGCTAACTCCAGCGCCTCCCGCATACTTTGGACGCTAGGTTGACGCCTGGGACGGATAGGTTTGCTGACTTTTTCTACCAGTTTGAGTTGGTTAGCCATAATCTGCAATTGCTCAATTAACTCTTGCAGAGTTACCCGGCGCTTTGGTGGCGGCATTGCCGCTGGGCGACGACGTAATTGCCGTTCCAAGGGTAGACGATGACCCTGAGGCGATATACCGTCTTCACCTTCCAATAGGGCATCATCCTCTACACCATCTTGTGCATCTCCTACTGTTGACAATTGCATCAACGTATTTGCCTTGAATAATACCAGCATTGATGCTGATAAAAATGCCTGTCCAGATTGAGACAAGTCCGCTTCATAGCCTCTTGTTATTGCCCCCGGTGCCATCAGTTCTAAATAGCGGTCCATCACCTCAATCACTTGGACATCCCAAGGATCAATTTCACCCTGTTCGGCTTGGTAAATCAAAAATGTGATTGTTTCTAAGAGCTCGGAAGCTTCCATCAACAGGTTCTAAGTTAATTAATGAAAATCAAAAGACTGTAAATTCAACACTAAACTAATTGACTATTGGCAAAGTGTATACTTTACACATTCGCTTGCGCTTCTTTTTTTCATAAATTGCCTGCTGGCAGTATCCTCTAAAATTTGCGATCGATCACCATTGTGAATTGTGAGATTAGATTGTGCAACTTTTGAGTTGGGTATTGGGCATTGGGCACTTGTACTGAGCTTGTCCTGAGCGTAGCCAACTTGTACTGAGCGGCGTCGAAGTAAGGGCATAGCCGAAGTCTTGGGCATTGGGAGTTAGAATTTGAAAGTTCAGCCTCAATGGCTCAAAGTTGAGCTTCTGAAGGTGAACGTTGAGCTTCTGAGGGTGAACATTGAGCTTCTGAGGGTGAACGTTGAGCTTCTGAGGGTGAACGTTGAGCTTCTGAGGGTGAACGTTGAGCTTCTGAGGGTGAACGTTGAGCTTCTGAGGGTGAACGTTGAGCTTCTGAAGGTGAACGTTGAGCTTCTGAGGGTGAACGTTGAGCTTCTGAGGGTGAACGTTCAAGTTTTAACAAAGTATGTTCAGTTTAATTCCCCTACCTAAGTACACGTCACCATTAATACAGGGTTGAAAATACTAACTCTTTGTTGGGTTGAGCTTAAGCGTTACCCAACAAAAGCAAGAATGTTGGGTTTCGTTCCTCAACCCAACCTACAGAGATAGGACTTACGCACTGAAGCCTGAAACCTAGATCCCCCCTAGCCCACGCCAGTCGCTCCACTTGGGGAGACCCCTTGGCGCTAGCCTCTCCCTTTGGGAGAAGACCGCGCTGGCTCCCCTTAAAAAGGGGAGAACTTCTAAAGCCCCCTTTTTAAGGGGGTTGGGGGATCTGAGTGCGTAAGTCCTGAGAGAATCGAATTCCGAACCTTTTTTATGGTGAACTGTACTAAGAATGGCAGCACGAATTGAATACCTAATTAAAATCCCCGTTACAAAACGTAATTGCTCTCTTTGTAGAGATAGCGAGTCCGCGTACTCTGTAAGAGTTGCAAGCTACGCTTTTAACGTCTGTCTGCGACACGCACTCGCGTTCCTAGAGAGCGTCATTGCGAATTGCGTAGCTTGCTTCTCGCCTTTGGCGAGTATTGCGAATTGCGAATTGGTTTAACTTCCCCTGCTCCCCTGCCCCTCTGCCACCTTAATCTGACGTGAGTTCGACGAGTGCTATTTTGACCTCTCCCCCAGCCCCTCTCCTACAAGGAGAGGGGAGCAAAAACCCTATTTTCTCATTACTCCTCCCTCTCCTTACGGAGACGCACTCGCGAACGCCTTTTAAAAGAGGGAGGCTGGGAGGGAGAGGTCTGTCGAACTCACATTAATCAGGGGGCGGGTTATGGGCAATAGTTACAGTTGAGACAAAATCACTCGGCTTGCCGCTCTTAATAGCATCGAAAGTGCCCTTAATAGTACCAGCAATCGGAACAGCAACAAGTGTCCCTAATAAACCAGCAATCTCAAATCCCATTAAAATAGACACAAAAATCCAGATAGGATTCAGTCCGATAAAATTGCCGAGTAATCTGGGAGCTAACAAGTTATCTTTAAGCTGTTGCATGAGAATTGCCGCGATCGCAACTTGAACTGCCAACCACCAATTTTGCAGCAGCACTAAAATCGTCACCAGACCAATACCCAGAGACGCCCCGATAAAGGGAATGAGTTCTGAGATACCAATTAATATGGCAAACAACAGGGCAAAAGGCACCTTTATCACTAAGAAAATTGGTGTTAGGGTTAGCACCATGAACAGTCCTAGTAACAACTGGCTGAGGAAGAAGTTCTGGAAATTTAGGCGCAAGGATGCAGTGAGGGGTTCTGCAATGTTAGAGGGCAAAAGATTGACTAGACCATACCAGACGCGATCGCCATATAAAAGCATATAAAATGCAAGCACAATCACTAACACTAAGTCAAGTAATCCCGAAAGCAGTGTTCCAGCAAATCCCACTGCACCAGAAGCTAGCTGTTGTACCAGACTCTGAATGTTGGCATTGATTTGACTGCTCACAACCCTCAGATCGATTGGCAAACGTCGTTGCTTTGCCAACATCTCAAACTGCTCTAGGTTTGCTTGACTAGCGCCTAACCAATCAGGAATCTTATTTAAAAGTTGGATTGTTTGGTCAACGATCAACGGTACTAGGGTGACACCCAGAATTCCAAACAGGGTTAATGTTGCAAGTAAAACTATAATCACCGCCTGAGTGCGGGTGATCTGAGCACGTTCAAAGAACTTAACCGGGTAATTTAGCAGAAAAGCCAGAATTGCCGCAATGCTCAAGACGGTAATGGGATGCTGGAAGTAGCGAAAAAGCACAGACAGCAACCAAACATTGAGAGCGATAATCGGACCGCTCAGACCATAAATTAACAAGCGTTGAAGGGAGGCTGAACGGCGCATCTAACGCAACCTATTTTAGATATTCCTTGAAAGAATTTGTAAAATTCTTAATGGCACTGATTATCATCATAGATATTTTTGACAAAGATATATATAAACCTATCTAATAGCAAGGAAACAAATCACAATGGACAAAACTGTAGCTGACCTTCGCAAGAACTACACCTTGGAAGGTTTAAGCGAACTCGAAGTAGAACTCAATCCTTTTATCCAATTTCAAAAATGGTTCGATCGGGCACTAGCAGCACAACTCCCTGAACCCAATGCCATGACTATTGCCACAGCCACACCAGACGGTAAGCCTTCAGCCAGAATGGTGCTGCTTAAGGATTTTGATCAACGGGGCTTTACCTTCTTTACCAACTACAACAGTCATAAAGGACAAGAATTAGCAGAAAACCCCCAGGCGGCTTTAGTCTTTTGGTGGGCAGAACTGGAACGTCAAGTCCGAATTTCGGGGTATGTGGAGAAAGTTTCCGAAACTGAGTCTGACCAGTATTTTCACAGTCGCCCTACCAATAGTCGCCTGGGTGCGTGGGTATCTAATCAAAGCGAGGTGATAGAAAGCCGAGAAGTCTTGGAGCGACGTTTGCAGGAGTTCCAAAGCAAATACGAAAATCAGGAGATTCTTCGACCGCCTCATTGGGGAGGCTTACGAGTGATCCCCACAGAAATTGAGTTTTGGCAAGGACGCCCTAGCCGTCTGCACGATCGCTTACTCTATAGCCGTTTAGATAATAGCACTTGGAATATTGAGCGGTTGTCACCCTGAAGAAAAGGCAAGGGAGCAGGGGGGACAAAGAGGAATTATTGAACAAGTCTCTCCCTTATCTGCCCCCTCTTCCTTGTCTACCTTGTCTCTTCTCAATGCCCCTCTTAAGTAAGTCAGTGCAATAAAACCAAACTGTGTGAAGAAAAGTAAATAAAGCTTAAACTCCCCCTGCCCCCTGCTCCCTGCTCCCTGCTCCCTGCCCCCTGCCCCCTGCCCCCTGCCCCCTGCCCCCTGCCCCCTGCTCCCTGCCCCCTGCCCCCTGCCCCCTGCTCCCTGCCCCCTGCCCCCTGCCCCCTGCCTTATCCCAACAATAATTATTTACGCCGACCTACTTACCACTGGGCGATCGCATCTTGAATTGCTGCCCGTGCTTCTGATAGAGATTGGGTACGGGCATCACCTTCATTCAGGCTATTAGCGTTAATAAATTGAATGTCTGTAAGCCCAATAAAGCCGAAAATTGTCCGCAGGTAGGGTTCTTGAAAGTCATAAGCAACGGCTGGGGAGGTCGCGCTAAAGTCACCACCACGAGCTGTAATGATAACTGCCTTTTTATCTTCGACTAACCCTTTAAAACCTTGAGCTTTTATTGCAACAGTCCGGTTAATACGAACGATTTGGTCGATGTAAGCCTTAAAAGTGGAAGGTATATTGAAGTTATACATTGGCACTCCAAAGACGTAGCGATCGGCTGCCAAAAACTCATCAACCAGTTCGTTAGAAATCCTAATTGCCTCAGTTAACTCTGGAGTATGGGTTTCTGGTGGTGAAAATGCTGCCGCAATCCAAGGTTCATCAACGTGAGGAACTGGGTGATGCCCTAAATCTCGATAAGCGATCGCATCTTCAGGATGTGCTGCCCTCCAACCACTGACGAATTCCTTAGATAATTCTCTGGAGTGCGATCGCTCACCACGAGGGCTGGAATCAATATGTAGAATATTTACCACCAAATATCTCCTGATTAACTAGGATTTACTGCTTTTACTTTTTTTGAGCCTATATTTTAAAGCATTACATCACATACTAAAAGTAACTAGTTACTAAAGTAAAGTAGTAACTATAAAGTAACTAGTGGATAATTTTGGCTAACTTATCGATGTCTGCTTCTACAAATCCTGATGCTTGCCCAATAAGTATTTTGATGTCCTTATTAACGGGGCCCTGGACAATGTACATACTATGGGTGTTGTGTAATCGCGGGCCTACTCGCTTTGGTGCATTGAAGCGCCAAGTAGAAGGCATATCAACCAAAGTGCTGACAGAAAGACTGAGGATGCTTGAGGCAGCAGAAATTATTTATCGCCAGTATGAACCAACTATCCCACCTCAAGTTACTTACGGTCTTACAGAACACGGCCAGGAACTCATTGAAATCCTTCATCAACTTAATGCACTTGCTGAACGCTGGTATGGCAGCGAACATGAGTCTGAAGGTGAAGTAAAAAAGCCGATGCATTCTCCATCGGCTTAACTGACAATATTCAACAGATATAGGACTTACGCAAAATATCTCTCAAACTCTGATTTCTCCGTGCCGCGCCAGTTGCTACAAGTCGGGGAACCCGCCCAACGCACTGGCTTCTCTGTGCCTCTGCGGTTCGTTATTCCGTAACTTGTGCGTAAGTCGTAAGATAAATAGTCTATTGTTCCTGGATCGCTGCTGTTTTGGGAGGAAACTGAATTCTGGGATCTGGCATGAAATTGTATCTCAAGTACAATCCTCCTGAGACGAACAGGATAATTAACAACCCACCGATACCAAGGGGACTAGGAAGCCAGAAAACAGCTTCTATGTGGTTTAGCTCACCAGGCTGGAGTTTCCACACTAATTGATTGCCATTTTTTTCTGGCTCAATTGCAGTTTCAGTTAGTTGAATATTTTTGGCTCCCCAAGGAGTCTTCAAGCTAAATTCCAAATCGAGAATTGAACCAGCATTAGCTAGTACATTACCTTTGCTGGCGATTAGAGAGAGCGATCGCAAATCCAAATCATAAATCAACCGATTTCGGACTAAAAGTAAAAAATTATTCTCCTCCAAGAGGACGTTTGATTCAATTTTCGGCAGTTCTGAGTCAGATTGGCTCTCTACAGACTCAGAGGGTTGATTCGCACGGGAGTTAAAGAATTCGTTGAACTTCTCTTGCAATTCCCTACCATTGCTAAAAGGAATTGTGACGATGATTTCTTCTTGGGAAACTCGCTGTACTTTACCTTCAAGTTGACGGGCGCGACGTTCTATGCTTCTTAACCATTCGTACACCGAATCGCCACTAAAACTGGTTAGCCGTTCTCCCAACTTAATATGCTGTACTAATTCGCCACTATTTGAGTTGTCAAAATTAAGCCCCACATCGTACTTTACACAGCCAGTCAGTAGCAGAGATGTTAACAGCACTAGCCACAGAATAGGATTTCGCATGGGAAAGACTCGGTTCATTCGATTTCGACCATTCAGTGGTGAGAGCAATTTCATATTTGCCAACACAAAACTAAATGGTCTGATTAACCACAAGAAAATCTTTCCGAAAATTGAAGAATTCATAACTATAAATCTCCCCAAAAGTCAAACTTTTTAACCAATCTTGACTTCTTAGTATTGTTTGAGATTCCTGGAATACCATTTCGATCGCTTTGGGACTGGGTAAGAAAATATGAGTAAGATTTAGTCTGGGTCTGAATCTTCATTCAAATCTTCCCAATCCCTAGTCCCCAATCCAAAATTGTTATCAGCCAGGAGTTCCTGAAAAATTCAACCAAACCAAGTACGAGATGGTTAAACCAATGGCAATTAGCGCTACCCAGATAAAGCGATTATCTCTGGTATTGACCTGACTGAGGTCAACGAATTCTGGCTCGGCAGGTTTAAGCTTTTGCTCCCCAGAAGATTTAGTAGACTTAGCAGGTACAGAAATTTTGAGTTCATTATCGGCTAATGCTGCCAAATCGGGGATTTCAGTCATCCATTCGCTGGGTCTTTTCAGTTTTGGTGCTTTTAAGATATAAAGCATCCGCCGCGCTTGTTTGCTGATTTCAAAATGGGCATGGCGTTTGAGTCTTTCGCAAAGAGCGATCGCATCATCCGTGCGTCCAGCTGCTTCATAAGCTGTCACCAGATAAATTTCTACTTCGCCCCCAAGGCGAGAATTACGAGCTAACAGAGCGCTAGCCTTTTCTAAATTTTCTACGGCTTCACGGTATTGCCCATTCTCAAAGGCAACTTTCCCAGTCTGGTAGCGGGTTTTAGCAATTTCTAAACTTTCTGTACTCACGTCTTATACAAAAATTACCACTGTTTTCATTTTGCCAATGCCAGCAATCTTTTTGGAATCTTTTCAGAAGGTGGCAATCTGAATGCAGATAAACTTCTAAAATTTTAAGTAAGTAGCTGCGACTATTCTCTGATTAAAAATTCCGGTATCAAATGCAGGTGAGCAAAATTATGTTGAAAATCAAGCATTCGCAACTGAATTGGCTCTTAGCAGGTATGACTTTAGCAGTGATGGGTATAAGCATTGCTCCAGCTTCCGCCCAGCGCGCGTTCGTGATTGATAGTGGTTATGGAGTCAGACGATCGCATTCCGCCCAGCGCTCGTTTATGAATGATGGTGGTTATGGAGTCAGGCAATCGCCTTCTGTGGGTTCCTTTATTTATGGTAGTCCGATTCCCACGCCTATGCCTGTAGACCCAACAACGGGACTGATGCCACAACGCAATCATTACCGCGATTATTCCTATCCCCAGTTCAGGCAGAACGTGAGAAATTTCACTCCGATCAATCCAACAATTCGAGATTCAACCCTGGTTAATCCGGTAATTATCAATAATTCATGGCGTCGTACACCATTTAGCGGCGGGCGATCGCGGGTTATTATTACCTATCCTCGGTAAAGTGAGGAGTAGGGAGCAGACTAGGATAATTCCTGTACAGACGCGATTAATCGCGTCTGTACTCCTAACTCTTACGAAGTAAACTGCGAACCGAGAATCATCGTCCCAATCCCAACATCAGTAAAGATTTCTAGTAACAGGGCGTGAGGAATGCGACCATCAATAATGTGTGCTGCACGGACTCCTTGAGCAAGCGATCGCACACAACAATTCACTTTAGGAATCATCCCACCGCTAACTATACCATCGGCAATCAGTTCGCGGGCTTCACGAATATCTACTTTCGGAATCAAAGTAGATTGGTCTTTGTAATCTTTTAAAATTCCACTGGTGTCGGTCAATAAAATTAACTTTTCTGCTCCTAATGCAGCAGCGATTTCCCCGGCTACGGTATCGGCGTTAATGTTATAAGCTTGCCCTGTCTCGTCTGCGGCGACGCTGGATACTACCGGAATATAGCCATTGCTAGCGAGGGTTTCCAAAATCTTGATATTCACATTGCTGACTTCCCCCACAAAGCCAATACCTTCTTGACCTTGGGAACGGGCTGTAAATAGATTACCGTCTTTACCGCAAAGTCCTACAGCCAATCCACCAGCTTGGTTAATCAAGGAGACAATTTCTTTATTAACTCGACCAACTAAAACCATTTCCACCACATCCATTGTGGCGGCATCAGTGACTCGCAGACCATTCTTAAATTGTGGTTCGATGCCCAGCTTATCTAACCAACTGTTAATTTCCGGGCCACCACCGTGTACTACAATTGGACGCAAGCCGACGCAGGATAAGAATACAATGTCGCGGATAACCTTGTCTTTGAGTGTGCTATCTTTCATCGCTGCGCCACCATATTTGACAACAACAGTGCGACCGGCGAATTGTTGAATATAAGGTAGTGCTTCGCTGAGTACACGCACACGAGTGGCTTCAGCTTGCCTGATGTATTCAGAATCGTTGACCGTCATGAGGAGCCGCCGTTGAGAGTTAAAACCTATTTCAGTCAGTGTAGAAGACTTTGTAACTCTTCACAATCTCTGCCGCCATCAAGTATGTTTGTACTGGAATTGAATGAATACAATTTCTGAGTGATGGACGAAGATACAAGAAGATCGCAAGAAAAAAGAGAACTGAACCGACGTTTTAATACTGGAGATATTGAATTCCTCAACAGATTCTTCAGCCCCAATATAAGTACTGAAGAATTGCTCAAACGCATTGCAGCTGGAGAAAAAGAGTTTGTTGATATTTGCTTGGATGATCCTAATTTGAACAGTATCAACTTGGCTGGAGCTAACTTGACTGGTGCTAAATTGTTGGGAGTTAACCTAAGTGATGCCAATCTTGAGGGCGCTAATCTGAGTTATGCCTTCTTAGATGGAGCTAACTTGAGTGGTGCCAATCTAGAGGGTGCTAGAGTTGCTGAAACTTCCGTAGCTGGTGCTAACTTTGATAAATGCCAACCTCCGAGGAACTATTGGTTCCTTTGGTCACGTTCCTGAGGCTTTCTACCACAATACTATTATGCCCTATGGTAATATTTGTACTGAACCCTATTGGGAAGAAGGATGAGAATTTCTCCGTTTCTGCCACCAAGCCGATAGTTCTCCTCCAGCCGCGACTGACCAATTAAGATATACTGCATTAGCTACTGAAAGCCTCATCAATACTGCTTTTTAGCTAAGTAACAAAATTTATTTCTTAGTTGTTTTTTTACTTGCTTTATTATACCTGATGGTAGTGTTCGGAATAACTGTTACTAAATAAATCACTATTCCCTCCCACATTACCCGACACAATAAGCAGGCGATCGCTCCTTCAAACCTCTAGAATTGAAATCATTCGGTTGAAGCTAGGGAATGAAAATGACCACGCTGCTAATTCAAACTGAAAGCACACCCCTAACGGTAAATTTTCCCTCCCTTGTGCAGATGACAAATGAGCAGTTCTACGAATTTTGTCAAGCTAATGGAGATTTGCGAATTGAGCGAACTGCTAATGGGGAAGTCATCATTATGCCACCAGCTTTTTCAGATACGGGCAACCGTAACTTTAACATTGCTGCACAGCTGGGGAATTGGACTGAACAAGATAGCACTGGGATAGGCTTTGACTCCAGTGCAGGTTTTACACTACCCAATGGCGCTATGCGTTCCCCTGATGCTTCTTGGATTGAACTGGAGCGTTGGAACGCCTTAACAGATGCACAAAAAGCCTCATTTGCACCAATTTGTCCCAGCTTTGTGATTGAGTTACGCTCCTCTAGCGACCGCTTGATCAAATTACAAGACAAAATGCAGGAGTACATCGATAATGGTGCATCACTAGGCTGGTTAATTGATCGGCAGAATCGAAAAGTCTACATTTACCGTCCGAATCGAGAAGTTGAAATTTTGGATAATCCCGAAGCAGTTAGTGGCAATCCAGAATTACCAGGGTTTATCCTGCGGATGGGCAAAATTTGGTAACTTGAGTCTTCTTAACGAGAAACTTGTGTTTTGAGAACGTTAGAAATTGCTTCAAGTATTCGCTGGGCAAAGTTTTCAGGTATATCTCTCTCTTGCTAGGTGATGTGCAAATCGGCTTGAGAGTAAAGTGGTGTTCGTTGTTCGAGGAGCGATCGCATTACGCTACGCCATAATCTGTATATTGACGCTTGTATGGAGCTTGCAAACCCAAGACAATATCCTCTTGTGGTACTCCCATCATCACTAGACCTCTTGCATAAGTCGAATAGACCCCCCTTTATCCCCCCTTATAAAGGGGGGAAACTTGAAATTTTGCCCCCTCCCCAACACATCGGGGAGGGTTGGGGAGGGGTGATTCAAGGATTTTTGCAAGAGGTCTACTAATTCCTCTGCTGGATTGCGATCGGTTAAATTCTGTTGCAGCCAGATTTTGCCATCTTTAATATCAAAATGCATCACGCATGGATAAATACGATTAAATCCTTGCCAACCGACATTCATGCATTGATAATGATTGCGTTCTGTGTCTAAAATGAGTTGGACTTCGATATCATTATCCGAGACATCATCACTGGCATAGTTCGTCAACAATGTTTTAACACACTCTTGATATTTTGTTAGTTTATCCACTGTACAATCACCTCATCTACTGGATTGTAAACAATTAATAGTACCTAATACTGTTTGAGCGCAGTTTGAGTAAACTCTAGTTGAAAAAATGTTTGGTACGTATCCAATGGAACTGCTAAGTATAATACTCACTCTGGTTCATATCCTGCTAATGCTAGACGGTAACTAAGGAATTCTCCCAAAGTAGAGTAAAAATCTGTAATTGCCGAGGGGTTTAAAAAGCTTTTGATTTCAATTGCTATTTTTTCATTTCCTTTTTCTGCGGCAATTATTTTATCTGCGCCTAAATCAATTTGGAAGTTGACTTCCCCAAATTTAAATTTTAATGGATCGCTCGTAATTATCCATTGTTCTTTTTGCAAAGCTTTTTTAACTGATTCATGAAAAATATCTTTTGCAGACACAGTTAGCTTAATCTTCCCCATTAATGAGAAACAGGTTTTTTCAGCACACTAGGAATTGCCTCAAGTACTCGCTGGGAAACGTCTTCAGGCGTATCTCCCTCTCGCTCGGTGATGTGTAAATCGGCTTGAGAGTAAAGTGATGTTCGTTGTTCGAGGAGCGATCGCAACTTACCTTTAGGATCGGCATCTTGCAGCAGCGGTCTTGTGGTATCCTCAGCTAAACGGCTGTAAATTATCTCCACTGGCGTATCTAGCCACACTATCAAACCGTGGTGCAAGTAACCCCAATTTTCTCGCCGTAGCACAATGCCGCCACCAGTTGCTATAGTCAACTTTGTAAAAGCACAAACTTGTGAAAGTACGTCGCTTTCTAACTGACGAAACCCGGCTTCACCAACTTGTGCAAATAACTGATTGATAGATTTACCTGTTGCTCGAGCAATGAGATCGTCGGTATCGACAAACCCATAACCCAGTTCTTTTGCTAGTAAGCGCCCTACTGTCGTCTTACCAACGCCCATAATACCAATTAAGTACAGGTTGACTCCTTGTAATAAACTGCTCACCAGTTGCTTCGCTCCAATTATGAATTTTCTTAACTTTTAAATCCTAACTTTTTACTCTACTTTAAATTTCTGAGTTTAAGTTTGGGTTGATTGGCTTTGATTGCATCAGTTGCTTTGTTACGCGCAGGCAGATACTTGATGCTGTATCTGTTGCTAGATTTTAGAGAATTAGTATTAAATCATGGCTTGGGAAATTACTGCTGAGGAGTTGTTGGCTCGGTATGCTGATGGGGAGCGAAACTTTGCTGGGATTGAGTTGATTCAATCCGAGGGTGTTCCCCTCGACAGTTCGATTAACCTCGAAGGCGCTATTTTGAGAGATATCAACTTACGCGGAGCCTATTTGAGACAAGCGGATTTGTGTAGAGCCGATTTGACTGGAGCCGATTTGTTTGGTGTTTCCTTGGAAGGCGCTTGGTTGAAATGTGCTATTGTCAGGGATGCTAATTTGTATTCCGCTAACTTGAGTTGGTGTGATTTGACTGAAGCTGATTTGAGGGGAACCAACTTGGCTCAGATGAATGCTACTAAGGCTATCTTCTGTGGAGCTAATATCGATAGTTTCGAGTTCGCTATTTTGATTAAAACTAATTTCCGAAATGCTTACATTGCTCCAAACATTATTTGGAGTTATGGTAATTTTGTTTACAATACCACTATGCCTGATGGCACTATCAAAAGCGGCCCTTTTTTCGGAGATTTTTAGCTCGGAGCTTGGTTATCCTTCCTCAACCAACATTATATAACTGGTATCCAATCAAAACAAATTAAAGGCGCAAATAATCTCTTGTCCTCTATTAGTTTTTTGTACAGTGATTTCTGGCTACCCTTGTAATTAAACTTTTTTATACCGAAATTTTACTAGTTAACTGAGTCACGTAACTCCAGTTTTTATCTTGGCTGAGTATCCAGCTTAGTTACTCAGTATTTCTTCTATGTTTTTACATAATCCATTACAAAGATAAACTCTAACAGTAAGTAGCTAGGCGCAATTAAATATAAGACGCTCAAGGTGTTTGAGTCGATGGGGAGTATTATCTCCCGCACCTCTCAGTTAAATCTGGGCGTGC
>NZ_JBALDJ010000129.1:0-3137 GCF_036917415.1 Nostoc sp. | reverse complement strand
CTGCCCCCTGCCTTATCCCAACAATAATTATTTACGCCAACCTACTTATAAGTGGGTATTGACCACTCAAAAGGAATCGCATAAAAAAACCCCTAGCATTTCTACTAGGGGTGATAAATAATACCATTTCACTTGATGTTTGTCTGAGATGACCCTGTTTGTGCCTCTGCTCTACGCAAGAGGCTGGAGTGTTTCTCAAATATTACAGGAAAAAGCGATCGGGTATAAAATTAGCCAACATTTGCCAAGAGCAATTCTCGTTTTTCTGATTTTTGTACTCTCACTTGAGAGTCATCATCAACATCGATAAGCGCTGTGTCTCCATCTGTAATTTCACCAGACAGCATTGCTTCGGCGAGAGAATCTTCTAGAAGGCGCATAATTGCCCGACGTAATGGTCTAGCGCCATAGCTGGGGTTATAACCTTCTTGTACCACAAGCTCTTTGAAGCGATCGCTAACTTCTAAGATAATTCCCTTTTCTGTCAAGCGATTAGCAACATCGCGGAGCATAATTTCAGCGATTTGCTTAACTTCATCCTTAGAAAGCTGGGTGAAGACGATAATCTCATCAAGACGGTTGAGGAACTCAGGACGGAAGTAAGCTTTCAATTCCTCATTTACCAAGGTGCGGATGCGGTTATAACTAGCGTCGGCTTGAGTGTCGAAGTCAAAACCTAAACCACTACCACCTTTTTCAATCACCTTGGAACCGATGTTGGAAGTCAAAATGATCAGCGTGTTCTTGAAGTCCACTTTCCGACCTTTGGCATCGGTAAGATGACCGTCATCCAAGAGTTGCAGCAGCATATTGAATACATCGGGGTGTGCTTTTTCGATTTCGTCGAATAGCAGCACTGAGTATGGTTTCCGGCGCACAGCTTCTGTAAGTTGTCCGCCTTCGTCGTATCCGACATAACCAGGAGGCGAACCAATTAACTTAGCGACGGTGTGGCTTTCCATGTATTCGGACATATCTAGCCGAATCATCGAGTCTTCCGCGCCGAAGAAGTAGGAAGCTAATGCCTTCGCCAATTCTGTTTTACCAACTCCAGTCGGACCAGAGAAGATAAAGCTAGCAATAGGACGATTGGGATTTTTCAAGCCGACACGGGCGCGACGGATACCGCGAGCTACAGCCGTGACTGCTTGCTCTTGTCCAATGAGCCGCTGATGCAGAGTGTCTTCTAGGTGCAGGAGCAACTCTGACTCAGATTCAGTGAGCTTGTTAACTGGTACGCCAGTCCAAGAGGCAACGATTTGGGCGATGTCTTCTTCGTCAACGACAGTCGAGTTGACAGGTTGCTCGTTTGATGTATACGTTGATTGCAGTTGTTCTGCGAGTTTTAACTCTTGGTCGCGCAGTTGTGTAGCTTTGTCAAAATCTTGGACTCTGACTGCTGCTTCTTTTTCTTTGGTAACGCCAGCGAGTTCGCGCTTGAGTTCTTTATTGGGAGAACTTTGGGAGTTCCGCAGACGAACGCGAGAACCAGCTTCATCAATCAAGTCTATTGCCTTATCGGGCAAGAAGCGATCGCTAATATAGCGGTCTGATAATTCTGCTGCTGCGACAAGTGCCGCGTCAGAAATTGTGACTTTGTGGTGCTGTTCGTAAGCGCCGCGCAAGCCGTAGAGAATTTGTACGGTTTCCTCTACTGAGGGTTCCCCAACCATAATCGGTTGGAAACGACGCTCTAGGGCGGCATCACGCTCAATATGCTTACGATACTCATCAAGGGTAGTTGCACCAACGCACTGAAGTTCGCCCCGTGCTAAGGCAGGTTTGAGAATGTTGGCTGCATCCAAACCACCTTCTGTACCACCAGCGCCAACCAAGGTATGAATCTCATCAATTACCAGGATGATATTGCCCACAGTGCGGACTTCTTCCACGACTTTTTTGATGCGTTCTTCAAAATCGCCACGGAAGCGAGTTCCAGCTACCAATGACCCCATATCGAGGCTGATAACTTGTTTATCTTGCAAACTTTCAGGAACATCCTGGTTGATAATCCGTTGAGCTAAACCTTCAGCGATCGCAGTTTTACCAACTCCTGGTTCTCCAATCAACACCGGGTTATTCTTAGTGCGGCGACCAAGAATTTGGATCGCCCGCTCAATTTCCTTTTGGCGACCAACTACGGGGTCAAGTCTGCCTTCTTGGGCTAATTTGGTCAAATTTCTGCCAAACTCTTCCATTGTTAGCGGTTGGGTGCGCTTTTGACTACCACTACCAGCAAAAGCTGGTGCATTTTCACCCAAACGGCGAACTATGGCACTGCGGACACTCTTGAAGTCAACCCCTAGATTTTGTAGTACTTTGGCGGCGACACCTTCACCAGCCTCGGTTAATCCTAAGAGTAAGTGTTCAGTGTTAATGTAATTCTGTCCTAGACTATGAGCTTCTTTAAACGATTGCTCGAAGAGGCTTTTCACCTTAGGAGTAAAAGGAATTTCTGGTGGTACAAAGCCAGAACCCCTACCAATAATTTTTTCTACCTCGCGACGTGCGTCTTTGAGGGTAACGCCTAACTCGGCCAGCACTTTAGCAGCAACCCCAGTTCCTTCTCCCATCAAACCCAGGAGAATTTGTTCAGTTCCTACAAAATTGTGTCCCAGGCGACGTGCTTCCTCCTGAGCTAACATAATTACTCTAATGGCTTCGGAAGTGAAGTGTTCAAACATAATGGGTTCTTGCTCCCTCGCTGCTTGGACTTTGGGTGAGATAAAATTCACCCTCATCTAAAGTTTTTTGTATTTTCTTAAGGACTAATGTAACTTTATTTAAAGTTAAGTGGCAGTGTTGAGAGCCGTAAGACATCAGGTGTACTTGCCGTCTAATAGGAGTGCTGAGTGCTGAGTTAAGAGTACAGACGCGATTAATCGCGTCTGTACAAGAGTTGCAAAGTTGACAGTTAAACTTTCGGTATTTGACAATTTTCTTTTGTCTGTCCTATTTTCCCCTGTCAGCTAAACTTAAAACTCAGGACTTAGCACTCTCAACTCAGGACTGACAATGACTGAAGCAACGGCCGGTAAAGACCAACAACATCCACTTTATAACCGCGATCGCCCCCTTATTGATATTTTACTCGCTCAAGAGGCGACAGACTATAACTTAGCAGAATTGGCTAGACT
>NZ_JBALDJ010000128.1:0-77409 GCF_036917415.1 Nostoc sp. | reverse complement strand
GGCTGCTGAGTTGATTGTTATCGAGGGATAGCGTTGTCAAGTTGGAGAGTTGGCTGAATTCTGGCGGCAGGCTGCTGAGTTGATTGTTATCGAGGTATAGCGTTGTTAAGTTGGAGAGTTGGCTGAATTCTGGCGGCAGGCTGCTGAGTTGATTGCTATTGAGGGATAGCTCAGTCAAGTTGGAGAGTTGGCTGATTTCTGGCGGCAGGCTACTGAGTTGATTGCTATTGAGGGATAGCTCAGTCAAGTTGGAGAGTTGGCTGATTTCTGGCGGCAGGCTGCTGAGTTGATTGTTATCGAGGTCTAGCACCGTTGCCTTTTCGTGAGCAGCTTTTTCAATAATTTGCAACAGTTCTTCGTTTGTCATCTGCAAACCTCATCAACTCTATAGCCATATTTACCAGAATAGTGTATTGCAAATTATAAGAGTGGGGAATGGGGCTAGATTAATGTTTTCTATCTGCGTAGAAAGGGCTGTAATATTCAAATTAGCAGGGTGCCGCAGCTACGCCCGTCGTAGACATCGCTAATTTCACAATAATATTCACTCATTCACGAGTATCAAAGACTCATTAACGGAGTTCAAAGACTCGCTCACGAGTATCAAAGACTCATTCACGAGTATAAAAGACTCGCTCACGAGTATAAAAGACTCGCTCACGAGTATAAAAGACTCGCTCACGAGTATAAAAGACTCTCTCACGAGTATCAAAGACTCGTCGGCGAGTATCAAAGACTCATTCACGAGTATCAAAGACTCGCTCACGAGTATCAAAGACTCGTCGGCGAGTATCAAAGACTCATTAACAAAGTTCAAAGGGTGCGTTACGCTTTCGCGCTAACCACCCGAAGACTACGATCACTTTATAATTGCGATCGCAGATTCTTGGTTTTACACCCTAGTGAAGTGGCACAATGGTCTATAATCAAGCGGCTATTGTCTTTACTCAATAGTTTAACGATAGACTAAGGTATGAAAAAAAAACAAATTCGGCTTGGAGTTGTTGTTCTACTTTTAACAGTCATAGGAACAATATTTCTAGGGGCATTAACTAAAAGCCCATTTGAAGAAATGGGAACAGAAGTTAAAGCTGTACAACTGTTGTCGAAAAATAATACAGAATCAGAATTGAGAAAACAGGTTGAGAAACCTGTTACTGAAGATTTATATGTTCAGCTTGAGAATTCTTTGAAGTCTCAAAATTGGTTAGCAGCAAATACCCAAACATCCCAACTGCTACTCAATATTGCTAAAAAAGAAAAAGAACAATATTTAACTTCTGACGACATCAATAGTTTTTCTTGTCGAAATCTGCAAAGACTAGACAAACTTTGGGTCGCCAATTCACATAACCGTTTTGGCTTTAGTGTGCAAAAGGAGATATGGATTAAACAGGGAAATCCACTCGATATAAAAGCAAACCCCGTGATAGTTGAGTCGCGAGAAAGTGATTATAAAAGCTATTTACGGTTTGCTAAGTCAGTTGGGTGGGCGTCGGTAAAAGACAATGAAACGACAAGAGGCGAGTACATTGGTATCGACGACTTAACTTCACGTATAAAAAATGATCCAAAGCTGAGAGGGAGCTTACCAGTCTTTGACACAGATCGTATTGCGTATACATTTTGGAGAGGGTGGACACGTTGGACTTACCGTTTTCTCTTGCGATCGCGTGAGTGCGGCTTGTAAAGTCTACCCTATAAGCGTTTCCGAATTTTTAATTATTACAGCACTTTTTCTACGACAGAATCAGCATTTTACAAATCCAACGACAAAAGCTCGACTACCTTACCTATGCTGCTCAAACTGCTCTGATCTGTCCCAAAGCAGTTTGCAAGTAAATGAGGTACAAAACGTAGGACTCACGCATCAAATATAAAGAGTTTCTACCTCCTGCCTCCTGCCTCAAAACCTGTAATTTTGTACCTCATGTAAAAGAAAAGTGCTGTAAATACTCATCCCAATTCTCTTGATGGAGAGACGGTTTCGCTAGTTTGAGAAGATGGTTTATTGAAGAAACTCCAGATTTTTTGAATAGCTATTATTACAAAACCAATCACAATCACTCCTGCTACCACTGGTAAAGCTAGCGCCAGCCCAGACAGTCCAATTGCCATCACCAACTCAATGGTTGACACAACTGGATTGGTTAATCCACCTGAAACACCTGTAGAACTTATCCGCAATGTATTCATTAATCCCTTAGTTAATCCTGCGGTTCCACCACCAGCAATTAAAGCTAACGTCCATTGCACGAGTGGATTCATCTCTGGAGCAACAGATGCTGTTACGATTGTCCCGGCGATAAATGCCGCAGGCGTGGCAACAATATCCAGCAGATGATCTAACCAAGGAATGTAATAACCGGTAATTTCCAGTGAACAAGCGACTGCAAATACAATTACAGCTTGAGGTGTTTCCAGCCAATCAAAATTAGTTGGCAAATCTAAATGTCCAAAAACTGAAGCCACACTCAATGCTAGCAGTGGTACAAATACTCGAAAGCCAGCCGCCGCGCTCAAACTAATCCCCAGTAATAATTCAATAAATGTATTTAGATTGAACAAAGAATTTAAATCCATAGTAGGACTCAAGTTATACTCCTGGTGTTTTTTCCATCTTTGAGTTGAACGGAGTGACAACTCTCAGTTGTGATCCCAAGATAAGAAACTTGATGAAAATATTTCATCTGACTATGTGTAGAATCAGTGAAACCTCACCTCTGTCAATGGACAATGCCATACCCCTACGATAAATCTATAATATTGTCCACCTGATAATAGCGATGTCTACGACGGGCGTAGCTGCGGCACCACCAACGCAACAGGCGATCGATCGTCTTATGGCATACATTAAATATAGTTAGCAGTCGGCAATGTCATGAGTATTCGTCAAAAACTTCTAAGTGTGATTGAACAACTAAATGATGAGCAGTTATCAGCACTGCTAGATTTAGCTCTTTCTTTTAAAAATGGGGAAAAATCTGTTAATCCTACTGTTGAATCTCAGGCTTATCAGGATTGGGTAAGCCCTGAGAATGACATTTACGACGAAGTATTTGCAGATGAACTTACAGCGCGGTGATGTGGTGCTGTGTCGAGTCCCCATGCCTTCAACCGGATTCACACAGTTTAAAGTTCGCCCTGCTGTTGTAATTTCGGCAAATTAATTGAATCAAATTCTTGATGATTTGATGGTTGTGCCTTGTACTTCCAACACTAATCGTCCTTTAACTGTCAATACGGTTCGGTTAAGATCCCCCCGCCTACGGCGATCCCCTTAAAAAGGGGGTAAAAGAGGTTTATAAGTCCCCCTTTTTAAGGGGGGTTGGGGGGATCTTCGAGGAATTAACACGTTAACCGAACCGTATTGCTTTAACTGTGACGCAATATTTAATAACGGGCGATGAAATTGCCAGTGCAGGTATTAGAGTTGAGTCTGTAGTTCGCTGTGAGTCAATTTTTAAGATTCAATAAACGATGATTCTCAAAAAAGCTGGGTTCTCTTTCCTCTGAGGCGATTAATCAGGTGAATTTTTGTCTAATAGCGGCTTTAGAATTATAGCTTTTCCGAATCATAGCCTCCTCCTCGCTTGCGGGGAGGGGGTTGGGAGTGGGGTTCTTCTACCTAACTCAACAGAGAACCGCTATATAAAGAAAACCAAACTTGATTAAATAGTGCTAAAAATATCACAATTTGGGAAAATAATAAAGTAAGTCGAGTATCACAATACTCACTTGATATCCTCATTTATTCTAGGAAAATATGACTCATTCTTTCCTTGAACGCTTGCGTAGTCCAGATAGCCCAGTCCTCGTCTTCGACGGGGCGATGGGAACCAACTTACAAACCCAAAACCTGACTGCTGAAGACTTCGGCGGCCCACAGTATGAAGGCTGTAACGAATACCTAGTCCACACGAAACCCGAAGCTGTCGCTAAGGTTCACCGAGACTTTCTCGCTGCTGGTGCTGATGTCATTGAAACTGATACCTTTGGCAGTACGTCTCTGGTGCTGGCAGAATATGACTTGGCAGACCAAGCGTATTACCTCAGCAAGACAGCCGCAGAATTGGCGAAGCGTGTGGCTGCGGAATTTTCCACGCCAGAAAAACCCCGGTTTGTAGCAGGTTCCATCGGCCCCACAACTAAACTCCCTACCTTGGGACATATTGACTTTGACACCATGAAAGCTACTTTTGCTGAACAAGCAGAGGCGCTGTGGGATGGTGGTGTCGATTTATTTCTAGTGGAAACTTGCCAAGATGTGCTGCAAATTAAAGCGGCGCTGAATGGAATTGAAGAGGTATTTGCCAAAAAAGGCGATCGCCGTCCGTTGATGGTGTCTGTGACAATGGAAAGCATGGGCACAATGTTGGTAGGTTCAGAAATCAGTGCTGTGCTGACAATTCTGGAACATTATCCAATTGACATTCTCGGTCTAAACTGTGCCACTGGCCCAGACTTGATGAAACCACATATCAAGTATCTGGCAGAACATTCACCTTTTATCGTTTCCTGTATTCCCAACGCGGGTTTACCTGAGAACGTCGGCGGTCAAGCGCACTACCGTCTGACAGCGTTGGAATTACGGATGTCACTGATGCATTTTGTTGAAGATTTAGGTGTCCAAGTGATTGGGGGTTGCTGTGGGACGCGTCCAGAACACATTCAACAATTGGCAGAACTTGCTAAAGGTCTGAAGCCAAAAGTTAGACAGCCAAGTTTAGAACCAGCAGCAGCATCAATTTACACCACTCAGTCCTACGACCAAGATAATTCCTTCTTGATAGTTGGCGAACGTCTCAACGCCAGTGGTTCCAAGAAGTGCCGCGATTTACTAAATGCCGAAGATTGGGATGGACTCGTTTCAATGGCGAGGGCGCAGGTAAAAGAAGGCGCACACATCCTCGATGTCAACGTCGATTATGTGGGACGCGACGGCGTGCGAGATATGCACGAATTAGTTTCGCGCATCGTTAATAATGTGACATTGCCTTTAATGCTTGACTCCACCGAATGGGAAAAGATGGAGGCGGGTTTAAAGATTGCTGGTGGTAAGTGTTTGCTGAACTCCACCAACTACGAAGATGGGGAACCGCGCTTTTTGAAGGTGCTGGAGTTAGCGAAGAAATACGGTGCTGGTGTAGTCATTGGTACTATCGATGAAGATGGAATGGCGCGGACAGCAGACAAAAAGTTTGCGATCGCCCAACGTGCATACCGTCAAGCTGTAGAATATGGCATACCTGCCACAGAAATATTCTTTGATACCCTGGCGTTACCAATTTCCACCGGGATTGAAGAAGACCGAGAAAATGGCAAGGCGACAATTGAATCCATCCGGCGGATTCGTCAAGAATTGCCTGGATGTCATGTAATTTTGGGTGTTTCCAATATTTCCTTTGGTTTGAATCCAGCGTCACGAATGGTGCTGAACTCAGTATTTTTGCACGAGGCGACGACGGCGGGAATGGATGCAGCCATTGTCAGCGCTAACAAAATTTTACCGCTCTCGAAGATTGAGGAACGCCATCAAGAAATCTGTCGCCAGTTGATTTATGACGAACGGAAATTTGAGGGTAATGTTTGCGTTTACGATCCCTTGGGAGAGCTTACCACAGTGTTTGCTGGGGTAACGACAAAACGCGATCGCTCTTTAGATGAAAGTCTTCCCATTCCAGAACGCCTCAAACGTCATATCATTGATGGCGAACGCATTGGCTTAGAAGAACATCTCAAAAAAGCCTTAGAAGAACATCCCCCCTTAGAAATTATCAACACCTTTTTGCTAGATGGCATGAAAGTTGTCGGGGAATTATTCGGTTCTGGACAAATGCAGTTACCCTTCGTCTTACAATCAGCAGAAACCATGAAAGCGGCGGTGGCGTTTCTAGAACCGTTCATGGAAAAATCAGAATCAGGAAACAATGCCAAGGGAACCTTTGTTATTGCCACAGTGAAAGGTGATGTCCACGACATTGGTAAAAACTTGGTGGATATCATCTTGTCCAACAACGGCTACAAGGTGATTAACTTGGGAATTAAGCAGCCAGTGGAAAACATCATCAACGCTTACGAACAGCACAAAGCTGATTGTATTGCTATGAGTGGTTTGCTGGTAAAATCCACCGCTTTCATGAAAGAGAACTTGGAGGTATTCAACGAAAAGGGAATTAGTGTCCCCGTGATATTAGGTGGTGCAGCATTGACTCCCAAGTTTGTCTATGAAGATTGCCAAAACACTTACAAAGGTAAGGTTGTTTATGGCAAAGATGCCTTTTCTGACTTGCACTTCATGGATAAATTAATGCCAGCAAAGACCGCTGGTAACTGGCAAGATTTGCAGGGATTTTTGAACGAAGTCGAAACGGCTGAAGTTTCGACTAATGGTAACAAAGAATCAGTAACTACAACTGCTAAGGAAACAGTATCTACTGAACCAAAACAAGTAGATACGCGGCGTTCTGATGCTGTGGCGATAGATATTGAACGTCCCACACCACCTTTCTGGGGAACGAAGTTGTTGCAGCCTAGTGATATTCCCATTGAGGAAATATTCTGGCACTTAGATTTACAAGCTTTGATTGCAGGACAGTGGCAATTCCGCAAACCAAAAGAACAATCTAAGGAAGAATATCAGGCTTTCTTAGCTGAGAAAGTTTACCCAGTTTTAGAAACTTGGAAACAGCGGATTATTGAAGAGAATTTGTTGCATCCCCAGGTGATTTATGGGTATTTCCCTTGTCAAGGTGAGGGTAATTCTCTACATATATATGACTCAGAGAACCAATCACAACAGGTTGCAACTTTCGAGTTCCCCAGACAGAAGTCTTTAAGGCGGCTGTGCATAGCAGATTTCTTTGCACCGAAGGAGTCGGGAATTATTGATGTCTTCCCAATGCAGGCGGTGACTGTAGGGGAAATTGCCACAGAGTTTGCCCAAAAGTTGTTTGCTGCCAATCAATACACCGATTACCTATATTTCCACGGTATGGCGGTGCAGGTGGCAGAGGCTATAGCTGAATGGACACACACCAGAATTCGCCGAGAGTTAGGTTTTACTGCTGAGGAACCCGACAATATTCGGGATATATTAGCACAACGCTATCGTGGCTCACGGTATAGTTTTGGGTATCCAGCTTGTCCAAATATTCAGGATCAGTACAAGCAACTGGAGTTATTGCAGACTGACAGGATTAACTTGTATATGGATGAAAGCGAACAACTTTATCCAGAACAGTCTACCACTGCAATTATTACCTATCACCCATTAGCCAAATACTTTAGCGCGTAGAATCTTACGCCTTAACCCAATACGCTTGGTGTTAGTGATATTTTGCCCTGGAAGATTCCCCTAACCTCTTCCCTATCTCTCCCTAACCCTCTCCTCGTAGGAGAGAAAAGGGGAGTAAGATTCAAAGCCTCTCTCCTACAAGGAGAGAGGTTTGGAGTGAGGTTCAGATGTTACTTTGATGATTTTTCCGGGAATCCTGTAGTTGTATACGCACCAAATTTATTAATCTCTCAGCTTAGGTAGGCTTATTTATGCAACTCATCACCTCGTTAGATATTAGAAATTCAGAATATTTATCAAAAAATCGCCTCATCAGTTACCATCACCAGTTGCGTCTAATTTTTTCGCTGGGTAATCAGGTAAAAAACGTTCTGGAAATTGGGATTTTTAATTCTCTATTAACAGACATTCTGAAGAATAATGGATACAACGTCTCCACTGCTGATGTTGACCCCAGCCTCAAACCAGAAATAATTTTGGATTTGACTACAGATTTTTCATTACCAAAAGATAAATTTGATGCGATTGTCTTGTTTCAAGTGCTGGAACATTTCCCCTACCCTGAGTCAGAAGAAGCATTGAGAAAACTTGCTATTGCAACTAAGAAATTTTTGGTGATTTCGATTCCCTATTGCACTCAATACCTCTCGTTTCAGGTGAAAACCTCTTTCTCTGGTAGACCAAGGCATTTATTACTCAATGTGCCAAAATTCTGGAGTACAAAGCCAGTTTGTGACGAACACTACTGGGAAATGGGTTTGAAAGGATATCCCAAAAAGCGAATTTTAAACTCTGTTGCCAAAGCTGGGTTAACTGTTAAGCAAGAATTTATCGATCCTACTTATCCATACCATTATTTTTTGGTATTGGAGAAGAATTCTAGTAATACTTAAACAGTAATCTGTGAAGAGTGGGGAGTCGGGAGTAGGGAAATCCGAATCAAAAAATGGGGGCAAACAATGCTCAAAAAAGGTGCGTAGGCGCAGCCCGTCGTAGACATCGCCTAAGTTATCCTTTTAAAATCCTAATTGGTATCATACCCTTCTATGTTTTCCGGGTTTATCCTGGAAAACAGATGGCTAGGCTATATTAGCCATTATCATCATTTCAGATACTAACATCGAAAATTACCAATTATGCTAGAACAAGGCACTATCAGTATTCATACTGAGAATATTTTCCCGATCATTAAGAAGTCGCTTTACTCAGATCACCAAATCTTCTTGCGGGAACTGGTATCCAACGCTGTAGACGCCATCCAAAAGCTAAAAATGGTATCTCGCGCCGGAGATTATGCTGAAGACATCGGCGAACCAGAAATTGAACTTGCCATTGACAAAGATAAGAAAACCCTATCCATCTCCGATAACGGTATCGGGATGACCGCAGATGAAGTTAAGAAATATATCAATCAGGTTGCCTTCTCTAGTGCTGAAGAATTTATTCATAAGTATGAAGGTAAATCAGATCAACCGATCATCGGTCACTTTGGTCTTGGTTTCTACTCTTCTTTCATGGTGGCGCAAAAGGTAGAAATTGATACTTTATCTTACCAAGAAGGGGCGCAGGCAGTTCACTGGTCTTGCGATGGTTCCCCAGCATTCACCTTAGAAGACTCGCCGCGAACAACTCGCGGTACTACTATTACTCTCAGCCTGCAAGGAGAAGAAGAGGAATTTCTCGAATCAGCACGAATTAAGAATCTTGTCAAGACCTACTGTGACTTTTTGCCAGTCCCAATTAAACTGGACGGTGAGGTAGTAAATAAGCAAAAAGCACCGTGGCGAGAGTCTCCGAGTAATCTGAGTCAAGAAGATTATTTAGAATTTTACCGCTATCTGTATCCTTTTCAAGAAGAACCTTTGTTATGGGTACATCTAAATACTGATTATCCCTTTATCATCAATGGGATTCTGTATTTCCCGAAAATGAGGCCGGATGTAGATGTTACCAAAGGGCAGATCAAGCTATTCTGCAATCAAGTTTTTGTTAGCGACAACTGCGAAGAAATTATCCCGCAATTTCTGATGCCGATGCGGGGTGTGATTGATAGCACCGATATTCCCCTAAACGTATCGCGCAGTGCTTTGCAAGGCGATCGCACCGTGCGGAGAATTGGCGACTACATTGCCAAAAAAGTAGGCGATCGCCTCAAAGAACTTTTCCGCGATAACCGCGAACAATACATTAGCGCCTGGAAAGACCTCGGCACTTTTGTAAAATTCGGCGTTCTCAACGACGAGAAATTCAAAAAACAAATCGAAGATATTATCGTCTTCCGCACCACCGCCAAGCTGACAGAAAAAGTTGCGGCTGAAACTCCCGTGGTTGAAGTCCAGTCTTCAGAGGGTGATGCTTGGCAAGATGTCACTCCTTCACCCAGTTCTGAGAACTCAGCACCCAGCGCTCCCTATACTACCCTCAAAGAGTATCTAGAACGCAACAAAGAACGCAACGAAAACCGGGTTTTCTACAGCACCGATGAAGCAACCCAATCTACATACATAGAACTGCACAAAAATCAAGGCTTGGAAGTCCTGTTTATGGACTCCTTCATTGACACTCATTTTATCAACTTCCTAGAGCGGGAATATCAGGATGTCAAATTTACGCGGGTAGACTCAGATTTAGATAATACCCTGCTAGAACAAGACAAAGCTACGGAAATTGTCGATCCCAAGACGAACAAAACTCGGAGTGAGACGATCAAAGAGTTATTTGAGAAATCCCTCAACAAACCCAAACTCAATATCCGTACCGAAGCTTTGAAATCAGACGATCCTCAAGGGACACCACCTGCGATCGTGCTTTTACCAGAGATTCTCCGCCGCCTGCGGGAAATGAACGCCATGATGCAGCAGCAGTCAGCAGAGTTTCCCGAAAATCACATTTTGCTGGTAAATACTGCTCACCCACTGATTCAAAATCTGGCAAATATTAACCAAGGTAGTATCATTCAAGGTGACGGTCAATCGCCTACAGATCAGTTAGTCAACTTGATTTGCCAACACGTCTACGATTTAGCGCTGATGTCTCAGAAAGGATTTGACGCTGAAGGAATGAAATCCTTCGTTGAGCGTTCAAATGAGGTACTCACCAAGCTGACGGAACAAGCAAGTAAATAGTGCTGAGTGGGGCATTGGGCATGGGGAAGAGACAAGGTAGACAAGGAAGAAGGGCGAGACAAGGGAGAGATTTGTTCAATAATTCCCTCTTGTCCCCCTTTTCCCCCCTGCCCCTCTGCCCCCTGCTCCCCTATCTCCCCATTCCCCACTTCTGTTGCCTAAGACCTAAAATGGAAAGGCTGTATTAAAATAACAATCTGGAGATACTTGCTATGTCCCGTCGCTGTGAACTAACTGGTAAGAAGGCAAATAACGCCTTTGCTGTTTCCCACTCTCACCGCCGTACTAAACGCCTTCAGCACGCTAATCTGCAAAACAAACGTGTTTGGTGGGAAGGCGGAAATCGCTGGGTGAGATTAAAGCTGTCTACCAAAGCAATTAAAACCCTACAAATTAATGGGTTAGAAGCAATGGCAAAAGAAGCTGGCATTAACCTAAATCATTACTAAGTAATCTGGATTTCATAACCCGAAACTTTCGTAGGGTGGAATATAGGTAATTCGTAGGGGGGCACAGCTAGCTCATTGGTGTCAACTTAACGCTAAACCCGTTTGATGAAAACATTTTGCCCTCACCCCCAGCCCCTCTCCCAAGAAAGAGGGGAGCTAGACATTCAATTCCCCTTCTCCCAAGGGAGAAGGGGTTAGGGGATGAGGGCGTGAGGGATTTACAAAACGCCTGTCTGATATAGTTTTCGGCTTAAGTTGACACGTATGACAGCTAGCTGTGCCCCCTAATGCTTATTAAATCTTGAGTAGTAGGCTTTCTACAGCAACTATATTCTGTAGCCGCCAAGACATCTGCTCAAAATCGCAGATGCCGTCAATGGATGCAGTAGGACTTGGGGTTGCGTTGCGCTCCAGTGTGGGGAGTAAGTTCAATCCAACTTCCTTTCTAACTCTTGAATTCGAGCTATAAGGGGAGCCATCATTGCTTCAACTTCGGTGACAGAGTAACGAATCGGAATGTGCTGAGGACAATTTTCACTCAAAGCTTCGACATGAAAAAGAATAGCTCGTTCAACTTTTGCAGCATAACCAGCGATGTGAAGTCGCTCAATCAAAGCACAATCCCCTTCAACATATTCTGCCCTTCCCCAAACTTTGATCCGTTTACGGTGGCGGTAATCCATCAAGAAGATGAATGCTTTTGCTGAACCTTCAAGGTTGCCTACGGTAATGTACTGCACATTCCCCAAAAAGTCAGCAAAACCAAGGGTTTTTTCATCAAGCACTTTCAGAAAACCCGGCGCTCCTCCTCGAAACTGGATATAAGGATAGCCATTAGAACTTACCGTTCCCAAATAAAACCCATCTAGATGAGCAATAAAATCGGCAATTTTTGGGGTAATTAAGTCATTGGCAGGGCCGTTGGCAATATAACGTTCATAAGTTTCCCGTGAACCTCGTTTTGACTGTGCTGCTTCAACTTCAGGAGTAAAAGCAATTTCTCCAAATTTACGTGGCATAGTACCCTCCTAAAATGCAGCAGGTTCTTCAATGCCAATCATCACAATAAAGCCGGGAAGATGCTTGACCCGTTCAATCCAAGCTCCGACATTAGGGTATGCTTGTAGAGAAATCTTACCATCGTTTGCCAGGGCAATGTATGGAAAAACAGCAACATCAGCAATAGTTGGATGTCCTAACTCTAACCATTCACGCTCTGCCAGATGGTTATTAAGTTGCGTGAGAATAAACTCTGATTTTTGATTCGCCCATTCTAAATTTATACTGGTGGCTTTGAACAAATGAAATAGACGCGCCGATTCAGTTCCTTGCCGAATTTCTCCCGCAGTTGTAGATAACCAGCGAATCACACGGCTCATCGGTTCTGCTTCCAAAGGCAACCATTGTTGTGACCCATACTGTCGAGCCAAATAAACTAGAATTGCTTGAGCATCTGCCAAAATACTATTTTCATCAACTAAAACTGGCACTTGTCCAAAGGGATTGAGCGCTAAAAATTCTGGCTGTTTGTGCGCTCCTGCCAATAAATCGACTTTTACCCACTCGTAATCCAAACCTAATAGTGACAACATTAATTTTGCTTTATAGCTGTTGCCAGAGAGCTCGTGACCGTAAAGCTGAATCATAAATTAATCCTTCAGAATAATATGAAAGTGATTCACAGTTGGCTGAGTATGACCTTTTTTGAATTCAAAATTCAAAATGCAAGATTAGCAAGAAAATTAATCTTGAATTAAGTACTTCTGATAGCGCAGCATCTCGTAGAGAGCGTCTTGCAATCGTCTTGCAATTTTTAATTGATAATTTTGAATTTTGAATTGATTTGACTAGGTTAAAAGCGATTGGGTCGCACTCGTTATTAAAATCTATACCGAACGTTCGGTACAAAACTACTGTACCGAACGTTCGATATAATGTCAACAGCTATTTTTTGAAATTTTCACAATGCTCAAAGAAACATATATCCCATACCTCATACGGCTGTTTCGCCAATACGGTTATGATGGTGCAACTCTATCCAAAATTTCTGAAGCGACTGGGCTAGGCAAGGCCAGCCTTTACCATCACTTTCCTGGTGGTAAGGATGAAATGGTTGAGACAGTATTAGATTTTCTCCAACAGTGGTTAGACCAAAACATCTTGGTAGTACTTGCTTCCCAAGGCGATGCACTTACAAGGCTGCGGCGAATGTGCGATCGCCTCAGCGAACTTTATGAACAAGGAAATCAACCTTGTCTGTCTGCCATTTTATTAATGGGTTCAGCCCGTGGTATTTTTCACAATCGGGTAAATGCTTTATTCCGTGTCTGGATTGATGCCATCGCCAATGTCTTAATCGAAGATGGGATAGATGAAGAACTAGCCAAATATCGAGGGGAGGATGCGGTAATTGCCATTCAAGGTTCCCTGATTTTGTCTCAAGGCTTGAACGACCCATCTCCCTTTATGCGTATTATTCAACAGCTACCAATACAACTTTGCCGAGAAAAATCTAATTCCAGTAGCTAGTCTACACTCTTTCTAAAAAGCTTAACAACACTCATAAATCAGTATCTTTTCTTGAATTCCACCAATAAGTAATAATGACTGCATCACATTCGTGTTAAACATTATTATCCCATAGCGACCCTAGCTACCTAAATCATAATATTACGAATTAGCGATCGCGACGATACGGTAGCAGTAGCAAGTATTCAAGCATCAGAGTCCCCATGCCCAATACTTCGGCTACGCTCAGGACAAGCTCAGTACAAGTGCCCCATGCTCAATGCCCAATAAAGGTAAGTATCTGGTTGCTACAGTCGGGGTGAAAAATACTAAGCTGGTAGATAGCACGTTAAAACTTTAGCGGAAATTCAAAATCGCATTCATCGGCGGTTTAGAATTCTCCATTGGCGAACTACCTGTAATTACATTATGTTTGATGCTCTATCTGACCGTTTAGAATCCGCCTGGAAAAAACTGCGGGGACAGGACAAAATTTCTCAATCCAACATTCAAGATGCATTGCGCGAAGTGCGCCGCGCCTTGTTGGAAGCAGATGTCAATCTCCAGGTAGTAAAAGATTTTATTAGCGAAGTCGAAGCCAAGGCACAGGGAGCCGAGGTGATTACCGGCGTGCGACCCGATCAACAGTTCATCAAAATTGTTCACGATGAACTGGTGCAGGTGATGGGAGAAGAAAATGTTCCCATAGCGGAAGCTCAGGAGCAGCCTACCATTGTGCTAATGGCTGGGTTGCAAGGTACTGGTAAAACTACAGCTACCGCTAAGTTAGCATTACATCTGAGAAAATTAGAGCGTAGCTGCTTGTTGGTGGCGACAGATGTATATCGCCCAGCCGCGATCGACCAGTTGGTGACGTTGGGTAAGCAAATTGACGTACCAGTATTTGAACTAGGAAGCGACGCCGATCCCGTAGAAATCGCAAGGCAAGGTGTAGAACGGGGTAGGGCAGAAGGTGTCAACACAGTAATTATTGATACTGCTGGACGCCTGCAAATTGACGAAGATATGATGGCGGAATTAGCCCGGATCAAAGCAACTGTCCAACCCCATGAAACTCTGTTGGTGGTGGACGCGATGACTGGTCAAGAGGCCGCTAATCTGACTCGCACCTTCCATGAGCAGATCGGAATTACTGGGGCGATTCTCACCAAGATGGATGGTGATAGCCGTGGTGGTGCAGCGCTTTCGGTGCGAAAGATTTCGGGAGCGCCGATTAAATTTGTGGGCGTGGGTGAGAAAGTCGAGGCACTGCAACCGTTTTATCCCGATCGCATGGCATCGCGGATTCTCGGTATGGGTGATGTGCTAACCCTGGTAGAAAAAGCCCAAGAAGAGTTTGATTTAGCAGATGCTGAGAAAATGCAGGAGAAAATCCTGTCAGCGAAGTTTGACTTTACTGACTTTCTCAAGCAGTTGCGGATGCTGAAGAATATGGGTTCTCTGGGAGGCTTGATCAAGATGATTCCAGGGATGAACAAACTTTCGGACGATCAACTCAAGCAGGGAGAAACCCAGTTAAAGCGCTGTGAAGCCATGATTAACTCCATGACTCGCCAAGAACGCCACGATCCCGATTTATTAGCCAGTTCTCCCAGTCGGCGGCGGCGGATTGCTGCTGGCTCAGGCTATAGAGAGTCAGATGTGACTAAACTGGTGGGTGATTTCCAAAAAATGCGATCGCTCATGCAGCAAATGGGTCAAGGTAGCTTCCCTGGAATGCCGGGAATGTTTGGCGGTGGCGGCATGGGCAACGCCTTTGCCGGTGCTGGTAATCGTCCCCCAGCCCCCGGATGGCGAGGTTATGATGGTGCCCCAGCCACGAAAAAGAAAAAACCCAAAGATAAAAAGAAAAAAGGCTTTGGCAATCTTTAGGCATGGGGCATGGGTAGTTTGCTAATGACAAATGACAAATGACAAAGGACTAATAGCAGCAAATGCTAGACGAGTGCTAAAATTAGCATTTCGGCATACTTACCAATTAGGAGAATGATTCTTCAATCATGATCAAACTGCGCTTGAAACGATTCGGTAAAAAGCGGGAAGCAAGTTACCGCATTGTCGCCATTAACAACCTTGCTCGCCGCGATGGCCGTCCCTTAGAAGAGTTGGGATTTTATAACCCCAGAACTGATGAAGTGCGACTAGACATTCCCGCCATCGTCAAGCGACTACAACAAGGCGCTCAACCCACTGACACCGTTCGTCGCATTCTAGTAAAAGCTAATGTTTTTGAGCAGGTCAGTGCAACAGCCGCATCATAATTTCGGAACAAAACTCCCAACAGCTAGCCCCAACTATGTTGAGCTGGTTCGGTTTTTGGTGCAGCCGTTTTTGGAATCTCCAGAAACATTAAGCGTCGATTGTGAAATTTCTCATGCCCTTAACCGGGTTTGGGTTCGCATCGCCTTTGAAAGCACAGATAAAGGAAAAGTATTTGGTCGAGGGGGACGCAATATTCAGGCGATTCGTACAGTAATTGCCGCAGCCGCAGCCGCAGCTGGGCAATCAACATACCTGGATATCTACGGCAGCACCACTCCGGGCCGCGAGGGTATGTCTTTTGATGAAGACACAGAAGAGCGATCGCCACCGCCGACTAAGAGAGAACCGCGTGCAAATGATGGGCCTAAACCCATTGTTAAACCACGCCTGCGCTAGGTTGAAACTAAAGAGTAAATCTGAGCGGTTGTTGTTACCTCCGCTCAGAATTTTTATAAAGATGGAAAGTAGCAAAAAGATTTTTAAATCTTTTTTTGAATTCTTCACTAGTAGGAGCGTACAGCTTTCCCTCACCCCCAGCCCCTCTCCCATGTTGGGAGAGGGGAGGAAATTCTCTAATTCCCCTTCTCCCATGTTGGGAGAAGGGGTTAGGGGATGAGGGCAAGCTTTACGCTCCTACAAGCGATTAATTTGTTACAAAAATTTTTCCAAAATGTAGGTAATAAAAGCATAATTTCGGCGTTAGCGAGAAAAAATTAACCTTTGTCAAATACAGATCCTCACCAATTAAGAAATACTATGGCAGGTGCCTTAACAATTCAGCTGCCGAATATTACCAGTGCGATCGCTCTTGGCGGAGATGGAGAAGAAAATCTCAAAATCCTATCTCGGCAAACAGGAGCTGCTTTAGTGCTACGCGGACAAGAATTAGTGATTTCTGGTACCCAAGGGCAAATCGATCTGGCTTCTCGATTAGTGCGATCGCTTGAAGACCTCTGGATTAAAGGCAATACTATTTCCAGTGCCGATATTTTAACAGCCCGTCAAGCCATAGATAGCGATCGCCAAGGGGAGCTGCAAGATTTACAGCGAGATGTCCTTGCCAAAAGTCGCCAGGGTGAACAAGTCCGTGCCAAAACCTTCCGCCAGCGTCAATATATCGACGCACTCCGTAGACGTGACCTCACCTTTGGAATTGGCCCTGCTGGTACGGGCAAAACTTATCTCGCTGTCGTTGTCGCCGTCCAAGCACTCCTTGCTAACCAGTTTGAAAAGCTGATCTTAACTCGCCCTGCCGTCGAAGCTGGTGAAAAACTCGGTTTTTTGCCTGGAGATTTACAGCAGAAAGTTAATCCTTATCTTCGCCCACTTTACGATGCTATTTATGAATTCATCGACCCAGAAAAAGTACCCAGTTTAATGGAACGCGGTGTGATTGAAGTCGCACCACTCGCCTATATGCGGGGACGCACTCTCAATAACGCCTTTATAATTGTCGATGAAGCTCAAAATACTACACCCGCTCAGATGAAAATGGTTTTGACTCGTTTGGGCTTCCGTTCGCGGATGGTGATTACAGGCGACATGACACAAACTGATTTGCCACTTCACCAACAATCAGGTTTAGGAGTGGCTTTACAAATTTTAAAACACGTTGAAGGCATTGCCTTTTGTGAATTTTCCCAAGAAGATGTTGTGCGCCATCCTCTAGTTCAGCGTATTGTCGCTGCTTATGAACAATATGAAAAATAGTCATTAGTCATTGGCCATTGGTCATTAGTAAAAAACTAATAAATGACAAAGAACAAATGACAAATGACAAATGCAAAGGACAAAGGACAAATGACAAAGGACAAATAACAAATGACCACAACATTGAAAGAATTTTTAGCAGCTTGCGAGACTTTGGGAACTTTGCGTTTAATTGTTACTAGCAGCGCTGCTGTATTAGAAGCACGAGGCAAAGTAGAAAAGTTATTTTATGCAGAATTGCCTAAAGGTAAATATGCGAATATGCATACTGAAGGCTTTGAGTTTCACTTGAATATGGACAAAATTACTCAGGTGAAATTTGAAACAGGTGAAGCGAAAAGGGGTAACTTTACAACCTATGCCATCCGGTTTTTAGATGATAAACAAGAACCTGGTTTAAGCCTATTTTTGCAATGGGGTAAACCGGGAGAATATGAACCAGGACAAGTGGAAGCTTGGGAAACTTTAAAAGAGAAGTATGGGGAAGTTTGGGAACCTTTACCAGCAGAAATTTAATACAGCTAAACTGATAAGGGTGGAGGAAATCGGATATCTGCACTGAACTGCTCGATATTAACGCTGCGATAAATCGGTAAAATATATTCTAAATTTTCGTGGGGACGGGCAATAATGTGATTAGAAAGTACCTCGCCACCGTCAACTCCCAGCACCGCCTTTAATCCTGCTGTCACTGCTACATTCACCTCGCCTATAACTCCTCGAATTAACACGGTAATTCGTCCCAAATCAGTGTTTTCATAACCAACAAGGGTTACACGGGCAGCTTTACACATAGCATCTCCTACTTCCACAGCAGTGGGAACGCCATAAACTTCAATCATGCCTAATGCCAATGTCATGCTATCACTATAATTCGAGATAGGGCTAATTATCTCACTACAAAGTTTTAATTTTTTACAGAAAATTACTTAATTTTTAATCGATACATAATAAACATTAAATACAAAACTGCTAATGCTTGTAATGAAGGAAATTTGGAGTTTTTGCTTGCTAGTTTTTTTCCTATTGTGGGGTGGTGAAGCTTTTGCAGGAGAGTTGTCTCAAAGGTTAGCAAATTTTCCCCAATGGGAAAAACTAACTTCAGTGCAATCGGCTTCGGGTGATTTAGTTTACCCTGAATGGATGGCTGGTACTTGGAAAGTTACAAGTACCTTAGTAGATTTAGCTGCGCCTTTAGCACCAGAGATTGTCACTCCAGGATTTGAAGGTAATCGCCGACAATTAAATCAGCCTGTGAATTTTGTAGTAAGATTTGTGAAAGAGCAACTATCTATTGCTGGGTTAAAAATATTTCCTCAGATAGGTTACAAATCCCCAATTTTAGTAGCAGATAGAGCGTTTAATAGCTTGAATTTGGCAAGGGCTTATTTAGGGGATGAAGCAGTGTTATTAGTTAAAGTAGATCCAGATTCACCTAATCGTCAAATTACGTTCTTGCGTAGCAGTCGCCAACTAGTTTCCATTGTGACTGCACGCGCCACAGAAACTACCCCTGATGGCAAGTTCATCACCACAGAAGTGTTTCAACAACTATTTAAAGGTGGTTCACGTCCCTATTTCAACTCTGTAGAATCTACTACGGCTTATCATAAACTTCCAACATCCAATCCGGCGATTGAAGCAGATCAAGTTACTGCTGTCTATCTTTCACCCCAAGATCCAGATTACTTTAAAGCGGGTTCTCAACCAGTTGCTCTCTACCGCTATCGCCTTGAATTTTTCCCTCAAGAACTACCAACTACTCCCAAAGAGTGATTTGTCATCTAGCTCTTGACTATTTTGTAACATATTTGTAGTGTATAAATTCCAAGTTTACGATCGCGCTCTTGGACGGTGTGCATCATGGCCAAATTTCAAGATATTGTCAATTACTTTCGCTCTGATTGGAAGCTGAGTGTTTTTAGTATCGCAGCATCCGGCATTTACGAAATTATTGATTTGGTTGTTCCTTATGCGATCGGGCAGATTTTAAACGTTTTGTCTGCTCAACCCTTGGATAAACCACTTCAAAGTGCGATCGCAATTATTTCAGATATTACCAATTACCCAGTTAATAAAGCTTTAACTTTTGGTGTATTACTGGGTTTAATTTTCGTTGTCACTGTAGTGAGAGCGCCAACCCAACCTTGGTTGACTGGTTGGTTTCACTGGGATATAGCTTTCAGGTCGCGTCGAGAGCAAACCGAAGCAGCCATCGCCAAAGTTCTTACTCTCCCACTAGAATTTTATGACGAAAATAACCCCGGACGCATCGCCGGAAGAGTAGCTAGAGGTGTTGAGAACCACACTTGGGCGTATCCCGAAATCGCCGGACAGTTGATTCCTAAACTGGCTCGTGTACTGGGAATATTTGTGTTTATTTTGGTGATTGAGTGGCGAATTGCGATTTTATATCTAATTTCCTTTGTAATTATTCTCAGCTTCAGCTTGAAGAATTTACAGCAATTGATTAGGTACGAAAATCGTCTGAATAAATATGCAGAGAACACCGAAAGCCGCAATTCTGAACTGATCACCAATATCAAAACAGTGAAAGCATTTGCTACAGAAGCTAGGGAACTCAAGCGGCAAAAGCAACGTTTGGATCGTGAACTAACGGTGCTTGATTATCGCATCCACAAAGGTTATACGAAACTGAGTACTTGGCAAAGAACTGTAATTCAGTTTTGTGTGTTTACAATTCTAGGTTTGACTCTAGCAGCAACAGTAAATGGGAGAATTTCTCTCGGTCACTTTGTCATGACTTTAACTCTTTCTAGCATGGCTTATGCCGAATTAGAACCTATTAGTAGCTTGGCAGAAGTTTTTGCCCGTCGTTATTCTTCTATGCTGCGGTTTCATGAATTTCTGCAAGAGCCAACTGCATCTGATTCAGCTAGTCTTTTAGAAGAGAACACCCAGACAGAATCACCTTATAAATTTACCGGAAAAGTTGAGTTGTCACACGTCAGTTTTGGATATGATGCCAACCGTCAAGTTTTGCAAGATATCAGCTTGTTGATTGAGCCATATCAAACAGTCGCATTAGTGGGGCGTTCTGGTTCTGGTAAGTCTACTTTAGTAAAATTACTGCTGCGATATTTTGAACCTCAAGCAGGTCAAATTCTGATTGATGGTCAAGATATTCGCACTTTGAATGTAGGTAAGTATAGACGAAGGCTAGCGATCGTTCACCAAGAAGTAGACGTTTTCAACGGTACTATATTGGATAACCTGACTTATGGTAGAACGAATGCCAGTTTGGAGCAGGTTCAGGAAGCCTGTAGAATTGCCAGAGTCGATGAAGTAGTGCAGCACTTACCCCAAGGTTATTACACCGTGGTGGGGGAACGAGGTGTCAGGCTATCTGGAGGACAAAGACAACGTTTGGGAATTGCGAGGGCGTTGTTAGTGGAACCAGACGTCCTGGTTTTTGACGAAGCCACCTCTAGCTTAGATTATGAGTCTGAGCGTTCAATTCAGCTAGCGATGCGATCGATTCAGGGCACTTGCACCACCATCGTTATTGCCCACCGTTTAAGCACAGTAAGGGAAGCTGATAAAATTGTCGTTCTAGAGCAAGGAAAGATTGTAGAAGTGGGTAGCCACAATGAACTCTTGCGTCACGAGGGTATTTACCGCCGCTTGCACTCCCTGCAAGAAACAGGAGAACTCCTGAGTTAGGGGATATAGACCTTTTAGATTTTAAATTTTAGATTGACCACAGGATGAATCCGCTTGATTCAATCGACTTTATTCACAATAAGGTCGATTTTTTTATAGACATATCCACAAATTAAATATGTGTTATCTAAAACCCTTTCGCGCCTATTCGGTAGTACAACTAATATTATCAAGTGGGGAATTTGCTCCTATTCCCCAAGAAAAACCTTAGCTATTAAAATTCGTTTTATGCGCTTGGATCAAGCGTGATAAGTAAAGTAAATAATCCATTGCCTACTGCTGGAATACTAATCACTAATCGAAATCTTCCAATCAGAAAAAACTAAGATTTGCTCTTATCGGCTTCTTTCTGTGCCGCCTCACTGTATTTTTTATAAAGTTGAGTACGAATCTTAGCTTCTTGATAACGGCTGTGGGTTTGTGGTACAGTACTCATTAAATCTGAGGCCCGTTGCCACTTAGCAGCGATCTCTAACCACTGAGTTGAGGTTGTGGCTGTTTTACCAGATGCAGAAGCTTGGTTGGCAATTCGCACAGATATTTGAAATGGATCGTCAGATGGCTCAGAAAAGCTATTGTTAGGAGAGCGAGATGGTGTTTGGGCTTTGCTGTGGTTAGTATTTTCTGTAGTTAAAGATTTGGAAGTTTCTGGTTGTATTAGATTTTTCAGTTTATTACCTAGCTGGGCATAAACAACCCAACTAAGCAACAACAGCGAGCATAAACCAGCTGCTGCTAATATCTTTGTTTGAGGTTTATTTTTGTATTTTTCTTTGTTAATGAGTACTAAAGGACGAGAGACTTGAGTTTTAGGATAATTTGGTTTTCCTAGTTCAGCTTGAGCTTCTGTGAAATCTTTAATTAATTGCTTTACAATATTGGGCTGAATTAATGCAATTTCCTGCGACCAAAGCAATTGATTCTCGCGATCGCTATCTATTTCTTTTAACCACAGCAATTGTTGTTCTCGAACAATCCGACTGTTGATCTTGACGCGGCGAATGTGACGCGGGGCGATAGACTCAAGAATTTGCTGGATTTGTTCTACTAGGGGAGATTGCTCTAGTTGTTCTACTCTAGCTGCCTCGCACAGAATTTGTAAGACACCATCAGAAAAAATGGCTCTAGTTCTGACACAAGACTGGGCTAGCTTTTCGTTCAATAGCTGAATAATCGCTGCAACGCTGCCTTGGTGAGCTTGCCAAGCGATATCGTTTATCCGGTCTACCACCTGAAATTTAGTGATAGCTCTTCCACCCTGACTGATTAACGTATTCATTAATTTAGGGACTCTTTTTTACTGACCTCGATCTTGTCTTCGATTTTACGAGTAAAAAGATGAGTTGCCAAATAATATCATAAATATGGAAATATGAAGCCTCCTTTTTGGTTTGGTAAAGACACTCGCTGACGCTCAGGTAATTTGTGCGCTTCCACGCCTTAAAAACGCGAAATTCTTGGGCTGAAACTGCGCTTTCAAGGTAACGCCCATGCTGACGGACGAGTTAGCTGTTTGACATAGTACACGATCGCGTCTTTTGGCGATCGCCTTTAGTCAGATTCAGGTAGGTGAATGCACTCTGTTCCCGATGTGAAGCATCGACGATGTGCGATCGCAACTTCATAAACTAAACAAAATAGTCGTATCGGCATACTTTGTGCGATCGCAACTTCATAAACTAAACAAAATAGTCGTATCGGCATACTTTTGTGAGGAATTATCGTTTTTTTTACCTTTTTGCCACAATGGCAATACTAAATAGCACAGCGATCGTTACATTAGAAGATATATAAATAAAAATCAACAATGATTTTTTTTCGTTCGCAGTTCACACAAAACCATGAGTGCAAGTACCATTATTTCCGATAATCCCTTACTCCAAGGCACTGGTTTACCTCCCTTTGGAGAGATTAAACCAGAACGAGTAGTACCAGCCTTCAATCAGTTGCTAGCAGAACTCGATCGGCAACTTGCCACCTTAGAGACTAGCGTACAGCCGACTTGGAGTGGTTTAGTAGAACCCTTAGAAAAGCTGACAGAACGGCTTACCTGGAGTTGGGGAGCGGTAAATCATTTAATGGGTGTTAAAAATAGCCCGGAACTGCGCGAAGCTCATGAAATCGTACAGCCACTAGTTGTACAATTTATCAACAAACTCGGTCAAAGCCAACCCATCTACAACGCTTTTAAGGCACTCCGTAGCAGTGATAGTTGGGCAACTTTAGAATTAGCCCAACAGCGCATTGTAGAAGCCGCCATTCGAGATGCAGAACTTTCTGGTGTTGGCTTAAAAGGTGAGACAAGAGAGCGTTTCAACGCCATTCAGATGGAGTTGGCAGAACTTTCTACTAAATTCTCTAACCATGTACTTGATGCCACGAAAACCTTTAGCTTAACCCTAACAACAAAAGCCGAAATTGACGGTTTACCACCAAGTTTGGTGAGTTTAGCCGCCCAAGCTGCACGGGCGGCTGGAGAAGAGAACGCCACACCAGAAAATGGACCTTGGCGCATTACTTTAGACTTCCCCAGTTACGGCCCTTTTATGCAGCACAGCACCCGTCGAGATTTGCGTGAAAAGCTCTACAAAGCTCATATCACCCGTGCTTCTAGTGGCGATTTAGATAATAACCCGTTAATTGTGCGTATTTTGGAGTTACGGCAAGAACTCGCAGATATACTTGGCTTTAAAAGTTTTGCCGAGTTGAGCCTTGCAAGTAAGATGGCTCCTAATGTTGAGGCAGTCGAAGCACTATTAGAAGAACTACGCCAGGCCAGTTATGATGCTGCTGTCAAAGACTTAAAAGAACTCCAAGCTTTTGCTGCATCTTATGGAGAAGAATATCAAGATTTAAAACATTGGGACATCAGTTTTTGGGCAGAACGCCAACGAGAAGCAAAATTTGCCTTTACCGCTGAAGAATTACGTCCCTACTTTCCCCTTCCCCAAGTGCTAGATGGCTTGTTTGGGCTTGTTAAACGGCTATTTGGTGTTACTGTTACTCCTGCCGATGGTCAATCCCCAGTATGGCATGAGGATGTCCGTTATTTCCAAATAGCTGATGAAACTGGTTCTCCCATCGCTTACTTCTACTTAGACCCCTATAGCCGTCCAGCAGAAAAACGCGGTGGTGCTTGGATGGATGTATGCATCAATCGTGGCAAAACTGAAAATGGTGCAACTGCCATCCGGTTGCCTGTGGCCTATTTGATATGTAACCAAACTCCTCCAGTAGATGGCAAGCCGAGTTTGATGACTTTCTATGAAGTAGAGACTTTGTTCCACGAGTTTGGTCATGGATTGCACCACATGCTCACCAAGGTTGACTATGCTGGAGCCGCAGGCATCAATAATGTGGAATGGGATGCAGTGGAACTACCCAGTCAGTTTATGGAAAACTGGTGTTATGAGCGACCCACTTTGTTTGGCATGGCTAAACATTACGAAACTGGAGAAGCCCTACCAGAGCATTATTATCAAAAGCTGCTAGCGGCGCGTAATTATATGAGTGGTACTGGTATGTTACGGCAAATTCACCTTAGCAGTATTGATTTAGAACTACACTACCGCTATCGTTCCGGTAGCAATGAAACTCCAGCAGATGTGCGTCATCGCATAGCCAAGACTACTACTGTTTTACCACCACTTCCAGAAGATTCAATTCTATGTTCTTTTGGGCACATTTTTGAGGGTGGTTATGCAGCAGGTTACTACAGTTATAAATGGGCTGAAGTGCTTAGTGCTGATGCTTTTGCCGCTTTTGAAGAAGCTGGGCTTGAAAATGAGGAAGCTATAAAAGCTACAGGTAAGCGTTATCGGGATACGGTGCTAGCACTCGGTGGTAGCAAGCATCCAATGGAGGTGTTTAAAACTTTCCGGGGTCGCGAACCAAGTACGATCGCTTTGCTCAGGCACAATGGTTTAGTAAGTGTTGCTGCAAACTAAACAACACCTATGTAGAGATGTTGTATTGCAACCTCTCTACATCAAAATTTTTGCTTAACTAAACCAGGACTTACGCACAGGTCACGGAAAATCAAACCACAGAGAACGCAGAGAACACAGAGGAATAAGAGTTAGAGAGATTTTTTGCGTAAGTCCTATAAACATTATTTTCCTAGTTTAAGGTGTTCCTGGAAGAATGGGTTCTTCGGCAACATCATCTAAGCGGATGCTGCTTAACAAATTTCGCCACTCTGCTTTCAGTGTTGGATCTTGAGGATTTTTTTCGCGCAGTTCAGCCAACGTCGTCAGTGCCTCGTACCATATCCCATTTTGGGCATAGATGGCGTAGCGCTTTAGAGGTTCTGCCGTTTCTATTTCTTTGAGTGTTGGTTGACTCAGATTAACTCGTTTTATTACCCCTTCAACAAAACTTGGAGGCGAGTTCTTTTGCTTGTCACAGTTAATGGTGAAAAACCAACGGTATTGTTTATCTACTGCCAAACCGGGAGTAGTGCTAGGCAAAGAAACACGGATGACTCCTGGCTTATCCGATAAAGCGATCGCTTTTTTGTATACCTCGTTAGCGTCTGGATCTTGCAGCACAAATTCAACTGTATATGGTGAATCTTTAGTATATGGCACATAGAAAAACCAACTTGGATGTTCTACTGTTGTTTGTCCCCAGACATTAATCACTGAGTTAGCTTCCTGAGTAAAGGGCACTAAAGCAGTCAAGTCAATTTTAGGTGTAGGACATGCAGGTTCCCCACGCTTCGCTCCACCACGAACGCGACCTCCAGGAGGTGAGCCAGCTGGAATTGGAGGTTGATTAAAGGCTCGTTTACCTCCGCCACGAAGGCGAATTTTAGGAGGGGAGCCAGATGGAATTGGAGGTTGATTAAAGGTTTTGGCTTGAGCAAGGATCGTTTTAGCATCAAAGCGATTAGGGGTTGGTTTCGCCAGTACTGGAGTCAGACTAGCTAATAAACTTGTACAGCTAAAAGCTACTACTAAAAACAGTTTTATCGCTTGTGAATTTGAATTCATAGAAACCTGACCTCATAGGATTTTAGATTTTAGATTTTAAGTAAGTTGGTGCAATAAAACCAAACTGTGTAAATAAAAGTAAATAAGGCTTAAACTCTTTCTCCCCCTGCTCCCTGCTCCCTGCTCCCTGCTCCCTGCTCCCTGCTCCCTGCCCCCTGCCCCCTGCCTTATCCCAACAATAATTATTTACGCCGACCTATTTAGATTGGGCATTGAAAAGAGGTACAGGGGCGGGGTGCAAAGGGGAGAGGGGAAAAACTTACTGCAACTTCTCCCCTGCTCCCCTGCGCCCTGCTCCCTGCACCCTTGCTTCCTCCCGATTCCCCACCCGCACTTTTATTTTTGAATTATTATAAATTGACATCAAACTCGCCATCGCTACTAGTGATAAAGCCGACGGTACGAAAGGCACCCAAGCACCCGAAATTAACAGACCAAAGCAAACTATATACAAAACGCTAGAAGTAACACCGATTACCAATGCCAACCAGGGTAAGGAAAGCCTGCGCCAAGCCAGGACTCCTCCAATTAAAGACCAGCCCCAAATCCAGGCGACCTCCGCCCACCATGACCAAGCCCGCAGCAACGGCCGCCCATCCTGAACTGCACCAAGGATCTGGCTGACCATGTGAGCTTGTACCAGTACTCCTGGCATTTGCTCATCTAAAGGAATTCCATAAGGTGTCGGCCAGGTGTCTGGAGAATCCCCCTTTGCAGTCACACCAATGAGAACAATCCGGTCTTTGATGGCGCTGGGGTTAACCGGACTAGATAAAAATTGCGTTAGCTTTACCTGTTCGGCTATTTCTTTTGAAGAACGATAGTTAAGTAAAATTTGACCGCCATTAGCATCAATATTTTGATAGCCGCCAGTGCGAGATTTCAGATTCGGAAAAATAGTTTTACCCAGCTGCAAATTTCCTTCAGGGGTGAACTTTGTTTGAATTCCTGAAGAGCGCAGATAGAGGGATGCTAGTTGTAAACTAAAGGAATATGAAGCAGAACACAATGATGTCGTCTCCTGCTTCATGAACAAAAGATGCCGACGAATAACTCCATCGCGATCGTGAATAAAGTCACTGAATCCCAGATTTCCTGGAGGGATTTCTGGTGGCGGCTTAATACCTTTGATATTTTCTGTGCTATCACTCCCCTTGCATACGCCAACCAAGTTCTGAGTTTGCTGGAGACGAGTAATTAAATCTGGCTCTTTAGCCTTAAAATCACGGTAGATATCTAAGCCGATCGCGCTGGGTTGGTACTGATTCAGTTTTGCTAAGAGTTTATTGAGAGATTTTTCAGAAATGGAAGCTCCGATCAAGGACTCGCCATTTTGTCTTTGAATTGCCAGATCGTCATCGTCAATTGTGACGATCAACACTCGGGGGTCGAGTCCTTCTGCGGGGCGCGATCGCATCATTAGGTCAAAGGCTTGAATCTCTGGATTTTCTAGCAATCCCACCAATCTCACGCCAAAAACTAAAGCTGTAACTGCCAAGCTGGATAACACAGTTCTCTTAAATCTGCGTCTGTTAGACAAAGGTAAATTTGCTTTATCTTCTTCAGATTTTGTAGACCTTAATTCATCCCAAGTCGGTGGTATCTGTGCCGGATTTTGGCAAATCACTGGTAGCCAAGTTGCACAAGGAAATCTATCCTCAAGTCCTTGCAAGCGTTCTCGCGCTTGGCGTACCGCTTGATATAAAGACTCGCCACCGGCAAAGCCTTGGAGAAAATACTTTAAAAACTCCTTCGCAACCTGATCTGGGACAGGTTCGCGCATGACAATCATTTGAGGAATTTGCAAATCAGCTAATTCTCGCGCCAATCCCAATCCATCACAGGAGTTAAATATAGCTAATTGTAAACCGTTTTCAATGGCTTTTTTGAGAGCGTACTTTAACTCGCCAATGGTAAGACTATCGGTTCTATTCAGGTAAATTCGTCCGCTTTCTCCATTTCCTTGACTGGAACTGTGTCCGGCAAAGAAGAGAATATCCCAGTTTTTTCCCCAGAGATGCTCAGTCAATTCCTTACGTTGTGGTTCTACCAAAAAGCTCACCTCTGCATTACTACACTGTTGCAGTAAAGCCCGATCGGCTTGGGTGTCAATCCCTTTACTATTGCCCACAATTGCCAAAATATTGACTAATTGATTGAGAGTGTATGGCTTGTGAATGCGATCGTAGGATGGTGAAGAAAGGCCAATTTCAGCTTTGGGATAGCGTTCTAATAAGTCCCACAGATGCCAGGGTAATAGCTGCAATTGGCTATTTTCTGTTTGCAGAATCACCCTTACTTCGTCGCTGGACGATAATCTTTCTAACCATTTTTCCCTCAAAGGGCGAAACTCCTCTGCTCGCAGCCAGGTATTAAAGCGTGCCCGCAAAATATGAGAAGCGTTTTCGCAGTCTTGAACCATCGATACATTCGTCACCTGCATTTGGTCAGCATGGAGACGATAACGATTGCCTATCTGCCGATAACTAGACTGCCAATGACTATAATATAGCGGCATTTCCGGGAATGAAGGTAGCCTCCCGCTGATTTCTGTGGCAGCACGCTCGTGTTCTTCACCAATTTGGAGGGTGACAGCAAACCCCTGCTCAAAACTACCCTCTCCGAATTTGATCGCCACTAATTTACTCATAACCGTCGCTATCTCCCTGTACAAGATCGTGCCCTGTTCTAATGTCCGATCGCAAGTCCCACATGCGTCTACAGATTTTTTTCAAAATCCCTAAAAGCTGGCTTGGATTTTTAATTTTTAATTTTTAGTTAATGAGTTATCACTTAATAAATTACCGACAAAGAGGGAAGATAGCTACATATTTCAAATTCGGAAATATTCGGTGATACTGGTATTATCCAAGGCTACCCTAACACTAAATTGCTCTGTGGGTTCACCACGAAACTGCAACTGAATGTAGTTGTCTGATTTTCTAGATTGAGCATCGAGAAATATTGCTCCTGAACTATCTATAACAGTGAGATGAACTCCTGGTGGCAAGTAGATTTGATTTCCAGTGGCGTGCAATTGGAGGTGAATACTAGTTTGTCGATCCTTTTCGGGACTAATTTCCACAATCAACATCACAGGTTGGTTGTGGATTTGGATACCTAAATCAATTACTTTTGCCCGTTTAGTAATTGATTCTGGTTGTTTGAGGGCATCTAATTCCAAAGTTTCAATACCACGAAAGGCATAAGTTGCCCTGAGTTCCGGTACGTTCCACAGCGATTCAATAGTCTGCCAGCCAGTCTCAAATATACCAGCAAACCACTGATTCAAATTCACTAATGAATTAACTGGGGATTGGCGCAGTTGCCAGATGTGGTCAATAAACGCTTCCAATGGTTGCAGTTGCCCTAAAGGAACTGTTTCAGTTGCCACACTAGGGATAAAACCAAGCAGCCTTGCTTCTTCGAGCGATTCATCAAATTGAACTATTAAATAACCCACCCGTTCTTCCCAAGTTTCTGGAGGAATAGAACATATCTGCTGATGCAAATGCACGGGGCGACACTCCAGACGGCCAATTGAGGGCACTTCTAAATCAGCTACATCCCCACAAAGGCGCACGATCGGGTTCCAACTGTCACTAGCTTGAAGATCGGTAGGAATATCCATCATCTGCAAGTAGTCATTCACCACCCATACAGCTAAAGTATTCAGCCGAACTTGCTCTGCTTTTTCAGGATTTGGCTGCTGGTTAGCAAATTGCTGGGCAGTTATGCGAGCTGTTTGGGAAATCGGCAATGTTAAAGCGAAATCGTCTAGCTGATAGGTGGAGTTATTCATAAGTCAATTTCTAGGGTTCAATGCTGCTATGTATATATCACCCGAATGCAATAAATTTATGCCACAAAATTGAATACTGTAAAAAGAAAATTGGGACTGGCGATTAGGTAAAAATATCCCCTAAAATTAAAAGATTGTATATTAAGATGATATAGGAAATAAAGGTTTTGAGTATTTATTCTTTTATCAAAATAGCTTCAAGCTGCTAAAAGCGGCTTATCAACTAGCAGATAGGTTGCAAAATTTTGAGCGTACAATTTGAGCGATCGATTACGAAGATTAGCTCCTCAAATCACAACCAATTACCAATCAATACATAGGCAGACCAAAAGCTTGGTGCTCTGTAGTTGGGATGTTTCAGCAGCTGTAGCTGGGCACGATGGACTGCTTCGGCTTTGGTAATTTTGCCACTTTTGAGTTCTCGATAGAAGGCACTAACAAACATCGCTGTTGATTCATCATCAATCTGCCACAGGGAAGCTATAGTACTACGTGCCCCAGCTCGGACAGCTGCTCCTGCTAGACCGAGTGCTGCACGGTTGTCTCCTGTTGCTGTCTGGCAAGCACTCAAAACTAATAATTCTACTACGGTTTTACCCTGACTGCGGAAGAGAGTATCAAAATCTTTGACATTGATCTGACCATCGAAATCTAAAATAAAAGTTTCTTCAATGCGGGAACTAAACTGACCGTGGGTTGCCAAATGCACTATGTTGAATGAAGCAGCACCAATTTCACTTTCCAAATTCTTTTTCTTAAAATCTCCATCAAGTAGGCTGGTTGTCGAAACTCCTGCTTTAGCAATACCGTCAAATTCAGATTTGATCGCCAGCAATGGTGCAAACTTGGGAAATCCTGGCGGCGGCTGAGTCAGTCCTGCGGTTAGCGCTCTAAGCTGCTGTTTTACCAGCGGTTTCGGGTCGAGGAGTTGTAGACCGACGCTCAGGGCGATCGCATATTTCTCTACCAAGTATTGTTTACCATCGTAGAGAGCTGCCATTGGTAAATTGCGTAATGGGACATCTAGGACGAAGACTAAGGTATCGACGCCACTTTTTTGCAGTTGTAATTCAATGGGTTTAAGCAGCCAGTTGTAAACTTCTTGCGATTGGGTTTGGACGATCTTAGTAGCAGTTGGATCGACAAGATTTCTTCGCAGTTCTATTAAGAGTTTCTCTACTTCTTTTTGGGAAATCTTGGTACTGTAGCTTTGCAGAGGTTGTTTAGGAATTTTGACAATTACCTGGAGTTCGTCACGAAGAATAATTGGATAAAGGATGGCAGCCTTGGAATTATCTTTGTCTACTACTCGATCTAGGGCTACTTTCTGACCTTGCAGACAAGCTTCCTGAAAGAAGTCGTCTAATTCTGCTAGTTGGAGTGCTTCAATCCGCTGGCGTGCTTTCTCCAATATTTTTTCATTTGGTTTTCCTTTTTGAGATTGCAGCAGTAACTCTACTGACTGGCGGTAGACGGGTTCTACACTGTCGCGAAAGTCAAATTGTACATCTTGGTTGACTACATCTTTATTGACTACTAAATCTTTGCGGAGAGACTCAAGAGTGTCTACAGCAGCATCATAAGCGGCGATCGCACCATTAATATCTTTTTTTGCCCAGAGCAATCTACCTAACTGCCATTCCAAGCTATAGGTAATTTCTGGTGCATTGCTACTCTGTGCCAAAGCTAATCCTTGCCTGGTCAGGTTTTGCGCTTCTGACCACTGTCTGGTTTCTTCGTACAAGCCGCCTAAACTCTTGAGAGCATAAGCCTCTGCCCGCTTGTCTTCTAAACTGCGGGATTGCTGGATGGCACTAGCGAGTAATTTTGCTGAGTCTTTTGTACTTAATTTTGAGTCAAAACTCTGATTGGATGCTTGCAATATCCCACTCTTGACTTTTACCAAACTTTCTGAAAAGTTAACCTGAGCGTAAATACTCGCACGGCTGAGGGGGAGTTGGTTGAGTTGAGACTCAATTGATGGCAAAAAAGTTTGAACCTTTGCCCATTCTTTATCTTTAATCAGTAGTCCCAGGTGATTGAGTTGTGCTTGAACTTTTGTTAGAGGTGAGGGAGATACTGCGACTGTTTGTTGATAATAGGCGATCGCCTGTTCCTTTTGGTTTTGTTTACGGGCATTATTCCCCAAGCTGAACAGACTAGCCCCAATATCAGCCCTTGATTCTAGATTTTGAGCAATTATCAGACTTTCTTCTAATGCTTGGCGTGACTTTTTCAAATCGCCCAATACCAAAAGAGTATCACCAAGCGATCGCAAACTCACTGTCTTTTCTATAGAATCGGGTTGAGATTTTAGCGTCTGACTTATTCGATCGAGTGTTTTGATCGCCCGTGGGTAAAATCCTTGGGTGCGCCACGCTTGTGCTTGATTGATTAGCGATCGCACCACGCCACTTTGATTATCTGCTTGTTTGTAAATTTCTTCTGTCCGCTGCCAAGTTGTCAAAGCCGCCTCAGAGTGTCCCATTGCCAATTGCAGACGACCTTGAATATCTAGTGATTGGGCAAATATTTGCAGATTTTGGTTTTTACCTTGTCCTTGGAGTAAATTTAAGCTTTCTGTAATTGCCTGCTGCGCCTGACTCCATGCACCGAGTTGCTGGTAAGCTAGGGAAAGATTACTCAGTGTCACTGCTAGTGTCAAGTTCTCCCCTTGCTGCTTATATATTTGGACAGCCTGTTGTAACACTTCTACAGCTTTGGCAAAGTTGCCATTACTGTATAAAATTTTGCCCTGCTGTAGGAGTGAGGCGGCATCAGTGGGCACAGCGAGCGATGTCAGACTGTTTATTGGCAGTTGGGATAAAGAATTGATTGAGCTAGGAACTTTTGCTAGCACTGGTGAACCGACAATGCATAGCAAAGCGACCAAGAAGTACAAAGGCAAACGTAAAAAGCGAGCTAGTGGGGTGAGAGAGCGCGTCCTTGCCGTTTCCCGACCCCTGTTTTTAAACTTTAGAGAATTCGCACCAAAAATCCTAGTTGTTTTAGCCATAAGCATGACGAGAGGAAGGTGATAACCAGAAACACATAGGATTAACTATTAGGCTAACAGGGTAATGTTACCATTCCCATCCCTCACCAATGTTTGAGTTTCCACAATCTTCTTATTTGTTGCGATCGCAGTGAAACTTGATTAGCAAAGTATAGTTAAAAGGTGATCGTAAACCTTAAACAAAAACCCACCGAAATAGTGCTGAGTAAAAAGTAAAATTAACTAGGCTTAGGCATAAAATTAATTCCGAGGAATGAATACCTTGGCTGAAAGTGAGAAGATTCATCAGTACTACTTCTGACTCAGTATTGGCTCAACCCTAACTATCCCCTTAGCTCGACTTTATCCATTTTTCCCTACGGGTCATCACAAATGTAGGCGATCGCTAAAAGATATGGGTTTTGCTGCACTTGAACTTTTGGCAGCAGTTAGCCAAGCTGTTATGCCAGTACATATATAGGACTTACGCACAAGTTACGGAATAACGAACCGCAGAGGCACAGAGAAGCCAGTGCGTTGGGCGGGTTCCCCGACTTGTAGCAACTGGCGCGGCACGGAGAAATCAGAGTTTGAGAGATATTTTGCGTAAGTCCTAATATAATTACTCGGTTGCGTTTGGACGCAGCTTTATATGAACCTGCACCGGAAAGAACCTCTCATATTAAGTCCGGTTAATCACTTATGATTACCGCATCTGTGCAAAAATCCCAAAAGCCTCTTTCCCCCTGCCCCCTGCCCCCTGCTCCCTGCTCCCTGCCCCCTGCCCCCTGCCCCCTGCGCTCTTAATGATAAGTCTTTCACCGGACACGATATTATTTGAATCCCTTCGATTTACGAAACTCCTGGACAACATCTTTAACATCACGTAATTCTCCCTCAACTAAATAGTTTAAATGTCGCATTTCATCTGCTGAAATCTTTCCAGCAAGTGATGCGATCGCTGTTCTTACTTCAGGATATTTTTTTAAAATTTCTTGCCGAACAATTGGCGCAGCCTCGTAAGGAGGAAAATATTTTTTATCATCCTTTAGTACCACTACATCCAAGCGGTAAATCTGCCCATCTGTGGAACTACCCGCCACCATATCTACTTGTTTTTGAATCAGAGCACGATACACTAAACCCAAGTCCATAATTTGGGGAGGTTTGGCAAAAAGCAACCCGTAGGTTTTAGCTAATCCAGGAAAACCATCTTCCCTTTCCAAAAATTCATAGCCAAAACCGCCGCGCCACTGAGGTGTATATTGAGAAGCTTGGGAGAGAGTTTGAATATTGTTACGTTTGGCATCTTCACCCCGAATAATCATTGCAAAAGTGTTTTCAAAACCCAAGCTTGGCATCACTTCCAAATTAAATTGCTGGGCATAAAGTTGTTTTAACTTCTGATAAACTTCTTTAGGATCGTTAATTGCTTTTTGCTTTAAAATCCCAGTAAAAGATGTGCCTGTGTACTCAATATATGCATCAATTTTCCCAGAAGTAATAGCACTATGACAAACAAAAGAACCACCCAAACGGAAACGGCGATCCACTTTTAAATTAGTTGTTGCCTCAATTTGCTGTGCTAATAGTTCACCTAAAATATCTTGTTCAGTAAAATCTTTGGAAGCAATAATAATATTACCACCGCTACTACTATTTAAATTTGGCGTGCAGCCAATGATTACCAATAACAAGGCAAAACTTAAAAAGCAAAGTCTGAAAAATCTTTTCATTAATTTTTAATTTTTAATTTATTTTCCATCCAGCCAATTGCAAAGTCAGCCAGTAATGCAATTACCGCCGCCGGAACTGCACCAGCCAAAATTAACTGATCGTTCACTACTGATATGCCGCGAAAAATAAATACTCCCAAACCACCAGCCCCAATCGCTGCGGCAATGGTTGCAATACCTATAGCAATTACTGTTGCTACTCGCACACCTGCCAAAATTACTCCCATTGCCAAGGGAATCTCAACTTGTAATAATAATTGTCTATCTGTCATCCCCATGCCTCTCCCAGCTTCTCTAATCGCTGGATCGACGCTAGTAATACCTGTGTAAGTATTACGAATTATCGGCAGCAAGGAATATACAGTCAGGGCAACAATTGCTGGTACTGCACCAATTCCGCCAATTATGGGAACAGGAATGAGTAAGCCAAACAGGGCCAAACTAGGAATAGTTTGCAGAATATTCGCTATGCCGAGAATTGGTTGGCGGAGATAGGTTTTACGTGTAATTAAAATACCTAATGGAATGCCTACAAGTATGGCGATTCCAATGGCAATGCCTACTAAAAATAGGTGTTCTAGAGTATGCTGAAGAATTTCTGGGGCATACTTAACCAGGAAGAAATTTTTCATAAAGTATCTTGCAGGGAACGCAGACATTGGAGAAAGGCGAGGCTTTCTGGATGTTGCGATCGCATAAATTCATCTCTCGTCCCCAATACTACCAATTCTCCACCATACATTAAACCAATTCTCGATGCCAACACAAAGGCTTCTTGAATATCGTGGGTGACAAACACAACAGTTTTGCCTAACTCCTGCTGCAAATGCCGAAACTCTTGTTGCAGTTCTAGCCGCGTAATTGGATCGAGTGCGCCAAAGGGTTCATCCATCAACAATACTGGCGGATCTGCTGCTAAAGCCCTGGCGACACCAACTCTTTGCCTTTGTCCTCCCGAAAGTTCGTGCGGGTAACGTCCGGCGAACTGTGCTGGTTCTAAGCCTACCAATTGCAACAGTTCATAAACCCGCGTTTTAATTTGTTTGGGTTGCCAACCTTCTAAAGATGGGACTAAACCGACATTGCGTTCGACAGTGAAATGGGGAAATAAACCAATTTCTTGAATTACGTAACCAATTTTTCGCCGCAGTTTAATTTCATCCCATTGAGTTGTGGCAATACTATCAAATAAAACTTCGCCTTGTGTAGGTGTAAATAGGCGATTAATTAACTTCATTGTCGTGGTTTTGCCGCTACCACTGCGCCCAAGTAATACCAGTGCTTCTCCTTGGCGAATGGTGAAATTGAGATTTGACACCAATGGGCGATGGTTGCGGCTAAAAGTGACATCACGGAATTCAACGGCGGTTTGGTTATTTTGCGACATGAGTGGCTTTTGATATAGGCATATATCACATTATTTGTTGATTTTGCTATTATGCTAACGCCCGCGTTGACCTATTCAGATTTTGTGGATACTGCTAAAAATTGCCTTAAGGCTTTACAGTAAGGAAAAGATCAGAAAGTACGGACAGTAGAAAGCAATAGGTACAACAGTTGCTAATAACTATATTATGAACTTGTTTGAAAGTATAACAATTGAAGGATATCGTCGCTTGTATAATGTACAAGTCGATATGCATGAGCGACCCCTGACGGTGATGATTGGTGCTAATGGTGTAGGTAAAACCTCTCTGTTAGAAATTTTTTCACTTTTAGCAGCATCAGCAAATGCTCAACTAGGAACCAAAATTTCCGAATTGGGTGGACTGGGTGATATTATGACGCGCGATCAGGCTAAAAGTATAACAATTTCTTTGTCCATGAGTGTGCCTGGTTATGCACCGCTCGACTACTCGCTAGAAGTCGCTCCTAAAGGGTTAGCATATGAAATTGCTCTAGAAACACTTACTCAACAAAATGATCGTCATGCATCGGAACCCTTTAAACACATTGACTCTCGTGGTTTAGATGTTAAATATTTTAATACAGAAGATCAAAAGTTATTACGCCCAAATTGGGATCATAATCCCTTAGAAACTTCTCTTGCTCAAGTTCCCAAAATGTACCAAGAGCCAGAGAATCTGCGAAAGGTAAAAAACGCAGTTATAGTAAAACTCGCGATGCAGCCAAGATTTTAAAAAACAATAATTTAATGGATGCAGTCAATCTGTGTCCTGAATTAAAGGAATTGTTGAATACTATTCTGTCTCTTTGTGAGATTGATTTGATTCCATGACTGAACTGCCTCAATTAAACGGCGTTTCGGTTCAGCAGAACTCGCAATTTTGTCTCATAAAATTTTCAGGTTATATCGGGAATTTTTCGGTATCTAATCAGTAATCTAAGAAGGCAAAAGTTAAACCACTCACGTTAAATTAGTCTGAGTGGCGATTTTCTCCAAAGTAGGGAGTACCTAAAGCTTTCGGGGGTGTAGATTTCCCTAATTTACCCACTAATGCTAATAAAGCGATCGCATAAGGTAACATTACTAAAAATTGGTAAGGGATATTTGCCCCTAATGCCTGAATTCGCAGTTGTAAAGCTTCTGTAGCCCCAAACAGCAAACAAGCCAAAGCAGTACCTACAGGATGCCATCTGCCAAAAATTAATGCTGCGATCGCAATAAATCCTTTACCAGCACTCATCCCTTCGGCAAAAAATCTTACCTGTACCAATGTTAAATAAGCGCCTCCTAAACTCGCAAGAGTGCCACTAATCACCACAGCGATATAACGGACAAATGGTACGGAAATTCCAGCCGTGTCAGCAGCTTTCGGAGATTCTCCCACTGCCCGCAATGTCAGTCCAAAGCTAGTTTTAAATAAAATATATGTAGTTAAAATCACTAAGATAAATAATAAATATACTAAAATATCTGACTGAAATAGTAGCGGTCCAATCAGGGGAATATTGGCTAAACCAGGAATCATAATTGCCCCGATTCCAGGTAACTGCTGTGTACTACTGCCCCTAAACACTAACCGGGCCAAAAACGATGTTAATCCAGCTGCGACAAGATTAATTGCTAGCCCAGATACTAATTGATCCACACGCAAAGTTATACATAAAATAGCATGGAGTAGTCCAACTAATCCCCCAGCAATTAAAGATACAAGGATACCAAGCCAGGGACTACCAGTGTAGAAAGTAGCCGCAGCACTAGTAAAAGCACCAGTAAGCAACATTCCTTCTAAGGCGATATTTAACACCCCCGATCGTTCCGAGTATAATCCTCCAAGGGCTGCAAATGCCAAGGGGACGGCTAGACGCAAAGTAGCTACTAAGTAATCAGAGAAGAAGTTGAGATTATTCATAGAGTTATTTTTAAACGCAGAGGAACGCATGAGGGAAGCGCAAAGTTTCGCAAAGTTTCGCAAAGTTTTCTTTGTGTTCCTCTGCGTTAAACCTTCGCGTTCCTTTGCGTTTTTACTCTTATCTCTCTTTCGACTGCAAAACTGATAGCAATAAACAACACCATAAACCCTTGAATCGCGTAAACTACAGTTACCGGCACACCTGCACTACGCTGCATGACATTCGCACCACTGCGAAGCGCCGCAAAAAACAAAGAAGTCAATACTACACCGACAACACTACCACGACTTAAAAAAGCGATCGCAATGGCATCAAATCCATAACCTGGTGAAACTTGTTCAAATAACCGATATTTCAACCCCATCACCTCACAACTCCCAGCTAACCCAGCTAAACCACCCGCAGCAGCCATTACCAGCATAATGGTACGTTCAACCGATATGTGGGCATAACGGGCGGCAATCGGGTTAAATCCCACTGCCGTAATTTGATAACCTAGAGGCGATCGCACTAACAATACCCATAAAATACCTGCGGCAATTAAACCAAATAAAATACCAGCATGGGCGAGGCTTTGGGGTAATATAATTGGCAAACGGGATGTTTTAGCAATTAATGGCGAATAAGGACTAGGCGCACCTGTTGCCATTAATGGATTTTGTACGAGGTAGCTAACTAAATTTACAGCGATATAGTTGAGCAACAATGTAGTAATTACCTCATTCACTCCGCGCATCGCTTTGAGATAACCAGGAATCCAACCCCAAACTGCACCAAAGAAAAATCCTGCCAAAAGTGCTAAGGGGATATGAATCACCGCAGGTAATCCTTGCACGTATAACCCAATTAAAGTACTTCCCAACGCACCCAGATAAATTTGTCCTTCTCCACCGATATTAAATTGCCCAGCCCGCAATGCTACTAACACGCCTAAACTAGCGAACAGTAAGGGTGTCATTTTGGTGAGGGTGTTACCAAATCCAAAGTAGGTAGAGAGAGATTCTTGAAATAAAATGCTGTATGCAGTTATGGGATTTGCCCCAGCAATTAGTATCAGGATAGCACCGACGATGAGAGCGGAGGCGATCGCAATTAGCGGTGATAATATGGGTAGCAATCTAGGATGAATCCGATTAATTAGTGCCAGCACGAGCCTAACCCAATAGAACGCTTGTACTGGGGCATAACTGGGAACATAGAAAATCGCATTTTGAAACTTTCCTAAAGCGATCGCCTTCTCTGCATTTCTCAATAAACCTCATCATGAGTACCAATATAGATTAGCACGATCGTATCTTCATCCTCATCAGGATTGGACTGAAACGTGTAAATAATACGGCAATTATACTCGACCCAACAAGCCCACAAACCCTCTAAATCACCTTTTAACTTATGTGATTTTAAGGTAGGTGCAAATGGATTCAGTTACAAGTAATTCCACAACTTCAAAAATTGCTTCTTCTAAGCGAGGATTTTTACGAATAACTCGTTTAAAAGCACGCTTAAAGCTACTATCCCAAACAAGAACTCTCATCCTTCACTTAGCAAATCAGCCCGCAGATCCTCAAGAGTACCATGCTTGGCTGTACCTGTTCTAATTGCTTTCAGGGTTTGTGCAGCGTTTGTTGCAATTGCTTTACGCCGTTGATCAATCCGTCTTTTAGAAATTAGTTCGAGTAGTAAATCTTGCTCTTCGGTTGAAAGAGACTCTACATATTCAATGGCTGTCTGAAAAGATACAGGTTTGCTCATCGACAGTGTTAATATCTTTGAAAAATTCTAAAATTATAGATTTTGTCATTCTATACCATTTCTCTATAACAATGGGCTTAATCGCTTAGAGATTACGGCAATGGGATACTTCAATTAGACTTTGCTTTCACTGTGGTATTGATTTTGAATCACTGCAATCTTATCAGCAGTTATAGTCACAATCTTACCATTTTGCATAATACTAATCGATTGACCAAGCCGGCGATGTCTTTCAATGGCTGCTGCAATTGCTGCTTTGACTCCAACATCAATTTTGCTATGTAGCTTTTTCATCTCTTCTTCAGTCATTTTATACCTCGACAATATTGAAACAGTCGTTTTTCCTGAACCATTTGCACCACCAATGATGTCAAGACTCGGCATACAAATTTTGTATAGGACTTACGCACAGGTAATGGAAAACGAACCACAGAGGACGCAGAGGTCACGGAGAAATGAGAGTTTGAGAGGGTTTTTGCGTAAGTCCTAGTATAATTAAATTTATCCTCTTTGTGTCATTTTATCTCCCCGTCACTTTATCCCCACCAGCCATCAACAAACCAATCTCTTCCACTGTCGCTGTCTGTGCATCCAAAATAGCCCCAAACTCACCTCTGTAGATTACGGCAATGCGATCGCTCATTGTCATCACTTCTTCTAACTCTGTAGAAATATACAAAATTGCGGCACCGCGATCGCGTTCTGTTAATATTCGAGACTGGACGGCTACTGTCGCCCCAACATCTAACCCCCTTGTAGGTTGCATGGCGATAATTAAAGCTGGTGTTTGCGCCAGTTCTCGCGCTAACACCACTTTTTGTTGATTTCCTCCCGAAAGCTGACTTACCTTGATATCAATCCCATTCGCCCGAATGTCAAACTCTTGCATTGCAGCTTGGGCACGATTTGTGATCGCTTCTTGTTGTAACAAAAAACGGCGACAAAATGGCAGATATTTAAAAGCTTTTAAAATCAAGTTTTGGGCAATGCTAAATTGCAACACTAATCCCATTGTCTGCCTATCTTCTGGGATGTAGCCCACTGAGGAATGCTTGGGCGTAAACTCAATTTTACCCTGCTTAATAGTCCGTAAAAGAGCGATGGCATCAGCTAATTCTCGCTGTCCATTGCCATCGACACCAGCAATTCCTAAAATTTCTCCCGCCCGCAGTTCAAAAGAGACATTATTTACAGCAGGAATATTTCTTTCATCAGCAACTTGCAAATTTTGCACCGACAGGATAATTTCTCCTGGTAATGTAGAATTTTTATTTAACTGTAAAGCTACTTCCCGTCCTACCATCAATGTTGCTAACTGCTGAGGTGTCGCCGCTTCAGTTGATGTTGTTCCTACTACCTTTCCCTGGCGCAAAACTGTTACTGAATCACAGAGATTTATTACCTCTTCTAATTTATGACTGATAAAAATAATTGTGTTACCTGCGGCTGCCAATTGGTGCAAGATAACAATTAATGATTCGACTTCTGGCGGTGTCAAAACTGCTGTAGGTTCATCAAGAATCAACAACCTTGCTCGACGGTAGAGAACTTTGAGAATTTCTACCCGTTGTTGTGCTCCAACAGATAAATTTTCAACTTTGGCAGTAGGGTCAATTTCTAACTTATAAGCTTGGGATAATGCGGCGATTTCTTGCTGTTTATATTGTAAATTGAGCCGCCATGTTTTTTCCATCCCTAAGATGATATTTTCTGTGACAGTTAATTGAGGTACAAGCATAAAGTGTTGGTGAATCATACCAATACCTAATTTAATTGCTTCATTTGGTGAGGTAATTTTTATTGGTTGCTCTTGGAGATAAATCTCACCCCTATCAGGTTGATAGAGTCCACTAATAATATTCATTAAAGTACTCTTCCCTGCACCATTTTCACCTAGTATTCCATGAATAGTTCCAGATGCAACAGAGAGATTGATATTGTCGTTAGCAATAAAAGACCCAAAGCGTTTGGTAATATTGTTTAAGCGTAAATAGTTCATGTTCACAAAACTGATAGCTCGTAGTGAAGATTCGCGTCAGTTTTACCCCACCCTAACCCTCCCCTTTCTAAGGGGAGGGAATTAGATTAAAGAATTTCTCCCCTTTACAAGGGGGGTAATGTACTTCATTTAGATGCAAAATACTGTATCTGTATATTAAACTTATGTTGTTGCTTTCTTCACGCAGCGCGTATCCTTACCAGCCTCTTTGCAGTCTTCAAAAACGATTTTTTTATTAACAATTTCTTGGTTTGCATTCAATACTTTTTGCTTTACTGCTTCCGGTATGATTGCCCCAAATTTTCCTAAAAATAAGATATCTGTTCTTTCTAGCCCAATTGTATATATTTGTCCTTTGATTTTTTTTTGTTTGGCTAATTCTGCTATATAAGCTATGGCTAAATCTAAGCGTTTGACAGCGCTAGTTAAAACAGCTTTTGGTGCAACATCTAATTGATCCTTGGTGTTACCAAAAGCATATACTCCTTTTTCACCTGCTGTTTGTAAGACTGCGGCTGAGGCATTATCTAACCATTGATAGATGACATCAGCACCAGAAGAAATTATTGCCAGAGTCGCTTCCTTGGCTTTGGCAACATCATTCCAATCACCTGTAAAAGTAGAAGTAATTTGGATATTTGGTTTAACAGACTTTGCTCCTAATTCAAATCCCCGCAATTCTCCTTCGGTTGCGGGAAACTTCTCTCCAGCAATATAAGCTAATTTATTAGATTTAGTGACAGAAGCACCGATAATGCCACACAAATAACTAGCTTGTAGGTGATCTATTCGTAAAGAAGCAATATTCTCAGCCTTGAGATTACCATTTACTCCCACAAAAAATGTGTTGGGGAACTGTGAGGCGACTTGTTCAATTGCGGCATCAAATTGTCCGCCATGCGCGAAGATAAGATTGTAGCCTTTACGAGCAAAATCTGTTAATACTTCTGTTTGATCTGCTTGTGCTACTTTTTCTACATAGGCGGTTTGGGCACTTAGCTTTTGTTTTGCTAGATTGATGCCTTCATAACCAGATTGATTCCAGCCTTTATCAGTAATCATTCCAGGGAGAGCGATCGCTATTTTAAACCCTTCAGCACCACCCGTTGTTGTCGCTGTTGGTGTCGTCGGCTTATTACTGCAAGCTTGCAGCAGTAAACTAGTACCAAACCCTGCTGAACCAAGCAAGATAAATTTACGCCGACTAAAGTTTGTTGTCATACCTCGCCTTCAGATAGATAAGTATTTGAGTTATTTCAACACTCTAAAGTCGTAGGTGGTACTTTGGAAACAGTTTCTCCCGGATTTCTCAAAAACGCGATAAATCGCCGTCTCTACAATAATCAGTCTTTTGTAGAGATGACGATTCATTGCGTCTCTTACCTTATCCTGCATTTTATGCAGTTTTAGCATTTTCATCAGATGCTTGTTCTGCGACATTTTTCAAGCGACTCGATCTGATTTTGCGGATGCGATCGCTATAGCGAACACCACCCGCCATCTCATATTCCCGGCTATCTTTGCCGTACTTGATACCAACCACCATCAGCATTTTTTCAGAAAGCTGACTCAAGTTTTTTTCCATCTCTTCAATTTCACTTTTAGAAGAGTCAACTACAGACAGAGTAGTATTATAAACATCAATTTTGTTGCGTAACTGGTCGATTGACTCAACTAATTTTTCTAGACTATAATCTTCATCAAATTTGATGTTTGGAACAATCGACTTCAGTCCAGCCGATCTTAACTGAGCTTTTTCTAAAATCCGGGATGTGCGTTTTTTACGAGACATAAAATTACTCCTTTAAGATGCTGTTAGAGCTAGCTTGTCTCAATTAAGCTGCATTCCGGTTCAGTAAAACTCGCAATTTTTTTTACTAAAATTTTTGATTAATAACAGTAATTTTTCGTAACTTAATTACTAGATGTTGGTATTTATAAGCTCCCATAAGTTCTGAACCTGCTCCCATAAGTTCTGTAGCTGCTCCCATAAGTTCTGTAGCTGCTCCCGTAAGTTCTGTAGCTGCTCCTGTGAGTTTTGTAGCTGCTCCCGTAAGTCCTGTAGCTGTTCCCATAAGTTCTGTAGCTGCTCCCATAAGTTCTGTAGCTGCTCCCGTAAGTTCTGTAGCTGCTCCCATAAGTTCTGTAGCTGCTCCCGTAAGTTGGGGAGTGCGTAGATGCAAAGCGGCTTGTTGATGGATATTGGTGCGTAGGCAAAGCTTTTGTTGGCGATGCCTACGGCGGTAAACTACGCAGTTTATAGAAAGGCGATCGCCATCACCATATAGTTTGAACAAGATACTGTGTAATTTGCCGATCAATTGTCACAATTGGCAAATTCTCTACTTGGCTTTGGGCAATCAAAATCCGATCAAATGGATCTCGGTGGATACTTGGTAAACTAGCAACTTGCAAAACATGGCTCATTTGAATAGGTAAACTTTCAAAGCGATTAATCGCCAGACGACTTGGAATATACTGTTCTACAGATTCAGGTAAAGTCAGTTTCCCTAATTTATTTTTGATGACAATCTCCCAGGCACTTACCACGCTCAAAAATAGGATGTTACCTGAATCAGCGATCGCATTACGAGCGTTGGCAGATAATTGAGGGTCATTTGTTACCCACCAAATGAATGCATGGGTATCCAGTAAAGCTCTCATTACTAAACAAAGTTAGAACTTTCAAAATCACTCAAGATTTCTTCTGGTAAAGGCTCATTGAAATCTGGTGCAATAAACACTTTACCTTTATCTAAGCCTGGAATGCGAGGAGAACTGGTATTTGTGAGGGCGACTAGACGTGCAACTGGAATCCCCTGTTCAGCAATTACGACTTCTTCACCAAGCAATACCTGATTGAGAAGTTCACTAAATTTGGCGGTTGCTTCAGTAACGTTGACAGTGATAGTCATCTGCCTTGGTAATTAATTCCTAATATTTTTTAGGATAACACTGCATGGGTGGGCGATGCCTACGGCGGTAAACTACGCAGTTTATAGAAGAGCGATCGCACTAATTATCAGTTAGGCAAATCCAATTACTGCGCCGCACCCCACAAGCGTGAAATTGATATAGGTTTGCTCTGAAATACAACCCAAAGACTTTGGGCTTGACGAAAATATAATTGTTAAAATCAGCATAATGATGTCAAAATGCGAATAAAACACATCCAAAAGGAGAAAAATGCCAGCCATTGTTAAACTACAACTCTCCTTAGAAACTTTAGCAGAAGCAATATCTTCTCTTGATTTAACAGAAAAACGTCAACTTCAAGAGCTAATTGAGCAACAAATTTTTGAAGCCGAAGAAGTGTTGTACGAAGACGATGCAGAAACACTGGCGGAAATTCAAGCAGTTCGCGCTGAGTATAGCAATGGTGAGTCAGTGACTATAGATGAATATCTTGCTAACCGCTTAGAGCAGAGATAATGAGTTATGCGATCGTTATTTCAAAGTCGGTACAAAAGCAGATTGACAACTTACCAAATGATGTTGTTGAGCGTGTTATTGAAAAAATCCAAAATCTTGCTTCCCAACCGCGTCCCGATGGAATTGTCAAGTTAAAAGGTTTTGATAACGAGTATCGTATCCGTATTGGTGATTATAGAGTTCGTTACGAGATTGATGATGAAAGTCAACTCATACAAATTTTGCAGTGCAAGCATCGGTAAAGATGTTTATAGAAAAAATTAGTAGACCGAAAAGTTTTCCAGAAGCCTTACCAAACTTTCATTTGAGCGAGTCTATACCATTCGCTGGAATCGCGTTAAAATCAGCTTTTTAAGTAACGAGCGTTATGGATGGACTTTCTGCGATCGCAGCTAATGCTCTCATCAGGTTCCAAAGCATCGCCTGAAACCCTTATTCTTTCGTTAACTTTCAAAAGTTTTCGATCTATTGAAAGTTAGTAAAGATATGCTCAACGTAACTGCGATCGCCTTGTGAATTGAACAAAATTCTTGTTTGTAATTAGCAGATAAAAGCAACGCGAAAAAGTGAGATCATCGTGAGATGAGCTTTCTTGAGCAGGGGGAGCAAAGAGAAATTTAACCAACAGAAGAACCTCTCCCCCTACCCCTCTCCTATGAGGAGAGGGGAGTTTAGCTCCCTCTTCCCTACAAGGGAAGCAGGGTGGTTTCATACAAGCAAAGAAAAATTAAAACTGGGTTTCAAAGCCTCTCCCCCCGTGGGGGAGAGGAATGGAAGTGAGGGAAAAAGCCATGCCACTTTCACGAGAAATCAAGACTTATGTATTTTTCTTTTTTCGTATGAAACCACCCTGTCCAACGCTAGTAGGGAAGGGCTGGGGGGTTAGGTTTTTGATTACTGAATCGATGTTCTAGCAAACTAGCCAATAAATACTCAATCTATGTATTTAGCTCTTAAGGCTTGGCTACACTAGTGACATTCTTGTTGAGAACCTCTAAAGCTGTGAGAATTTTTTGTTTATTTGGTGTAGAAGCTTTAAGTCCTGCCTCGATCTCATCGGCTTTATCTTCAATTGTTTTGTAGCCACTGGGAGATTTAGCTTTGACTCCATCCTCAACCTTTGACCATGAATCCTCAAATTTATCAAATTCCCCTTTAGCTTTGGTAAAATTTCCCCCCTGAACTGCGGTCTTAGTATTGGTAACAACACCTTGTAGACTTTGAAATCCGGTTGTTGTAGTGGGAGTGGCTGCTGCATTAGGGCTGGTTGTCGCAGCGGGTGTAGCTGTGGTATTGGAGATAGAACTCCCAGCAGGTGATGTCTGTGCAGTAGGTTCTTCACCCTTATTGCATCCAACCAAAGTCATTAGGCTAATTGCAGCAACTATCAGTACTGGATTAAAACGATTCATTTTAAACTCCTCATCAAAACTCGTTTGTGTAGAATAGTACCGCAAGGCGGAAATCAAAAGTCAAAAAGCTTTAATTAATTTTGGACTTTTTAGCTGTTTTGAATGGTAGGTTTATTTCCACCTACCTGTACTAGGTTCATATTTGGCGCTGACTATGAACAAAAATATTAGGTAATATTTTTATCATTCAAATATTAAAGCTATCAAGGTAAAAAACTCGGAAAGAACTAATATTTTCTCTTTCCGAGTTTTTTACTGGCTGTGCTTTACGTTAAAAACAGAGTCTATCAAGACTCTTTACACCAATTACTGAGTTCGATTTTTCTCATCTAATTTGCATTTCAGGTGATATTGAGCCTACAGTGTAAAAAGTTTCTACCGACCGGAGAACTACCATGAAACGTTCATTTCGTAAGTATCATCGTATCCTTGGCATCATCCTATCTGTGCCACTTATGTTAACCGTGCTGACTGGGATATTAACAACCTTTGTCCGCGAGTGGTCTTTGAGTATAGGAGTTCCAGCTAGCTTCCTCCTAAGTATCCATACAGGCGAAATCTTTCATCTGGAAGGAATCTACCCAGTTTTAAACGGATTAGGACTTCTGGGATTGTTGTTGACAGGATTAAATATGTCTGGTTTATTTGGTAAAAGGACTCGGCAAAACCCTAATAATTAAACTAAAAAGCTAATGGCAAACGTACCTGAAAGCAGCTACCAACACCAACTTCACTGGTGATAGTAATATCTCCTCGATGAGTTCTAGCGATCGCTGATACAATAGCTAATCCTAAACTTAAGCCTCCTTTTCAGCTAATTCTAACCAGCGTTCAGTCGCCACATCGATCGCTTGCTTAAGATTTTCCACCTGTTCATACAATTTCTGCACTTGGCTATAATTCCCCGATGAGACATTCGCCAGTGTTTTCTCGGTTTCTGCCTTCTCAGCCTCTAACTCGGCAATCTTACCTTCCAACTGCTCAAATTCTTTTTTTTCCCAATTGGATAACCTACGTCGCTTGGTATTTTCTCCATCCTTGGGTGAAGCCGCACCATTTTGGACTTCGGCATTTTTGGGCTTCTCTTTAGTAGTAGCAGCTTGTTGCTGTGCTTCTTCAGCCTTCTTATAGTCCAGATAAACTGAGTAATTACCTGGATATTGCCGGAGATTACCGCCTTCCTCAAAGGAAAATACTGTGTCGATGGTGCGATCGAGAAAGTAGCGATCGTGAGAAACTACAATTACACACCCGACAAAATCTTCTAAATAATCCTCTAGTACTGCCAATGTCTGAACATCTAAATCGTTTGTCGGTTCATCTAAAATTAAAACATTAGGCGCACTCATCAAAACCCGTAACAGAAATAAACGGCGTTTTTCCCCACCAGAAAGTTTATGAATTGGGGCATACTGCTGATTACCAGGAAACAAAAACCGCTCCAACATTTGCGAAGCAGTAATTTGAGTACCATCGGTAATTTTGACAAATTCTCCTTCTTCTTTGATGTAGTCAATCACGCGCTGATTTTCGTTTAAGGCTGTCAGCAATTCTTCAGAATGCTGGTCAAAATAACCGATGTGAACTGTAGTACCAATTTCCGCAATGCCCGAATCTGGCTTAACCTGTCCAGTAATAATATCCATTAAAGTCGATTTACCAGCACCGTTAGCGCCAATAATGCCGATGCGGTCTTCTGGACTAAATTCGTAGGTGAAATTATTAATCAGAGTGCGTCCATTGTATGCCTTAGAAATGTTATCTAATTCAATAACTTTTTTGCCAATGCGACGACCAACTGTTGAAATATCAACTTTTCCCTGAACTTGTTTAAATTCAGTATCCCGCAGAGCATGAGCGCGGTCAATTCTAGCTTTTTGCTTGGTACTTCTGGCTTTTGGGCCTTTTTTGAGCCATTCTAACTCGCGTCGCAACAAGCCTTGGTGTTTACGTTGACTACTTACAGCAGATTCTTCAGCTAAAGCCTTCTTTTCGAGGTAATATGAATAGTTACCTGTATAGGTGTAAATGTCGCCTCGGTCGATTTCAATAATCCGATTGGTAACGCGATCTAAAAAGTAGCGATCGTGAGTGATCAGAAAAAGTGCGCCGCGATAGCGATTTAAATAACTTTGTAACCATTCTACAGAAAGAGCATCAAGATGGTTTGTCGGTTCATCCATGAGCAAAACATCTGGTTCTGATAGCAAAGCTGATGCTAAAGCAATGCGCTTGCGATAGCCTCCAGATAAAGTACTTATCTTGGCATCAAAGTCAGAAATTCCTAATTTTGTGAGGATGATTTTGGCATTAGTTTCTAGTTCCCAAGCACCAGTCGTATCCATCCGTTGCATCACCACAGAAAGGCGAGACATTAATTGACTATCATCTGGATAGTGAACCAATTTATCAGAAAGTTCTTCATACTCGCGTACTAAAGCCGTATGTTCGCCACTGTCGGCGAAAACTTGCTCTAAAACTGTGTGATTCTCATCTAAATCTGGCTGTTGGGGTAAGTAGATAATTTTAGAACCAGAGTTGATTAAAATTTGACCGCTATCAATGGATTCTAACCCGGCAATCATTTTTAATACGGTTGATTTACCAGAACCATTAGTACCAATTAATCCAACTTTATCGGTAGCATCAAGGCTAAAGCTAGCATCTTTTAAAATTTCCTTGATGCCAAAGTCCTTTTTTACTGATTGTAGTGTAATAATACTCATAAGATTGAAGTCATTAATTATTTTTTGTTAGTGAGTAGGCAAGGTTCAAACCTTACCTACATTCCCCGAATTCTATACAAATAAGTCCAAGGGAAGGTGTCCATACATTTCGTTGATTCCATCTTCGTTATAAGACTGGCAAGATACTAATACACCACGATGATGTCCAGGATATGAATCAAGATAACACAAGCCATTTTTACCATTTAGTTTGATATAAACTGGGCCTTCGGGTGTAAGTAAATTATTTGGCGGTTCATAACCCAAAGCCAGAGAATAGGTTTTCATCGCCAATATTCCTTCTTCTGCTGTATCAGCACAAATTCCTAAAATTTGGTAATCAGCAAGCTTGGTGAGCAAAATTAAGGCATTACGAATTACTGCTTTTTCTGATGGCTTGAGGATAGGGGCAATGTCTAGACAGTTGAATTTGTTCAGTAATTTTTTCGCTTCTTCAACGGTGAGATTCTGAGGATTGGGGGTTGACATAAACTTCGACTATTATTTTGTTGGTTTTTCTGTTGTGTTTGATTTGGAACTAGTACAGCACGGCGTAAATAAACAGACCATTCAAAATGGCACAAGAGCTTGGAATACAATTCTTTTGACTTTTGACTTTTGACTTTTGACTTCCGCCTTGCGGTACTAGCCCAACTTATACAACATTTGAAATTTTAGATTTTGAATTGGGAATCGTCCAATGTATTGTAAAATTTGTCTGAGTTCAGAGCAAATTCCATAACTTTAGACTTTGTTATCTTATGCCCGCTTGCCTTTTACGGTTGATTTTGGACATTCCCAAGGTTAAATATGAAAGGAACGCCGCTTTTGGAGTCACCACCCATAACCAGGACTTTCGGCATCTGAGCGCCGCCAGTCTTCCAAGCTTCAATTGCTTCTTTTTGCAGAACCAACTGCCCTCCTTGGGCTTTGAGTGTTTCTGCTAAGAGTCTTTGAGCTTCTGCTCTACCTTTGGCGCGATTCACATCTGCTTGTGCTTCTTGTTCAGCTTCACGTGCTACATAAACGGCTCTTTGCGCCCGTTGTTCAGCAATTTGTTTTTCTTCAACTGCTCTGGCAAATTCTGGTGAGAATGCTAAATCAACTACGCTAGTATCTAACACAATTATCCCATATTTATCTAAGCGATCGCCTAAGGCATTATCAAAGTCTTCTTTCAATTCACTTCTTTTGGTAATCGCTTCTTCTACTGTTCTTCTAGCTGCGGCAATTTTAAATGCTTCTTGTGTTTGGGGGGCAATGATTTTTGATACAATATTCGCTAATGTTCCTTGTTTCCTTCTAACTTCAACTACCTTTATCGGATCGAGGCGAAAGTTAATTGCAAATCTCGCAGATAAATTTTGCAAATCTTTAGTGGAACTCTCTGCTGGTACTTCAAATTTTTGCACCGTCAAATCATACACATCTATCACGGTGATAAAAGGCGGTTTTAAATGAATACCTTCCAATAAAGCGCCATCTCTCGCTTTACCCAAGATGCTGATTACTCCTGCTTGTCCTGGGTTAATAATGATATAGGAATTTAGCCCGATAATCACTAGTATTGCTAACACAATTCCCAAAACTGTGGTTTGCCAATTACCCAATTGCTGATTTTTCAAATTCCTCTCTCCAATATGAGTTTGTCATTTGTCATTGGTCATTTGTCATTAGGCATTGGGTATGGTTATTCACCTTGTCCCCTTGTCTCCCAGTGCCCAACAATGCACTGAGCTTGTCGTTAGCGTAGTTTTTCCAAAAGTTGTGTTCCCAGTTCTTGAATAAACTCAGTTACTAGTTTAAGTTTCAGGGTAACTGAAAGTTTGAGAGATTTCAAAATCCTTCATTTGGATGAAGGGTTAATAGCATCAGGTCAGAGGAATTATTTTACACAATTCTTGGAACAGTAAGTTTACTACTTTTGTCATGTCATGGTTCTGCGATACCTAAAGGTGGTTTTCAATAACTGATATCATTTCGGTCAAAAAGTAGTCAAAAATGAAAAGCGATCGCGCCAATAAGATTAAGTGCGATCGCTGCATTACCCAGTTTACTCTCTGGGGATTCTATTCAATATCTTTAATGCGGGTTTTTCGTTCTAGAATCTCCTTCAGCACCAAGGTTACTACTGCTAGCAACGCTAACAGTACAGCCGCAGAGAAAGCCGCTTCAGTTTCGTATTGTTTGTAAGCGTCTTCTACAAACAGTGGTAAGCTCTGGGTTTGGTCAGCAATGTTGCCAGACACGACTGAAACTGCTCCGAATTCACCCATTGCTCTGGCATTGGTCAAAATTAAACCGTAGAGTAAGCCCCAACGGATACTGGGTAAGGTGACGCGCCAAAATATCTGCCAATCTTTCGCACCTAAAGTTCTAGCAGCTTCTTCTTGATCCTTACCAAACTCTTCTAAAACCGGAATCACTTCTCGCGCCACAAAGGGCATACTCACGAAGGCTGTAGCCAGCACCATACCTGGAAAGGCAAAGACAATCTTGATATCATGAGCCTGGAGCCAAGGGCCAAACCAGCCATTGCGTCCGTAAAGTAGCACAATCATTAATCCTGCAACTACGGGCGAAATTGAAAAGGGCAGGTCAATAATGCTCAAAACTACGGCGCGTCCAGGAAATTTATGACGAGCGATCGCCCAAGCTGCACATAGTCCAAACACTGTATTCACAGGCAAAGCAATCAAAGCCAACAACAGTGTCAGCCAAGCTGCATGTAAAAAAGCTGGTCGCGTCAGGTTGGATAGAAATGGCCCAACACCCTTACTAAAGGCTTGGACAAAAACGTTAATTGCCGGGATGTATTGAACTAGGACTAAATAGGCGATCGCTATCCCAATTAAAACTATTGGTACCCAACTCTTCTGCTCTTTAGGCTTGGCTATTTCTGTATCAGACCCAGAAGATGAGTGAAAACTTGGCTTATCTACTGTCATATCGCCTTGCCCATGCTTGTAAGAAATTAATTGCCAATAGCAGTACCAATGAAATTGATAGTAAAACTATGCCAATTACTGTTGCACCAGAATAGTCATACTGCTCTAATCGCTGGAAAATCAGCACAGGTGCAATCAAATCTTTGAATGGCGTATTGGAAGAGATAATCACAGTTGACCCATATTCCCCAACTGCACGGGAGAAACCCAAGGCAACACCAGTTAAAATTGTTGGAAATAAAGGTGGCAAAATCACTTTCCAGAAGGTCTGCCATTGAGAAGCACCCAGACACCAGGCGGCTTCTTCAATTTCATGTTCCATTTCCTGAAGTACGGGTTGCACAGTTCTCACAATAAAAGGTAGTGAGATAAATATCATTGCTACCGCTACTCCCGTGCGGGTAAAAGACACCTTAATTCCCAGTGGTGCTAGTAGCGAACCTAGCCAGCCATTATCGCTGTAAACTGTTGCCAGGGTTAGCCCTGCTACGGCAGTTGGTAGTGCAAAGGGTAAATCCACTGTGGCGTCAATCAAGCGCTTTAAGGGAAAGTCGTAGCGAACCAGAACCCAAGCAATCAAAGTTCCAAATACGCCATTGAGTAAGGCAGCAAATATTGCCGTCACAAAAGTTACGTTGTATGTTGCTAATGCGATATCACTGGTTGCGATCGCCCAAAATCTCGCCGGAGGTTCCGTACTTGCTTTCAGGAACATAGCAGCAATAGGGATAAACAACATCACCGTCAGGTATGCAATGGTGATTCGCCAAGTCCACGGAACCCGCCCCAATCTTTTCCAGAATGGCGTTTCGCGTTCAACTTCCACAGAAGGAGATACAGTCGTCATAGTCAAAAATTCAAAATCTAAAATTGAAGAATAATTCAGAATTCAGAAGTCAGAAGTCATAATAATTAATTGGAAGGGAATTCTAACCTCTCGCAATTAAAGACTACAAAAGCGAATATTTTGTTGGGGGATTTTACCCTTGACTCATCCGGTTTTTCGTACACTCGCGATTCTGAATCCTGACTCCTGACTCCTGAGTTCTTTTTAATTACCGTTTAACTTGGGCTTGAATCTTATCAAACACGCCCCCATCTGCGAAGAACTTCCGATCGATTGCTCCCCAACCGCCCAAGTCTGCAACTGTACCCAGAGTTTTCAGCTTGGGAAATTTGTCTGTGACTTCCTTGGTTTGAGCTAAAGTCTCATCCACAGGACGGAATCCCAATTTGACAAACTCTTGCTGTGCTTCTGGGCTATAGAGGTATTTTACAAAACCTTCAGCAACTTCGCGGGTTCCGTGCTTATCGACGTTTTTATCTACCACAGCGATCGGATTGTCGATGGATATATTCACATCAGGAACGATATACTCAACCTTCTCGCCCTTTTGCTGTGCCAAAATAACTTCGTTTTCGTAGTTGATTAAGACATCTCCCTGCCCTTGCTTGGCAAATGTATCAGTAGCTTCCCGCGCATCTTTAGGCAAGATTGGCACATTTTGGTAAACTTTAGTTACAAATTCAGTAGCTTTAGCCTCATCGCCACCTGTTTTAATTATAGAATCCCATAGTGCTAAGAAATTCCACTTAGCACTGCCGGAAGTTTTAGGGTTAGCAGTAATCAATTTCACATCGTCTTTGACTAAATCTTGCCAGTTCTTGATGCCTTTAGGATTGCCGGAACGAGTGACTAATGCTGCAACAGATTTAGAGACAATACCATTGTTGGGAACTTCTTTCTCCCATCCTGGCTGAATCAATCCAGCCTTCTCAATCTTTGTGGTGTCTCCAGCTAGTGCCAAGTGAACAACATCTGCTTCCAAACCATCGATAACAGCACGAGTTTGAGAACCAGATCCGCCATAGCTTTGCTTAAAGGTGACAGTTTGGTTACGATCTTTCTTCCACTGTTCTACAAACTTAGGAATAATTGCTTCGTGAGCTGCTTTGGTGACAGCAAAGGAAACTAGAGTTAATTCAACATTATCTTTGGTTGCAGCCACAGGAGTAGCACTAGCACTAGGAGTTTCAGAGGAAGAATTATTCCCAGTTCCTCCACCTGAGCAGGCGGCAAGGGCTACACTCAATACAGTACCTACTAAAAAGAGTGATACAAAGCCTTTGAGCGAATTTAATCTGAACCGATACGTTCTATTGAACGCGATCGCTTGTAATCTTTTCAGTGGGCGTTGCCACAAACTCATTCTATTTCCTCCACGGATTCTACAGATAATTGATGGGAATACAGTTATATACTGTTTATAATACTGGATGATTGCATATATCTAGTTGTAAACACCAAAAAACCTCACATTCTTTATCAAGAACATGGTGATTTTACCAGTTTTGTGAAAAATTTAGGACTTACGCACAAGTTACGGAATAACGAACCGCAGAGGCACAGAGAAGCCAGTGCGTTGGGCGGGTTCCCCGACTTGTAGCAACTGGCGCGGCACGGAGAAATCAGAGTTTGAGAGATATTTTGCGTAAGTCCTAAAATTAAAAATGCTTTTACTTTCAACTATCAAATTGCGTAGGCGCAGCCCGCCGTAGGCATCGCAATTAGCCTGTGCTGTTGCATCAAGCAACTTGCTAGGGAATAGCTCATTTTTGAGGAGAGTCTATTCTAGGGATTGGCTTCGCTCAACGTAGGGCAACAAAATCAAGTAGATCCTGAGCATCAAAAACAAAACCCATCTAGAAATTATCTAAATGGGAAAAATCGAACAACCAGTTATTATTAACTGAATGCATATTTCAGGGGTAGCCCGTCCTGAAAAACTAGTAATTCCCCTGGTTGGATTTGTGTCCAAACTTCGTTGTCAGTCAGGGGTGTGGTAGCAATGACAGCGACGCGATCGCGTTCAGTAGTCACTTCCCGAAAATCTACGGTCATGTCTTGGTCAATTAAATGGGCAGCAGCAAAGGGCGCTTGACGAATAATGTAGCTGAGATTAGTTGAGCAATAAGCAAAAAAGTGTTCTCCATCTGACAATAAGTAATTAAATATACCTACTTTCGCAATTACAGCAGTAATTTCTTGCAGCACAGAGTACAGTTCCTTTATATCAGGCTTACCTTTAGGAAAGCGCGATCGCAATGTTTCTAGGATCGTACAGAATGCTTTTTCACTATCGGTATCACCTACGGCTTGATAAAAGCCCAAATTTTCTGGATCAAAATCTGGCAGATTACCGTTGTGGGCAAATACCCAATACTGACCCCACAATTCTCTGCGGAAAGGATGGCAGTTGTGTAGGGCAACTTCACCCTGAGTAGCTTTGCGGATATGGGCTATGACATGGGTTGAGTGGATGGGATAACTCCGCACAAACTCCGCTACCGGAGAAGCAACAGAAGGTTGAGCATCTAAAAACATTCGACATCCCTTTCCTTCAAAGAAAGCAATGCCCCAACCATCGCTATGGTCATCTGTTTTTCCTCCCCGTGCAGAAAACCCTTCAAAAGAAAAGCAAATATCCGTTGGAACATTGCAATTCATTCCGAGCAGTTGGCACATGGATGTTGCAGCTCTCAATTTTTGACTAAGGCCTCAGAATCAAGATACTTCAGAATGCTGCCTTGATTCTGGAGCGATCGCTTCAATCTTAGAATTTAAGGCTGAGATATTCCAAACGATCCCCAAAAATAAACAGTTGTCATTTGTCATTGGTCATTTGTCATTTGTCATTGGTCATTAAGTCAAGAGTTAGGAATTCTTTCGCTGCTCCTGTGCTGCTCTGCTGCTCTGGTATTAATATTTATTAAAACATCTGCTGTAAATATTGCTCATAGCCTAGTTGTTCTAGTTTTGCTTGCTTTGCAATTACTGATTCACATAAGGTTTGGCGATATTGTTGCACTTTTTCTAGCAATTCTGGTTGATGAGTTGCGAGGATTTGTACTGCTAAAAGTCCGGCATTTTTGGCATTACCGATCGCTACTGTTGCCACAGGAATACCACCAGGCATCTGTAAAATAGAATACAAAGAATCTACACCTTGTAAGTTCCGAGTGGGTACAGGAACACCGATCACAGGAAGGGGAGTTAAAGACGCTACCATTCCAGGTAGATGGGCAGCACCACCGGCACCAGCAATAATTACCTTAATACCGCGTTGGTGTGCAAGTTGAGCATATTGCACCATACGTTCTGGGGTGCGGTGAGCGGAAACGATCGCCACTTCGCTCTCAATGCCAAATTCTTCACAAACTGCGATCGCATCTTTCATAGTGGGCAAATCGGAATCGCTGCCCATGATAATACCAACTAGGCGAGTCATAATAATTCAAAATTCAAAATTTAAAATTCAAAATTATTTGAGCTAGCTTATGGAAGCTAGGTGATGTGGATCATCATCTCATCTATTGGCGTTGTTTGAATTGATTCATTGATGTTGGTTGCATCTAAAATCAGATTTAGTTCTTTTCTCGTCAGTGTGATGACCCAAGCAACACAAAATCCTGTAGATATTATCAATGCTAGAGTACCTGGTTACAAAAATTTGCAGATGCTCTTGGTTAATCAAGAGGGCATAATTGAGCAAATCTTGCCAATGGGTACAGTAGGGAAGGACATCTGTGCATCCGTGATAGATGTTGCAGGTGACTGGATTTCATTGGGTGGAGTTGATTTGCAAATTAATGGTGCGTTGGGTTTGGCATTTCCTGATTTGACGGCTGAAAATGCTCATGTACTTCAGAAAATAACGCAATTTTTGTGGGATGTCGGAGTAGATGGATTTTTACCGACACTTGTGACAACTTCAGTAGAAAAAATTCAGCGATCGCTTGCAGTCATTGCTAATTTTACTCCCCTCTCTGTCAACGGAGAGGAATTAGGGGTAAGGTCAGCTGCCAAGATTCTCGGAGTACATTTAGAAGGCCCATTTTTGAATTACCAAAAGCGCGGCGCACACTCAGCAGAGTACTTGTTACCCTTAACAATTGACGAGGTAAAGCGGGTTTTGGGTGATTATGCCCATGTTGTAAAAGTCATCACCCTAGCACCGGAGTTAGATCCCACAGGCGAAGTAATTCCATATTTGCGTTCTTTGGGAATTACCGTTAGTTTAGGACATTCTCAGGCAACATCAGCTCAAGCGCAACTTGCTTTTAAACTCGGTACAACGATGGTAACTCATGCTTTCAATGCCATGCCACCATTGCATCACCGCGAACCAGGATTATTAGGGGCAGCAATTACTCATCCTGATGTGATGTGTGGTTTTATTGCTGATGGTGAACACGTTTCGCCCACAATGCTGCAAATATTACTTCGCGCTAGCTATCAAGAAAAAGGGCTGTTCCTAGTTAGCGATGCCCTTTCACCTCTGGGACTACCCGATGGTATCTATCCTTGGGACAGTCGGCAAATTGGAGTTCAAAACGGTACAGCACGACTAGCCGATGGCACTTTATCGGGGACGACTTTACCCTTATTAGTGGGAGTGCAGAATTTGGTAAAGTGGGGCATTTGTGATGTGGAGACTGCTATTTTACTAGCTACAGATGCACCTAGACAAGCGATTGGTTTGCCTGGAATTGCCAAGAGTCATCCCGCTAATTTATTGCGCTGGCATTGGGATGAAGCGACAAAAGAACTAGCTTGGCAGCGATTATTGAGCAAATTTCGCATCCAGGTAAAAGAATCAAGGTGAAAGGGGAAGAAGCGTTAATATACTCAGTAAAAAGGAAAGAGGTTTGTACAGGCTTTTTGTACCAGTCCTATGGCTTTTGGCTTGCATTGGGATGCTCCCAACCACTGTAGTTTATTTACCTGAAAATTGGTGTAAGATGCAGACATAAAAGTTTATTTACGATCTATTAAGAACCTTGTAAAAAGTCATTAATTGAACTTATACTCTGTTTTATTTGTTCTGTCAAAGAAGTTCTTAATAAATCCAGGTTTACTGTTGAAAAATTGAGTACTCCTAAAGCATATAATAGGATCGAAATACCAATAATTAAAGCCAAAGTTCTCCCAAAACAACCAGGATTGATTTCAATAAAAGCTAATTTAGATTGCCCAATGACAGCAATCGTTATAAAAACAATTCCGACTATTAAAAAGGTGCTGTTTGGAGTTAAATCTGTCATTTTTCGATTAAGATACCTCAGCACTTTTATTGTAGCTATTATTAGTTCAAATTTCTGCCCCTGCTATATGCAAAAACATAAAATTTTTGCAACTTAACATTCGCCCCAACCTAATAAAGCTTTGGCTATTGCAGTATCGGTGTTGCAACTCATTGTGTGCTATTATTTAGGAAGATATATATTTATTTTGAAACTTATTTAGCAATAAATAGCGTTGATTGTCTCAATTGTGTATAAATTGTTCTATCTAACTCAGATATTCAAGGAAAAACCTAGATTCTGCAAGAAGCAAACTAACTGATGTGTCTCTAGCAGAAATTCAGATATCGGGAAGTTGCAGTTGATTTAAACTCAATTTTGCTTTTTACAATTTTGCTGAGACTATCTAATGGTAAAACTTTCAGCATTAAAAAGCCAAAATATCATCACTCGTGTACTAGACGTTAATTTAGTTTATATATTAAACTACACTAAGACGATAGAAATAGTGGTTATTTTATGGAAAGCGTCCAAAACGTTAGTCAAGAGTTGAATGTAACAAGAGACACAGCACTACAGCAATTACAACAGTCTACTCCAGTAGAGTTCAAAAAAGACATTCTTAAAAAACTCAGAGGTGGATTTTTTCTAGTACTAGGATATTTATTATCACCACTGTGTTGGTGGAATGACTTACTATTCAATTTGCCAATAGCTTATGGTTTTGGGTATGGATGTAGTTTACTTTCTCCAAAATTGCTTCTCCCTTGTTCAATTATCGGATACTGGCTCTCTAATATTGTGGGAATTCTCTTGATGCAGTTCGGTTCCAAGGACATTTTTCAAAAAGAGCCACAAGAGCATAACTTCAAAAAAGAATTGTTCACAGGTTTAATTTCTTCGACAGTTTATACTCTGTTGATTATGCTGTTGATCCAGTTTAAAATTCTTGATTCTCCTATTTTATTTTCTAACAGTTAATTTAGTTTATTACCTTTCTGGAATCTATAGTATAGGTGCATATCTATACACCCATACTATGTATATATAGCAATAAGTGGAGGATTTACGAACAAAAAAACTGACTTATTCAATAAATCTGGGTTCTAAGTCTCTGGATGAAGATCAATTTTCGTCAAATTTGAAAAAGTCACTTAAATTCAACAATTTTGGAGGCTCCTTACTTACAATTAATGGCAACTTACCATTCCATTTTTCTATTGCTTGCCTTTGCAGAATTTCTGGAGTTAAACCATCACGTAATAATCTGTGCGCCTCAGCCTCTCCTTTGGCTAAATTAACTTTTGCCTCAGCTTCTTTTGTTGCTTTCAGTGCAATAAACTCTGCTCGTTTTGCTTCTTGTTCAGCAATCTGCTTTGCCTCCACCGCCTCACCAAATCGTTCTGAAAAATGCACATGAACTAGAGAAATATCATCAACAGCAACGTGATAGCTACCCAGTCGTGTGGACAATGCATCATCTACTCCACTTTTGACTTCTCCTCGTTTAGTAATAATTTCTTCAGCAGTATACTTTGCCATTACTGCTTTTAGCACTTCTTCAACTGCTGGGTTAATAATCCGAATAACTACATTTTGTTCATCTCCGATTTCTTGAAAAATGGCATTTGCTTCCTGGGGAATAATATGCCAATTGAGAGCTACGTCGGCAAAAACATTTTGTAAATCTTTGGAAGAAGCCTCAGCAGAAATTTCCTGTTTTTGGACTCGGATACTCAACTTTTTCACAGTATTGACTACAGGAATAATTAAGTGAAGTCCTTCTTTTAATATCTGGTTTTGTACTTCGCCAAATTTCATTAATACACCACGTTCCCCTGCATTTACAATCACACAAGGTGTGAGGAAGAGAGTTATCAGGAACAAAAGAGCGGTCAGTTTACCGGCACTATTGAAATTTGTAATTTTTCTCATTTGTGTGTACTATGTATGCATCTAGCATGGAGACACATATTTAGGAGTTATGGGCTTATTTCCGTCATAATTTTAGCTCGACTTTATCCAAAATTAAGAACATTTTCGACTTAATAGTAACTGCCCATTATTCAGCCGATATACACCAGTAGGTTCGATAATCGGATCGCTTTTCTTCCAAGGACAGGATGTAGTTTCGACACCTCTCGCCTCAAATCTGATACTAAATCTGTTATTAATCGACGCTTATACAAAATTGCGGCAAAAATTTTTTCCGTGTAAAGGTTTATTAATTATCTTCGATAATTTGGATCGGGTTCCTCCTGCCGTAGCAGAACATTTATTCTTTAATTATGCGGCTCAGATGCAGGAATTAAATTGTACAATCATTTATACAGTACCAATTTCAATTATTTGTTCGCCGAAAAATCCCCTAAATCAATTTGATGGTAATCCTCATATTGTGCCGATGATTAATATCTATGAATTTGAGCGGCATAAATGTGATTTAAATTATAATCAGACGGCGTTAGATGCGATGGCAAGTGTAATTGAAAAGCGGGTTGATATTGATGCAATTTTCGAGAGTCGTCATAAATTATTATAACTAGCACAAGCAAGTGGTGGCCATGTGCGTCAGTTAATGCAAATGATGCGCTCTGTATGTCAAACAGCGAGTACCCGAAAACATGAAAAAATTATATCCGAAGATATAGAGTATGCAGTTAAACAGCAACAATTTAGTTTTGAGCGGTTTATTCCTGAAGAACATTACGCTCATTTGTACCCCATCCGCTTCTATTTATCTTGCCAAATTATGCAATTTCGCGGTTAGCAAAATTTGCACCTGATTTTTGGGCTTGGAAATCAGGTTTATTTCGCTTTAAAATTACAGAATTGGCTAGAGATAGGGCAATTGCTAGTACTCTGAATGCAGATACAAATATAGAACGTTTACCAACACCAGAACAACAAGAACGTATCAATTTATTACATAGCTTGTTGATGGAATATAGCCCAACTGGAGAAATACCAGCCCAGAACATCTCCGCAATTGCGGTAATATTTTAAATGAATTGGGCAAAGCATATTTAAGTCAGCACCAATCAATCCAAGCCAGAGAATATTTAGAAAAAGCTGGGGAAATTACCAAGAAACTTCCTGATTATTCCTTAGAAATCGAAGTTATCAATCAGTTAGGTAAAAGCTATCAGCAGCAACGACAGTTTAAAAGTGCAAACAGCTATCATCAACAAGCTTTAAATATTGCCAAAAAGCAGAAAAATCGTCGTGCTGTCACCAATTTATTGCATTATTTAGGTAATGTTTCTCTAGATATGCGACAGTTCCACCAGGCACGGGATTATTATCAACAAGCCCTGGAAATATATATCGAATTTGGCGATCGCTATTTGAGTGCTAGCACTTACGGACAATTAGGATTGCTTGCACAACCAGAGGAAAGCTACGCGGAAGCTAGGACTAATTTGCAGACAGCGTTGGAGATATATGTTGAGTATCAGGATGAATATATGGTTACGGTGACGCGAGAGAATTTAGAGGGTTTACCGGAGTAGGGGGATATGAGCGATGTGCGATGTCTAACGACAAGCCGCGTTGTGTCTACGCATTTGGGTTTTGTGGGCAAGGGCGATCGCATCCTTGATGATATGCGAACTGACAAGCTATAGCCCGTGGTTGATTACAAGTGGAGTGCGATCGCATCTGTATTTTATTTCCCCGGTGGTAAAGTTCCCCGTCACCTCTATCGGTATACTTACAATAGACATTCAAACAGATTTTGAGGATGTAGAGAATAACAATAGTAGCGATCAATGGATCGAGAAGAATTGCGGTTAAAGACTTATCATTAAGACTGCAAGGGGACAGGGAGCAGGGAGAGAAAGAGTTTTCAGGTTTTTGACAGATGCAGGAATCATAACTAATCAGCCGGACAAGATACAACACGTCGTTTGTATCTTCAAGTCATTAGTCAAGATGTTAATTCATTCTAGGGTTTGCAAACGGTTAGCACTAATATAAAACTCATATAGGAATCCGATTTGATTTATGAAAAAATCTAAGTATCTGTAGGGGAGCCAGCCGCGTGGGCGGGTTTCCCGACTTGAGCGGACTGGCGTTGTGTTATGGCGTAGCCTAACGCACCTAAATCGTTAACTGGTGCGTTAGCCTTTGGCGTAACGCACCCTACGTGTATTTCAGAAATCAAATATGAGTCCTATATTCAATTATCTGTTCGTTAGTCCAATCCTTGCCCAACAAACAGTAACTTTTAACTGATTACTCCTGAAAGCGGGTGTAATATTGTTAAATGAAAACTATGTCTGGTTTCAGTTTTCAGATACCGTTCTTGCAAAGGTTGCCACTGCTGCCACGACTGGTAACGATTTTCAGTTAACAAATTAGCAAAGGTGGGTAACTGAGTCTGAATTTCTGACTTGTATACATCTGTAAGCCAGTCAGTTAAAACAGCACTATCTTGCATCGTACCCAAAATTTCTTGGATATTTTTCACTTCTGTAATATAAGCTTCGTAAGAATCACCATATAAGTCAGTAAATAACTCCATTTGATAGCGTATACGTTTAGCTTCCTTTCGCAAACTATGAAGATTTTCACCTTCTGTTGTCAATTGTTTTTCTATCTTTTTTGGTTTCCAGTTTTTCTGGATCTTCACTTCTGATTCTACAAATTCAGTACCAACTAGCCAACCTGGATGCAGTAAAAAGTTACTTACTTCTGGTAAAAGTAAGTCTGGTAGCACTTGCTGAATCGAAACAGATGCCAAAGGTTGATAACTGGGTTTCTCTAACCACTTATCCAATGCATCTTTTAAAGACTTGTAAGATTCATCGTTTAATGTTTTCTGCACACTCGATTGTACATCTTCACGTTGTTTCGCTAAAGCTGTAAAAGCTGTTTGTAGAGATTCCTGTTCTTTGCGGGGTAAGTTTGGTTTGTAATTGTTTTCCAAACTTTCTTTGAGTACGTCTAAATCTCGCAGATTACCAAGACGACGGGCGATTTTACCAATATTTTTATCGCTGACTGGTTTCGACACATCTACCGCTAGCCCAAACCGAGTTACCGCTGTCCGTAGGCGGCGCATTCCTACTCGCATTTGGTGTAGCGCTTCTGGATCTTCATCTTTCTTCACTGATTTTTCCCACTTGAAGGTTTTCTTACAGTGTTTTTCAATCGCTTGGTAGGCGTAGTCACCGAGAGTTTTTACTGTGGGTTGTGTGGCTAATTTCATAATTGGTTTGAATGATTACCTCATGAAGTTATTGCATAATAACAACATTATTTAAAAATTTGCATCTACTTTTGATATTTTTTTTAGCTAAAAGTATTGTCAGGTATGCTTATGACTATTGATAGTTGCATACTCTCCTATAAATATACAATATCTATCAAAAGGTTTAAATAGCAGATGCACCCTGTCAATTTGATATGAGCTATAGTTTTGAGATAAATCTTGGAAATTGAATCATATCTTATAATAGCATGGCTAGCATTTTGTAACTATCAACATGATTTAAAATGCAAAACTTAAATTTTTTAAATAAAGTTTTATTGACTTTTGTAGCTTCTTTTCAAAAACATAGAGAAGACTTATCAGCAGTCCTGTTAACACATCAGAAGTATTTATGGTTGGGGTCAGATGAAACCTCAACTATTGAGCGTTTATTATTGGTTGATACTGATAGATTTACAGATCATCAACAATTTCGAGTAGCAGAATTTATCAGTTTACCTGCATCAGAAGAAAAAGAAATTGATATAGAAGGACTGGCTTACGCTGATTATTACTTATGGTTTGTTGGTTCTCACAGCTACAAACGCAAAAAATCCAAACCTGAAAATACAGATGCTAAAAACTTTAAAAGGCTAGCAAAAGTTGAATCGGAACCGAACCGTTACATTTTAGGACGAATTCCTTTGATAGAGGGTAAGCTATGCTCATCTTGCCCACACCCCGAAAAGCCAGATGTGCAATTGAATGCCAGTAAATTAGAGGTGACGAATCAGGGTAATTTGCTGATGACAGCTTTAGCAGATGATGCCCATTTAGGCTTGTTTATTCAGGCAGGAATTCCCGGAAAGGATAATGGCTTTGATATTGAAGGAATAGGCATTTATCAAAACCGTGTCTTTCTGGGTTTGCGGGGCCCTGTATTGCGAGGTTGGGCTGTAGTACTGGAAATAGAGTTAGAAGATTCTACTCCTGGACTAATGAAATTAAAGCAAATTGGGGAATTGAAGGAGTTATATAAAAAGCATTTTATCTGGTTGAATGGTTTGGGAATTCGGGATTTGTATGTAGATGATAAAGATTTGTTGATTTTAGCCGGCCCAACGATGGATTTAGATGGGCCCGTGCAAGTTTATCGCTGGTTAAATGGTGTGAATTTGGGAGAAAATGTCTTCAGCAATCCCGATTTTGTGCAAGATATTCCTTATGGAAATCGAGAAGAACACGCTGAGGGAATGACGATGTTTCAGGATGTAGCTGGCATACCTTCGCTATTGGTAGTTTATGACTCTCCAGCAAAAAGTAGGCTGGTGGGTGATAGTGGTGTAATCGCGGATGTGTTTAAGTTGGGCTAACTTCAATTTTGGATTTTCGATTGCTGAGAAAGTTGGATGGGCAATCCTCTATGGTGTGTGCGTTAATCTTAAATGTTAGTAGAGATTGCTTGTACGGGACAGGTGGGGATACACTGTTCGCAGACGATACAGCGCGATCGCGTGAATGTTAACTTGTACGTCTCTGGGTGGAGGGTGAGGGCTTCGGTAGGACAAACCCCAGTACACAAGCCACAGTGGACACACACATCCTCGTCGATCGCAATTTCGCCTAATGTAGAAGAAACATTAACATTACGCGATCGCATCCACTCGATCGCCGCATCTAATTGATCGATGTCTCCCGATAATTCCACTACCAGTTTGCCAATTTGATTTGGGGCAACTTGGGCGCGGATAATATTAGCGGCGACGTTAAACTCTTTGGCCAGTACGTAAGTGACTGGCATTTGCACGGCGCGTTTCGGGAAGGTGAGTGTTACTCGTTTTTTCACAGATTTAGCAGAGGGTTTTTTCTGTTGTAGCGTATTGAGAGTTTTATCAGTCCTTTCCTACGGTAAGTTGCACGAACGAGCAAGGCAAGAGAAGGACACTCCTCCTACCTCAACATACATAGCACCATTTCCAAAAATCTTTGCAATATATAAATCGGCTGTAGAGGCGTACAGCTAGCTGTAGCAGTTTACAGCTATTTTCAGGTAAATAGACCACGCGCTTTGGGCACAGCAATGCTCATTGGTGTCAACTTAACGCTAAACCCGCTTGGTGAAAACATTTTGCCCTCACCCCCACCCCCTCTCCCAAGAGAGAGGGGAGCTAGACATTCAATTCCCCTTCTCCCTTGGGAGAAGGGGTTAGGGGATGAGGGCGTGAGGGATTTACAAAACGCCTGTCTGATATAGTTTTCGGCTGAAGTTGACACGTATGAGCAATGCTGTGCCCTTACGACAGATGTGGTTCAAATACATGAAAACTGCTGTAAATACAGATTTGCGATCGCTTGCAGTCAAAGATGCGCATACCTTGGCGGGATATTTAGGTACTTTTGGCTTGCCTCTTGGATCAAAATTGGCACGCAATATCGAACTTTTATTGAGTTCTGGTCAAACCCTGAGTCAATCTGAGATTAGCAACCTCGAAAGTTGGGTAAAATTATTGCGTCGGGAAATTGATGGAAACGAAGCAGCAACAATATCTCCATCACCAACCCCACAGGTATTTAGAACAGTCACGCAATCGCTGCAAAATGACCCACATACAGAAACTAAAATATTGGTTGTGGATGACGATCCGCAAATTCAGGCATTTTTACAAACCTTACTTAGTCCTTGGGGACTAAAGGCGATCGCTCTTAAAGATCCGTGTCAGTTCTGGAAAATTTTGGAAATTGTTAAAGAGCACAATGGGTAAAAATCAATTCAATTGTTGTTGAAATACATAATATAAACGAACGGCTTAAATAAATTGTAACTTAGTTGCAAAATTAGCTATTTACTACAATTTAAGTTGACCAAGAACCTTTTTTTATAAATAGTAATAACTTATATTTATATATACACTAAAATTAGTTTGAATTTTATTAATAAAAATTAATATATATTTGCTGAACTACTTGATGTTGTAAAATAAGCAGTGGATTTTGTCAATTAACAAATTAAATCGTAATTTGCTTATTTTTGGTAATGAAGACCAAAACAATTGGACAAAATCAGCATTTTCATTTCACCGAATTAATATTACGGATGGGTCTAATTGACGAACCACTCATTTTGGTATTATTGCTTTTTCTTCTTCGGTATCACTCTTGCCCGATACTTTCTGATTGCTGGTGGAGCATACTTGCTCTTTTATTTAGTTCTGGGGAAGTCTCTCGCCAACAAGAGTTTGCGTTTGAAACCGTTGATGAATTGTTCCATTAAAAAGGATATTGAATTATCAGTAATCTCCACAGTAGTTTTTGCTATTTCTGGAGCGTTTATGATCTCAGAGTATAATTTGGGAGCAACGCTGTTATATGCTGACATCTGGAAATACGGACTGTGGTATTTAATAGTTAGCTTTATTGCAGTGCTAATTCTTCAGGATACTTACTTTTATTTTATCCATCGGATGTTTCACCAGCCTCTAATTTTTAGATGGATGCATTATGGACACCACCGTTCAGGCGAGCCAACACCCTGGAGTTCCTCTGCCTTCGACTTGCCGGAAGCGATCGTACAAGCACTTTTCTTTGTAGGTGTAAGCTTCATAGTTCCGCTGCATTTTGTCACCTTAGTTGCCGCACTTATAACTATGACAGTATGGGCAGTGTTTACCCATCTCGGATTTGAGCTATTTCCCTCCTCATCTAAAAGTTACTGGATTGGAAGGTGGCTTATTGGTTCTATGCATCATTCCATACATCATCGCAAGTATAAAGTACACTACGGTTTGTATTTTACGTTCTGGGACAAACTGCTTGGTACTGAAGATGATAATTATGAAAACGAAACCCACACAAGGGAGTTTTAACTATATTAGCAGAAATCCCACGTCTCACTCTTAGGAGCATGGGATTAATGTGCGTGAGTTTCTGAAATATTCAACAAGGTTAATCTATGCTAAAAAAGTAACGCTGTTTTATAGAACAAGTGAGAACATCCTACCAACACCGATTAAACTAGCGAAACTCTAGAGTACTGACTATTTAATTTTTGTGGAATTCTCAAGCTTGTTTGGATTCACCCAACGATTGACAAATTCGTTGTTATGTTTGTAAACCTTGATTTGCACTTGCTTGGAACTTAACTTGACTATTTCGGCAGGAATTCTTTGGACATCGCTAGAATCTGTGCGGGGCTTGTAAAGCCAAATCACTTTTTGCCCAACTTGAAAGTTGTTAGGATTGCTAGTTAAAGAAGACGTACTTTCTGCCCAAGAGGGGAAAGCAACTGTTAAGTCGATCAAAAGTACTAAGACCACTAGAGTGATTTGAAAAAGTTTCATAATCATTGCACTTGTCTTAGGTTTGATAGGGCAATCAATCTGCTGCTCTAGCATTTAGTTATTGTCCTTCTTTGGGTTCTTAAAGTTGAAAAATCGGTATACTAAAACTTCTTTAGGCAATTTAGTAAAAGTTAAAATATCTACTGATTTCAGGATAAAACGACTTGTAGAATAAAATCAAATAGTCTTATTTGTTAAAACGATAATTTAGATTTATATATAGAAGATTGTGTTGCAAAAATACGTTTGAGAACAAATGGAATAGCTGAAATAACAACTTGATTTTACGAAAGCGATCGCTGTTTGTCCTTAAGCTAAAAGAAATATTTTGACTAAGACATTCAAGCGATCGCTCTTTGCTGAAATTTAAGCAGCCCAAAAAATTGGGGCAGGTGACAAACCCGCCCCAATATCTGATATAATACGCCCAACGGCTGTTGCTACAGGCTTTAAACTATTAACTAAATGCACCATATCTTCTAAAGAAAGTGCTTGACGGGCATCAGAAACGGATTTTTCTGGTTCTGGGTGACATTCAATAATTAATCCATCTGCACCGCAAGCGATCGCAGCCCTAGCCACGGGTGCTACCAACTCCCGTTTCCCGACGGCATGAGAAGGATCTACAATTACAGGCAAGTGAGTTATTTGCTTGAGTGCTGCCACTGCCCCTAAATCTAGGACGTTACGGGTGTAATCATCGAAACTGCGAATACCTCTTTCGCACAACACCACATCAGAATTCCCGTGGCTGAGGATATATTCAGCAGCCATGACAAATTCTTCAATAGTCGCTGCTAAACCACGTTTGAGCAGTATTGGTTTACCAGCTTGTCCCAAAGCTTTGAGCAAATCAAAGTTTTGCATATTGCGGCTACCAACTTGAAGCATATCAGCGTGGGCGGCGACTACTTCAATTTGGGAAATTGACATCACCTCCGTGACAACTGGCATATTGTAATGCGATCGCACTCTGGCTAAAATCTCTAACCCTGACTCTCCCATACCCTGGAAAGCGTAAGGAGATGTACGGGGTTTGTAGACACCGCCACGCAACCCCTGTACTGATGCAGTAGATAACTTTTGGGCGACTATCTCCATTTGTTCTAAGCTTTCAACAGTGCAGGGCCCGCCGATAATTACCAGTTCTTTACCGCCGAAAGCGACTTCTTTCGAGATTTTAACGATTGTCTGGTGGTTTAAATGGGATTGTACAGCAAGTTTGGCATTAATCATGATTACATTCTCCAGAGAAATTAAGTATTGGGCATTGGGCATTGGGCATTGAAAAAGAAGAGGCAGGAGGCAGAAGTTCTTTAATTTTGAATTTTGAATTTTGAATTTTGAATTGATTTGTTCCCCTGTCCCCCTGCTTTTCCACTCCCCAATCTCCGGTAACAACAAAAAAGCCCGAAACCTTTAAAAGTTCCGGGCGCGTTCTGATTCATTAGCATGACGCTATTTACCCGGAATTTATTCTGGGCCAAAAGTAAAAGCCATAAAACCAGCTACTGAAATAAGTCATGACAATGAAATTCTCCTTAAAAAAACAAAAACCGCAGAGTTTGCTCTGCGGTTCACCGGGCGGTTTCCATTAGGAAACTTAATTCACTCCCGGTGAACCACCCTAAACCAAAAATAAAAGTAGGAATTTGTGTTAAGCATTTGCGGGGTTTTTGCTGGAAAACTGATGAAATATACTTATATAATGTCACCCTAGCAGGAAGAGTGGGCTTTGTCAAGACCTGCACAAACTATAAAAAAACGATAGACTCAGTACAACTCTGGGGATTAAGACTAATAACGCTTTGCACAATTCAAAATCACACCCTGTTCTGATTGTAGTAGTTGCTTATTTGCGTAGCGAAAAAAGCGGCTTGTCATTAGACATTACGATAGTTATATAACCTCAGAAGAAAAAGCCAGGATTGAGAAGTTAAAATATATAATTCTCCTGACTTATGATTTCATCTTACGAAAGCTGATTGCAGGGGATTGACAACCGCCATACATTATTACCCAAGTCCTCATTGACCAGATCAATTTTTTAGGATCATCAGTCTCATTATGCCCAGTTCCAAAATCTTAACCCAATCTTTCGACTATTATGGAGCTTATCCCTGCCCAGTCTGTCGAATAGGTAAGATTTCTCACATGCCATTGATGGAAGCTATGGCTTGTGACTTTTGCCAAGAGATTTTTACAGTCAACTTAGAACAACAGCAAATCAAGATGCCTTCTAGGCAACCACCTTTAACTTGGCGTTGGAATGGGTTTAGTTGGACAGAAGGCCAATTGGAAGGTGTGGAATTAGGTTGGGGTTATGGACTAGCAGCAGCAATTTTTATAATTTTTCCCACTACTCTAATTGGCATAGTAGCTTACTATTTTCCTGCTAATCTGAAAGAACCCATTACCTGGATGCCATATATTTGGACAATATTAACCTTTTTATCACATTTATCAATTATTGTTTGGATTTATATTGAAGTCTATCAGATTCCAATTGCAGCATATTTTAGAGCGATCGCTCGATGGAGAAATGGAGAAATGGGAAGATGAGGGAGTGGAAAAGCAGGGGGGCAGGGGGACAAGGGGGAATTATTGAACAAATCTCTCCCTTTCCCCCCTCTTCCTTGTCTACCTTGTCTCTTCTTCATGCCCAATGCCCAATGCCCCATGCCCCATAATCCATAATAAATAATGCAGCGTATAGATGGCTCCATCACTCATAATTAAGTTGATTGTCCACCAAAATATCGTATGAGCGATCTGGAGCGGTACTATAGAGTTTTGGAATTAGAGCCTGGAGCAACACTTGAAGAAGTGAACCAGGCTTACAAAGATTTAGTCTTTGTTTGGCATCCCGATCGCATTCCCAAAGACAATCTCCGTTTACAGCAGAAAGCACAAGATAAGCTGAAAGCCATAAATGAAGCTCGTGAAAAGTTGCGCTCTCTAAAAACCAAACATCAAACCACACATCAAACTACATATCAAACCACACATCACTCACCGTCACCTCAACAAGAAAAACCATCTCAACCAACCCAGAAACCACCAAAGCAAAACTCAGACTTAAGTGGCAAAGACTACAGTCGGGCAAATTTGAGCAATAAAGACTTATCTGGCAGAAATCTGAGTTATGCCAATTTGAGTGGTGCTAATCTCAGTGATACTTTTATGCACAAAGTCAACCTCAGAGGTGCAAATTTATCTGAAGCAAATTTATTTCGGGCAAACCTACTTTTAGCCGATCTCAGGGAGGCGAATTTACGCGCGGCTAATTTGATTGGAGCCGATCTCAGCGGGGCCGACTTGCGAGGAGCCGACTTGACGGGAGCGCGGATTCGCTCTGGTGAGCGTCTTCTGGTTAAACTAGTTGGTACTAACCTAGCAGGGGCAATTATGCCTGATGGTTCAATTTATCAATAACTAGTGCATAAATGACTCACATGAACAAGCATTCAAGCATATTGCTTTATCAATCTGCTTAAATGCTTGCCAAAACACCAAAATGAATACGCGATTTACTGAAATGAGAAAGCATTTAGACCAAATGAGTAAGCAATCAAGCATTTTGAGAAAGCAATCTGCAATTTTAACGATTAGCAGTATCCTTCAAAAAGTTGGGAATTTGAGCTAGCCTCATCCATCCCTACAACCTGCCTGTAAAATTGAATATGATACATCTAGGCTTTTAGGCACTGTGAACTTTTTTATTGGTTGTGCTGTTTGGGCATATAAAGGTTGGGTAGGCGAACTCTATCCCCAAGGTACTCGCACTGCCGATTTTCTCCATCTCTACAGTCGTCGCTTCACCACTGTAGAAGGTAACACCACCTTTTATGCCGTGCCTAACCAAGAAACTGTAACCCGTTGGGCTGCCGAAACACCAGCAGGTTTTGAATTTTGTCTAAAATTACCGCGAGATATTACTCATCAAGGGTTGCTACAACCTTATATTCCGACTGCTTTAAAATTTTTGGAAGGGATGTGCCCTTTAGGTAAACATCTTGGCCCAATGTTTGCCCAGTTACCACCCAGCTATGCACCTGCATTACTTGACGATTTGTCCAACTTTCTGGAAGCTTGGCCGCGTACAGAAGCACCCCTAGCAGTGGAAGTTCGGCATCCCGACTGGTTCAAGGAACCCCATGCTAGTAATTTAACAGCGCTTTTAGAAAAGTTAGGTGTCGGACGAGTACTGTTAGACTCACGCCCCATTTACACTGGAGATGATGACCCCCAATTACAATCGGAACGGCGCAAACCGAAATTACCGTTGCAATTCAGTGTAACAGCACCTTTTACTCTGATTCGGTTTATTTCTCATCCGAATTTATCAGTGAATCAGCCATTTATGGAAGAGTGGGTAAGGCAGATTCAGCAATGGTTACAGATGGGAGTGCGAATTTATTTCTTTGTCCATTGTCCGAGAGAAGCGCGATGTCTAGCGACAAGCCGCTTCGCGTCTACGCCCAGCACAGCCCGTCACTTCCAACAGCTATTAGAACAGAGTAGTACACCAGTTCCACCCCTACCTTGGAATAATCTTGAGCATCCCCCTAATCAACTCAGTTTATGGTGAGCGTATTTAGTAGATAATTGGTGTTGTCATACTTTTTTGTTAGGGACTTCCAAATAAAAAAATATTCCAAAACTGACGCAAAAATCCTCTTAATCTCTCCTCTCTCTGTGTTCTCTGCGTCTCTGTGGTTCGTTTTTTGGGATAATTTATTTCTTGGAAATCCCTTAAAGCAAAATTTTTTCAGAGTAGTTCCACCAAAGGAGGTTGATATGAGTCGTCTTCTTTATGAAAATTCAGTCTCATATAAAGGATATCTCATTATTCCATTTGTTTTTGGCAAGGCGGATAATTACGAAATTTATTCGTATAAAATGCTATCTGAAATTGGGCACAGAAGCAAATTTCATAAAGCAGAAAATCCAGCACAAATCTATGGAAGTGACGTTAGTAACATCATTGATATTGCTAAAGAGCATATCGATCAAAATTCCGAGTTTGTTCATTTGGGGGATAGTTTTAAGTCTCGCTATATTTATCAGAACAATTTAATTATCATTTTCCAAGAAGGAGATAAATATTTTTATGACCATTACCCACCAGAGTTATTGAATAATATTGCAGCTCCAAAGTTATTCAAATCTGAATATGAATGTCTGAATTGGATTAAGCAAGGGTTTGATGGGCGACATCTGCGGCAAAGAGCTATTTGAAGAAGATAGGAGTATTTGCATTTGTGTATTACAGATATAGCGGTTCCAATTCAGATGCAATATGACGTTGTACTACATCTGAATAGGAACTGCTATCATTTCTCAAACATTATTGCATTTTCAACCTTGATTTATTGCGCTTGGCTCCATGTAGATAATTTCCCAAATGTGGCCATCTAAGTCAGCAAATCCATGTCCATACATAAAACCATGATCTTGCGGTTCATTGTAGGTTGTTCCACCAGCAGCGACAGCCTTGCGAACTATTTCATCGACTTGTTCTCGGCTATCAGAAGATAAACACACAAGCACTTCTGTGCTTTTTGTCGCATCACAAATTTCTTTGGGAGTAAACGTCTTAAACTTCTCATGGGTCAAGAGCATGACGAAAATGTTTTCGGACACAATCATACAGGTGGAAGTTTCGTCAGTGAATTGAGAATTAAACTCAAAGCCGAGTTGAGTAAAAAACTCGATCGATTGATTGAGGTTTTTAACTGGCAGATTAACGAAAATTTGAGTACTCATGGGTTCTTCTTTTGAATTATTACACGGCGAAGGAGCGGTGAAAAAGCGCTGAGATTTTACTTTAGGGAAGACGCCCATAAGCGCTTTGCCACAAGTCATACCATTTCACAAAAAATATGATATGAATGTAGGTTGGGTTGAGGGACGAAACCCAACACCTCAAAGTCTTGTAATTGTTGGGTTTTACTCCGTTCAACCCAACCTACGCATCTGTTTAATTTTTTTCTGGAATTGGTATCAAGCAGTTTTCTGGCAATTGACCATCCACGGAATACCGAATCGATCGACCAACATGCCAAAGCGGACAGACCAAAAGGTTTGATCGATCGGCATCTTCACTTTTCCGTTTTCTGCTAGGGTATGAAAGATACGTTCTGCCTCCGCTGGCTCGTCAACGCTGATTTGCACGTAAAAGCCTTGGGGTGTATCAAAATACCCAGGCGGGCTGTCAGAACCCATCAAGAGGCGATCGCCCAGATCGAGGCAGACGTGCATGATTTTGTCATGCCATCCGGCAGGTATATGCTCGGCTGAGGGTGCATCTTTGTGGGTTATCATCATGACAATTTTGCCGCCAAGACAGTGTTCGTAGAACTTGAACGCTGCTTCACAGTTGCCGTTGAACATGAGATAAGGATTGAGTTTCATGGCGTTGGCTCAGTAGATTAGCCTATGGGTTGAGCGTGAATACAGCTTGAGAAGTCTCTGGATCGAATGGAACCGAGAGATGTTCGTGTAATATCTGCCATTCGCCTTGATTTTTCTGGCAGACAGCGGTGACGCGCATCCACGTCTGCATTGCTGGATGGTCTTGAGTTCCTGTGAAGCGAAATAGCCAATGTGCAACCGCTAAGTCTTCATTGACGGTAATCTTGAGGTCTCGTGTTTCAATCTCAAAGGTGTCGGGGAAGTAAGGCAAACATTCTGACCACACTTGACCCCAAGCATCTTTTCCTTGGGTTTGGAAAGGAGGTTTAACATCGAAGACGATGACCTCGGTGGCATAGTGGGACATGATTTGCTCAACATCCTTGGTGCAGATGGCACGTTGTTGCTCGGCAATTAGTTGGCGAATCTGAACTTCGTTAGTTGCGATCGTGCTTTTGGTTGTCATCGTTATCTCTCCTTTTGGGTTCAGGTTGAGTGCAGTTACGAATTATCTGGCAAGCCTGCAACTTCAATCACAGGTCGAATTTCAACGGTGCCGACACGCGCGCCTGGAATCTGCGCGGCGATCGCGATCGCTTCGTCGAGATCCTGAGCATTAATTAGAAAAAAACCGCCCAATTGTTCGCGAGTTTCTGCAAACGGCCCGTCAGTTACTAGCGGTTTGCCGTCGCGCACCCGAACGCTGGTTGCAGTTGCGACAGCGTGGAGCGGGGCGGTTGCGAGATACTGCCCCTTCGAGTTGAGTTGTTGTGCCAGTTGTGCGGATTCTACATAACAATGTTCCCGTTCAGTTTGGCTCAGGGCATTTTCCTCCAGGTAAATCAGCAGCAAATATTTCATCGGGTTGCCTCCTTTATTTCCCGTTGTTACTTCCCTTCTTTAGTTAGTCGAACGGTGCTGCCTCAAATCGACACTCCGCCAAAAATTTTTATCAAAGAAGGCAGGAGGCTCCAGCGCTGGAGGCAGGAGGAAAACTGCCCGACGCTCGCGGACTCGCTAACGCTGCGCTATCTACCTCCTGCCGCGACGCCTTGGGAGCAGGGGTTTAAGACCTCACCGTTTATACGGCGCAAACAAAAAGGGAGGGGTCTGAATCCTCTCCCAATTGTTCCTTCAGCATAGCTGCCTCCTGCCTCCTGCCTCCTTCAACGTTTAGTACGATCAAGGTATACCTCTGTTACTTCCCTTCTTTAGTTAATCGAACGGTACTGCCTCAAATCGACACCTCGCCAAAATTTTTTATGTCAAGTATAATCCCAAACGCAAAAACAGACGTAAACCAAGCGATCGCCTCCCTTTACCGGGCTGAATGGGGACGGATCGTCGCCATCCTCATCCGGTTGGTGGGGGATTTCGATGTGGCTGAAGAAGCAGTACAGGAAGCCTTTATAGCCGCCGTGAATCAATGGCAGTCTAGCGGCGTGCCCGATCTCCCACGTGCGTGGATCGTCAAAACAGCCCGATACAAAGCCATCGATCGCCTCCGACGGCGGACACGGCTGACGGAAAAATTGGAATGGTACGCCGCCTCCAGGTTAATCCCAACCCGCGAGGAACCAACTTACGACACAGACGAAATTCCAGACGATCGGCTGCGGCTGATCTTTACTTGCTGCCACCCAGCACTGGCGATCGAGGCACAGGTGGCTTTGACGCTGCGGCTGCTGGGCGGACTTGAAACAGATGAAATTGCACGGGCGTTTCTCGTGCCCACGGCAACGATGGCGCAACGGCTGGTGCGTGCCAAGCGCAAGATTCGGGATGCAGGTATTCCCTATAAAGTGCCGGACACAACCGATCTGTCTGTGCGGGTAGACGCAGTGCTGACGGCGATCTATCTGATTTTCAATGAGGGCTACGCGACAACTAGGGGCGAGACGATGGTGAGGGCTGACCTCTGCACAGAAGCGATTCGCCTGGGTCGCCTCGTAAGGACGTTGATGGCACCGCAACCGCCCTCAGAAGTGACTGCACTGGTGGCGTTGATGTTGCTGCACGACTCCCGGCGCGATGCCCGTTTGGATGAGGTAGGCGATCTGGTGTTGCTCGAAGATCAGGATCGTAGTCGCTGGAACCAACAGCAGATTGCTGAGGCACTGCCGCTCGTTGAAGAGGCACTGCGGGGTGAGATTGGTTCGTTTGCAGTGCAAGCCGCGATCGCAGCACTACATTGTCAAGCAGCACAAGCAGAAGAAACGGACTGGTTACAAATTGTCCGCCTCTACGATTTGCTCGAACGCTTGCAGCCCTCGCCGATTGTGTCACTGAACCGGGCGGTGGCGATTTCAATGATAGAGAGTCCTCAGACGACCCTCAAACTCATTGATGGGCTTGCCCCCCAACTTAACGACTACCATCTATTTCACGCCACCCGTGCCGAGATGCTGCGCCGCATCGGAGCCTCAGCCTCAGCCGCACAAAGCTACGCGATCGCGCTCATGCTAGTCACTAATGACAGCGAACGTCGCTTTCTGGAGCGTCGGCTGCGCGAAGTTCAGCCTTAAAAACAGGGGAATTTTACCAACAAGCGATCGCACAGTGGAGATATACAGCAGATTGTAGGTAGATAGAGTACACTAAACGCGCTTTGCAGCAACCAGGACTATGAAAGCTTACTGCATCGACTTTCGAGAAAAAATAATTAACGCTTACTCTCAAGGCGATCACCAGTTCTGACTATCAATGATGTAGAGCGACGAGTTATTTGACCGCAGAGACATAACAAAAATGTACGAGGTGGAGTATGGATACTCGTATCCCAGAATGTATTCGTCCAGTATTAAATGATTATTTGTTGTCATTACAAATCGAACTTCCGGGTCTGATAGATGGCTGCTATATTCATGGATCTATTGCGCTTAATGCCTTTAATATCATGTCCGGGTAAAGACTTATCATTTATAGGACTTACGCGAAAACCCTCCCAAACTCTCATTTCTCCGTGACCTCTGCGTCCTCTGTGGTTCGTTTTCCGTTACCTGTGCGTAAGTCCTAATTTAGACCGCAGTTCTTGCTGGGAGCAGGGGGCAGGGGGAAAGAGGCTTTTGGGATTTTTGCACAGATGCGGTAATCATAAGTGATTAACCGGACTTGATATAGCAACCGCCAAGATGGTTAGGACAAGCAGTATAATCTCTAATGAAAGTAAGATTAGATACTGATTATATATTCAGTATAAAAACAGAT
>NZ_JBALDJ010000127.1:0-50916 GCF_036917415.1 Nostoc sp. | reverse complement strand
TGCGATCGCTTCATCCACATCCCCTTTGTCGGCGTAGATACCTGCCAATTGGTGCAACGTCGCCGCTTTCCCTTGGACATTACCAATGCGTTCTTCTATTTCCAAAGACTGATTGTAGAGTGCGATCGCTTCATCCACATCCCCTTTGTCGGCGTAGATACCTGCCAATTGGTGCAACGTCGCCGCTTTCCCTTGGACATTACCAATGCGTTCTTTTATTTCCAAAGACTGATTGTAGAGTGCGATCGCTTCATCTACATCCCCTTTGTCGGCGTAGATACCTGCCAGTTGATGCAACGTCGCCGCTTTGTCTTGGACATTACCAATGCGTTCATTTATTTCCAAAGACTGATTGTAGAGTGCGATCGCTTCATCTACATCCCCTTTGTCGGCGTAGATACCTGCCAGTTGATGCAACGTCGCCGCTTTGTCTTGGACATTACCAATGCGTTCATTTATTTCCAAAGACTGATTGTAGAGTGCGATCGCTTCATCCACTTCCCCTTTGTCGCCGTAGAGAATTCCCAGACAGTGCAACGTCGCCGCTTTGCCTTGGACATTACCAATGCGTTCTTTTATTTCCAAAGACTGATTGTAGAGTGCGATCGCTTCATCCACTTCCCCTTTGTCGGCGTAGAGAATTCCTAGACAGTGCAACGTCGCCGCTTTGCCTTGGACATTACCAATGCGTTCTTTTATTTCCAAAGACTGATTGTAGAGTGCGATCGCTTTGTCCCATTATATTGAGATTCCCATTCTTGCTGAATCTTCCTTAATTCTGTACTTTTACCGCATCCCCGATGTCCAGTAAATAAAAGGCTACAAAATTCGGCAGGTTCCAGAAAATCTAAGCGTTTTTTAATAGTATTAATTGCCTCTGTCTTGCGAACTTTTGATAAATTAACATAATAACGTTCAATATCTCTATTAGTCACTAAAGGAGCTACATCACAAACACGAAAAGCAGCTTTAAGAGTATTAGCACGATTAGCGGGTAAGGAACTCATTAGGTATTATTTATATTAATAATTTATATATATTACAGCAGCAAAATTTTAAAGCTTCTTGGCGTTAGAGAACTTTTAGGAATCACTGGCGCTCAACCAGGAGTGTTGAAGTGGTAGTATGTTCAGGAATACCTGGCGCTAGATTACCAACAGAATTGTATAATGTCTCTTGCTCCTTGGCGAAGTGCGATCGCTCATGCACTCCATCGCAACCGCAGCCTTGTTTATGCCCGTTACCTGCAACTAGCAACGCTACAGGCGAATGGTCGCCCCGCTAATCGTACCCTAGTCTTTCGCGGCTTTCTAGAAGATACAAACCAGCTAAAATTTATCACCGATAACCGTAGCGCCAAAGCCGACCAGATACAGCAACAACCTTGGGCAGAAATTTGCTGGTACTTCCCCAATACACGAGAACAATTCCGCGTCACTGGCTATTTAAGCCTAGTAAGCGGTGATGATTTTCACCAGAATTTACAGCCAGCCCGGATCGCAATGTGGCAAGAATTGAGTGATGCGGCGCGCTTACAGTTTGCTTGGCCGCATCCTGGTAAACCCAGAATCCAAGAAGCAGGAGCCTTTGAGCCACCAGCACCCGATCCTGTTGAGCCAGTGGCTAATTTTTGTCTACTGCTACTCGATCCAGTGCAAGTAGACCATTTAGAATTACGCGGCGAACCACAAAATCGATGGCTTTACTGCCGTAATGACCAGCAAGAATGGTCTAGCGAAGCGATTAATCCGTGATTTAGTCAAGAGTTAAAAGATTGACCCTTAACCCTTAAAGTGAAACTAAATGCCAGCACCATCTAGAAATTCCTGGATAGTCTTATCCTTGAGGTTGCACCAGCGAGTATCACGGGTTAGCTCATCCTCTTTCGCTGCTAAACAACCCACTAAAACAGGAGTTTTTTCTGAAGAATTGGTGCGCTGAAGAGTTTGTATTTGTTCTTCCAACGCCTCAATCCGGTCTACTAAAGCACGAATTACTTGAGCTTCTGAATCTGGTAAGTTATTGTGTTCAAGAGGTGAAACCCGAACTCCAGAACGATACATAATGCGCCCAGGCACACCTACCACAGTACAGTCTGAAGGCACATCTCTTAAAACAACAGAACCTGCACCAATGCGGACATTATTGCCAATTTGGATATTGCCCAGTACCTTCGCTCCAGCCCCAACTACGACATTTTCCCCCACAGTAGGATGGCGCTTGCCACATTCTTTACCAGTACCCCCAAGGGTGACACCTTGATAAATTAGGGTATAGTCTCCCACGATCGCAGTTTCACCAATTACTACACCCATCCCGTGGTCAATAAACACACTTTGCCCAATTGTTGCACCAGGGTGGATTTCAATTCCAGTCAAAAACCGAGCCAAGTGAGAAACCAGGCGGGGAATAAAGGGAAGACCAACACTATACAACCAGTGAGCCAGCCTATGGAATAACAGGGCTTGCAAACCAGGGTAACAAAATAAAACTTCCAACCAATTACGGGCAGCTGGGTCACGTTCAAATATGATACGAAAGTCAGCACGTAGTATAGATAGCACGAGATAGCACCCTCGGAAAGCACAACAAGCTACTCTCCCATATTATCCTTTTAGGTGTTACACGTAAAAATTGGGAATGGGGCATTGGGCATTGGGTATTGGTTAGTTCTTTTCCCCCTGCTCTCTACTCCCCACTCTCGACTTCACGGCTTCTCCACTGTCAAAGTATAATCACGCTTGACCCCAGGATTAAATGTACCCACCCAAATCCGATAAGTGCCACTTTTCCAGTTGCGATCGCTAACGCTAGCATCTTTACTTTTGCCAGTATCATCGCCGCAACGAATTGTTGTTTGATCTGGGCCTTGGATAAGTAAAGTAGTGTCGTTGTTGTTGCTATCGACTTGTATTGTTAGCTGGGAAAAGTCCTTTTCCAAAACCATAATGTGATCTGGAGTGGGATCGGCAAAGCCAATACAGGCTTTTTGCTCGCGATCGCGGTTACTTATGGCAGACAATGAGTAAGAACCACCTGTAAACCCCTGCACTGTTCCTTGTGCTGGATTAAAGTTTGTTGATAAATTGAAAGTGCCAAAATTGGCTGTCTGTGCTATTGCAGGGGTAGCTGTGATGGCGGTAAGTATAGCCAACAGCCAACCGCCACGAAACTGAAGTCGGGGGCGACAGTATTTCATAGTAGCCCTCCAACAGGCTTTTAAATTAGTAATGATATATACATATTTTAGTGAAAAAATTCCAGTGAAATTTCAGTTGGGTGTGCCACATTCAAATGTGCCACAGTTAATGTTTTGGAAAGTGGAAAGCTAATTGCTAGGGTATTGTGTAAATTCTTTTTGATGTATTTGATACTCACTGCCACATCGAACCTAAATTTCTAAACCAGCAGCCAGTACCTATCCAAAGATTACAAATACAAATAGCAAATGCTATAGAAAGTGTACGTAAATATCATGGGGCAAAAAAAGGCAGAAGGTTAAAAATTATTTTACCTTCTGCACTTGAGCTTTTGTGAAAATCTCAGGAATTATTGAGTTGGAAAAAAACACCACCTTTGAGCGATCGCGTGTCAGTTCCATAACTACTAACTGTGAGCGATCGCAAATTATCAAAAAACGGTTTCCCTAAGACTTCCACTAGTTTGAGAATCGGTACTTGACGCTCTAACAAATTCTGGCTCTTTGTCCAGTCAAGATATATATAGCCTTGGTTTGGTAGGGGAATTGCAGCGATACTATCTTTGAAATTGGGATTGTCAATTATGGAATTATCCTTAGTTGTGAGAATTTCATCCATCGTCTCCAAGTCAGAGGTGAAAATTTCGTAATTTCCTAAAGTTGTATGCAATCCCTGCACTTTTGTTTCAATGCTGAAGGATGCTCCTTCTTTAGCATCACTTTTTTTAGTAGCCGTGGTTAACTCTGTCCAAGCGGAGATTTTTTGCTTGTCTATAGTTAAGGGATTAATACTGAGTCCATTGGATGAGGCGATCGCATCTAAACGAGCTACACCTTGTTCTACATCCTCAGATTTTTCCACCACAAAAATCCAATGTGGGGTTGTTTCCTCTTTCTCTGGTAACAACGCTATGGCATATTCTCCTTGTACCCAGCTAAAAATATCCTTTGGTAAATTTATACCCCAGCGTTTTTGAACATCCACCAAAGGTTTTGCTAACCGAGAAACCACATCTTCTCCAGAACCATATATAGTTGCTGTTGCTTGTCTCCAGAGTTTGGCTAAATCGCTGTCACCCAAATTACTCAAATTCGAGCCGGAAATTGCTAAACCTGCGGATGCTGGAACATACTGTAATGCTCCCACAGGTTTAGATAGTGGTGTAGATGGAGGGACAATTTCCGATGAAGTCAAAAAGGTAGTTTCTGCCAGCAATCCTTTGGGATTCAACACTAAGGATATGATTTGACTGTTATAAAGTTGTTCTGGTAACTCTAACCCTTGCCATTTTGCCACGATGGGAAGATTCAAGAAAGCTACAGCTAAACCGCCTTTTAGCCGTTCTTTGGTAGCTTTTTGGTATTCGGGTGAGCTAACCAAATTCAGATCGGGCGCTTGGACATTATTGATCGCATCTCGTAGTACTTTCGGATCGTTGGCAAATAACACAAAGTCTTTACCGACAACAGCACCAGCAAGCAAGTCTTGTTCTGGTTGAGAATTGTCAGAAATCAGTTTTATACCTTTGTATTGTTCAACAGCTAAGTTTGCTCCGGCTAACGCTCTTTTAGAAAACAACAATTCGACAAACTCGCGGCTTTTCTGTGGTTGCTTGGTTGCTAATGCCAACAAATACCCTGGCTGTTGTCCATTTTCTGGATCGCGATCGATATCTAAGGTGGTGATAGCTAATGTAATTTCATTCCCTAACCAGGGTTGAATGTCTTGTTTGTAATCTATGCCACTCTTGGCAAATAAACTGGTTTTGAGTTTAGATAGTTCCTCTTCGCGCTCCAACGCCTGCAAACGGTCAGGATTGGTCAATAATGAAACCATTGCAGGGGAAAGTTTCGACACGAATATGGCTGCACCAGGCCCAGAGCTAGAAGCAATCAGGTTAGCCGGACTTTTAGCGAAAAACCAGTAAAAGCCTGCGATCGCAATTACTAGCAGGGCGATCGCCCCAGCGACGAAAAAACCGATAAATGAACGTTGCCTATTCACATTAAACCTATTAAAAAAGACGGTTTACAGCCATTTAAGCAGAAAGCCTAGCAGAATTAATCAACCCTCTTGAGAATGGATGCTGATGTCAAGGCAGAAATTTTCTGTCACCATAAATAGTATTAGGACTATTTACGAAAACCTCATGACAGGGAACTCATGAATCAAATTAGTGTAGAAGAACTGGCGCAACGTCTTTCTTCTAGTGATACAAGTATTCAGCTAGTAGATGTGCGTGAACCACAAGAATTGGCGATCGCTAGCATTGAGGGCTTTGTCAACCTACCTTTAAGTCAATTTGCCCAATGGGGAGATCGAGTACCTACCCTCTTCAATCCCGAAGCCGAAACCTTGGTGTTATGCCATCACGGCATCCGCTCCGCCCAAATGTGCCAGTGGTTAATTGCTCAAGGTTTTACAAATGTGCAAAATATTTCGGGTGGTATTGATGCCTATTCCCAACTAGTAGACCCTTCAATTCCTCAGTATTAGCTTTTGCTCGAATACATCATTCAGATGGAACTTACTCTTCCATCTGACTTTTGCTATGCTAAAGATAGAACTACATCAATGTTAGAGGCTTGCCAGAAAGTTTGGAATTTGGGCATCAAGTACATCTGCACAAAAATGTTGGATTGCTCTAAATTACAGTTTGGCAGTAGCCCCTGGAAACAAATACGTATCTAATAATACTGTTGTGGGCACAAATTTGTGCAAAAGTACGGTTAGAAAGAAGCATCGTAAGGGTACATTATAATCAGCAGCTTTTGCAAAAAAAAGTTGAACTATTATGCCAACCCTACTCTTAAAAATGCTGTATTATATATAAACTTTAAAAATATTTATCATAATAGAGTTATATAATTTGTTACCTTAATAAATTATTAATATTCTCTGTTTTCGATTAAATCCACAAATTTTTTTCAGAGTTTGATTAAAATTTGCCTTCAGCAAAACATACCATAATGGAAGTTCAGTTAACAAATCGACAACAGCATATACTTTGGGCAACGGTACGTCACTACATTGCTACGGCAGAGCCTGTTGGTTCAAAGGCTTTAGTCGAGGAGTACGACCTGGGTGTAAGCTCGGCGACAATTCGCAATGTTATGGGCGTTTTAGAAAAGTCTGGATTGCTCTATCAACCACACGCTTCTGCTGGACGTGTACCTTCAGATTCAGGCTATCGCATTTATGTTGACCAGCTAATTACACCTTCTCTGCGTTCGCGCAGCGTATCGCAGACAGACGCTACGCGGAGCTTGCTTCCACGTTCGCGTAGCGTCCCGCAGGGAAGTGGTACGGAAACTCTAGGTCGAGAAGTAGAGGTGGCACTGCAAAAGCAGCTACAGTGGCAAGATCGGAGTTTAGAAACCCTACTGCAAGGAGCCGCACAAATTTTAGCAACCTTGAGTGGTTGCATTAGCTTGATCACTATGCCGCAAACGACCACAGCGCTATTGCGACATCTGCAATTAGTGCAAATTGAAGCCGGACGAATCATGTTAATTGTCGTAACTGATGGTTACGAGACACATTCTAAATTGATGGATTTGTCACCAACACCAGAAGAAACACAACGAGATTCAGAGGTAATCGATCGCGAGTTGCAGATTGTTTCTAACTTTTTGAATAGTCACCTGCGGGGGCGAAGTCTGTTGGAATTAGCCTACCTCAACTGGAACGAACTAGATCAGGAGTTCCAACGCTACGGGGAATTTTTGAAAAACTCAGTTGCTGAATTGACTCGTCGCACTCTTGCACCAACTGCAACCCAAATTATGGTTCGGGGTGTGTCAGAAGTTTTGCGCCAGCCAGAATTTTCCCAGTTACAGCAAGTACAAACGATTATCCATCTGTTGGAAGAAGAACAAGACCAACTGTGGCGATTAATATTTGAGGAACCAGAACCAGAAGATGGTGGTAAACCAAAAGTAACGGTTCGCATTGGTGCAGAAAATCCATTAGAACCGATACGTACCTGCACCTTGATTTCTTCTAACTATCGCCGAGGTTCGGTACCCGTAGGAAGTGTGGGAGTTTTGGGACCAACGCGTCTAGATTATGAAAGTGCGATCGCAGTAGTAGCATCTGCTGCTGATTACCTCTCAGAAGCTTTCAATTATTTCAATCCTTAATAGGGATTAATCGTATCAGGTTATATTTAGAAACAAGCCACTACGCCTCTAGGTGAGTGAACAATACCATAGCAAGCAGATAGCCGGATTTGTAACGGCAAAATCAATAATTAATACTACTTAAATCTTTTATGCTTAGAAAAATTGCCTTTGGTTTACTGTGGCTGGGATTTGTTGTCTATGCTTTTTTCTTCGCGCCTCCCGATCAACCCGGTACATTCGAGTTAATTAAAAACCTTTCTATCGGCCAGTGGCAAGGTGTTAACCCGTTAGTCATAGCACTATTCAACCTTATGGGCATCTGGCCTCTTATTTACAGCGCAATAGTTTTTATTGATGGTAGAAGACAAAAAATACCTGCTTGGCTGTTTTCTACTGCTTCTTTCGCAGTTGGTGCTTTTGCCTTGTTGCCGTATTTAGCCCTCCGAGAACCAAATAATCAGTTTCTCGGTCAAAAGAATACCTTGCTCAAGCTACTAGATTCTCGTGTAACTGGTTTTGTGTTAACGGTAGCCACGGTTATTCTAGTTGCCTACGGTTTAAGAGCAGGAGATTGGGGCAGTTTTGTGCAAGAGTGGCAAACTAACCGTTTCATCAATGTGATGAGTTTAGATTTTTGTTTACTCTGCCTATTATTTCCCACATTGTTGGGGGATGATATGGCGCGTCGCGGTTGGAAAAATCCGCAGTTTTTCTGGTTAATAACCTTGATACCGCTATTTGGCCCATTGGTTTATTTATCTGTGCGTCCACCTTTGCCGGAAGTGGGTACATCCATATCCAAGCAGCCAGCAACGAATTGAAGAATAAAGTACATTTTTCACAATCCACAATCGTTCGACTGAGCGTAGCCGTTCGCGCAGCGTTCCGCAGGAAAGTCTAAAATCCCAAGTGGTATCACCTAAAGTCCCCCCTTTTTCAAAGGTTTGGGGATTTTCTGTGGGTACGTAAATCCCAAGAGAAAGTTTTTTTATGAAAGTACTTTACAAAACGCAATAAATTCTTTAAGATGTGTAACAGGTAGTCAAACCTACCTAAATTCATCTGAAAATAATCGCATTCATAAAACAATGACAACAGCCTTACAACGTCGCGAAAGCGCCAACGTATGGGATCGATTCTGCGAATGGATCACCAGCACCAATAACCGGATCTACATCGGTTGGTTCGGTGTAGTAATGATCCCCACCCTGCTAGCAGCTACCGCTTGCTTCGTAATCGCCTTCATCGCCGCACCTCCAGTAGACATCGATGGTATCCGCGAACCAGTAGCAGGTTCCTTGATTTACGGAAACAACATCATCTCTGGTGCAGTAGTACCTTCCTCCAACGCCATCGGTTTGCACTTCTACCCAATTTGGGAAGCAGCATCTCTTGATGAGTGGTTGTACAACGGCGGTCCTTACCAACTGGTAATCTTCCACTTCCTGATTGGCGTATTCTGCTACATGGGTCGTGAATGGGAACTATCCTACCGCTTAGGAATGCGCCCTTGGATTGCGATCGCATACTCAGCACCAGTAGCAGCAGCAAGTGCAGTATTCTTGGTATACCCCATCGGACAAGGTTCATTCTCTGATGGTATGCCTTTGGGAATAAGCGGAACATTCAACTTCATGATTGTGTTCCAAGCAGAACACAACATCTTGATGCACCCCTTCCACCAATTAGGTGTAGCAGGTGTATTTGGCGGAAGTTTGTTCAGTGCAATGCACGGATCACTAGTAACTTCTTCTTTGGTTCGTGAAACCACCGAAACCGAGTCCCTTAACTACGGTTACAAATTCGGTCAAGAAGAAGAAACCTACAACATCGTTGCAGCCCACGGCTACTTCGGTCGTCTAATCTTCCAATACGCTTCTTTCAACAACAGCCGTTCATTGCACTTCTTCTTAGCAGCATGGCCTGTAATCGGTATCTGGTTCACCGCCTTGGGTGTCAGCACAATGGCGTTCAACTTGAACGGTTTCAACTTCAACCAATCAATCATTGATTCTGAAGGTCGTGTGATTGCAACTTGGGCAGATGTAATCAACCGGGCTAACCTGGGTATGGAAGTAATGCACGAGCGCAACGCTCACAACTTCCCTCTAGATTTGGCGGCTGGTGATGTTGCTCCTGTAGCTCTAACTGCTCCTGCTATCAACGGTTAATCATAATCTGAGATACGCTCTTGACGCTTTTCTATAAACAGAAGACGCTTTCCCGAAAGGGGGGGCGTTTTTGCATTGGGTTAATTGCTACGTTAAGTAGTGCAAAAATGACCTTTATAGTTGAGAACTTAGGAAATAATTATCAAAAAGTAAATTTTACGGGTAATAATTGCTAGCAGCGCAGATAATTGCTTCAAAGCTCAAGTCTAAGGAGAAGCCAAGAATGATTATACACCGTGGGCGTAAGGTAGTAGCCGCTTTGTTGCTGTCAGTGGTCCTACTGACAACAGCCTGTAGCCCAAAAGCACCTGGACGTTTTGACCAGGTGCAAAAAGAAAGCACTCAACAAAAAAAGGGTCAATCAGTCGCTAAGACTGCAACTCAAGGTAGCGAATTTAATAAGCTTTTCCCTGATGCAGGTGATGGCTACCAGCGCGTCTATACCCAAGAGAAAAAAGGCTTTGCGGAAGCGAAGTTGAAAAAAGGCGGTAAAGATATAGCATTGCTGTCTATTTCTGATACTACTAGTACGCCTAGTGCAGCAGCAAAGTTCTCGAAAAGCACCAAAAAAATTGGCGGTTATCCCGCAATAGAACTTGGTAAGACGCAAACTGCAATTTTGGTAGGTAAGTACCAAGTAAAAGCACTTTCTCGCGATCCGTCATTTACAGCTAGCGATCGCGCAGATTGGTTAGAGAAGTTTAATCTTAATCGTCTAGCTAACCTGAAATGATTTGTACTACAAACATTTAGATAACAAAACCCAAATCAGGAGATTTTTGTGAGCAAATCAATTTTTGAGTTGGTCGATCAATTACCAACCGGCGGCTTGACTGTTTCTCTGTTAAAGTCCCTTGATTTTGTTGCTCCTGGAGAGTGGCAAAATACCGTCGGCTTTGTCAACACTATTAAGAAAGTCACTGGCGAAGACGACGAAGATTTAATTCAGCAAATTGGCGAAAGAGCGATTTATCTATTCAACGACAAATCCCAAGGATACCAAACAGCCTTATGGTTATATCAAACTGTTGATAGTACAGATAAAGCACTTGGTGCAGCAGCTTTAGCTAACAAAGTCGGTGAAAAAATTCCTTTATTGGGTTTTTTAAACTCTGTCACTCCCAAACCTGATAAAGCCCAAACTATCGATCTAACATTAAAATTAGTGGCTGAGTTGGTAGCCTTCTGTCAAATTAACGGCATTCCTGGAGACAGTATTGGGGATTTTGTCGCTTCTTTAGGTGAGTATAGTGGTGAGTCATTGATCCGGATGGTGGCGTTAGTTTGCGTTGATGGTTTGATACCTTTGGGCCCAGATTTTATCAGCAAAGCGATATCTGGTCTGAATCAAACAAATCCACAGGAGTTAGAACAAAACTCGACTTTCCAAAACATCAAAGATGTGATTCCAGGTAACAATTCTGCTGGAAAACTCAACTTTATCGGCGAAAGCTTTGACTCAGTTAAAGGTTGGATGAGTGGGTTAGTTAGCGCCAATAATTTAACGCCGCAAAAGGTTGTCCACAACTTGCAAAGTTTTACCGATATTGCTGATGACAAGTTGGACTACCTCGCAGCATTCCTGGATGTAGCAACAAATTATTATGAGCACACTGGCACACAAACTTTAGCACATCGCTTGATTGAACGAGCGGTGGCTGAGATTTAGGTTGATGGTAAGTGGGGACTGGGAAGATTTCCCAATCTCCAATTCCTATTGGGGTAAATGCAAATCTGCTGCGATCGCATATAAGTAAGGTTGAAAAATAGCCAAGTTTTCTAGTTTATCAAACTTCCCTGTTTGCGTACCTGTGTCAAATGCAGTAGTAATTACGTAAAGTTTACTGCCATCAAAGGCAACATGACCGATATGTTGCTCTTGTACTCCACCTTGTTGCTTAAGTCCGACGAACCCATAGCGGATTCCCTGAAGCTTACCAATGGGTACTGGTTGCAGTGGGTAGGCTGAGAAAATAATCTTTTTTCCATATTCACCCTGACGATCTTTGGCAAACGCAGCGTAGTGGTCTACAACCCAAGTCTTAAGTACTGGTAATAACTGGGTTTGGTACTTGGAACTTTGGTAGTCTATTAGAGAAGCAGTTGGAATACCAGCTGCTAAAAGTTTCTTTCGGAAATCTTCATTGTTTGCTAATGGGTAAATGTTAATCTCAACTGTACCCAAACGTTTTTCTTTGGAAGAGACACACAACAGGGGTGCATTTCCTTCACAGGGAGCAACTTGCCAGTTAGTTGGAGCAGCAGCATTTCCCAGAATTTTCTGCCAGATATTTCCCTGATTAGAGTTGGGAAATTTTGCAACGGTAGGAGTTTTTACTACTTTGGGTGGAGAAAATTGGGGTAGAACAAACTTGGCTCCCACCGGTATTGATACCAGTAAAATAGAGCCTAGTAATAAATGATAAAGTCGTAACATTTTTTTCAAAATCCAGAGCCAGGGATTGCAGACTAATGATATCTACAATACTTTAGGGATATGGAGGAAGAATACATTTATATTGCTGTGAATTCCGCAAATGGAATTCAACAAACTATAGCGCTTCTTTGTGGAATTAGATACAAGGTAGGGGCGCATAGCTAGCTGTCATTGGTGTCAACTTAACGTATAAGCTAGATTTGGCGAACTTTCCAGGTTTGACCCTCACCCCCAACCCCTCTCCCAAAATTGGGAGAGGGGAGCAAATTCTCTAGTTCCCCGAATCCCAAGTTGGGAGAAGGGTAGTCAATTTTAAAGTCCCTCTCCCAAGCTTGGGAGAGGGATTTAGGGTGAGGGTAGTTAGTAGCGCTGTATTGGCTTTTAGCGCGACTAAGAACAGTGTTGTTTATTGATTGATGTATGTCTAATGACTTGTGGCTTGCCGGAGGTATGGCAACAATGAAGAGATGCTGGCTGGATATTAAATCGAAGGGCAAATTTGCTTGGACTTTTTAATTGAAGCGAGAACGTTGTTGACGACGTTGCTTGTGCCTAGCAATTGCTTTACGCTTCTCTTTTTCTATGGGGGTTTCAAAGTGACGCTTTTTTCTCATATCTTGGAAAATTCCTGCTTTAGAAACTTCCCGTTTAAATCTTCTTAAGGCTGATTCAATACCTTCATTCTCCCCTAAAACTACTTGTGTCATTCTCATTCCTCCTTAATGTGGATGAATAGTTCAAGACTAGATACAAAATAAAATATTCCAGCAGAATGGAGCCTTTGGCTTTATCTGCTGGAGACTCTAAATGTGAAATTCTCAGGAATCGACTTAGTAGCGATTATTGTTGCGGCGGGCATTATTACCGCCACCCCAACTACCACGAGAGGAGTTACTTCTTTCCTCACGAGGTTTAGCTTTGTTCACTTTCAAATCACGTCCCATCCACTCAGCACCATCAAGTGCATCAATGGCAGCTTGTTCTTGCGTGTCTGATTCCATTTCCACAAAAGCAAACCCACGCGGCCGGCCTGTTTCCCGATCTGTGGGTAGTTGAACACGATTTACTGTTCCGTATTCTGCAAAAGCCTGCTTTAGGTCATCTTCTGTAACCTGATAGGACAGGTTTCCGACGTAAATTGACATAGAAATCTCCGAATTCAGGGAGTGTAGAGAGTTAAATTCGGAGAGACGGTTTTTAGAAATCAAAACGAGTTACTCGACCGAAAATAATCTTTATGTCCATGAGTGTAGCACAGCATTCAGCCTTTGAATATTGTCTGATAGTGAATTTTATTCACAAATCAAACCTTTAAGGAAGGTTTGCAGACTTTCTAAAGACTGGCTTTTGTTGCTTGTACTTGTACTATAAAAGTTACACTTTTAATCGGAGATCGTAATTAACTCGCGATCGCCCAAATATTTAGTGTTTTTAAAATTAAGCCGTGGACTTAAGGGGCAAAGATTATTATTGGTAACACGATTAATCATACCACGAGCGACTGTCTTAAAAGCAAATTAAAGCAAATTAAAAAATATTCATCTTCCAGTACCCCGTTAGCTATGGTCAAACTGCGCTAAGATACCTTCTGCTTTTTTACATAGTACTTCGTGATATTCCCCATTACTAGCTAGCAAACCTCCCCATTGATTGATATCACCAGTGTTATACTGCAACGGAGTGCCGTCGAAGTGGGTAAATTTACCACCAGCTTCTGTTAAAATCAATTCTGGAGCGGCTATATCCCAGTCTTTGGGCGCAGACTTGCCGGAAAGGGAAATGTAGATATCTGCCTGTTGCTCGACAATGGTGGCGATTTTGCAGCCTACACTACCCACAGATTTCTGGTTTTGACAGGGTAAATTGTGTAGTAAACGATCTAACCGTTGGTTGCGGTGAGAGCGACTAACGACTAAGGTTAAATCTTCAACTCGTTTGCCTGACGACACTTTTAAAGGAACAGATCCGTTACGGGTTTCTACAAATGTACCCCCGCCTTTGGTAGCATAATATAACTTTTGAGCCTCTGGTACTGCCACCACTGCCAACACTGGGCGTGTTTCCTTGACTAAAGCAATGTGAACTGCATAGTCGCCAGTTTTTTCGATAAAGTCTCGCGTACCATCCAAAGGGTCAATTATCCATATCCAAGGGACAAAAGGCTTTTTACTACTACTAGGCGATTGATAAGTTTCTTCGCTGATGTAAGCAAAATCTTCGTTACCTAAAGTTGCTTGTAGCCTCTGCAAAATGTATTGACTCACAGCTACATCGGCAACAGTGACAGGCTCATTCTGCTTATATTGGACTTCTAAGTTAGGGTTTTTTGCAGTGCCGTGGTAATACGATCGCAGTATATCTGCTGCGCCCCAACCTACCTCACGAGCGATCGCTAATATTTCTTGTAAATCTTTCATTAATTTGACCTGAATTAAAAATATGTATAACGTGATTCGGGAGGCACAGCGATACTTATTTTAACTAATTACGAATTACGAATTACGAATTATTTTAAATTCATCCAGCACCGAGTACCAAAAAATTTACAGGAATCAGCAGCAATATTAGCTGCCAGTGCCAGTGCATCAATAAAGCTTTGCCTTAAAATGTAATGACAGAAAGCACCGTGGAAAATATCTCCAGCCCCTAATGTATCAACTGCTTGAATCTGCGGCACATCTACGATACCAGTTTTAGTGCCACTCAAGTATTCAATTGGTTCTTGCCCGTGGGTAATGGCAATATGAGGAATGTCAAATCCACTGAGATAACTAAAAACGTCTTCTCCAGTCTGGCAGTTGGGGGGATAAAAATTAGCTGAACAGATGGCGTAATCCACAAATGACAGAATTTGCTCAAATCCAGGCTTCCAACTACCAGCATCGATCGCGACTGGGATATTATTGGCTTTAGCCATTTGAACTATGGAATCACTAACCGCCATCTGATGTCCATCAATCAGTACGATATCGACATTTTGCAAAATATCTGGCGGGATAGATGCGCTGCTAGCTTGAGTTTTGACAGCATTGATCGAAACCACAGCGCGTTCACCTGTGGCTTGAGTGACAACGATCGAAGATACAGGCGGTACTAAATCAGTGGTAGGCTCAAGGTCTGCGATCGCAACTTTGTAATTTGCCAAGTCACCTCGAATTAGCTGCGTAATTGGGTGAGAACCCACTACACCTAAGACTGTAGCCTGATTTCCTAAATAATTGAAAGTTACAGCCGCGTTTGTTGCTGGACCCCCTGCCGCTACAGTATAGTCAGTAGCGACAATCTTCTGATTATTCTTAGGGGCAGAGTCAGCAAGGTAAATCAAATCTAAAGTTATTAAACCTACAAATAATCCACGATTCATCTGCTCTTTCGTTCAAAATTCAATTCTGAATTCTGGCTCCTGACTCCTGAATTCTTTCTTAATAAATGGGTATGGCTCTTGGCGACTGATAACATCGATTGCTGTCTTCAACCAATCAATATAAGTCTCTTCTCTTCGGATTACCAACTCCAGCACCAGCCTTTGCATCACCTGCTTGCGGTTGGCAGATTCATCACCGACTGATGGCAAATCGATGGTTTCACATTCAGTCAGTTTTTTGCTTCGAGCCGCCAATTGTTGCTCCAGTAGGTGAATGATGGTTTCATTCGACAACTGATCTGCAAAATGCAACTGGACGAGTAAAGGTTCTCTTATAGTCGGTAAGGGCTGATGAATCCCTAGCCATCGGCTAAATTCGGCTTTCCCTAGCTCCGTCACACTGTAGACTTTGCGGTTGGGGCGATCGTGTTGAATCTCAATGTTACAGGTAATCCAGCCTTGCTCAACTAGCTTATCAAGAGTTCTGTAAATTTGTGCCTGATCTGCTGGCCATAAATGGGCAATGCATTGATCGAAGCAGCTCGTTTTCAGGTCGTAGCCCGTCATTTCTTGCTGCTGAAGAAGACCTAAAATTACATTTGCTAGCGACATGAAGATGGTTTTCCCATAATTGATATTTTCTCGCTCAGTTCTACACTATGTACTTCTCACTAATTTTATGCTAATATATGATTAATCAAATATAAGATATAACGGTTATAAAAAAATATGTTAATTATAATGCTTCTTAGCAAGGAAACCAAATACATAAAAAACTCCATTCACAAGGGCATGGGGAAGAGTTACCAACTCCCTTCAGGAGTGCTGTTAGCGGATAGCTAGGGTTGAGCTAGTGCTGAGTAGGGAAGAAGGGAATAGGTTACAGGGTACAAATTATTCCCTATCTCCTGTAACTTCTCGCCCAATGACGCCAGTGCCCAATTCTCAATGCTTAGAAATTATTTAAGCCATTGAAGACTATTGTAACGAGAGGATAAGTAACATTGACTTCTAACACACTTACACAAAGAATACGTCAGCATCAATATCTGCGTGATTTACGAAACAAATTACTCTACCTTCACAAGATGTTGCTGGAGACAGAACGCATTGCCTACGAACAGATTAGTGGACGAGTATCAAGTGCAGAACTTCTTCAGCTAGTCATCGCTCACGAACAATTTGCTTGGCTACATCGCATTTCTGAGATGGTTGTGCAAGTTGATGAAATGCTCCAAGCAGATGAACCGATATTGCTGGAGGATTTCCAAAAATTGATTGCTGATGTCCGTACACTCATTGTACCGTTAGAGACGGGCAATACCTTCGAGAGAAAGTATTACAACGCTCTCCAGCGCGAACCTGGTGCTGTGTTGGCACATGCAGAGATATCCAAATTTCTCACGTCTAAGGTTTAAAGGACTTGCAAAAAATCAATATCCCAAATTATTTGTAGTGGGGGCACGGTATGCCCATTGGTGTCAACTTAACGTATAAGCTAGATTTGGCGAACTATTCCAGGTTTGACCCTCACCCCCAGCCCCTCTCCCAAAATTGGGAGAGGGGAGCAAATTCTCTAGTTCCCCTTCTCCGAACTTGGGAGAAGGGGTTAGGGGATGAGGGCAAAACGTCCTCTCAAAGCAGATTTTTTCTTAAGTTGACACGTATGCGGTATGCCGTGCCCCTACGATGGGATGTTTTTTAACTGGAAGTCCCTAAAGGTAAGATTTTTATAAGCGATCGCTAATTTACCCAAAAAGTGCTGAGTAAAAAAGTAAGAATCGTACTCAGCACTCATCAATTAACTGCTACCAAAGGCTGAGGTCTTTCAGCTTTATGCCATACCGATTGACCTGTCAGCAGTTCTACAACATCTAATCAATGACTAATGACCCATTTGCACCAGTTATTGGACAACAGCAAGCTATAGAATTACTTACTCAGGCTGTCAGACAAAACCGGGTTCCTCCAGCCTACTTATTTGTGGGGCCAGATGGTGTAGGCAGGAGTTTAGCAGCCAGATGCTTTGTGGAATTGCTATTTTCTAGTGGGATGGGAGTTACTGCATCTTTACAAAATCGTTTGCGTCAAGGCAACCATCCAGCTTTATTGTGGGTGCAACCAACATACCAATACCAGGGACAACGATTAACAGCAACAGAAGCAGCCGAGAAAGGACTCAAGCGTAAAGCACCTCCGGTAATTCGACTAGAGCAAATTCGGGAAATTACCGAGTTTTTAGGTCGTCCGCCCTTGGAAGCGCCGAGAAATGTGGTAGTGCTGCAAGAAGCCCAAACAATGGCAGAAGCCGCAGCGAATGCTTTACTTAAAACCTTGGAAGAACCGGGACAGGCAACATTAATTTTAATTGCACCAACACCTGAATCTGTGTTGCCGACTTTGGTATCACGCTGTCAACGCATTCCTTTTTATCGCTTAGATGCACAGTCTTTGGCTGTTGTACTCACACAAACAGGTCATCAGGAAATTTTGCAAAATCAGGCAGTATTGAGCATAGCAGCTGGTAGTGCTGGAAGTGCGATCGCATCTTATGAGCAATTACAAGCTATTCCCCCTGAGTTACTTGAAGACTTGAAAAAAGCGCCTAAATCTTACCGTAACGCTTTAGAGTTAGCCAAAAAAATTGAAAAGGATTTAGATACAGAAGCACAACTATGGTTAGTTGATTATCTTCAGCAATTCTACTGGCAGCAGTGGCATCAATCTAGTATCATTAACCAGTTAGAAGAATCTCGAAAACACTTGCTTTCTTACGCTCAACCACGACTAGTTTGGGAATGTCTGCTTTTATCTGTGTATCAAAAATCAAATTCTATTTCTCCTACTCATCGCTGAGTGCGATTGCATTTCTATAGTTCCTCATCAAAGCCTCAGTACAATATTTAATTAATTCGTAGCAAAATAAATTAAGCAAAACTCTGCGTTACTTTGCGTCCCTCTGCGTTTAAAAACATTGGACTTCTTGCATGAATCAATGAGCTTTCACCCTAAATCCCTCTCCCAAGCTTGGGAGAGGGATTTAGGGTGAGGACTCCCCTTCTCCCAATATTGGGAGAAGGGGTTGGGGGATGAGGGCGAATTTTGCATTTGTGCAAGAGGTCTATTACAATTTCTTGTTCAATCTCTATCGTCAAGTTCATAGCCAGTGAAGGTATTGTAATAAAAGCGATTCCTGAATAAAACAAAAAATTTATATGACCTCAGTTGATTCTAGCAAGCACAAAAAAGCCAGAGCCTTAAAACCTACCAGTCGCCGCCCTGCCAAAGAACTCTGTAGCGAGTGCGGACTATGTGATACATACTATATTCACTATGTCAAGGAAGCCTGCGCTTTTATTAATCAGCAAATAGGCGAACTTGAAGAAGAAACGCACAGGCGATCGCGCCATCTCGAAAACCCCAATGAACTCTACTTTGGTGTTCATCAAGACATGATAGCGGCGAAGAAACAACAACCCATCGAAGGCGCACAATGGACGGGTATTGTTAGCAGCATTGCCATTGAAATGCTTAATCGCGGCTTAGTTGAAGGTGTAGTCTGCGTGCAAAACACCAAAGAAGACCGCTTTCAACCCATGCCCGTCATCGCCCGTACTCCAGAAGAAATACTAGCAGCACGAGTAAATAAACCAACGCTTTCTCCGAACCTTTCGGTATTAGAACAGGTGGAAAAATCGGGGATGAAGCGGCTGTTGGTAATTGGTGTTGGTTGCCAAATCCAGGCATTACGAGCCGTAGAAAAACAACTTGGTTTAGAAAAGCTGTATGTTTTGGGTACGCCCTGCGTAGATAACGTTAACCGCGCTGGATTGCAAAAATTCTTAGAAACCACCAGCCGTTCGCCTGATACAGTTGTGCATTACGAATTCATGCAAGACTTCCGGGTTCATTTCAAACATGAAGATGGCTCATCAGAAACAGTGCCTTTCTTTGGCTTGAAGACCAACAAACTCAAAGATGTCTTTGCCCCATCTTGTATGAGTTGCTTTGATTACGTCAACTCCCTAGCTGATTTAGTTGTTGGTTATATGGGCGCACCCTTCGGTTGGCAATGGATTGTAGTTAGAAATGACACTGGTAAGGAAATGCTGGATTTAGTGAAAGACCAGTTAGATACTCAAGCTGTGATGTCTAAAGGCAACCGCAAAGAAGCCGTACAGCAAAGTATTCCCGCTTACGATAAAGGCGTAACCCTACCGATGTGGGCAGCAAAACTGATGGGTGTGGTAATCGAAAAAATCGGCCCCAAGGGTCTAGAATATGCGCGATTTTCCATTGATTCTCACTTTACTCGCAATTATTTGTATGTGAAGCGGAATCATCCAGAGAAATTAGAAGCGCACGTTCCAGAGTTTGCCAAGCGCATTGTTGGGCAATATAAATTACCAGAATAGAAGAGGGACTGGGGCATTGGACATTGGGAAGAGACAGGGAAGACAAGGGAGAGGGGGAAGACAAGGAAAAAACTTGTTTAATAATTCTCCCTTGTCCCCTTTTCTCCCACCCCCCATTCCCCACTTCCCCTTACTGCTGACTCAACTCGATAATATTCCCATCTGGGTCTTGAGTGAACAGGGCAGCGCGACCGGAGGCGCTGGCTTGAATGGGATAATTATGATTGAGGAATTCCTGTTTGGCGGCGTCTAAGTCAGTTACTGTGAAGGCGACGTGAGGATTACGTCCCCATTTTTCGTTTGGGTTTTCCGTGGGAACAGTGGTTGCAACTATCAGGTGAATTTGATAGTCGCCAACTTGATACCATGCACCAGCATAGTTTAGGGAACGATCTATTTTAGATAATCCCAATACTTTCCCATAAAAATGTTCAGAGCGTTCTAAGTCAGTCACAAGAATCGCTGTATGGAGACTTTGGGTAATCTGCATTGTCGGTAAGATGCGATCGCGTTTATTTAGATTTTGGCGTAGTTTGAACTCTTTCGGGGAGCAGAGGAGAAATAACCATGTCCAATGACAAATGACAAAGGACAAATGACAAATGACAAATACCATCACAAACTCAAAGGCAGCTGAACTGTAAACGTTGTCCAGCCCTGAGAACTGGTAACTTCAATCGTGCCTTGGAGATATTCTACTAACTTCTTAACCAATGTTAAACCTAATCCTGTGCCGCTCTGTTGCCAGCGATCGCTTTCAGGAATCCGGTAAAACGGCTCAAAAATTCGAGATTGTTCTTTTTTCGGAATTATCACCCCAGAATTGCTAATTGTGATTTGAAAATAAGGAACTTGAAAATTATGTAATGCACCAAATTTAGCATCTTCATTTATCAGACTTTTTGTAATGTAAATTAGCTGAACATTCAACGCAATCTCTCCATCAGGCGGAGTGTATTTACAAGCATTGTTGAGTAACTCTGAGACTATTTCAGTCAGGCTAGCCAAGTCTGAAACTAAAGGTGGTAAATTTGGAGAAACACTAATTTGAAAAGACTGTTCTCTAGCTTGAGCGCGTTCCTGAAAATACTCGGCAACGTGAGGCAGCCAGTTTTGGAGTTGAATTGAAGTTAATTCTAACGGATATATATCTGCATCAATCATTCGTATATGCAGCAAATTGTCTATCAAATCTAGCTCTTGTTCGCACTGATCGCGCAAAATAGTTAAGTAACGAGCTACAGATTCAGATGGAGAAAGTGCTTTTAAATGTAAAACGCCCTGCCGATCGAGAATATTTTCTAGCACAGAGATTGCCATTTTGATGTTTGACAAGGGCGTTCGCATTTCATGAGAAGTGGTTGCCAGAAAATCTTCTTTTAACTGGTTCACGTGTTGAAGTTCTGCCACGCGAATTTCTAGTTGTTGGGCACGTTCAGCTGCGAGATTACGTTCTTCAGTTAACCGTCGTTGTGTGTCATCCCGGAAAACCAATACGGCTCCTGTAATTACACCGCTGTTATTTCTCAGAGGTGTAGCGCTATCGGCTATTGGTATAGTTGTGCCGTCTCTAGCAACTAGTAGGACGCCACTGCCTAGATATATAGTAGTTTCTTGTTTGAGGGCTGCGATAATTGGATTTTTTGCCGACAGCTGAGTTTTTTCATCAATGAGTTTAATAACTTCAGTTAACATCTTGTCTTTAGCTTCATTCCATCGCCACCCTGTCAGAGCTTCAGCTACCTGATTGATGTACTTAATATGCAACTCAGTATCTACTACAATTACCCCATCACCCATTCCTCGAAGCACAGAACTCAAAAATTGCTCGCGATTGTAGCGATTGAGAGCGGTTTTAATGGCAACATAAAGTTCTTGTTCCTTGATGGGTTTGAGAATATATCCAAAGGGGGATGTCAGCGTTGCCCGTTCAACACTACTTTTATCAGAGTGACCTGTGACGTAGATAATAGGAATTTGCAAATGATGCCAAATTCGCTCTGCTGCTTGAATGCCGTCCATTTCACCCCGTAATCTGATATCCATTAAAATCAAGTTTGGACGTAATTCGGTTGCTTTTGTAATTGCCCCTTCGGCAGAATCGGCAATATCTAAAACAACATATCCTAGAGACTCTAAAGTTTCTTGTAAATTGATAGCAAGAATATATTCATCTTCAACAACAAGGACTTCAACTATCTCCTTTCTCTGCGTGTTTGATGGTATGCCAATTATGTTCATGATCGGCTGTTTGTAAAAGTAATTTTGAACTCTGTTCCGTGTTGAGAGTCAATTTCAAGCTTTCCCCTTAACTGTTTGACTAAACCCTGGACAAGGGTTATGCCCAGCGTTTTAGTTTTTTTGCTATCAAAATTTTCAGGTAAGCCAATACCATTATCTCTAATAATGAGTGTCAAAGCAGATTCAAATTCTTGATAAAACTTAACCTCAATTTTGCCTCCACGATTACCAGCAAAGGCGTATTTTAAAGCATTAGAAACCAGTTCGTTGATAATCAAGCCACAAGGAATGGCAGTTTCAATGTCGAGGCTAGCATTCTCAACTTGAATATTTAGTTGAATTTGGCTGGAACTGACATTATAGGAATCAAATAAATGAGTTGTTAAATCTGGAATGTATTGAGCGAAATCAATATCAGCGAGGTTTTCAGAACAGTATAGTTTTTCATGAACTAGGGCAATGGAAGCAATGCGGTTTTGACTATCGCGCAAAATAGCTGTCACCACAGGATATTGTGTACGTCTGCATTGCATTTGCAGCAAACTGCTGACAATTCCTAAATTGTTCTTAACACGATGATGAATTTCTTTGAGTAATACTTCCTTTTCTTTTAGAGAGGCTTTGATTTTTTCTTCCGCTTGCTTTTGTTCGGTGATATCTTGTTGGATGGCGACAAGGACGTTTCCATACTCAGGATGTTCAAAAACGGAAGCGGTAGCGCTACACCAGAATGGAGTGCCATCTTTTTTAATATTATGCACTTCATAGGTTGCTTCACCGTGTTCCATAACAGCAGTGCAAATCACCTGATTAACATCTTCAGGTGTATTATGTTTATCACCGTAGTTGACGATCGACACATGCTGACCGATTAATTCACCAGGGTCATAGCCAAACATTTGCTCGAATTTAGGATTGGCGTAGACAAACACGCCATCTGTAGTACGAACTAGGCAAATTCCTTCTGCCATGTTGCGGGTGATGACTGCTTGCAACTCTAACATTTGTTCAGCGCGTTTGCGATCGCTGATTTCAACTACAACAACGCCTATGCTAATAGGTTCATCGGCTTCAGACTGAATTGGAAAGTAAGAAGCTAGCCAAGTCCTGATTACACCTGGAAATTTTGGGGTTTCTCCACTGATTTCCAAATCCAGAATCGGTTCACCCGTTGTTAAGATATGTCGAAAGACTTGCTCTTGTTTGGGTGCTATATCAGGGACAATCTCCGACGGTGTCTTGCCAAAATGCGCCGCTGCGGGAATGCCATTAATTTCTGCTAATGCTTCATTAATTAATGAATAACGTAGTTCCCAATCGAGAATAGTTATACCAACGGGTGCACTATTGATGAAGGTATCCAATAACTTTTGCTTGTGAGCTAGTTCTCGCTCTAGAATCTTGTGCTCATTTATATCAATAATTACCCCTAACATCCGTACAGGCTTGCCTGCTTCGTTGTAAACACCACGCCCTTTCCCTGTGAGCCAGTGAACCCTGCCATCGGAAAAAATCACTCGATATTCACCTTGAAAATTAATATGTTGTGTCAGTGCATTTGATACAGCCTGTTCAATTCGGTCAACATCCTCTGGATGCACGCGATCGCGCCATAGTTGATAGCTGGCTGCTGATATTTCTGGATCTAAACCTAACAAACGATAATGGTTGTCGTTCCAGATTACTTCGCCTGTTTGAACATTCCAATCCCAAAGACCGATGTGGTTAAATTCCAACGTTAGTCTCAGTTGTTCTTCACTTTTGGCTAAGGCTGCTTTAGTTTGTTTGCGTTCGCGTAGCGCGGCTTGTCGATCGCTGATATCCCGATGAGTACCAATCATTCGCAGAGGATTACCATCTGCATCTCGCATCACAACCTTACCGTAGTTGGCAATCCATTTGCATTCCCCCGACTTAGTTCGGAGTCGATAGTCAAATTTGTATGGTGTTGAACTATCCTTGAGGTGATCTGCCAAAATTTTCTCCACCCAAGGTAAATCGTCTGGATGAACTAATCGCTCCCAGGTACTAAAATCCTGTGGGAGTTCATCAAAGCGGTATCCAAGCATTTCTAAATAACGAGGGCTGTAATAAACCTGTCTAGTCAAAAGATTCCAGTCCCACAAAGCATCTCCAGAAGCCTCAAGGGCTAATTGTAGTCGTTCCTCACTTTCTCGCAGAGCGATTTCTGCTCGTTTACGATCTTCTTCACCATACTTCCGTGCAGTAATATCAGTGATTCGTATTAAATTCATCACATTGCCAGCGACTGTGATTTGTTTGACTGCTATGTTTCCCCAAAAGGATTTGCCCTGCTTGGTAAGATATTCAATTTCTCGACTCCAAAACCCTTGCTGGTTAATTTCTTCTCCAAAGGTGGCTATCTCATCAGAGGTGAACGGTTGTTTTTGCAGAGTGTTACCTTCAATATTAATCAGTTCAGCTTTACTAGAGGTTTGAAATAGTTCCACTGCTCGATCGTTACAGTCAGCGATCAGTAATGTTTCGACATCTACCAGAAAGAGTGCATCAGCGGATTCATTATAAACAGCTTCTAGCAGGTCACGACTACGAATGATTTCTAACTCGGTTTGTTTTCGTTCTGTAATATCTAGAACCGCTCCCAACAGCTTAACTGGCTGCGCTTGAGCGTCATAAGCTATCTCTGCTTTCGACTCAATGTAGCGCACCGAACCATCAGGTCGGATAATTCGATACTCAAGATTGAAAGGGGTTATTTGGGCAATCGCCTGTTCGAGTTGGGTCTTAATCAAGGCGTGATCGTCTGGGTGAATTATTTGGAAAAATTCTACTTGGTTAGGTTCGCCTTGAGTGGGATTTAGACCAAAGATACGAAAGGTTTCCATTGACCAGCAGCGCTTTTTCGTTTCTAAATTCAATTCCCAACTGCCTACATGGGCGATTTGTTGAGTTGTGGCTAGCAGTGCTTCACTTTGTCGGAGTTTTTCCTCAGCCTCTTTTTGTTCGCTAATGTCCCCAACTGAACCGACCAATCGTACTGGATTTCCTTGCTCATTCCAGATTGCTTTTACCCGCGATCGGAATCGGCGATCGCTTTGGTGCAATTTGGCAGTGCGTTCTTCTACTTTGGCTTCTAATTCCGTGTTGAGGGTTTGGAGGTTGTGGTATTGGGCTTGTTGGATAGCGATCGCTAGTTGCACTGTCAGTTGATTGAGCAACTCCACCTCAAATGTCTGCCATTGTCGGGGGGCAGAACATTGATGTACGATAAATAGCCCCCATTCAAGTGCTTGAGTCCCCTTATTTTCTAACAAAATGGGGACAACTAAATTCGCCTTCACCTGAAACTGTTCCAAAAGTTGAATATGGCTATCACTTAAACCCGCTTCGTAGATGTTCGTCGCCGCCCAGATTTTTCCTTGGCGGTATTCTTCCCCATGATTTTCCTGAAAACAGGTAGCTTCAATCTCCAGTCCGAAAATTGGTGTCCATTGGGGTAGTATCGACTCCGCCACAACACTACCATGTCTTTGATGGGTAAATTGATACACCAATACGCGATCGGACTTGAATAACTGGCAGACTTTTTTGACACTCGTAGCGAGGATATCTTGAAGCTTCAAGGATTGGCGAATATCAAGAGCGATCGCTCCAACTAGGCGTTGTTGTTCCTGCTGCTGTTCTAGCTGCTGCATCAACTGCTTATGCTTAATCGCCCCATGAATCGTGCGGCAGAAATTTTCACGAGTCAGTTTTCCCTTGACTAGATAATCATCCGCCCCACTTTTAAGTGCTTGGACTGCGATCGTTTCGTCTCCCTGTGTAGTCAGCATAATTACTGATACTTGGCTGTTGGAAGTTTGCCTCTGTAGCTGAGTGAGAAATTCCAGCCCGCCTAAATCTGGTAATTGAAAGTCCAACAAAATCACATCTGGTATTTTCTCTTGACAAGCTTGTAGCGCCTTATTTCCAGACTCAAATTCGTAAATATCATAAGTGTAGCGATCGTCCCGCTCTAAAAAGCGTCGATACAAAGCTCTATTTTCAGCAGAGTCTTCTACAAAAAATACAGTTGTCATGTTGTTGTCCTCCTAAGACAGCTGCGGGAGTCGGGAGCGGGGGAGCAGGGGAGAAAAGAAGTTGTAGTAAGTTTTATCCCCTCTGCCCCTGTGCACCTCTGCCTCTTGTGCCCCATACCCCATGCCCAATGCCCAATTCAATAAACCCTAAATCAGCAAATTCGGACTTTTTCTCGATCGCAGACTACTATTTTTAGTCGCATAAACGCATAATAGAATAGTGACTGATCTGTTCGTACCTTTACAATCTCTCAAACAAGGTGACTGGTTCAAGCTGATCTGCGGAGCCAGTTTCCAGCATTTGCCGGCAGTCAGAAGTTTAACGTTAGCCTATACTTTGGCGGGCGCTGACTGTATAGATGTTGCAGCTGATCCAGCAGTAATTGCAGCAGCGCAATCAGGGCTACAAGCAGCCAAATCTCTGGCTAGGGATGCCCAAAAGCGAGGCTTTGACTACAAAGGCAATTTACCCTTTTTGATGGTCAGCCTAAACGATGGAGAAGATCCCCATTTTCGCAAAGCAGAATTTAATCCTCATGAGTGTCCTACAGACTGTCCTAGACCCTGTGAAAGGATTTGTCCGGCACAAGCGATCATGTTTGACAGTATCAAAGAAGACTTTTCAGGAGTAGTATCCGAAAAGTGTTATGGCTGCGGTCGTTGCATACCAATTTGCCCTTATAGTATAATTTATACAGCTTCATACGTGACAACGCCGGGAGCGATCGCGTCATTGGTAATGTCAACGGGAGTAGATGCCGTAGAAATCCATACAAAAGTCGGGCGGTTGGCAGAATTTGAGCGATTATGGCAAGCAATTTCACCGTGGGTCGATCGACTAAAGTTACTAGCCATCAGCTGTCCTGATGGCGAAGGGATGATTGACTACTTGAGAGCGCTGTATGACCTGATTGCCCCAATCAAGGGTGCTTTAATTTGGCAAACCGACGGTCGTCCCATGAGTGGTGATATTGGCGATGGCACCACAATAGCCGCAGTGAAGTTAGGGCAAAAAGTTTTGGCAGCTAAGTTACCGGGATATGTGCAGTTATCAGGCGGCACAAATAGCTATACCGTTGCTAAGTTAAAGGCAATGGGACTACTTAAAGAGACAGAGGGGCAGAGGGCAGGGGGCAGAGGAGAAAATTCCCCCTTGCTCCCTGCTCCCTGCTCCCCTGCCTCCATCGCCGGGGTCGCATACGGTAGCTACGCCCGTGTACTGCTGTCACCAATTCTCGAACAGTTAGAGAATAAGGAGATAATTAACACCAATGTGAAGGCGACTGTTCGCCTAGAAGAAGATGACGTATTACTTTGGCAAGCTGTAGAACTTGCCCATTCTCTCGTTTCCCAGATCAAGTCACAGCAGGAGCGTTAATCGCTCAATACCCAGGGCGGGTTCTCCTGCATGCAAATGTCCTCGCTATCTCTAAAAACGTCACCATAGAAAGCATGACGATTACAGACGATCTCCAAAAATTATTAGACATTTTGCCCCAAGACCTGCAACAAGTACTAGAGAGTCATCCCAAACGAGATAGTTTAGTAGAAGTGGTTTTGGATTTGGGTCGTCGCCCAGAGGCTCGCTTTCCTAATCAAGCTGAGTATTTGAGCGAAGTACCCGTTACTCAAGAACAGATAGATGATTGCATTCAACGAGTCGGAATCTTTGGCGGAGATAATCGGGCAGGAATTGAGCAAACTTTGCATCGGATCAGCGCCATTCGCAACCGCACTGGTAAGATTATTGGCTTGACCTGTCGCGTTGGTCGAGCCGTATTCGGAACTATTGGCATGATCCGCGATTTGGTAGAAACTGGTAAATCGATTCTCATGCTGGGGCGTCCAGGCGTGGGTAAAACTACCGCCTTACGGGAAATAGCCCGTGTTTTAGCTGACGATTTGCATAAGCGGGTGGTGATTATTGACACCTCCAACGAAATCGCTGGGGATGGTGATGTTGCTCACCCCGCCATTGGTCGCGCCCGGCGGATGCAAGTGGCTCATCCAAATGAACAGCATCAGGTGATGATTGAGGCAGTGGAAAACCATATGCCAGAAGTCATTGTGATTGATGAAATTGGCACAGAACTGGAAGCTTTAGCGGCTCGTACCATTGCGGAACGGGGTGTACAGTTGGTAGGTACTGCCCACGGTAATCAGATCGAAAATCTGATTAAAAACCCCACCCTAGCTGATTTAGTTGGGGGTATCCAAGCTGTGACGCTGGGAGACGATGAAGCCAGACGGCGAGGCTCTCAAAAGACTGTTTTGGAGCGGAAAGCCCCACCTACCTTTGAAATTGCTGTGGAAATGTTGGAACGCCAACGCTGGACAGTACACGAAAGTGTTGCTGACACCGTAGATAATTTGCTGCGGGGGCGTCAGCCTACTCCACAAACGAGAACCGTTGATGACCACGGCAAAATTGCGGTTACACGTCAGTTAGCTGTTGTCAACGGTCGTGGTGGACAGCTAGGAACAGTGGAGGATTCTTTCCCACCGGCGCGACCGTCTAATGGCTGGCGTTCATCTGGACAAATGGTCGCACTGCCGCAATTGCCTGTAGAGCGGGTAACTGGGCGCAGTGAGTTTGACCGTTTGCTAGATGAATCCTTCAATTATTCTGAGAGCATTGATTTAGATGCTGTTACCAGACACCCAGGGCCCAATGGTGAAGATTTGCCATTGCACGTTTACCCTTATGGGGTTAGCCGCCACCAACTAGAACAGGTGATTAGCGTGCTAACTTTACCTGTGGTATTGACAAAAGATATAGATAGTGCTGATGCAATTTTAGCACTGCGATCGCACGTCAAAAACCACGCCAAATTACGCCAAATGGCCAAAGCCCGTCATGTACCCATCCACATGATTAAGTCCAGCACCATTCCCCAAATTACCCGTGGTTTGCGGCGGTTGCTGAATATCGACGACCCAGAAATGGCCGATGATAGAGAACTACAATTGTTTTTGCACAATGGTAGCGATGATGAAATGGATGCTCTTGAAGAAGCTAGACTTGCCGTTGAGCAAATTGTGATTCCTAAAGGACAGCCAGTCGAGTTATTGCCGCGTTCTCCCCAAGTTCGCAAGATGCAACATGAGTTGGTAGAACATTATCGCCTCAAGTCGCATAGTTTTGGCGAAGAACCAAATAGAAGATTACGGATTTATCCAGCGTAACTTTAAGAACCCTACTAAAGAGCCAAAGTGTAGCTTTGTCTTCCCTAAAACCTTACCTACGGTGTACACACAAGTCTTTGTCAAGGCAATTTACGGTTAGTCTCATAGCCCCTGAGATATCTCAAGAAAGGTTTTGCTATACAACAAAACCTGTCCCTCTCCTTACTAAAGAAAGGGATGTCCGATAGGACAGGGTGAGGTTTTGAAGGACTTTTGGGTAATCGGATAACTTATGTGTACACCGTAGCCTTTTAGGAGAAAAGTCTATGCATTGGAAAAGCGCTTTAACCATCAAAAATCGTCAAAATCATTATCTATACTCAAGCTAATAATTCAATCTTCTCGCAGCAATTCGCTGTCATCATCAGCATCGCGCAGCGTCTGATAGATAATAATTCGTAGAGAGTGCGTAAGTCCTAAACAACTCAATCTTGCATTTTTTTAAACATCTGTTACATTACTTTACAGACAGTTACAACTGCTACAAAACTTGAACTTTGGAGTTATGCTCATGTCAGATTTTAAGAATACTGCGCCTATTATTTCAGAAGATCCTAATGGTGTGCGTTTTGGCTTCACTCCTCAGAGTGAAAATTGGAACGGTCGTCTTGCAATGATTGGTTTTGTATCTGCAATTTTGATTGAAGCTTTTTCTGGTCAAGGGCTACTCCATTTCTGGAATATCCTCTAAATTGACAATCGTAGGGTAGTACAGCAGTTCTACCCTATAAAATTCTCTATATTCCACACCAGTCATTCGTTTCTAACCGATGGCGGCTGTTGCAATTGGTGCAAAATATTAGATTTTTCCGGTTGAGCCAAAATATAAGTGAATAATGACTTTACATTGAATATGTATAGCTAAAACTCATGGATATACCTCAACGCGTATTAGTCCGCTACAAAGACGCGTCATACAACACTAATGAAATCCGCTTAAGAACTTTTCGGCTTGGGTTGCAAATATGGGATGAACAAACCAAACCCAGAAAAACAGAGCTTTATCAGTTTATATCGTCTTGTTTGAAACAAGTTGACCGCCAAGATCGTTTTATGTTTTCTCTGTTGTTCATAGAATTAACAGACCTAATACGCAACTCTTCCCTAGAAAGAGGAACGAAAGAGGTTCTGATTAAAACAGCTTTTAGAGAATTTGCTTGTGCAATAACAGATTTTGAAGACGTTGCCAAATAAGGTTAGTCATGGGGATACTGGAATTGCGTAGGCATAGGCATCACTTTAAAGTTAGCTGACCTAATCGAGTAGGATATCTATAGTAAACAGCTTTCCAATCGGATTAGTTTTTTAGCTAAATGCGCGGATGGGTAGGTGTTGGGGAAGGGGGGAATACAAAAATAGCTGAATTGCCATATATGCAAGGATTTGAGGGCTGTAGCATCTTAAAACCATCCGCGCACCTTATGTAGACTGAGTTTCAGCTATTTACATTTAGCACAATTGCCACTCCTTATGTTATGATTTTTGCATTCGCGCTATTGAACCTTGAAAACTAAATAACACAAGTCTTTCAGACGCCTGCGATCGCAATCAACTAAAATCCCTATTAGGGATTGAAACGCCAAAACTAGAGATAAATGGTTGACTCGTGATTGCAATCGCAATCAACTAAAATCCCTATTAGGGATTGAAACTCACTCTTGTTTTATGCACGTCAAAAGACGCGATCGCAATCAACTAAAATCCCTATTAGGGATTGAAACCGGATTAAGCAGGGTGTAGCTACTGAGTTAGATCGCAATCAACTAAAATCCCTATTAGGGATTGAAACTGCGCCCTACTTCCAAAGTGCCAACAGATGCTGCATCGCAATCAACTAAAATCCCTATTAGGGATTGAAACACTAGAAAAAGCGCTCCACAATCCTCTAGCTGTAAATCGCAATCAACTAAAATCCCTATTAGGGATTGAAACGGACTGGGAGCCAAGACCAGGCAGAACTGCTATGATCGCAATCAACTAAAATCCCTATTAGGGATTGAAACGTCCTGTAGGCATAAGCACTATCTTTGGATAAATAATCGCAATCAACTAAAATCCCTATTAGGGATTGAAACGAGTTCGGCTAGAAGTTGGGTGCAGATTGGGTCATCGCAATCAACTAAAATCCCTATTAGGGATTGAAACATATTTTATTGCTAGTTGTGGTGGCGTAACTATCATCGCAATCAACTAAAATCCCTATTAGGGATTGAAACATCCAACACAAAAGGAAGCTGCGATCGCATTGGGATCGCAATCAACTAAAATCCCTATTAGGGATTGAAACAAAAGTTTTTTGAATGAAGCCCAATTAGAACTATCGCAATCAACTAAAATCCCTATTAGGGATTGAAACAAGTGGATCGGCCGGATCGACACCAGGCGGAGGAATCGCAATCAACTAAAATCCCTATTAGGGATTGAAACGTCCACTGTGGAAACGCACCTTACTAGGGCCTGTATCGCAATCAACTAAAATCCCTATTAGGGATTGAAACAACTGCTTTCAATCTTAGGGTAGTTGTAGTGTCTGCATCGCAATCAACTAAAATCCCTATTAGGGATTGAAACGCAGACGTAGAAAATATGAGAATGATTGGGGTTGATCGCAATCAACTAAAATCCCTATTAGGGATTGAAACAAAGAAATTTAAAATTAGCCCAACAAGTTTATCAGCATCGCAATCAACTAAAATCCCTATTAGGGATTGAAACTTAGCTTTAGTCTCGATTTTGGCTCTCAAGTCCCATCGCAATCAACTAAAATCCCTATTAGGGATTGAAACTGATTTTGATTCTATAGTCAAAATCAAGCTAGCATCATATCGCAATCAACTAAAATCCCTATTAGGGATTGAAACTGAAAAGAGGGAAGGAATCAAACCAGTGGATTGAGGATCGCAATCAACTAAAATCCCTATTAGGGATTGAAACGATATATCTGCAAGCAATTACTTAGGATCTACAATCGCAATCAACTAAAATCCCTATTAGGGATTGAAACAGACCAATTAATCGACTACATCCGCACTGTTGACCCAGATCGCAATCAACTAAAATCCCTATTAGGGATTGAAACAACAGATAACGACACTAGAATACTAGAGAATCTAATCGCAATCAACTAAAATCCCTATTAGGGATTGAAACCAGTGAAGGCGAAACTTACACTCGTCGCACCAAATCGCAATCAACTAAAATCCCTATTAGGGATTGAAACTGGACGGATTTCTTGAGCGATTAGCAATCTAAATCGCAATCAACTAAAATCCCTATTAGGGATTGAAACAGTTGAGGTTAAAGCTTTTCAGTGCGAGATTTTGCCATCGCAATCAACTAAAATCCCTATTAGGGATTGAAACAGTGCAGGATCGATTGCTTCAGACTCTGGATGAAAATCGCAATCAACTAAAATCCCTATTAGGGATTGAAACATTGGCGTTCCCGCGAGGAAATGCAATAAATTCATCAAATCGCAATCAACTAAAATCCCTATTAGGGATTGAAACGTGGGTGAGTGCGATCGCGGCGTGCAGGGGTGAAGGGGATCGCAATCAACTAAAATCCCTATTAGGGATTGAAACATCCACAAGACGTGGTGCTTCTGTGAAGTCGGCAGGATCGCAATCAACTAAAATCCCTATTAGGGATTGAAACAATACTCAAGCCTTGGCTCAAAGTGATTTACACAAATATCGCAATCAACTAAAATCCCTATTAGGGATTGAAACGAGCAATCCAACCTTGCTGTAATTGAGGTAATGCAATCGCAATCAACTAAAATCCCTATTAGGGATTGAAACGATTTACTCTTACGATTTCAAGAATATAAGCTGGATCGCAATCAACTAAAATCCCTATTAGGGATTGAAACACCAAAAATACTATTAGGGCGATCGCTCACTGTCCATAACAATCAACTAAAATACGTCTGTTTTCCCACCTCCTACTGAATCATGGACTGATATAGAATTGTTGCAAGCTTTATCTCATGGGTGTTTAGAACATCAATAGTTACTATGCATCTGACTTTTCACGGTATGTGAAAAATGTCATTTTGAGGGTTTCCCAAGTCCTGATTTTTTCCTCAGCTATTTTCATTAATTTAGGACTATTGAAAATTAGCCTGTGGAAAAAGCCATGCTTTTTCAAAGCTTGAGGACTTCCCGTGAAAAGTCAGACTATGCATAGGGGTAGCGATCGTCATATCTTCAAGAAGGCCGCAGCTACAATACTCATTCTTTTGTCTTCACTAGCTATAACTTCATGCAAAAGGGGTTCAACCTTCGCAAGAGCAGGAACTCCCCCAAAATACTCCTGAAACTGAAAACCTGTATAAATAAGTATTTCTCCAATATCAAGAGTTAATGGTTGAGGGTTAGCACTATTACTAGGTTGAATTCTTAACCCCGATGCAGGTCCAACAATAATTTGGAGAAAGCCTTTGTCCCGATGTATATTTAGCACTACCCGCTCTCGATAATATGTCGATCCAACCTGAAGAATCAGGGATGGCAGCAAGTTAGGTTGTAAATAGATAATTAAGTTTTCCAGAAGTGGTTTAAGGATATGGCTATCTATAAACCCAGCTATTTCATAGCCTTGTCCATGAGGCAATTCATCAACGCTATCTTTCCAGCTAGGCTCTAATCCATTTTCAGGAATCAAGAAGTTATCGTGTTCACTGGAAGAGAAATTTCGGGAGTGATAGTACTCAAGTGGAAAATTTTTGCCTTCATATTTATCCTGATATACGCTTTTAGGCCAATAGCCACAACGATACCCTGATACTCTTAAATCTTTAGGTTGATCGGATTTAAACAAAAGTCTTTCTTGGATTGGTTGCTCAAAAAACTTCCTCATTGCTTTATGGAAGAAGACTATATTTTGGTGAAACCTCTCCAGTTCAGTGGATTCCAAGGTTGTGTCAAGATAGTTTTGTCTCAGGATCAAGTAACCTTGTTTAGCAAATTGCTGGAAGTTCATGCTGCTCACACTCTATTACTTGCTCACACCATACTCAAAAATCAGTCATTATTTAAATTACTACAAAAGGGGTGTGAAGGGGCTGCCGTCGGCAGCTCCTTCACAACCTTCATTAAAATGATTATCATTATTTTAATGGCAGAATTTATTTTCTGGAAGTCCCCTATTAAAGATTAAAACTAATTATACTGAGAGTTAGCTTCTAACGGTTTAGTATCAAGAAATACAAATATTACTCCACGGGTCATTCCACATCCTAGCTTGAGGGCTGTGATATTATAGGAGACTGCTGCATACATTTAGAAAAACTAGAAACTGAATCGATCATGGCCCTCACGCAATTGCGGAAACAAGAAATAATTTCCAACTACCAAGTTCACGAAACTGACACTGGCTCGGCCGATGTCCAAGTTGCTATGCTAACTGAGCGCATTAACCGCCTCAGCGAACATCTCCAAGCAAATAAAAAAGACCATTCTTCCCGGCGGGGACTGTTGAAGCTAATCGGCCAGCGCAAGCGTCTTCTAGCTTATATATCGCAAGAAAGCCGGGAAAAATATCAAGCTTTGATTGCTCGTCTCGGTATTCGTGGATAGGACTACCGCTTATGTCTGCTGAAGAATCTGAACGCAGTCGTTTGCCCTTTGAACCGAACAAAAAGCGCCAAAAACCCGCAAAAACTCCAAGTAAACCAGCAGCACAGCCCCAAGAATCTGCCAAACAGGCTGATAAAAAAGTGGTTTACACCAAACAAGAGATGGCAATTCCCCAAGTAGTCAGCCAACGGATGATCCGACGGGTAGCTGGGTTCTCTGGTGTACCAACAGCTTTGGGCATTAGCGCTTTGGTTGTGAGCTATCTGCTTGCTATCTACTCCGACATCCGACTACCTCCCATCGCCGTGTTATTGGTGAACATGGGATTATTTGGTTTAGGGGTATTAGGGATAACTTATGGCGTTCTCTCTGCCTCTTGGGATGAAGAAAAAGTCGGAAGCTTGCTGGGTTTGGGTGAGTTCAACACCAATTGGGGACGAATGGTGGCAGCTTGGCGCGAAACTCGGCAAAAAAACTTATAATGAACGGCGCTCAGGTATTAAGTAACTGTGGTATTGGGTAAATCAAGAAGTGAGGCACTCCGTTGGGCGGGTTTCCCGACTTGAAGGAAGTGCCGAACCAGTGAATGTTGAAGTTGAAATTTTATAACTTCAACATTGCTAATTAAAATTTTATAATCTTTTTTATACCCCACATTTAGTTACTTAGTAGTAAAAATACTGACTGAGCGCTACATTTTGTCTATTTATTTTGTAAACAAATTTTATTTTTAACTATTTGTAATTAGGCCAATAGGCAACAATAAAGTTAGCCTATTTACAGAAAATTTTACTCAATTAATTAATCAGGAACTTTCAGATGATTATAGTAATGAAAAGTGGTTCTCCAGAGGCGGAAATAAACCGCATTGATGAGGAACTAACTAGCTGGGGGCTAACTCCAGAAAAAATTGTTGGTCAACACAAAGTAGTTATTGGTCTAGTAGGTGAAACCGCCAGCTTAGACCCACTACAAATTCAGGAACTTAGCCCCTGGATTGAGCAGGTGTTACGGGTAGAGCAGCCTTACAAACGAGCTAGCCGTCAGTACCGCCACGGCGAAGCTTCGGAAGTGGTGGTTAATACTCCTGATGGAGCAGTAGTATTTGGCGAACATCAGCCTTTGGTAGTCGTTGCTGGCCCCTGCTCCGTAGAAAATGAAGAAATGATTGTGGAAACGGCGCGGCGCGTCAAGGCAGCTGGAGCCACATTTTTGCGCGGAGGGGCATACAAACCCCGGACTTCACCTTATGCCTTCCAAGGACACGGCGAGAGTGCTTTGGATTTGTTGGCGAGAGCGCGGGAAGTTAGCGGACTAGGTATTATTACAGAAGTGATGGATGCCGTAGACCTGGATAAAATTGCCGAAGTTGCTGACGTGATTCAGGTGGGGGCAAGAAATATGCAAAATTTCTCTTTGCTCAAAAAAGTGGGAGCGCAGCCGAAACCAGTTCTGTTGAAGCGGGGAATGGCTGCTACTATTGAAGATTGGTTGATGGCAGCAGAGTATATTCTGGCATCTGGTAATCCCAATGTAATTTTGTGTGAAAGAGGAATACGCACCTTTGACCGTCAGTATACGCGAAATACACTGGATTTATCAGTAGTGCCCGTGTTGCGAAAGCTGACTCACCTGCCAATTATGATTGACCCCAGCCACGGCGTAGGTTGGTCTGAGTTTGTGCCTTCAATGGCAATGGCTGCGATCGCAGCTGGCACAGATTCCCTGATGATAGAGGTTCACCCTAATCCTGCTAAAGCTTTATCGGACGGACCCCAATCTCTGACACCAGACCGTTTTGATAACTTGATGCAAGAATTGGCAGTAATTGGTAAGGCGGTGGGACGCTGGCAGCAACCAGCAGTGGCTCTAGCTTAGAATTCAGTTGCAACTTATTGCTAGGCATAAATAAATTTAAGTTTGTAGTTAGGACTTACGCACGAGTTACGGAATAACGAACCGCAGAGGCGCAGAGGACACAGAGAAATCAGAGTTTGAGAGATATTTTGCGTAAGTCCTACTAATAAATCTGAAGAAGCGATAAATTGCTCATTACAAACTAAGATTTTATTGCGCGCGATCGCTTAGGTTTGTCAAACACGCCGATCGCGTTTTATGTCGCCAACAACTTTTTCCAAAATCCAGTTCTCTAATTTATCTGGATTTAATTGTTGCTGACGTGTAATCAACCGAGTGGCAATTTCTTCATTGCCACTGAGTAAACTAAGAAGTTCTTTGTACAGTGGATTATTTTTGGGCACTGCTTTTGGTTTACTAGGCTGCCTCTTCATTTTTTTCAGGTCTGGTAATGGCGTATCTAAGGGTGGAGACAGAGAAATTTCACTTTGCATTTGTGGTGTTTTTGAACATAATTTTTCCTGTGAATTTTTGAACTTAAAGTCACTAATAACCTGTTTCAAAACCCAGTTTTCAGATTTACCTGGGTACAATTGGCGCTGTTTTACTAGTAATTGATTCGCTGTATTTATGTTGTTGGTTAGAGCAATTAATTCACTGTGCAGATACTTGTTGTTAATGTCTATTTCTTCCTGAGTTACTTTGAATTGGGAAGGTGGTGGAGATATTGATTGCTGGGGAGCTTTAGCTTTTAGTTTTGATGTATCTATTCCATGTTCCTTAAGTAGGAATTCGTACTCATCTATAGCTTGTCTGAAAAGCTCTACAGATTTTTGGTATTGGTCTACGGACTGCTTAAACAGTTCTGTGGATTGTTGGTACACATACAAAGCTTTCCTCTGAAGCAAAATCTTGATGATGCATATAACCAGCAAGAGGAATACAACAAATAAAGCAATCTGTAGCTGAAGGATGAGCGTAAGCTGCATAATCAATTTTGAATTGGTAGTACAACTCTACAAATAGGGGAAATCTCTAGGTGAAGACATCAGAAGAATCCCCATATTTGTTTCACGCTCATTGATGATGCACGCAGACACCGTGATCGCCCGTCGTTGAATGTATACCGATAAATAAAGCCGTCCTACCAATGACAGGACGGCTTTATTGTCAGCTTTTTTGTTTTCTTGAATTTGGTCAAAAGCCGCAGATTTTTAAGACTACTCATTTACTACTCAAAAATCGCTCAAAACGGCTTACCATAGCGATTATTGCACTTGGGTGGGGAAAGCACCAGGTTGTACAGCTATGTTAATATTCTGCCCATTGCGACGTAATTCCATACGTAAATCGCTTCCGACTTGGCTGTTTTCTACTGCCTTTTGGACACTGCTGGCATCTGTGACTGCTTGACCACCAAGCGTTTGGATTACATCACCAGCACGTATCCCTGCTTTCGCAGCTGGTGAATTTGGTATAACTTTTATAACTAATACACCTTTATCTTCATTCACACTCAAACCGCTATTGGGATCTGAGTTGATATTTTGTTTTAGCTGAGGTGTTAACCCTACCATCTGAATTCCCAGGTAAGGATGTTCTACTTTACCTGTAGCTATTAGTTGACTGGAAACGTGTTGTGCTGTGTTGATAGGAATAGCAAAGCCTAATCCTTGTGCACCTTGAATAATGGCTGTATTCATGGCAATTACCTCGCCACGAGAATTTAGCAAAGGCCCGCCAGAGTTACCGGGATTAATTGCGGCGTCGGTTTGAATATACTCTACTCGTTTATCAGGAGCGCCGATTAGATTGCTACTGCGTCCAGTGGCACTGATGATTCCGGTAGTTACTGTATTATCTAATCCAAGGGGGTTGCCGATCGCGATCGCCCATTCTCCGGGTTGTAGTTGATCTGAGTTACCCAAGGCTACTAACGGGAGATTATCTGCCTGAATCTTGACAACAGCAACATCGGTCAACTCGTCTTTTCCTAACACTTTACCTTTAAAGCTACGCCCATCCTTGAGTGTTACTGTTACGGTATCAGCACCATCAACTACGTGGGCGTTGGTAAGAATACGACCATCAGCACTAATAATAAAACCTGAACCAGTACCACGTTCTACGCGATCCTGTTGTTCTGGCATTTGAGAGCCAAAAAATCGTTGGAAAAATGGATCGTTAAATTCATCTGGTATCTGGGTTTTTACGGTTCGGGAAGAGTCAATTCGCACCACAGCGGGTCCTACCTTTTGCACCACTCGGGTAACAAAGTTAGGATCTGTGGCTGCTGGTAATGGAGGAGCAGCATTTACTTGACTTATTGCCAAATTAGATGCATTTTTAGACACCTGCTGAGAGTGTCCAGCCATATAGCCGCCTGCCAATGTCATACCCGATCCCAGCAGCACCAGCGATAGAGAGGCGGCAGCCTTTCTCCAGGGTTTATGATATTTGGCATCAGCAGTGTTATGTGAAATGCTATTTGATGGGTGTTCTCTGTCGCGAGATTGGTTTTGCATTGCTGTCTGGAAGGATATTTAGATGTATTACTAATGTAGATATGATTTGTGACAGTTTTGTTGCGGAGGTATTGCATTGTTGTGAAAGCTTTGGTATTTTGTTGAACCGTATTGGAATATAGTCATTCGTAGAGACGTACATCACTGCGTACTCTTTACTATGCCTGAAGGAATAAAAATGGCACAGGGGAAAATCTTACTTAAACCTGGCACTTTATGGACAAGTGTTAAAGAACGGACTGAATATGCTTTGCAATGCGGGGCGCTACTCTCGATTCCGACAGAATTTGAATTTGTTGAACAGGATGGTGTGCGCTTTTTAGTGCGGATTTTGTCTAACCTGAATCGCAAAAAAGCAGCTAAGAAGAAACAGGAAAAACAATCTGCTACTTCTGGTGAAGAGTTTAATCCTTTTTTGCCCTACGAAGAGGATTTATTTGTGGCGGATATCTCCGATACCCATGTATGTATTTTAAATAAATTCAATGTTGTTGATTATCATCTGCTAATCATCACTCGTGGTTTCGAGGAACAAGAAAGCTTACTCACCCTAGAAGATTTTACGGCTATGTGGGCGTGTTTGGCTGATTTCGATGGTTTAGCATTTTACAACAGTAGCAAAACCGCAGGTGCAAGTCAGCGACACAAGCACTTACAATTAGTACCCCTACCACTTGCCCCTTCAGGGCTGCAAATACCGATTGAAGCTTTGCTAACATCAGCACAATTTCAGAACTCGAACGCAACTTTAGCAAAACTTCCTTTTGTACATGCTTTCGCATCACTAAATTCTAATTGGGTGCGATCGCCATTCGCAGGGGCCCAAGCAACACTGGAAATTTATCGCACTTTGCGTCACGCTGTAGGTTTAGATACAAAGCAATCTGGTGCTTACAATCTGCTAGCGACACGAGAATGGATGTTGATCGTACCGCGATCGCAGGGGCATTTCCAATCTATATCTGTAAATTCATTAGGATTCGCTGGTGCGCTGTTGGTGCGAAATGCAGCAGAAATGGAGATTCTTAAAACCCAAGGGCCGATGACTATCCTCAAAAATGTTGCTGTATCCTAATTGAGTTAGTGGGATATACAGCAGTTTTCAAGTAAATGAAGTACAAAGTGCAGAACTTAAAATCAGACATAAAAAGTTTTACTGCCTGCCCCCTGCCCCCTGCCCCCTGCCCCCTGCCCCCTGCCCCCTGCCCCCTGCCCCCTGCCCCCTGCCCCCTGCCCCCTGCCTCCTGCCCCCTGCCTCCTGCCCCCTGCCCCCTGCCTCCCTTCGGTAATGTCAATTTAAATCATTCTCAAGTGTTAGTGTTTCCCAATCTAAATCTGATGCTATTTGAGCAAGTTTATCTAAATCAGTCAAGTTATCTAGATAGGGTAAACAGCCTAAAACTGGCGTATTAGTGAGTGATTGAATCAATTGATATGGTGTCCAGTCGGCTATTTCTGCATCCGTTCGGGGTTGTACGCAGTTCAGAACAATACCTTTGAGATTGACGCGCGATTGTCTAGCTAATGCCACATTCGCTACTGCTTGAGCGATCGCACCCAATCTCACTGGTACTACCAATACTGTTGGTAAACGCCATTCCCCCGCTAAATCAGCTACCGTTAATTCCTCGGTTATTGGCGAACCTAACCCTCCCAAGGCTTCTATAAGCACAAAATCACGCTGCGATCGCAACTTAAACAAAGCTTGCCACACAAGTGCTAAATCTACTCGGCGATTTTCCCGTGCTGCTGCTATGGGAGGAGCAAGAGGTGCTTGAAAGTATAAAGGTGTAATTTCTTCAGCAGATTGTTCTAGCACAAATAGCTTTTGATACCACTCGCGATCGCCAGTCCCCGATTGAATCGGTTTCATGATTCCCCAGCGATGCTGCGGGTAATATTTTTGCCAATAAGCTGCTAACGCTGTTGTTAAAACAGTTTTACCAGCTTCCGTATCAGTTCCAGTAATCAGTAGTGTGTTTAACATTAATTTCTTTGGCCAGAAAATGGTTGTGTTCCATCAGTCGGCGGCAAAGTCGGCGCTTCAGTAATGGTCGGAATTGGCAAGGGTGTCTCTGTGGGAAATGGCAAAGGTGTCTCTGTGGGAATTGGCAAAGGTGTCTCTGTGGGAGTTGGCAAGGGTGCTTCTGTGGGAATTGGCAAAGGTGCTTCTGTCGGTGTTGGTTTGACTGGTTTTTCTAATGCAACATTGAGATTGTAATTGCTTTCGGCAACTCCTGAAAGCAGAGTTAACTCAATAGTATATCTACCAGTAACCAACAATGTGCCTTGATAAAATGTGACTTGTTGGGCAGTATTCTCAATTGCTTGTCCATTGGGACTTAAGACTGTTAGTAGAATGCTGCTTCCTGGGTCAATAAACGTGTTTAATTTAGCACCTTCTCGCCCAAAAAAGCTGTACTGGATGATTTGATTTGCTTTGAGAGTACCTTCAACCGTGGTTGGGTTAGATGCTGTAAGCTTGAAGCGCTTAGTAGATACAACAGGTCGATCGTTAGTAGGTGTGGGTGTTGGTGTTAGTGTCAGTGTTGGTGTGAGTGTGGGTATAGGTGTCGGTGTCAGTGTTGGTGTCGGTGTGAATGTAGTACCACTAGAAATTACTGGTGAAGGGAAATTTTGTGGAAGCGTCTCATCTGATGTTTTTGACTGACTGCGGATGGAACTGACTAGTGCCCAAGAACCAAATCCTGCTACGATCACTACAGTAATCGCAATTGCGGCGATCGCTAACGGATTATCCAAAACTGAGTTAGTGGGACTTAGTGGAATCACAGGATCGGGTTTTTTGGGCGAAGCTGCTGGTGCTACTAAGTCAGGACGGCGACTAACTGCCATTGTCTGCAAGTTAGACACATTTACATTAGGAAGACTGACTTCTGGTAAAGGTTGTAGTGCCTGAGAGACACTAGCAGCACTTTGATAGCGATCGCTCGGTATATGATTCAACATTCGATTCAAAACCTGGGCAAATCGTGGGTTCACTTTTACCCACCGTTGCCAATTCCAAGTTAGTTGGTTTTGATCGAATAGATCCTTTGGTTCTTTACCAGTCAGCAAAACAATCGCGCTTACTGCTAATGCATACAAATCACTACTAGGATAAGCTCCCCCTGTTTGCATTTGTTCGCTAGGAGAGTAGCCTAATTTTCCCACGGTGGTTTCCGGTAGCGGATTATCTGGCGATTGTAAACGTGTTGCCAGTTCCTTTACCACTCCAAAGTCAATTAATACAGGTTTAGCGTCACTATCTCGCAAAATAATATTTTCTGGCGAGATATCCCGGTGAATAATCCCTCGACTGTGAATATGCTCTAAAACAGGCAACAACATTTGTATCAGCTGCAATACTTCAGCCTCTGTGAAAGTTTTACCCACAGCTTGACGTTCAGCCAGCAGAGTTCGGTACGTCTGACCTGCAACGTAGTCCTCCACCAAAAATAAGCGTTGGTCTTGCTCAAATCTTTCCCGGAATTTCGGCACTTGTGGGTGTTCGATTTGATATAAAATGGCAGCTTCTCGATGAAAAAGCTCTTGTGCCCTCTCCCAATTTAAAGCCGACCTTGCTGTTGAATTCAATTCCTTGATCGCGCAAAGTTCGTTAAAGCGCCTCTGGTCTTCTGCCAGATAGGTTCTACCAAATCCTCCTTGTCCGAGAATTTGAATTATGCGGTAACGGTTTTGCAAGACAGTGCCAATTGTAATCGGTGGTTGCATGATCGATTGATTGAGTGTAGTAGCAACTGAGGAGGAAGTCACCCACAAAGATTAAGTCCAAGAGGCGACGGACAGTTACCTGCGGCAATATTCTACTATACTCAACAAGTACACCTCACCAGAGCAAGGTTGTTTCCTACTGCATAACTCCAAAGTCCCCAATCCTCAATTCAATTTCTCTTCCTGGGAAAATGATAGATTTTGAAATACGCAAAATTAACTTGAGAATCCAAGTTATACAAATAACTCATCTCTTTTTCAATCAATCCTGTGGAAAAATAAAAAATTGCAATCTGGCTAACTGTGCTTGTGTAAGCCAAGCTTCTGCACAATAAAATGGTTAGCGATCGTCTTTAGAAAAAATAGTGTTATCTAAATCAAGAATGATTCCTTTCGCATTACAAATCTTGATTTTGTCAATTTTCATTTGAGCTAGTGTATGGATACTTTGTGGAAGTCTATGGTGCTACTCTGTGATCTCTAATTTGGGTCACTTCATCAAAAAAATTTTACAATTTTCATCTGCAAAGTTCTAAAAATTCTGCCATTGGGCTATTTACCAAATTTATTTGATCGGCGATCGCCCCAAGATCCAAAATTCTCATCCGTTTGAGTCGCAGGACGGATGCAGTTATTGCTGCACCCAAGTAGAGCGATCGCAACCACCCAAGAATCAGAGCATACCCAACAGTATTAATTTTATCCCAGCAGCAATATGGGTACTAACTAATTCAGCGGTGATTGGTAGCTTACAGTTGACAGGATGTTCGCGGACAGATTCAACATCTAGGATATTTATTGATATTGAACAATTTTTCTATATTTAACCAAAAACTTTTAAGTAAAAATATTTACAATAAATTGTTTAAGTATAATTACTTTTGTTAAGTAATGTTTTAGGATAAAAAAAATCTCTTTATTTAATCTTTATTTAATCTTTATTCAAACTTTATCTAAAAACTTGCTAGTGCGTGGATAAATTTTGTCCATAGTTAGCGTTTTCTAGGCTCTATAATTGTCGTTTTTGTCAATGCGTAGACTTTAGAGTAATAAGCTACCATCAACTTACTTAGAAAGAGGTGCTATACTGTGTGAGGACAAACTCTTTAATATCACTAAAGTTGTCAATGCTTTACTATCAGCTATCAATGAGGTAATTAGAAGAACCCACCACAGCAATAATGTTTAAGCAATTAGGGTTATTTACCTCAACCAAAAAATTGAACTACAGACCTAAATAAGTGGGCAGAATAAAACCGAGCTGTCTGAAGAAAAGTAAATAAGGCACCCTTTTTCCCCCTGCTCCCTGCCCCCTGCCCCCTGCCTTATCTTAACGATAATTATTTACGCCCACCTACTTAGTGGATGGACTTGATGTCAGTTAAGCTATCAATAGCTTGTTTGCCAAGAAGACTAGATAATTAGCGAATAATAAATTTATGCAAAAATGTTTAAATTTTGTATGGAAGCTTCAACAAAGCTTACAGATGTTTTTTTAGGCTATTTCTTGGTTAAATCTATTAAATCTCTAATGATAATATTGCTATGAATGCACATAGAGGATCTGCTGTGCTCAGTTCTGCAACTTTCAAAGTGCAACCATCTGCAACAGGACTGAACGATAATCATCGCCTGCGGCTGTTTTCTGGCTCTGCCAATTTACAACTGTCTCAAGAAGTCGCTCGTTACCTGGGCATGGACTTGGGGCCAATGATTCGCAAAAGATTTGCGGATGGAGAACTTTACGTTCAAATCCAAGAATCGATTCGGGGTTGTGATGTCTATTTAATCCAGCCATGTTGTCAACCCGTAAACGATCATTTGATGGAATTATTAATTATGGTTGACGCCTGTCGTCGAGCTTCTGCACGACAGGTAACGGCAGTAATTCCCTACTATGGCTATGCTCGTGCCGATCGCAAAACAGCGGGACGAGAGTCAATAACCGCCAAGCTGGTTGCTAACTTGATCGTCGAAGCCGGTGCCAACCGCGTTCTCGCAATGGATTTACACTCGGCTCAGATTCAAGGCTATTTCGATATACCCTTTGACCATGTTTATGGTTCACCAGTATTACTGGATTATCTAGCCAGCAAACAGCTGCCAGACTTGGTAGTTGTTTCTCCCGATGTTGGTGGTGTAGCACGAGCTAGAGCATTTGCAAAAAAATTGGGTGATGCTCCATTGGCGATTATTGACAAGCGTCGTCAGGCACATAATGTTGCAGAAGTGTTAAATGTCATTGGCGATGTCAAAGGCAAAACGGCAGTGTTGGTGGACGACATGATCGACACTGGGGGAACGATCGCAGAAGGAGCGCGATTACTGCGTGAAGAAGGAGCGCGTCAGGTATATGCCTGTGCAACTCATGCGGTATTCTCTCCACCAGCGATGGAGCGGTTGTCCAGTGGCTTGTTTGAAGAAGTCATTGTCACCAATACCATTCCGATACCAGAAAACAATCGTTTTCCACAACTAGTGGTGCTTTCAGTAGCTAATCTGTTGGGAGAAACTATCTGGCGAATTCATGAAGATACTTCAGTTAGTAGTATGTTCCGCTAACTACATTCCCGTTACAGGGATAAATTACCCACATTGACCCCTTGATCGGGTGCAGTGTGGGCTTTTGCTTTTAGTTATAGCCCTAGTCACACAGGTTAGGACATTTTGAAAGCATGAAAGCTAGGAATAGTAATACTTTTACCTCCTGCCTCCTGCTATATTACGCCAACACTAACATTCCTTGTGGGCGAAAGCACCCCTAATCGCTGCACAAGAGCTTTTTCATGTGCGGTAGTAAAATGGATGCAGCACTGCCAAATTAGAATACTTTGATTCAGTTTGGACAATTTGGGTAAAGAGGACAAAAGGATGGTTGCAACTCCTAAAAAAGTGATTTCAGTTTTACCTTTGGAAAATGGCGATCGCTTATCTCGCTGCGAATTTGAGCGGCGCTATCAAGCAATGCCGCATTTAAGAAAAGCTGAACTGGTTGAGGGAGTTGTGTATATCATGGCATCGCCACTGAGAATTAAAAGTCATGGAGAACCACATGGCGACTTAATCGGGTGGTTGTGGAACTATAAAACTGCCACCCCTGGCGTTGTTCTGGGAATTGAACCCACAGTGCGTTTAGATCCGGATAATGAACCGCAGCCTGACGCGGTACTATTCATTCCAGGCAGACAGGCATTGATTAGTGAAGATGATTATATCCAAGGCGCACCCGAACTGGTAATAGAAGTGGCAGCAAGCAGTGCAGCCATCGATTTACATGATAAAAAACGCACATATCGGCGGAATGGAGTACAGGAGTATATTGTCTGGCGAACATTAGATAATCAGTTAGATTGGTTTAGGCTGCAAGCAGACGAGTATGTTTCGCTACCAACCGATGAGCAGGGAATTATTCGGAGTCAGACGTTTCCGGGGTTGTGGTTAGCGGTACCTGCCTTACTGTCAGGAGAAATGGCAACAGTGTTATCTGTATTACAAGTAGGTTTAGCTGCCATTGAACATCAAGAATTTATGCAAAAGTTGAATGAGAATATGGGAAATAGGCAATAGATATGTACTGAGTTTTTTCAAAAATCAAATAGGAGTCCTATATGTTCCTGAAAAAGTTATAGAAAAGCTTTGTTGCACGAATCAGGAAAATGATGAAGTAAGGTACACCCGTAGGGGCACGGCACTGCCCATTGGTGTCAACTTAACGCTAAACCCGCTTGGTGAAGCATTTTGCCCTCACCCCCAGCCCCTCTCCCAAGAGAGAGGGGAACCCTCATCCCCTAACCCCTTCTCCCTTGGGAGAAGGGGTTAGGGGATGAGGGCGTGAGGGATTTACAAAACGCCTGTCTGATATAGTAGTTTTCGGCTTAAGTTGACACGTATGGGCACTGCCGTCCCCCTACACTCGTGATCTAATGTTGTACTGCATCTGAATGGGAACCGCTATATATTTGGGGTACACCAAAATTAAACATTGGGATAATATATTATTTATCGTATGACAATAAAATTGTTACATTTTTAGTTGAAGACGATCAACTTAATGGAATATACATAAGGTATCTTGAAAAAATGGGAGTTCCTGTTTTTGAGGATTCTTTAGAATGTAATGAGTATGGAAAAGCCCTCTTGGAAAAGGCTAATAAAAAAGATGACTTCTTACCGATACAGCCAAACCCGGAGTAGTGAAAGCAGTTGCTCAGTATCTACAGGTTTGGTGATGTAGTCAGAAGCCCCAGCTTCAATGCACTTTTCTTTGTCACCTGGCATGGCTTTGGCAGTTAAAGCAATGATTGGTAGTGAGCGAAACTGTTGTAGCTGGCGGATGGCGCGGGTGGTTTCGTAACCATCCATTTCCGGCATCATGATATCCATCAATACTATATTAATCTCAGGATTAGCTTGCAGTCTCTCTATGCCATCTCTGCCATTTTCCGCAAACAGCACTTGCATTTGATAGCTTTCTAAAAAGCTGGTCAGGGCAAAAATATTTCGGAGGTCATCATCTACAATCAAAATTTTCCGATTAGTCAGCACCGGATCAGTTTGATGTAGTTGCTCTAGCATTTGCCGCTTTGGTGTGGGCAAATTTGCTTGCACCCGATGCAAAAATAGGGCGGTTTCGTCTAACAACCGCTCTGGCGATCGCACATTTTTAATAATAATTGTCTCTGCAAGTCCCCGCAGCTGGGTTTCTTGCTGTCGGCTGAGTTCTTTACCGGTGTAAACAATTATCGGCAGTTTCAAAAGCTTAGGTTCAAGTTTTATCTGCTCAATTAGGGCAAACCCGCTCATATCGGGCAGACCGAGATCCAGTACCATACAATCAAAGTGATGCGATCGCAAAATCGAGAGGGCTTCTGCCCCCGTACCTACTGCTGTACTCTGGACATCGCCGTTACCAATCAGTTCGATAATGCTTTGGGCTTGTACGGGGTCATCTTCTACAATTAGGAGATTTTTTACTTGACGCTCAATAAAGCCTTTAATCTCAGTCAATACCTGAGTTAGCGCTTCTGGAGACACGGGTTTTTGTAAATAGGTAATCGCTCCTAGCTGTAATCCCCGTTGTTGTCTTTCATCAACAGAAAGTATGTGTACTGGTATATGTCTGGTATCTGGTTTATGCTTCAGACGATCCAGCACCGTCCAACCATCCATCTCTGGCATGTGGATATCTAGCATAATCGCATTGGGCTTAAACTGTTCTGCTAATGCTAGACCTTGTTTGCTCTGTAAAGCAACAATAGTTTTAAAGCCTTGCTGACGTGCCATATCTAGTAAGATGCGGGCGAACTTATCGTCATCTTCGATAATTAGCAGAATGCGATCGCCCGGTTGAATTATTTCCCGATCGTCTGGAATATCGTTGGGTAAGCTGGGAAGCACTTTCACGGATGGAGAGATATCCACAGTTGTGGGTCTGTTTTCCACTATTGGCACTTCTTTTATGGTCGATGCTGTGCGGATAGAGGTGGTTGGCTCAAGGGGTGGTGTAGTGATATTTTGACCATTCGTTTCCTGTCGCCTGGTTAAGTAAAGGGTGAAGGTGCTTCCCTGTCCTGGCTGGCTGAGTAGTTCAATTCTTCCTCCCAACAGTTGAGCTAATTCACGGCTGATAGACAAGCCCAAGCCAGTTCCGCCGTACTTACGGCTAGTAGTGCCATCTGCCTGCTGAAATGCCTCGAAAATAATCTTCTGCTTTTCGAGTGGAATGCCTATGCCAGTGTCGCTGACGGCAAAAGCGATCGTGGAATTATCAACTTGGAATATTTGTAACTTCACGCCTCCTTGTTCTGTAAATTTAAAGGCGTTAGCTAGGAGATTTTTCAGCACTTGTTGCAGGCGTTTGGAGTCATTATAAATTGTCGGTGGTAACTTTTCATCCAGCTCAATAGTAAAACTGAGTCCTTTATTGTGGGCAACTTGCCGGAAAGTCTGCTCTAGAGATGTCTCCAAATCTGCAAGAGCAATTTGCTCAATATCAAGCGACATAGTACCCGACTCAATTTTTGCCAAATCTAGAATATCATTGATCAATTCCAGCAAATCAGTCCCTGCCGAGTAAATAGTCCGGCTGTACTCTACCTGCTTGTCGGTCAAGTTGTTAAGAGAGTTATCTGCCAGTAGCCTTGCTAAAATTAATAGGCTATTTAACGGTGTCCGCAGCTCGTGGGACATATTTGCAAGAAATTCTGACTTATATTTGGAAGACAACGCCAATTGTTCAGCTTTTTCTTCAAAAGACTGCCTCGCCCGCTCAACTTCTTGGTTCTTGCGGGCAACTTCCTGATTTTGAACTTCTAACAATTTTGCCTTTTCTTCTAGCTCCTCATTTAATTGTTGTAATTCTTCGTTAGATTGCTTGACAAGAAATTGTGATTCCTCTAACTCCTGCGCCTGTTCTTCTAAACGTTGATTGCTTTGCTGTAGTTCTTCTTGCTGGGTTTGCAATTCTTCTGTTAAAGCAACAGACTCTTCAAGTAGTTGCTGGGTTTGCAATTGTGAGGCGATGTTATTTAAAAATACACCCAGATTTTCACTCAATTGCTCTAAAAATGTCAGGTGTAACTCACTAAAAGCCCCAAAAGAGGCAAGTTCAATTACAGCATTTACCTGCACTTCAAATAGTATGGGCAAGACAATAATATTTAGCGGTGGTGCTTCTCCCAAACCAGAACTGATACGGATATAGTCACTGGGAACTTCTGTGAGGAGGATTCTTTGTTTTTCTAGGGCGCATTGTCCCACCAATCCTTCGCCCAAACGAAACTGGTTTGCCAGATTTTTACGTTCTTTATAAGCATAACTACTCAATAACTTCAGTATCGACTGGTCGTCTATTGAGTCCATAAAATAAAAAACGCCGTGGGATGCTCCAATCAGTGGTGCTAAATTCGACAAGATCAGGCGAGATACACTTTCCAGATTTCGTTGCCCTTGGAGCATCTGGGTAAATTCAGCTAAGTTAGATTTTAGCCAGTTTTGCTCCTCATTTTTTTGAGTTGTGTTTCGCAGATTAACGATCATCTGGTTGAAGGTGCGTGTCAACACACCAATTTCATCTTGGCGATCGCTATCTGGTAAACTTACCGATAAATCCCCATCCGCCAGCTTTTGAGCCAAATCAGAAACTCGCTTCAGCGGTACTGAGATATGTCTAGTCAGAGCGAATCCGATCAAAGCTAAGAGCAAAGAAAAGAAGGGAATACTATAGACAATACTGGCGAGCGTTTGCCGAGCAGCTGCTTGTGCCTTTTCAGAGCGCTGTTTCAGCAGTGTATTCTCCTCATGTTCCATCGTCTGGATAACTTTGCGGATTTCACTCATTAGCTGCTTTCCCCGGTCTGTCAGAACGACCTTCTGAGAAGCTTCAAAACCTTGGTTCTGGCGCAAATAGATAGTTTCTTGAAGTTCGTCCAACTTCTGAGTAATTAATGGCTGCAAAACATCCAGCTGTTGTTGTTGCTTGGGATTATCTGCTGTTAACTTCTGAAGTTCCCTAACTTTTTGATTCAGTACTTGAATGGCAGCGTTGTAAGGTTCTAAATAGCGCTGTTCTCCAGTAATAACGTAACCACGTTGCCCTGTTTCAGCATTTGTCATTTGCAAATTGAGTTCTTCAAGCTGACTTAACACCCGGTAAGTATGGCTTTCTTGGCGCGAAGTTTCAATTAGCTGATTGGTGCTTTGGTAGGAGATTAGACCAATGGTAGCCAGAGTTGCCAAACTCAAGGCAAAACTTGCTCCAATCTTGGTTCCAATCTTCAAATGGTTCAACATTATTCCAAACAGGTATTCAACTTATTTCTGTTTTTAAGACTATTTTGATTATGTTTTGGCTATCCAAAATAAATGGGGCATATCATATAGCGGTTCTCGGTTGAGTGAGGTACACCCGTAGGGGCACAGCATTGCTCATTGGTGTCAACTTCAGCCGAAAACTATATCAGACAGGCGTTTTGTAAATCCCTCACGCCCTCATCCCCTAACCCCTTCTCCCAAAGGAG
>NZ_JBALDJ010000126.1:0-79210 GCF_036917415.1 Nostoc sp. | reverse complement strand
AATTCGTAAACAGTTAATTCAATTTGACTGTCTTCGCAGTGCTATGGAAGATGTTCTTGGTACAGCGTCCTAACCAGCCTGGCGGCTGCTATATCAGAAAATCAAACACCAAGGGGAAACTTGCAACTAGGTCAATCCCAGTGATTGATTAATCGCGTCTGTACCTTAGGAGTTAGGAGTTGTGAGACTATTGACTAATGACTAATGACTAATTAGATGAAACGTATTTTTTTTATACCTGTATTTTTCTGCTTAAGTTTATTGACTGGGTGTTTTGGCTACCCTCGCATTTTGAGTTATCCCTTTGATCCGGGAGGTCGGAGTCTCAATAGTTTAGCGTCGGAGTTAGACCCGCAAATTTCTGGAAGATATATTGTTTTTATTACTGACCGACGCGGTAGCCAAGATGTTTATATGTTTGATACAGTAACTCGTGATTTGGTTGATTTGCCAGGTTTAAATTCCTTTGATGCGATCGCAAATCATCCTAGCGTTTCACAAGATGGTCGTTATATTGTGTTTGCTGCTAGCCGTCAGGGGCGATCGGCTATTTTTCTCTACGACCGAGAAACACGCCAATCGCGGAATTTGACTAATAACCTGCAAGCGGAAGTCCGTAACCCGACAATTAGCGCTGATGGTAGCAGGATTGCTTTTGAGTCTAGTAACAATGGTCAGTGGGATGTTTTAGTATATGACCGTTACGGACAACCGTTGAATATACCTCAAGAACCGCGTTGAAGAATGGGGATTGGGGATTGGGGACTAGGGACTGGGGACTGGGGACTGGGAAAGAATTCTTTTAATCTCTAATCTCTAATCCGTAATCCCTATTCCCTATTCCCTGTTCCCTTCTACTTGTTGTACAGATTCAATGAGCGATCGCACTTGTTTTGTACCCTCAGAAGGTTCAAATGATAGGGGAAACTTACCGCGGAGGATCATCCGCAAACCAAGGGGTGCAAGACTGAGTAATCCTTTTAAATCCTGAAAATAATTACCGACTACTTGTAAACCAAATTGGCGTTCATCAATCCAACCACCTTCTTTAACTAAATCTACCAATACTTTCCGGTGACGAATTGAGCGACTATCGCTAGCTTGTTTGTGAGTGAGAATTTCTTGTTTAACTTTGGTGATTTGTTCTAATGGTGCAACTTCCATTGGACAAACAGAATCGCAGTACAAACAACGGGTGCAACCCCATACGCCTTTAGTACCTTCGTTATAGCTTGCTAAACGATTTTCGGTATCACTATCGCGGGAGTCTGCTACCATTCGGTAAGCTTTGGCAAGGGCATGGGGGCCAACAAAGTCTGGATTAACTTCACGAGCGTTGCATTCAGAGTAACAAGCACCGCACATAATACAGTTACCAGTTTGATCGAGGCGCGATCGCTCTTGTGGTGTTTGCAAAAACTCTCTTTCTGGTACTTGTCGTGCTGCCGTACTCACATAAGGGGCAACTGCCTCTAGATTATTCCAAAAGCTGCTCATATCTACAACCAAATCTTTAATCACGGGCATATTGCCAAGAGGTGCGATCGTGATTTCACCAATAGGATTTACTTTACTTTCGGATAATGGTATTTGTTGTAATCTGGCAAGTTCACTCCCAACATTTTCTTTACAAGCTAAAGCCGAACGCCCATTAATTCGCATAGCACAACTACCACAAATAGTATTGCGGCAATTTTTGCGAAACGCTAAAGTTCCATCTTGCTCCCACTTAATATGATTGAGGCAATCCAAGATTGTATTACCTGGTTCGGCCTCCACAAGGTAGGTTTGCATAACAGGGGAGGAATTTTGTTGCTGTCGAATGACCTTAAAAATAACTTCCATAACTACTAACCAAAATTTTAAAATTGCTTCACCAGCCTCAACAATCATGAGTTAAAGCAGGTAGTTGCGAAAAGTGAGTTATACTTTTTCGCCCCTAATTCAAACTCTAGTGTTAATAGGCTGACGATTAAAGGGCGACTGACTTCTAGTTTAAGGATAACCATTAAAATTTTACTTGTAGTAGCGTTGTAGGCAAGATTTTTGTCAAATTCTGAGTTAAAACGCCAAAAATGTAATCGCAGCTTTGCATTGAATTTACCTGTTTGGGAATGTAAAGGAAAGAGAGTTTGCTTGAAAAGTAACTTATGTTGATCTTTGACCTAGCGATCGTATACAAATGAAATGCATATGAGGTTAGCAACACGTCTCGATGTCAACTTGAGTCAAGCAGTCCTGACAGTAAAATTACGTCAAGTGGTAGCGAAGGCGGAATTTTTTGATTATATAGAAGTGTGAAAGCCCATGTTTAATATATAGTAGTGGCAATCAAGTACTAGGCAGATGTTAAGAGATTTGTTCTTCCCATAGACAGACGTGTAAAATCCTCTGGCCGCTTTTGAGCTGAAGATAATAAACCAAGGAAAAATCCTCACCACTTTCAAAGAAAAGTTAGAGCACCGCGAAACCCGGAGGTGCGAGACTTTTCGCTTTTTGGCTTGCTCTCAATCAAGAAAATATGGGATTAAACTCATTGGTCAAAACTGCTCGTCTCAATTATATAAATTTTTATAAAAGCCAGATAGCAATCCTCGCGCTTGCAATAATAAAGGGTTAAGAAAATCGCCATTGCTTTTTTCTTCTTTAAGTCCAGGAATTTAAATAAAAATTTACCAGCAACTTTAATTCAAAATTAAACAACTATTTTGCTATTATTAGTCCATGCTAGTATTTAATATAAAATTACGAAGTAGCAAAACCAGAATCAATAGCCGTATCAGCGCGGTTAATACTGCTTTGTTGATTCGTAATGTAGAGACAAAAAAATTCGCGTCTCTACTGGCAGGACAAAAGGGTGTATCCTCGTAGGACTCTATTGAAATACTATGTTGTCCTAAGCTTGAGAGGACGAGTGGAGAAAACTCTACTTGCTCATTGGCAAGAAAGGCAAGCACTGAAAGTGAAAAACCTGCAATTTTTTGGGTCTACGACTTATTTGCAGTAGAACCTAACCCCATTTGTAATGGTGGCTGAAAGTTACACCGCTACAGTAGCGCTAAAGAAGAAAATAGTTTTCTTTCTGATGGCGAATAATGGTTAAAAGTGCCGTAACATCACCAAAATTAATGTCTGTGGCAACTATGGCCTCTAGTTGGTTGTGAACAACCATATATAGAAGTGCTTTTGGCTCCTATCGGCAGGAATTTACCCGTTACACTAGGGTCTTCAGTAGCTCTATGCAAATGCTAAAAAATTAAATGCTGGCATGAGACTACATCGTTTATCAGTTTGGAGAGAGTAAGGAAAATTTGAGCATAATGACTGAAACTGCAACCGCGCCATTAACTGGAAAAGCACTACTTGCTAAAGTAAAAGAACTTTCCACATTACCACGCCGAGAAAGAGCTAAACAGTGCGGCTATTACACTGTTACTAAGAATAACCAAGTTCGTGTCAACCTCACCGATTTTTATGACGCTTTGCTATCTGCTAGGGGAATTCCTCTAAGTCCAGAAGCACCTAAAGATGGTCGTGGTCGCGAACCGACATATCGGGTTAGTGTCCATCAAAATGGTCAGATTGTAATTGGTGCTACATATACCAAAGCAATGGGCTTGAAGGCTGGAGATGAGTTTGAAATTAGGCTGGGATACAAACATATTCACCTGATTCAACTAGGTGAAAGCGATAAAAAACTAACCTCACAAGATATAGATTCTGACGAATCAGACGAAGATTTGGAAGACGAAGAGTAAATTTGCTAATGGTAGGGATAAGTTTCAGGTGATGATAACTTGTCCTTACCCCGACAGCAAATTGGTAGCCAGATAAAAAATACGATTAGATCCCTTGCAGAATTCACCAAATTTAGTAGAGTCTTGATTAATCAGCAAGAAATCTATAATGCAAGAAGTCTATCGTGTTTTTTTTGTTTATTTTGATAACTTTCTTTGAGTCTTCGGTCAACGTCTTACTGGCGTTTAGAGAAAATGCACCGCCACTAGTTATAGTGACGGCATTTTTTGTTTGCTGGATAGTTTGCTGGTTGCCAGTAGCAACAGTATCAGCAATATTGCTTAATTGGCAACCTTCTAAACCTTTACAGCCAGAGCAAAAAATGCCGTTATTGGTGTCACTTTACCTATTAGCTCCCCTGATTCTCTGGGGAGTTGTTTGGTTGACTAATAAATCTTTTTCAGATTACGGCTTTGTTGGCAATCTTTCAACTCTTGGTTTTTTAGCACTAGGTTTTAGTTTGGGAGTGCTGAGTCTAGCCATCGTATTTAGTGGGCAATTCGGATTGGGTTGGTGTTCTTTTGAAAAGTCGAATTTCAAATTAGTATTACCCATCTTGCTACCGATTTTCTTGATAGCGTTGTTAGTCGGTGGGATAGAAGAGTTAGTTTTTCGCGGTTTCCTGTTCACAGAATTAGCGCAGGATTATCCAGTTTGGGTAGCAGCAGCAATTTCTAGTTTGATTTTTGCCTTGTTACACTTGGTTTGGGAGCAACGCGAAACTGCACCCCAACTTCCTGGATTATGGCTGATGGGAATGGTGCTGGTGCTAGCACGCTTTGTCTCTAGCGGGAATTTGGGTTTAGCTTGGGGATTGCACGCGGGATGGGTATGGGCGATCGCTACCATAGATACAGCAGAACTAATTACTTACACAGGTAAAGTCTCTGACTGGTTCACAGGTAAGAACAAAAAACCCCTAGCTGGCTTGGCAGGAATTATTTGTGTATTGGGAACTGGAGTAATTATCTGGTTCTTCTCTAGGTAATGTGTAAGTCCTGGTAAAATTTGGTTGCTGTAATTCCTTACAACCAAAGAAGTATCAGAAAATGAAAAAAATAACCAAAACCCTTGTAACTACCTTGGCGTTTTATCTATCCTTTAGTGGAGTCGCACAGGCTCGTAGCATTACTAGCATCAGTCCGCCTACGGGCCCAGGTCAGGGCGATGTACTGTGCACACAGGTTCAAACCCCTGTCAATACTCCATTTCCTAATAACGACAACAGCACAGCTGCGAGTCAGAATCAAATTCTCAACTTCCCTGGCTTATCTTGTACCCCCAAAACTTTTCAAGCCATAGCGCCGATTGATACTCAATTGTTTGTTGAACCTTCAGGAGGAACAACAGAGTATTTCTTTACTGAAACAGCTGTAAATAATACTAACTCTACTTGGAACGGTTTTAATTTTAAGATTGGCCTTGGAGTTAATGACAACTTCGGGCCGCCTGAGTTAATTCTTGTCCCCACTGGCACTGTAATTCCAGATTTTGACTTCAACGGTTCAAGCTCTGACCCTCAGCCTACCTCATCTAAGTTCACACAACTGCTTCAAGATGGCTCTTTCAATATTGAATGGTCTGGGGGATCTGTCGCACCTGGTGAATCCGTGGATTTCACTTTTTCTGTTGATGTTGGCGATAATTTAAACGCAAACAATTCTTCTGGTTCCTTCACAATTCGTGAGCTTCCTATTGCTGAGTCTATTCCTGAACCCGCTTTCACAAGTGGTTTTCTCGCTCTATTAGGCGTACTAGGCTCAAGTTTAGCTCTCAAACACAAAAATAAAATGAATCAAGGGTAGTCTTGCAAAACCTGCAATTTGAGATATATGTATATAGTGCATTAGGCAAATCTAGCGCACTATATTATATATAACTTCACTCAAAACTACTCAGACCTTTTCATTCTGTCGATTTCTCGTTGTAATTCTTCAATTTGACGGCGTAAAATTTCTGTTTCATTTGCAGAAGATTCTGCTGCAACATTTACCGATCCAGAAGCAGGCGATCGCTGATAATTTCCTCGGCGAATTTGCTGATATTCTTCGGATACTGCCCACGACCGTAAATAATGTAAGCGTTCAACAGGGAAAGGATGACTCAACATCATACCCTGATCGCCATTGTAGAGCAAGAATTTATATATCTGATTTAGTCCATCCTCATCCAATGCCTGATAATTTTCTGACTGCTTAATAAACTCTTGTAAACTACACTCATTGGCATATTTGTTACTACCGCCAGAAAGTTTCATCATCGTTGACATCACTGGATTCAAATCATCCATCACTAGTAGTGCAGCGCGATCTGACGATAACTCGGCTTTGCGCCGCCACTCAAAAAAGGCGTAAATCAAGCCTTGTGTGACAATATTACCGATGCCAAAGGTCAATTCTCCCAAAGCAGAAGCAGCACTCATCGCCCACATCGCCATTTGAATTAAAATAGTATGACCACATTTAATATGCCCCAGTTCATGGGCTAGCACCACCCGAATCTCGGCTTCGTCTAGTAAGTCTAGTATCCCTGTATTTATGACTATGTAAGGATTCTCTTGCCCCAGCGCATAGCTATTTGCTTGGGGATTTTGCGAGACAAACAGTGTTGGTTCTGGGTAAATGTCCAAATCTCGGACGCATTCCCGAAACATTTGGTAAATAGTGGAATATTGACGCGGCCCGACTTGGATGGTGTTACCCATTAGATAGACTAATTGAGGGCGTTCGTAGATAAATTCCACAAATTTACGAGCGATTAAATCAAATCCTGGTAAATTTCGTAAAGCTTGCTCGGCTTGACGATCTAGTGGATGCCTAAAGGCTTCGCTGGAAATTCCGGTGTAAGTTGGCATAATTTAGGGTATTGGGTGATTGGTCATTGGTCATTAGTTTTGGATCAATGGCAAAGGACAAATGACAAAGGACAAATGACAAGATAATAGAAATGGGGCAATTGGAAGTAAAAATCACTTTGTATGGAATTGAAAGCGTGTGATTGAGGCAGAAGTTCATTTGTCACTACATAACTTTTTGCGATCGCAAGCGGGGTTCCCTTCCTGGCCCCATCATTTGACGATGGCACGGTTGGTAGCACGCGCCTTGCGCCTGGGACGTAGCGCCCTAATTCAAGTAGGGGCGGTTTGTGGCTATCAAGGGCGGTATCGTACTAGTTTCGTAGCATCAGCCCTGATGTGGCATGGCCCTGTAATTATTGTTGCTCAAGAAACAGTGCAGCAACTTCTGCTGCGGGTAGAAATTCCCCGCCTACAGCAGTGGCTACCAACCAATAAATCGATTAGAACAGGTGATGCTTGGCCTGATGCTGAGTTCCAAGGGCTACTGTTGACCTCCCCAGAAGCTTGGTTAAAAGGACAATTGGCTGGTGGCTCACGCTTTCCCCAAGGCATCCCCACAATTATTGATGGGGTAGACGATCTCGAAGATTGGGTGCGTCATCAACTTACTCAAGATATTCAACCCGATGATTGGGATCAACTGATGCTGGCTTGTCCAAACCAAGCTGAGGCAATTCGCGAAGCACGGATACAACTAACACACGAACTTTTTCAGCATCCTGCGAATCCATATCAGTGCTATCTAATTTCCCAGCCAGAAATAGAAATTTTGAGTCGCCTGTATTTGGCTTTAGATCGAGCCAACCTTCCAGATAGGTGGAAAAATTTTTGGCAACAATTTCAAACCCTTGATGAAAATCTTTCCCCCCCTGCTTCCCCTGCCTCCCCTCCTCTCTTCTGGGCGACTATTGCCCATCGACAAGGTTTATTTTCTTTGCACTACGCCCCAATGGAATTAGGGGAAATACTCTCGCCTATTTGGCAGCGACAACCAGTAGTTTTAATTGGTAGCGCTATCGAACCGGAAACTGAGGCTCCCCTTTTTCGCCAGCGCCTGGGTTTGGACGATTTAACTTGCCTGAAATTCTCCTCAGAGAGTCAAGCAGAAGCAATTCAACTGTATGTACCCTATAAGTTGCCCCTACCCAACACACCAGAATTTCAAGCAGCATTTATTCACAAAGTCCGCACACTAGTTTGTCTAAGTGCGACAGCGCCAGGGTTGACAGTTGTCTTGGTGGGAGATGTACCACTCAAGTCTCAAGTGGCGACAATTCTGGCCTCAGAGTTTGGTTCGCGAGTGCAAGTAGAAAAAACTTGTTTAGATGAAAATGGTATTTTGATTAGCGGTTGGGAATTTTGGCGAGAACATCAACGAGTCTTGCCCGCACCCCATCTGTTAATCATTGCTACTTTGCCCCTACCATCTTTAGAAAATCCCTTGGTAGCTGGTAGGGTAGCTCTTTATAAGCGATCGCATCAAGATTGGTTCCGTTTATACTTGTTGCCAGCAGCTTTAAATGAATTACAGCGGGCGATCGCTCCAGTACGAGAAAGTCAAGGGATTGTAGCTTTACTTGATAGTCGTGTCGTTAACCGTAGCTACGGCGCTCAAATTCTCGCAGCTTTAAGTCCTCTAGCACGCATTAACTATCTCGATCCCAGCCTGTTTTCCAATACCGATGAGGAAAATTCTGCTTAAAATTCAGTTACCAGTGACGCCACTTGCTCCACTTGGGGAGACCCCTTGGCGCTAGCCTCTCCCTTTGGGAGAAGACTGCAGTGGCTCCCCAATGCCCAATTTAAATTTTGTCAACCAAAGCGCGATCGCAAAGAAGCAAGCACTATTATCAGCTTATGGAAGGTGATGCGATTCATCGCCTCTCTGTAGGCATGATTACTGGCTAAATAAATTTAGAACCTAAGTAGAATTTGAGTTGCTGATTATGGGTGAAGCAAAACGTCGTAAAACCACACTAGGGGAAACATACGGTCAAGAGACTCGGATCTTGTCTTGGATTCCGATCACAAAAACTCAAGGCGAACAATTTGTCACTTGGACTACTCGTGGTGCTTGGATAGGCATTGGTCTTATGGTTGTAGGATGGGCAACAATCCGTTTTATCGGCCCAGCTTTCGGTTGGTGGCAAGTAGTTTATTAATTCTTAATTCATAATTTAATTAGTTGGATATCTAGACTTCAACTAATTCAAGACCACAAAAAAGACGGCGTTGCTGAATCAAGGGATGATTATTGTAGGTTAGGTGTTTCGCCCGCCCTGAAATACAAGGGACGAGCAAGATGCCCATCCCACAAAACTAGCAAAATCATCCCTCAAATATGCAACGCCAAAAAGACAATGAGGCGCAAGTGTTTCGCCAATAATTACGAATTACCTTAGCGCAATGGTAGCGAGTTTGCGTATTCTATGGGAAAGCAAGTTAGGCACAGCCTCTTGTAGAAGGCATTATGACGAATTATGAATTAGTTAACTAAGTTATTAATAAAAAATAATTACTCACTTTGGATAGATAATCGAAATATATTATATATGCATTAAATTTGGCAAAACCAAACTAAGATAAGAATCCTTCTAAATTGCCGTGCTTTAGTTCGTACAACTTTTTGAAAATAATCTGAAAATATCTGGAAATATTGCCTAAATGGCAACATTGCTCTGCTGAGTTTAGGTATTGTCAGTGTTAAGTTTTCCCATTGTGGATTCTACACTCACACTTGTCTACTAACTACGTTAGTTTAGTATAAACTATTGCATTCATTCTATAGCAATTACTTAATCTATAATTTGCACTGTCATAGGACTTACGCACAGGTCACGGAAAACGAACCACAGAGGCCGCAGAGGTCACGGAGAAAGGAGAGTTTGAGAGGGTTTTTGCGTAAGTCCTATGTCATTTGCTTAACTTTATATATATAGGAGGAATGAATTTGGTATAACTAATCATTTGTCTGTACCAAAATCTACGTTAGAAAGAAAACAGATTAAACATCTAAGCAAGAGACACTATAACGATGCAAAACTACATTATGGCATTTAATAACAGTGTATTTGACTGCACATAGGCAATAAAAACCAAATATGTAGCTTTTCTGTAGTTGACTAGTGGTAGATTTAAGTTACTCTTAAAGCGGATCGCTTACTCTAAGAATCTACCCTGACAGAAGTGTATAAAGATATAGTTAAATTTAGCAATTCTGTCCGAGATTTTGAATTTGCAAACTGAATAGTTTGATACAGCCCTCAAAATCTCGATCCACTACCCTAAACAAGGTAGTCAATTAATGACTCAATATCATTTGTCTGGTAATTGTAATGAATAGTTTACAATACCAATGGGTGAGAAAATCTAAAGAAAATATAAAAGAAACTCAAATTACTGTGGTGTCTGGAGGACAAAAGTGTTTCTGAGACTAGCACATCAACATCGACAATTCGTCCAAGACTTAGTAATGAACCTGCAAGCCTTGGCGATTGTATTAGAGCGGCGTGGGTATCCTGCATCCTGCTATACCTGTGGCGACCAAATGAATAGTGCATCGTTTATGGTTAGCTTGGGTGATAACCACCTGATTCGATTTTTAGTGTCCGATTACGGCATTACTTGGACGGAAATGCGGGATGACCGCGAATTAATGAAGCTAGAGGGTGCGGAGGCAATTAGCCAGTTAGACGAACTGGCCGATCTTGTCAAGCAATCTATGCAAAGTGATACAAGCTCTAAAACTCTTGCCAAGAAGTATTAAGGTTTCAGAGGTCGATGGCAAATTAGAAATTGATTATCGGTAACTGTTAATCGGTAAAAGTGGCTTAGTTAGCGATCGCTCTTACCTATTTCTCCATTACCATTAAGTGATTGGCTATGCCTGGCCCATCGCATATTTTTTGTATCTGCCAAAATCTCACAAGTCGGATTTTCAGCTTCTAGATAGAAGGTGTTAAAACACATCAAAGTCAGAGGTTGGCTAGTTGATGTCAGATGCGATCCATCTAAAGTCCATTGCCAATTAAAATAAAGGGTGCCCAATAGTACGGATGACTAAAGTCATTAACTGCTGCTACGGGTGCATTATGACTTATTTCCTTCCAGTTTCCAGTAATTAATGAGACTTGAGCTTGGCGTAAAGCTTCAGTTTTAGTCAGCTTTTCAGTAGAGAGTATACCATAAAAAGCACTCATAAGTGCTTGCGTACCACCATCATCTACAGACCACAAAGAGGCGATCGCGGCTCTAGCGCCAGTTTGTTGCATCTGATAGCCAAAGCCCAAAATTTCCTCACCGTTACCTAACTTACCTCCTAAGCCAGTTTCACAGGCGCTCAACACTACCAAATCTACATTCGGGAGTGACCAAGTGGCGACATTTCTAAAATTAACGCGATCGCCATTTCCGAATAAAATAAACGAATCTTCTGGTTTCCCCACCAAAAAGGCTGCATGAGTCGCTAAATGGACAATTGTATAATCATCCATTTGGGGTACAGCGACTTTAGGGGTAAAGGCATCGTCTAAAAGCTTCGTAGTTTCAGGAACCGCAGCTGCTAGACTTTCCACTTCCCGCGTTGCAAAGGGTAAGCCAGCGAAAGCAACCTGTCGATTACCAACTTTGATTTGATAATTACCTTTAGTAAAAGCACCGACTAAAACCCGCAAAGTCGATTGTTTTGGGGTGTTTAAGTTAGTCAAACTGGCAGATGTAATGTGATTCACATTGAAGCGCTGCACCAACCATTGTTTGCCATCATATAAAGCAGTTAAAGGAATGTAGCGTAACCGATCGTCTGGAGCATAAATCAGAGTTTGCGTACCTGATAGCTTCAGGTCTTTCTCTATCGGTTTAATTAGCCAGTCATACAATTGGCGTGCAGGTGCTTTGATATTTCGACTGGGATTGATTAAAGCTTGGCGGAAAGCATCAATTGTTTGATAAAGGTTTTCGCGTTTTACAGCAACGGTGCGATGAATTGGTGGGGATTCAGGAGTTACCAAGACCAATTCCAAACTATCTTTTAAAATCAGTGGGTAGAGTAATGCCGATTTTTGAGGTAATCGCGCCAAATTATCTCGAAGTTCGTTGAGACTCTCCAAATCCAAATTTTGCCGCCTAGCTGTACGGCTAATTTGCTCTACTTGTGTTTTCACTGAAGGACTATTGATAAATTCGTTAAATCCATCTAGAAGTTGCTGTTGATTTAAGACTAGTTGTTCGATGCGTTGTTTCTGTTCGAGCGATCGCTCTTTGGGGGAAATTTTCCGTAGTGTTGTCAGTTCTTTACCCAGCACAACAGCATTATCCAGAGTTTGCTCTAACTTTTGTTTTATTGGTTTTTCTGTTGCCGCTATATTAATACCTTTGACAGTACGTTGATTACCTGGCACAGTCTGGAGATATTCCTCTAGTTCTTCAACTTTGAGTAAATCCATCGTTTTTTGTGCCTCAGCAACACGTTCCTGTTTCAGCAATCGTTCACCCAAAATACGATATGTCTGGCTAACAGTTATGCTGTAAGCATCTGGTTGTGCTGCACTCAGTGCAGATGGATTCAAGCGAGCTTTCTCACGATTAATCAAGCAATGCTTGTAGAAAAAAATTGCTAACTCTGGCTTGTTTTGGATATCGAATAAGTAACCTATGTTACTGTAGGTTTTGCCAAGTTGAACCAGATCCCCAAGTTCTTTGTTAATTAATAAGGCTTGCTGATAGGATTGAAGTGCTTCAGAATACTTTTTTTGACTTTGGTAGATTCTGCCGATGTTGTTGAATGTTACCGCTTCCCAAGAGCGCTCTCCAAGTTCTCTGCTAATGGCTAATGCTTGCTGTAATTTCTGCAACCCTTCTTTCGATTGACCTTGCCGAGATTCTTCGATAGCTTCTTTGTTAAGCCTTGCAATTTCTAAGAGTTGATTATTCTTGAGTAAAGCTTGAGCTTTTTCTCCAGAGTCGTACCTCAACCTTGCATTTGTGTTTACTCGGTTATTGTCTGGATACACCATTCCAAAACCTAGTAAGCTAAGTAGAGATAAAGTAACAACACTCATATGCCGGAGATTAGGCTGCATAACAAAACACTCCCTATGCTCGGAAGGTAAATATTAAATCAATAAGTCCGGCAACGCAATTAATTTTTATGCTATTCAATAATTTGGAAAATTTATAGGTACTGAGAAATTTGAAGATGTCAGAAAAAAAACCCAGTCAACCAAAACTACCACCAACCAGCGCCCTTGACAATCCATCAAGTCACGAGTTTGGGAATTGGTTTGAATATCCTGTCAGAGTGCAACCCCACCACACTGACTATGCCGGTCTTGTCTGGCACGGTTCCTATCTAGCTTGGATGGAAGAAGCGCGGATTGAATGCTTGCGATCTATAGGGATTGAATTTGCTGATTTAGTCGCTATAGGCTGTGATTTACCAGTTGTAGAACTGTCGGTGCGCTATCACCGATCAATTCAATTGGGTATGGCAGTGGTGGTAAAAACGCGCATGGCTGAAGTAACTGGTGTCCGCATCAATTGGGATTATGTCATTGTCTCAACTGATGGACAACAATTGTACGTCACTGCCAAGGTGACTTTAGTCGCTTTAGATCGCGAAAGAGGGAAGATTATGCGTCAGTTGCCGGCGAATTTTAAAGATGCATTGGCTAAGATTTCAGCATTTAATAATAATTAACCAGTCAAATTTAAAAATTTTTTCATTTCATATCTTATACTTCACTTTTGATTAGCAAAGGTGAAGTAGAGATTTTTACTTGCCACTCTGCATCTGTGATAGAGTTTGAGTAAACTGCATGATATGATGCCAAATATCTTGTGGGGTAATGCCAAAACTAATGTTTAATAAAATAAGAATTGCGGCAATAGTTAATGCATAACTCACGGTTGCTTTCAACAACTTCCACAATATTATGAAGACTATCCAAGCTACAATCAACGTAGCAATCATAATATATAAATTCCTTAATAATAGCCGTTATCTGAAAAAGTGTTTATTCAGAAAAGGTAAACTTTTATCTGAGCAACAATTACAAGTGCTAAAGCTTTTAAACCTAATTATTAGTAGATACTACAGCTAAAATTTTTTGTGTAACTGTGCCAATGCGATCTTACCTGAAAATCAGATAAAAATTCCGATAAGAGGCAAGTTATTTGGCAATTTGGCAATAAATAGCCACGGTACGCATTTGTGATGTTGGGGAAGTGCGATGTCTGACGACAAGCCTTACGGCTACGCATTTATTGGGATTTGTGGCAGTGCACTGCCTTGAGGTAGCTTTTCTTGCAATAATTATCGCAGCTGGATTTAACCGTTAGCCTTCAGCCTAATGCTGAAGGCTAAACAAGAATTGGTCAAGAGCCAGAAAATCTGCCTTTTGGGTATCTGCAATTAAAGGTTTTTATCGCAGAGAAATTATCTGCGAGTGAGTTTCTAACTTTTCAGTCACTGTTAAAACTTCTTGTCTTGCCCATTTATCTGCTGCCAAAATGTCATCTAAAGAGGGATTTGCACGGTTATCATTTTGATGGCGATCGCACACCCATTCGATACATCGGGGAATATCTAAAAACCGAATTTTTTCATCTAAAAATAAAGCTACAGCTTGCTCATTTGCAGCATTCAACACCGCTGGCATTGAACCACCAGCTTTACCCACAGCATAAGCCAACTGCATACAAGGATACTTTTGGTGATCTGGTTCACTGAAGGTTAAATTTCCAGCTTTGACTAAATCTAGTCGTTCCCAGTTGGTATAGATGCGATCGGGCCAAGATAAGGCATACAGTAAAGGTAAGCGCATATCTGGCCAACCGAGTTGGGCTAAAACTGAAGTATCTTGCAGTTCAATCAGCGAGTGAATAATGCTTTGGGGATGAATGACAATTTCGATATCGTCATAATCCAAGCCAAACAGAAAGTGAGCCTCAATTACTTCCAGTCCTTTATTCATCAAAGTAGCAGAGTCTACTGTGATTTTCCGTCCCATCGACCAATTAGGATGCTTGAGAGCGTCAGCAACGGTTACATCTGCTAACTTTTCTACATCCCAATCGCGGAAAGCTCCACCAGATGCAGTGAGCAAAATTTTCCGTAAGCCATCCTTGGGCACACCTTGAAGGCATTGAAAGATTGCAGAATGTTCGGAATCGGCAGGGAGTAATTTTACACCATGTTTTTCGACTAGGGGTAGAACCACAGGGCCCCCGGCAATCAGAGTTTCTTTGTTTGCTAAGGCAATATCTTTACCAGCTTCAATCGCTGCGATCGTCGGTAGCAAACCAGCACAACCAACGATCCCAGTGACAACGGTTTGGGAATCGCCATAGCGAGCGACTTCTATCACTCCGGCATCACCTGCCAGTAGAATCGGTTGAGGATCGAGGTCAATGATAGCTTCTTTGAGTGCTGGCAATTTATCTTCTGAGCAAATTGCTGCTATTTCTGGTCGAAACTGCCGAATTTGGGCAGCCAACATTTCGACATTGTTACCAGCTGCCAATCCCACAATCCGAAACTGATCTGAGTAGTGAGTGACAATATCTAAAGTCTGAGTACCAATAGAACCAGTGGAACCAACGAGAGTAATCGCTTTCACAATTGCTTAAGGATTTACAGACAACTCTCACTATAAATTGCTTAGGACTCTTTAATCACAGCAATCACCATAATCGATACACTGATGCAAAGAAGCAAGTACACGGAGAAGTTTCCCCGTGTCCTTGTCCCTGCAACAGTTCCAATCCGTTAATTTCAACTCGATAGACTGTTAGCTGCAAGTAGGTAAACATAATTAAATGTAAGATAAAACTTTTGTTCGTAGTGAGTGATTTATCGCTCTATGTAAGATACTCAAGGAGTAAAGCCGCTTACTCCAAGCTTTAATTTAATCAAGCCCTTCTACTTAAAGTACTAAAGTTGCTCATTATTCATATATAGCGATTCTCATTTGAATGAGGTACACGGATCGGGGACTACAGCGAGCTGTGCGCTCCTATGTGGATCATTTTTCTTTCTGTACCTTACCCATCTGGTTACTGCTGTAACTAGACAAAAATTGTCTTTATTAATACTATATTTTAAAGATAAATTCCGAGAAAATTGGCAAAAGTGACCAAATAGGAAATAATTTCAATTAATCGCTAATCTGTCCAGTTTGTTAATTATGTTGGTGGAGGATTTAATATGCAAAATATTACTCATAAATTGCTGTGTTACAGCCATAGGTAAAAGGATGCACAAAGGAGTTTGTTGAAGCACTCAACCCTATGGTCAAAGTTCAGATAGTTATAAAAAAAGTTTTATGGAAAAATGATTTCCTGTTTCCAGCAGCAATATGGCTTGGCAGTCGAATATTTATCTGGACAGCTATGTTGCTGGTTGCGCCAAAACTACCGTTACCAGCAGAGGAATTTTTGCCGCGTTTTAGCTGGGGTGTTTTTGATGCCTGGGATAGTATCCATTACCGAGCGATCGCAACTTCTGGTTATGAATTTGTGAATGACGGCAAGCAACATAATCTGGCCTTCTTTCCTCTATTTCCCTTAAGCATCTGGGTTTTGATGAAGTTGGGCTTACCGTTTGAATTGGCAGGCACATTAATTAACAACTTGGCATTTTTTGCAGCACTTTACTGTTTGTACTTTTGGGTCAAGGATCGTTATGGCATCAATGCAGCGCACTGGGTAACTGCTGTGCTTTCTTTGTATCCAGCTTCGATGTTTACGGGAGTGATTTACACAGAGGGGCTGTATTTGTTTTTGAGTACGGCGACTTTGCGGGCGTTCGAGCAAAAGCAGTATGCCTGGACTGCCCTTTGGGGCGCGATGGCGACAGCAACACGTCCTACAGGTATGGCACTAATTCCAGCATTAGCGATCGCAGCCTGGAAAGAACGCCGACCACCAGTTGCCTATATAGCTAGTTTCACTACTGCTATTGGCATACTTCTATTCAGTTTGTATTGTGCGATTTATTTTGGCGACCCTTTAGCTTTTATCAAAGCACAACGAGGATGGCGACCTTCCCTTGGGTTTGATTGGCAAGGTTGGTTAAATATGTTCATGCAAATTGTCGTTGGCAGTAAAAATTGGCAATTTGGCTGGGTTCAAAACTCCTCTGGTGGGATTCAAGATCCCTGGTATCTCCTGTTATTTGGCGTGATTGTTGCCAGTGGCTATCTTTTATGGCATTTCCGTCAACGTTTTAGTTCTGTAAAATTATTTTATGGCTTTTATGGTTTAGTCTTATTTTTGTTGATTCTGGCAAGCGAACAGTGGATCAATAACTTGCTCAACTTGTTCATGGTGTTGGGTGGTGGCTATGTGTTGTGGCGCTTACACAGGCAACTGACCCCAGTTACAGTGATTTATGGCTTTTGTGGTATTGGTTTACTGTTAGCCTCTGGAGGCACTATCTCTTTAAGCCGTCTCGCCTACGGTATTGTGCCTTTAAACATAGCAATTGGTGTGCTGCTATCTCGCTATCCTCGTCAAGGATATTTAATATTGGGCGCTTTTGTGACATTACTAGCCAAAATAGCCGTAGGATTTGCTCAAGAGCATTGGGTTGGTTAGAGAGTTCAATCCATTATTGCTAAGAAATTGAATTTAAATTTCCTAATGAATGTATCCAATCAAACGAAGATAGCGATCGCTTCATTATTTCTAGGTGTAGGTGCCATATCTTTTGGCTCTATTTTTATGAAATTGAGCGAAATTGAACTCAGCCCCTGTGCCACTGTATTTAATCGCTTTTGGCTTGCTAGTGCGATCTTCTTCCTTTGGCATGGATACAAGGCAATATGGCAGCGATTTTCTGGAGATAAACCTGTAGAACAGCAGCCCTACACCAGCCAGGATCTTTTGCTATTGCTAGGTGCTGGTATTCTTTGGGCTGCCACTTTAGTTTTGTTGGCTTGGTCGCTGACTCAAACTAGCGTTGCAATTTCTAGTGTGTTGCATAATCTCGCTCCCATATTTACTAGCTTAGGGGTGTGGCTGTTATTTCGTCAGGGTTTTGAGAACCAATTCCTGATTGGGATGGTCATCGCCCTTGGGGGAGCGATCGCGATTGAATTTGAGGAGTTGCAAATTGCTACAGATGAGGTTCAAGGAAGCTTGGCTGCGATCGTTTCGGCAATTTTCTTGAGTGCATACCTGCTGATCGTAGAAAAATTACGAACCAAATTTTCTCCGGCGACAATTCAGTTGTGGATCTGTGCGATCGCGGCTTTAGCGATCTTCCCTATACTTTTGTTTACTCAAGATCAGCTTTTTCCTTCTACAGTCAGTGGGTGGCTTTGGGTAATTTTCTTGGCGCTGATTTGCCAAGTTTTAGGTCATGGGCTTTTGACCTATAGCCTTGCCAAGTTTTCCTCTGTGGTTGTCTCCTTGGTACATCTATTAGAGCCAGTATTTAGCGGCATTTTCGCTCTGGTAATTTTTTCGGAAAGATTAACTTTCTCAAATTGGGTAGGTTTCGCTGTAGTTTTAATGGGTTTATACTTAGCCGTATCTAGCCAAGAGGCTGTTAATTTGCCATTCCAAGAATCAGTCAAAAATATAATTAACACTTTCTTTCAAAGTATGACGATCAAATTGTCATTACTAAAGCAACAATTCTCCGAAACACCAGCTTTATTAGGAACTGTCTCATTATTGTTTGCCTTAATTCCCATATCTTTAGCACCATCTCTGACCAAATTGTCTCAACAAGAAATTGGTGCAAATGCTGTAGTATTTCATCGCAGTTGGATTGCGACAGTTGTCTTTGGACTGTGGAATGGACTTGAGGCTTTCCGCTACCAACAGTCTATTGAAGGAGGTAGGGGGCAGGGGGCAGGGGGCAGGGGGCAGGGGGCAGGAGGCAGGGGGCAGGAGGCAGATGCAGAGGGCAATATTACTGATAACCAATCCATAGAACAGAAGCCTTTTACAAGTCAAGAAGTGTGGCTATTATTGGCAATGGGAACCTCTGCTGGAACCTACCTTCTATTGTGGGCTTGGTCGCTGAGTCAAACTAGTGTTGCCAACGTGGCTTTACTGTCTAATTTGAACTCCTTATTTGTTGCTTTGGCTGGGTATCTGTTATTTGGTCGGCGTTTCGATAACAGATTTGTGATTGGTCTGGTCATCGCTTTGGGAGGAGCGATCGCATTTGAACTCAATAAGGTGCAATTTGCAACCGATCAAATACTAGGTGATGCATTAGCATTGCTAACTGCGGTTTTCATGGCTACGTGTATGCTGCTAATAGAAAGACTCCGAACTAGATTTAGCACTGCAACTATCATGCTGTGGCGCTGTGGAGTGACAACAATGTTTCTACTACCCGTCCTCCCATTCCTCGAAGATAGACTATTGCCCTATTCCTGGATGGGTTGGTTTTTCATCATTTTCCAAGCTCTCTTCTGCCAAGTGTTGGGTCAGGGACTTTTAGCTTATAGCCTCAGCAGAATCTCTTCAGGCGTTGTCGCCGTCACGCTTCTTTTAGAACCAGTCCTAGCTTCCATTTTTGCTTGGTTCATTTTTTCAGAGCAAGTAGGTTTGTTTGACTGGGCCACTTTTGCCGTAGTTTTAGCGGGTATCTATCTAGCCCAATCTAGTCAATCGATTGTTCAAGTAACAAACGAAGGATAGTAGCAGTAGGACAGCTAGTTAACAAAGATAAGCTGTTCCACATTTAACTTGTATAAGTAGTGTGAGAATATTGCCCAAACTACAAAATATTGATGAAATTTATATCAGCGCAGGTGGGGTATTTTTGTACCCGATAAACTTAAAATCTGCTGTAGTATTTGGACACAGCCAACGAGACTGATACAATTTATGACGAAAGCTTCCGACAAAACATTATTAAAATTAGTGAAATCTCCATTTAATAGGTTCTTAAACTCTCTGCCATTCCCGGTTCCTGGATACTTGCCTATTGGAATTATATTAGCAGTGGTAATTCGATTGCTTTGTGTTCCAAATAAATCGGTGGATTACAAGTTTTTTTTAGCACGTTGGTATGATTTCATTGCATCTCATGGTGGATTTAGCGCTCTTAAATATAGTTTTGCTGACTATACGCCGCCTTACCTATATTGGATTTTAATTGCTGCCACCCTGCTTTCTGGATTGCCAAAAATTTTCGCAATTAAGCTTTTTGCGATGACTGTTGATTTTCTTTGTGGTTTTTTAACTTACAAAATTGTTCGACTAAAATACCCAGAGGGTAATAAACCAATCTTTGCTTTTTTGGCAGTTATTTTAAGTCCGACTGTTATATATAACAGTGCCCTCTGGGGTCAATGTGACAGCATCTATACAACAGGGATGATTGCCTGTGTTTACTTTTTATCTATTCAAAAAGAAATTCCTGCCTTACTCAGTTTTGGTGTGGCACTTTCTTTTAAGTTACAAGCAATGTTTTTAGCACCTTTATTATTAATTTTTTTGGTCAAAAAGAGAGTTAATTGGTATTATTTACCATTAATTCCAGCGGTATATATAATTTTAGTTTTGCCATCATGGTTGATGGGAAGACCGATACAAGAATTGCTGTTAGTATACTTTAACCAAGCTAATAAATATAAACAATTGGCTAAAGGTGCGCCTAATCTTTATCAATGGATTCCTAACAATTTTTATAATATTGTTGTCCCGATAGGTTTAACATTAACTGTATCTGCAATATTTTTATTAGCATACATTGTTTATAAAAGTAAGCTAAAAATTACTCAGGACAGACTGATACACCTAGCCACTATCTCAGTTTTGTTTATGCCATATATCCTGCCCAAAATGCACGAAAGATATTTTTATCCTGCGGATATTATTTCGATTATCTTTGCCTTTTACTTTCCTCGATATTTTTGGGTAGCTATAGTTGTGCAAATGGCATCATTTTTCAGCTATTTGGGAACTCCTATATTTATCAAGCTATTTTCAATACCTTTAGGTTTTGCTCTGTGGTTTGTTGTGCGAAAGTGCGATCTGATTTATCCAAAGCTAAATTTTAGAGAGTATGTACCTAAAGGATAAATTAATTAAGATGAAAAAACTAAAATATCATATAGCAGTCCTAAATCATTTGTGAAAATAAATTAACCGCAGAGGCGCAGAGAACGCAGAGAGAGGAATCGGAGATTTTTATGACTCATTTAGGATTGCTATATATATTTAACTTATAGTGAAACAAGTGTAAATCCTTTAGTCGCTCCGATAATTTTACTACCAGTTAAATTGATTTGCTGTAAAGCTCCATTCTCTAACAGCAAATAAGATTTATTAGATAACATTTGTTGTAAAGTTGGCACATTTGCAGGAGTTACCTTACAATCGCAGTAAAAGTCTAAACTGGGACGCCCATAAGCAAATGAAGTATAAATTTGTGTTCCTGGTGAAACATTTGCCCGAATTAATTCTGCTACTGGTTTAACTGGAAAAGCTTCCTTTAATTCCCAAATCCATGATTGGGAACTCATCAACAGTGCTAAAACTAAGTACATCCCAGAAAATAACATTGGAATAAAGTTGCGATCGCGTTGGCTAATTAACCAGACTACTGCACTCATACTTATTGCCAAAACAATGCTCATGACTATTAAAATAGGCTCTTTCTTTGCAAGAATAAAGTAAACACAACCTCCGAAGCCAGCAATAGCAATAATAGCCAGAAATATTGTCAAACTTCGCACTTTAAAAAAACCGTACTGCCAAATTTCGCTAAGTTTAGCACCAATTGCTAAAGCTAAAAATGGATATACAGGCATAACATACCACGGGAGTTTAGTTCTCATTAAAGAGATACTTCCTAAATAAATAATTGTGCCGATTATAATTAAATGACCCCAGGAAGTATGACGTTTTTTCCAAGCTAGATAAAAACCTGACGGTAAAAATAATAGCCAAGGAAAACTATACTTAATTAACTCAATTAAATAGTACCAGGGTGGCCCACTATGACCTTCAACAGATTGTGTAAGGCGCTCAAAGGTTTGTGTTTGAAAATTCACTTGGAAGAAAGTTTCACCATAATGTTGCCATTGAGCAGCAAACCAAGCGATCGCTGGTGCATTTCCTAAAAATATTCCCACTAATAAATAGGGGCTTGTTAACAAAGCAAACTGCCGATCTGCAATCAGGAATAAACAAGCGATCGCCCCTAGTGGCAAAACTATCATCCCTTTAGTTAGCACGATCAACCCTAGACAAAATCCCACACCTAGAGCATACCGACGATTCTGACGTGCTTTTAGCAAACAAAACAATAACAGCAAGAAAAAGGTAATAGTTGTACCATCTAGCATTGCTAGCCTTCCATGACGCACCACAGGCAACATCGTCAGGTAAACTAAAGCGCCAAACAAAGCTGGTAAACTTTGGTTAAAAAGCAGACATCCCACCAAGTAAAGCAAAGGCACTCCCAAGGCAGTTAACACTGCACCTGGTAGACGCGTTGTCCACTCATTCACGCCTCCGATCGAATAAGTCCAAGCAATTAACAAGTGCATCAGAGGTGGCTTATTATGATAAGGTTCTCCTCCCAAGGTGGGGTAAAGCCAATGCATTGAACCGAGTGGGGCACGCCAAATTTCACGGGCAACCTGTGCCACAGTACCTTCATCCCAATCTCGTAAAGGGGAGTTTCCCAAAAATATCAGCCATAGAAATAGAGATATTACCAGTAGGCTAAATAACCATTCTTTTTCTCGGAATAAACGCATATCTAAAATCGGGATAATCATCTCAAACCTCCAAGATATCTCCACGAAAGCTTGCTTTTTCTGGCATCATAGCAGCTTGTTAAACCAGTCTTATGCTACAGCGAAGTGTTGAACGGTCTTTGCTGAAATAAATACTTTGACATGATTTCATAATTTCTGAATAACAAATACAATTTATGACAAAAACTCCAGATAAGACATTATTAAAATTAATGAAATCTCGCTTCAATAGGTTATTAAACTTTTTTCCATCCCCGGTTTCTGGATACTTAACTATTGGAGTTATCTTAGCAGTGCTGATCCGATTGGTTTGTGTTCCTAATCAATCGTCTGATTATAAATCTTTCTTAGCACCTTGGTATGATTTCATCGCATCTCATGGCGGATTTAGCGCTCTTAAATATAGTTTTGCCGACTATACACCCCCGTACCTCTACTGGATTTTAATTGCTGCCACCCTGCTATCTGGATTGCCGAAAATTTTTGCAATCAAGCTTTTTGCGATGGCTGTTGATTTTATTTGTGGCTTTTTTACTTATAAAATTGTCCGACTGAAATGCCCAGAGGGTAATAAACCAATATTTGCTTTTTTGGCAGTTATTTTGAGTCCGACTGTTATATACAATAGTGCCCTCTGGGGCCAATGTGACAGCATCTATACAACAGGGATGATTGCCTGCATTTACTTTTTATGTATTCAAAAAGAAATTCCCGCCTTACTCAGTTTTGGCATAGGACTTTCTTTTAAGTTGCAAGCGATGTTTTTAGCACCTTTATTATTAGCTCTTTTGCTCCAAAAAAGGATTCATTGGTATTATTTACCATTAATTCCAGCAGTATATATAATTGCAGTTTTGCCACCTTTGTTGATGGGAAGACCGATACAAGAATTGCTATTAATCTACTTTAACCAAGCTAATAAATATAAAGAGTTGGCTAAAGGTGTGCCTAATCTTTATCAATGGATTCCTAACAATTTTTATAATATTGTTGTCCCGATAGGTTTAACATTAACTGTATCTGCAATATTTTTATTCGCATACATTGTTTATAAAAGTAAGCTAAAAATTACTCAAGATAGACTGATACACTTAGCCACTATCTCAGTTTTGTTTATGCCATATATCCTGCCCAAAATGCACCAAAGATATTTTTATCCTGCCGATATTCTTTCGATTATCTTTGCTTTTTACTTTCCTCGATATTTTTGGGTAGCTATAGTTGTGCAAATGGCATCATTATTTAGCTACTTGGGAACTCCCATATTTATCAAGTTATTTTCAGTACCTTTAGGTTTTGCTCTCTGGTTTGTTGTGCGAAAGTGCGATCTGATTTATCCAAAATTACAAACTGGATTTAAGTAGAATTTCAATAACAGAAAACCTGTCAAAAATGAATAATATCAAAGCAATTATCGGTATTAGTACCTTAATTTTATTTATCTCCAGCAGCTTACGACATGAGTTATTTAATTCGTCTGGGGATTTAGCATTTTTTGACCAAGGTATTTACTTAATTAGTGAGGGAAAACCACCAGTTTCTTCTGTACTTGGTTTTCATGTTTTAGCCGATCATGCTGCTTGGATTTTATATCCTTTGGCTTTATTATACAAAATTTACCCTAGTGTTTACTGGCTGTTTGCAGTACAATCTGTTGCTTTAGCATTAGGTGCTTTACCTACATATTTTCTAACGCTGCAAGCAGGTTTAAAAGAAAATTTAGCAGTTGCAATGGTGGCTGTATATCTAATGTATCCGGTGATATACAATAGCAATTTGTGTGATTTTCACCCAGATACGATCGCAGTCCCTGCCCTTTTGTTCGCAGTTTTGGCTGCTAGATCGAAAAAAATAGCTTGGTTTTGCGTCAGTATTCTTGTGGTATTGGGTTGTAAGGCTGTATTGTCACTGACTGTAGTGGCTATGGGGATTTGGTTACTTTTGTTTGAAAAGCGACGTTTATATGGTGCGATCGCCATTATTGGTGGGACAATATGGTTTTTGATTGCTAACTGGATTATCATCCCTTATTTTGGTACTGAAGCCGCGTTACTTAACCGTCATCTTTATCGCTATAGCTATTTGGGAAACTCATTTTCCGAAATGGTACAAATATTACTTTTCCAACCAAAAATTATTTTTAGCAATCTTTTTTCAATTATAAATTTAGAATATTTATGCTTTTTACTATTACCTGTAATTTGGGGTTTAAGACCACAATATCTCATGCCGTTGATAAGTATAATTCCTTGCATAGGACTAAATTTACTTGCCGATCATCCTTCGCAAAAAAATCTAGTTTTACATTATTCTTTACCAGCAATTCCATTTTTTATTTTAGTTTTAATTGCCAGCCTAGTAGCAGGTAAAGCTTGGCTAAAACAAAGACAAGCAATTATTTTGTGGTCTTTAGTTTGGTTTTTAGTTTTCGGTAAATTTGGTTTCTTTAGCTCCAAATATCTCCACAATCTGGACAATTGGACAGCTACAAAAGAGGCGATCGCTCTAGTTAAGACTAAAGATAGCGTTTTAACTACAGATATAATTACTCCACATTTAACCCACAGACAGTTGATTAGTTTTAAATATAATCCTTCTCAAGACATTGCTGAATTGAATAAGTTTCATTATGTCTTGCTCAATGTTCGCCATCCAGGTTGGGCTGCCAGTTCAGAGTCTCTTTCTAACTTAGTAAATGTTTTGAAAAATCAGTCAAGTTTTAACTTGGAATATCAACAAGATGATGTATATCTTTTTGAAAAAACTATTAGTTAAGAATACTACTTTTGCTGAAACTGGCTCAATAACCAAGCTCCAACTTCAGATTGATTCATCTCACGGCTACTGCGTAAAGCTTCCTCTAAAGTAAATTTCTACTGTAAATAAACTAAACTACAATTTCCCCCCCCTTTTTAAGGGGGGTTAGGGGGGATCAAACCCTCTATCTGCTCACACACACTATCAAACTGATTTGAAACTTGGTTATTTGTAAACCTGAGAACCTTTAAACCATACCCTTCCAGAATATGAGTTCTCTCCATGTCATAATCTTGACCTTGATCTGTAAAATGACTATCCCCATCAATTTCTATCACTAGTTTTAAAATGGGACAGTAGAAATCAACGATGAAATGATTAATTGTCCGTTGTCTTAAAACGCGAAATTGAAAGGTTCTCAGATATCCATACCAAAGCTTCTTTTCTGCTGTAGTCATGTTTTTGCGAAGTTCTTTTGCTCTTTCCACAAGCTTTGGATTGTAGGGTAGATGGAAATTGCTATTATTGAGGTTTTTGGTCATAGTTTCTAGTTTTGATCCCCCCTGCCCCCCTTAAAAAGGGGGGTAATATATACTTTTATCTCCAACTTGAGCCTCTGAACTCGGAAGTTGCACCTTTTTACTCGAACGTTGAGCTTCTGAACTCGGAAGTTGCACCTTTTTGCTCGAACGTTGAGCTTCTGAACTCGGAAGTTGCACCTTTTTGCTCGAACGTTGAGCCTCTGAACTCGGAAGTTGCACCTTTTTGCTCGAACGTTGAGCCTTTGAACTCGGAAGTTGCACCTTTTTGCTCGAACGTTGCACCTTTGAACTCCAAAAATTGAGCTTCAGACTCGAGATGTCGTGCTTTTAACTCCAACATTCAAGTTCTGAAGCTCTAACGTTTTACTTTTGACGTGCAACTACCAAGTTATTTTCTACAACATTGGTTCTTTAGGTTCCAACTTTACAGATTTACGAGTAAATCGTTTTCCCATTTCCGCAACCACTGTATCTAAACCCGCCCCTTGTCCACTGGCTTTGGCGTAGCTATACACCTGCAACGCGGCTGCATAAGCTTCACTGCCCACTGCCAAAGAAGTATCATCCACGAGTTCTTGCAATTGTGTCAAGGATAACAACACCGGATACAACGCTTCAAATAATTGCACGTCCTTTCGCATTTCATTCAAATCGAACGATCGCGGTAAAAACTCTGGGTTCTGCGCGGCCACCTCTAATGCTTTGCTGACAAAGGCGCGACTCTTATCGCCCATCTTGGGTAAAGTCTTGCGATCGTCGGAACTCAAATCAACTAAAAATGGTAACTTTTCTTTAATCGTGCTAATCGCTTGCAACACAGCATCTCTCTCTGTTTGTGCCAGTGTTGCACTAATTGGGGTCGTAGACATAGAAATCACTCTCCAGTATGTTTCTTAAATCTAGAGTGCCCACATATACAACAAAAATTTGCATTCACACAGCAAAGTCGATCATCGTAATAAGGACTGATTGGGCGTTAACTGGCTCTCAAAACGGCTGTAAACAATTTGGGTTGGATACCAAGAAGAAAACCAGTATAAATCTTGCATAACTTTGCAAGAACTACTCTCATCTGCAAATTCAAAGTGAACCAGAGCTAAATTATTCAATCCAACAACTTCTCGCCCGTCCTGAAACCAACGAGATTTCCAAAATATCAGGGGTTGCAACCATTTCCATTTAGCATTTTCGGTTCGTTTCCAGGGAGCTATCAACGATAATATATCTGCTGTGTAGGTAGAAGTCTGAACACTGTTTCGAGGTATCCACTCCAGTGCACAATGCCAGTCGGAGTTAGTCAGCATCTGACGATTATGGTGTAATTGTTTCTCGGAAATTTCTACCATATTGGGTGGATCGATCCAGCCTATCCAATGTCGCACCTTTTCTGGTAGCAGCCAATCTTTCAATCGTGTATGAATTAGCCGCGTCAAAATCTCTTCATTCTTCAATGCACTAGCGGTTAACTGCACTAACACAGACTGTAATTTGGAATGGGTGCGGGCATAAGATAAGTGAGCAACAGAACTGTAGTGGATATCTCCAGAAAGAATCACGACTTGTTGACGTTCCTCAAACAAGGTAGTTAGAAATTTCGCCAGGGCTTCAACATTAATGTTCCAGGCATCTCCAACATCGGTTGAAAAAACTTTCTCCTGTTGTAAATTCCAATGGTGAATCCAATCAATCACTTGTAATCCAAATACATTTGTGGGCGCGATCGCAACTACATGAAGATACTTACCCAGAGCAAAACTAGAGCGTTCTCCCTCTAATAAACAATTTTCTAGTGCTTCACCATCATTTGTTGTGTCATAAACCTTAAGTTCTACCTGACAAGACTGTTTCAGTGCTACCCATACTGTCACTGACTCTGGCTCAGTATGTTTGAGGATTGGCCCCCCTAAAATCAGTGGTAGTTCTTGTAAAAACTCGTCCCCAACTTGATACTTCATTGCAAACAGTTGACATGATGGTGTTTCAGATGTGTTACTTTGCTCCTAAATTGGTAGCTCAAACTTATCTAATCACCAATCATGGATCAATTCTCATCTGTTTAACATCAGTTCATAGCGCAAATTGATTGCAGCCTAAAAGCTCAGGGACAGGCAAGATGCCCATTCCATAAGAGTGATTATTAATTATTAGACTTCTTGCATGAATCCTTACCCTCACCCTAAATCCCTCTCCCAAGCCTGGGAGAGGGACTTTGAAATTGACTCCCCTTCTCTCAAAATTGGGAGAAGGGGTTGGGGGATGAGGGCAAGTTTTACATTCGTGCAAGAGGTCTATTAGTTAATTAATTGTGAGCGATACCTTCTTCACGCGCGGCACGTTGCACAGCCGCAGCAACAGCAGTGACGACGCGCTCATCAAACACTGAAGGAATAATATGTTCCCGATCCAAGTCTGAAGGCTTAACTAAAGAAGCGATCGCACTTGCAGCTTCTAGGTACATTTTGATGGTAATTGTCTGTGCTCGACAATCTAAAGCACCACGGAATACCCCAGGAAAAGCAAGGACGTTATTGATTTGATTTGGGTAATCACTGCGACCGGTCGCGATGACAGCAACATCTTTACTGATTAATTCTGGCTGAATCTCTGGAATCGGATTTGCCATTGCAAACACAATTGGATCTTTCGCCATCGAATGTACCATTTCTGGTGTCAAAACTCCTGGTACGCTGACTCCAATAAACACATCTGCTCCCTGCATTGCACCTGCTAACGTACCCTGAGCTTTCACAGCAAATTCGAGTTTTTCCTCTGTCAAATCGGTGCGACTGGTAGAGATAATCCCTTTAGAGTCGCACATCCAGATTTTTTCTGCCCCAGCTTTACGGAGTAAGCGAGCGATCGCCACACCAGCCGCACCAGCACCGTTAATTACAATGCGGATTTCCGCCATTGATTTATGTACCAGTTTCAAAGAATTAAATAATGCTGCCAAGGTGACAATTGCTGTACCGTGCTGGTCATCATGAAAAACGGGGATATCTAACTCTTGGCGTAATCTCTTTTCAATTTCAAAGCAGCGAGGTGCAGCAATATCCTCTAAATTCACGCCCCCAAACACCGGAGCAATATTCTTAACTGCTTGGATAATTTCTTCTGTATCTTGGGTGGCGAGACAAATTGGAAAAGCATCCAGCCCCGCAAATTCCTTAAATAGCATTGCTTTACCTTCCATGACTGGTAGGGCTGCTGCTGGACCGAGATTTCCCAAACCCAAAACGGCACTACCATCGGTAACAATAGCAACGGTGTTTTGTTTGATGGTTAAGTTGTAAACTTCTTCTGGATCTTGAGCGATCGCTGTACAAATTCGACCGACTCCGGGGGTGTAAGCCATTGCTAGATCGGAAACACTCTTCAGGGGAATTCTGCTAGTAATGCTAATTTTGCCACCGCGATGCAAATTAAAGGTGCGATCGTAAACACTAAGTAACTTGATGTCTGGCAATGCTTTGACTGCTTGCACAATGGTTTCAGCGTGCTCAGTACTAGCAGCATCCACAGTGAGATCGCGGGTGGACTCTTTGCGGGTTTGCTCGATTAAATCAATTTGACCGAGATTACCGCCAGTGGTTGCGATCGCCTGTGTTACCGACGCCAACATCCCTATACGATTGGGAATCTGCAAACGTAGTGTCAAACTAAAACTAGAATTCGGAGTTAGGTCTGCCATGTTGATTTTGGATTTTAAGTTTTAGATTTTATATTGAATTGAGACAAAAACTAAAATCTGAGATTTGTAGTCTGTGGAAACACAATGTATGTAAACTTTTGGGATAATCATCAATAGTTAGTTTATCCACTGCTCCCAGTTTTGATAATTATTTTTATTTATACCAATGCATTTACTAATATAAATGAGTAACAATTTAGTAATTGTACCCAAATACACCAGATATTTTTTTAAGATTTTATCTGTGTAAATATTTGTATAACTTTAGGAGTGGCCGCCGAGATACCGGCGGCCACCCGTGTGGGCCTGCAAGAATCAGCTGGCAAAAAATATTACTACAGAGCCATTTTATGGAGTTCAATCTCAATCATTATCCTTACCATTCCCACCGTCGAGTTATTTTAGGCAAAAAATATGCTGTTGCTACTAGTCAACATTTAGCAACCCTAGCAGGAATAGAAATGTTTTTAGCAGGAGGAAATGCAGTTGATGCTGCCGTTGCGACTGCGATTGCTTTAACCGTTGTTGAACCTACATCAAATGGAATTGGTTCAGATGCGTTTGCGATTATTTGGGATGGGAAATTACATGGTCTTAATGCTTCTGGAAGAAGTCCTCAACAGCTGAATTTAAAATCATACTTAGGTATGGAAAAAATTCCTCAATTAGGATGGTTATCTGTAACTGTTCCCGGAGCAGTTTCTGCTTGGTATCAATTATGGAATCGGTGGGGAAAATTACCGTTTGAACAACTATTTACTCCAGCAATCCGTTATGCAGAGCAAGGGTTTTCTTTGTCTCCCATAACTGCACAATCTTGGCAACGTCAAGAAAATATTTATCTGCCTCTAAATTTTCCAGAATTTCAGCCGTTCAAGCAAGTATTTTTTCCTAGCGATCGTGCTCCTAAAACAGGAGAAGTATGGGGTAGTTTATGGTTTGCAGAAACATTAAAAGAAATTGCTAATAGCGGAGGAGAAAGCTTTTATCGAGGAAAATTAGCAGATGCGATCGCTAATTTTTCTGCTGATACAGGAGGATGTTTAACAAAAACTGATTTAGCCAATCATCAACCCATTTGGTGCGATCCAATCTCAACTCAATACAAGCAATTACAAGTGTGGGAAATCCCTCCCAATGGACAAGGAATTGCTGCGTTGATGGCGCTGAATATTTTAGAAGGCTTGAAAATCGAAAAATATGCTCGTGATTCAACCGAAAGTTTCCACTATCAAATTGAAGCAATGAAACTTGCTTTCGCTGATGTTTATTCTCATGTTTGCGATCCAGGTTTGATGAAGATTTCTGTTAATCAGCTATTAGATAAAAATTATGCGATACAGCGTCAATCCTTAATCGAAGATACAGCAATTACTCTAGCTAATACAGGATTAACTCAAGGAGGAACTGTTTATTTATGTACTGCCGATTCAGATTTAATGGTATCCTTCATTCAATCTAACTATGAAGGATTTGGTAGCGGTATTTTAATACCTGAAACTGGAATTTCTTTACAATGCCGAGCAGCAGGATTTACTCTACAAGAGGGACATCCTAATCAAATTGCACCACAAAAACTTCCATTTCATACTATTATCCCCGGTTTTCTGACTAAAGACAATCAACCTTTAGGGCCTTTTGGGGTTATGGGTGCACCAATGCAACCCCAAGGACACTTACAAATGGTAGTTAATTTATCTGACTATCAAATGAATCCTCAAGCTGCTTTAGATGCACCTAGATGGCGATTTTTAGAAGGCAATAAGATTCTTTTAGAAAAGGGTGTAAGTTCTGAAATTATTGAAGGCTTAAAAAAGCGAGGTCATAATCAAGAAATTGCTTCTGAAATAATGTTTGGTAAAGGTCAAATGATTTTGAGACATAATGGAGTGTTAGTTGCTGCTTCGGAATCTCGTTCTGATGGTTTAGCATTAGCATATTAAGCACTTGGATTTTTGATAAGATCGGGACTAGCTGTAAACAGACCTAGCAAAGCGCTCTGCTAAGTAAATAATGTCTTGTCTACGAGCAATTTGGTTCATCCATTGTTTAGGAATATTTTCCACGCCGTAGTAAATTCCTGCTAACCCACCAGTGACGGCGGCGGTAGTATCGGTATCTCCGCCTAAGTTAATAGCTTTCAGTACTGCCTCAGAATAAGATGAGCTATTTAATAAACACCACAGGGATGACTCCAAGGTGTCAATTACATAGCCACCAGAATTAATCTCTTCAACTGGTATCTTGGCAATTTCACCACTCAAAACTCTGCCAAAATGCGGCTTCTCTAACAAAAATTCCCGCACAGAATAAATTGTTTGAATATCTTGCAATCCTTGTAGATAAGCTGTCTTAAGGTCAGCCCCTTCCAAGAGCGCCACTGCAATACTAATATAAATGCCACAGGCCATTTGCGATCGCGCATGAGCATGAGTAATTGCCGAAACATCATGCACCCGCGCCAGCAATTCGCCTAAAGTTAAGTTTCTGTGACAATAAGCCATCGGCAAGATTCTCATTAAAGAACCATTGCCATTACTATTTTCAACCTTACCGCCCGCCTGATGGGGAACAACTCCCTGTTTCAGGCGCATAATCGCTGTATGAGTAGTTTGACCAATGTCAAAGACATCGCCACGGGGAGTCCAGTAAGCCTCCTTGTACCAGCGCCAGAAGGAATTAGCTATAGCATCCAAGGAATACCCTCTACAAAGGCATTCTGCCAAGCAAAAGCTTAACGAACTGTCATCTGACCAAGTTCCTGGGGGTTGATTCCATGTGCCATAACCCTGCATCGTTGTTACTGGAGATTTCACTCGTTCAGCACGGCTAGTAAACTCCACCGGCACACCCAACGCATCACCGACACATAAACCCATCAAACCAGACAACGTTTTTGCACCGGTTAGCATTATTCAATCTCCACGATAACTGCTCAAAATTAACTTTATAGATTCCTTCTATAGCTTGTTGCAACAGATGCTACAGCCTACTTTTTCATCATCTGTGAAAAGCTCGGCAAAAATTCTTAATAGAGTATTTTATTTACCATATCCTGACTTAGTTTTAGTTCCAAATATTGTGCCACTTTTCAAAGCGTCTATTTTTGGAACAAATAACCCGGATAAAAAGACATTGAAAGTAATTATAACAGCTTAATTATTCTTTTCGGAGATACTTGGCCTCTAATAGTTATGCATCAATAGCAACATTCATTTAATAAAATTTGGGAAGCATTTGGAACATTATCAGTTTATTTTCGACCTGGAATATACAAGTAAAAAATACAAAATTTGGTAAAAATTATGAAACGCTTACTCAAGTCTTTCGTGACAATTTCTGCATTGTCTTCCTTAATAGTTGCTCCTTTTGTTCTATCAGCTGGTCAAGCTTCTGCTGAAACCAAAAAGGGTACTGATGCTAGTTATGTTGGTGCTGGTGTTGCAGCTGGCGTTACCAGTGGCGGACAAGGCACCAACGATGATGCCACATTTGGTGGTAATGTCACAGGCCGCGTGAAATTAGGAACTACGCCGTTTTCTGCACGCGGTAATGTCCTTTGGAGTGATAAAACGAGTGCCATCATCCCAGAACTTTCTGTGGATGTGCCTATAGCTAATAGAACTAACGCCTATTTAACTGGTGGTTATTCTTTTGTAGAGAAAGATGGCTCACCAACTCCTATAGGTAACAGAGATTCTGTAGTGGTAGGTGCTGGTGTTGAATCGGAAGTTGCTAACAACTTCCTCGTCTACACTAATGCCAAAGTAGGACTTGGTGCTTACCAAAATAGTGATGCTTCTGCTGTTAGCATCAATGGTGGTATTGGTTATCGCTTCAAATAAAAAATTATTGAGTCCTCAGTCAGTTTATACTTTACTTAGTACTCAGGACTCAGCACTCAAAACTCACTACTCCCAAAAGCTGGTTTTGTTAAGTATTACATCACTGACAAAGCCAGCTTTTGCCGTGGTAAAATTAAAATATTCCTCATTATTCCGGCCGGATTACCGGGGATAAAGTAGCCGAAGGGTGCTAATTCGGCGTCTACCTAATGCTTTATTGAGAATACTATACAAGTCTAATGGTTAAATCTGCTCCTTCCCCCATCGCTAGCCGTAAGCCTTCCAAACTCGAAGGAATCAAGGAAAATAGTAATTTTTTGCGTGAACCTGTAGCAACTGAGATCCTTGAAGACACTACCCATTTTACCGAAAATGCGGTGCAGCTTTTGAAGTATCACGGTTCTTACCAGCAGGATAACCGCGACAACCGCACCAAGGGACAGGAAAAAGATTACCAGTTTATGCTGCGGACAAAAAATCCGGGTGGTTTAGTACCACAGCAGCTGTATCTGGCTTTAGATAAACTAGCAGATGAGTATGGCAACCACACCTTACGAGTAACTACCCGTCAAGGTTTCCAAATGCACGGAATTTTAAAGAAGAATCTCAAGACAGCGATCGCCACCATTGTCAACAACCTGGGTTCGACTTTGGGAGCTTGCGGTGACATCAACCGCAACGTGATGGCACCACCAGCCCCCTTTAAGAATCGTCCAGAGTACCAGTATGCTTGGGAGTATGCCCAGAATATCGCTGACTTGTTATCAGCACAAACAGGCGCTTATTACGAAATTTGGTTAGATGGGGAAAAAGCAATTAGTGCTGTTCGCGCAGCGTCTCGAAGAGAAGAAAGCCCAGAGGTGAAGGCGGCGCGACAGCGCAATGGTAATGGCACAATTATCCATGACAACGAAGAACCAATTTATGGCACTCACTATATGCCCCGCAAGTTTAAAATTTGCGTGACGGTGCCAGGGGATAATTCGGTGGATTTGTATTCCCAAGACCTGACTTTGGTAGTAATTACCAATAAGAAGAAACAGCTGGAAGGATTTAATATTTTTGCTGGTGGTGGCTTAGGTAGAACTCACGGTAAAGAAGAAACTTTCGCTAGGTTAGCAGACCCCATCGGTTATGTGGAGAAGGATGACGTTTACGACATGGTGAAAGCGATTGTTGCTACCCAAAGAGATTATGGCGATCGCACCGATCGTCGTCATGCCAGATTAAAATATTTAATCAACGATTGGGGTGTAGATAAATTTCGCACCCAAGTTGAAGAATATTTTGGTAAAGCAGTTGAAGCTTTCAAACCACTGCCAGAGTTTAAATATCACGACTTCCTCGGCTGGAATGAACAAGGTGATGGCAAGCTATTCTTAGGAATTTCCATTGATAATGGTCGAATCAAGGATGAAGGTTCGTTTCAACTGAAAACCGCTTTGCGAGAAATTGTCGAACAGTTCAACTTACCCATCCGCCTGACACCCAACCACAACCTGATTTTTTACGATATCGAACCAGATAACAAGGAAGCGATTCAAGACATTCTCAGCCGTCACGGTGTCGGAGACGACCCTAGCAAAATCGAACCTTTAGTACGGTATGCAATGGCTTGTCCGGCTTTGCCCACTTGCGGCTTGGCAATCACAGAATCAGAACGGGCAATACCGGGTATTTTGGAAAGAGTTCGCGCCTTGTTGGATAAAGTTGGTTTACAAAAAGAACATTTTGTGGTAAGGATGACAGGATGCCCCAATGGTTGCGCTCGTCCGTACCTGGCAGAATTGGGCTTTGTTGGTAGCGCCCCAGAATCTTACCAATTATGGTTAGGGGGTTCGCCAAATCAGACTCGACTGGCACAACCTTACATAGAAAAGCTGCACCACAATGACTTGGAAACCTTCTTAGAGCCGATTTTTGTTTACTTTAAGAAATTTCGGAAATCAAAGGAAAAGTTTGGTGATTTTTGCGATCGCGTTGGTTTTGATGCCATCCGCGAATTTGCTGCTATATACGAACCCCAAACAGCCAATGGTGCAAATAAATCGCGCCATCGGGTCAATTTGAAAGAAGAGGTTTATAGCAAGTTGAAGGAAGTAGCAGAAAGTCAAGGTAAGCCGATGACTCAGTTAGTTACTGAAGCGCTAGAGGCTTACTTCCAGAATCTTTCTTAAGCCGAAAAATTGAAGATAATAAAATCAAAGAGAGACACAGATAAATCTATCTGTGTCTCTCTCGCATAAGTCCTAATACAGTTAGGTAACACATCCACAGGAAAGTTAGACAGCAGATATCCATAGCAGGGCAATAATTTATTAAGAAAAATGTCTCAACTGCAAAGAATTGCGATCGCACCCTCCCAACTCCAACAAGGGCAAATTTTGCTCACAAAAGAACAACAGCATTATCTGGGGCGTGTGTTGCGCTTGCGTGAAGGCGATCGCTTTATTGCAATGGATGGTAGAGGAAAATGGTGGTTAGCGCAGCTAGCAGGGGAACAAGCACGGGTTTTAGAACCACTTGTAGTAGAAACTGAATTACCTGTATCGATTACGCTGATGATGGCGTTGCCCAAAGGCAATGGATTTGATGAAGTGGTGCGGTGTTGTACAGAGTTGGGAGTAGCTTGTATTGCACCAGTATTGAGCGATCGCACTTTGCTTCATCCTAGTCCTCAAAAGCTCGAACGCTGGCGGCGCATCGCTGCGGAAGCCGCCGAACAATCAGAGCGCTCATTCCTGCCAACAATTTTAGAACCTGTTACTTTTAATACGGGTTTGTCATTAGTCATTGGTCATTTGTCATTTGCAACCAGTCAGCAATATATCTGTGTAGCGCGTGGTGAGTTTCCCCATTTAAAAGATTGCTTACAGCACAAAGGACAAATGACAAATGACACAGGACAAGAAACAATTGTCATTGCTACTGGGCCCGAAGGGGGATGGACAACACAAGAAATTGAGAATGCGAAGTCAGCTGGATTTCAACCTGTTTCCCTTGGTCGGCGCATCCTGAGAGCCGTTACAGCCCCAGTAGTGGCATTATCCTTGATTACCGCAACTTGTGAAGTATAAATGATTTATAGCTCACGCAAAATTACTTTTGCGCGAGACATCACTCCAATCTGTATTTAAAGTAAGTGATGATTGAGCAAGTTGCGATCGCCTTTGAGCATAAAGACTATCAAACAGCAGCTAAATTACTCAAACAGCTGCAAAAAGAATCACCTGAAAATCCTTGGGTACAATATTATCTCGGTCGGCTACATGAAGTAACTCAAAAGTACCAAGATGCAGAAAAAATTTATCGCCAACTGCTGCGAGATACAAGGAATGTCAAAATAGTAACGCTCGCACGCCAAGGTTTGCGACGGCTACAAGAAATTGAGCTAGAAGAAAGACAAAGAGCTATTTCCCAAGCAAAATCTGAACCAAATAATACCGAACTTGGCGTACTAGTCTTAGAGCCACTCAGTAACGAACTGAAAACAGAAGCGTCTCAAAAATTCGCCCAGATTATGCAGCTAGACCCCTACACTGCACGATTAATACTGCCGAGTCGTGGCTGGAGGTTATACCGCACTGGCCAAGTAGGAGAACTAAAATTTTATGGCAAACAGCTACAGCAGGCTGGTATTGCTTGCTTTTGGGCAACAATAGTTCAAATTCAGGAAATTCAAGTTTATCAAGTCAAACATTTCCAAGCATCTACCCCACAAGCTACTGTTGTTTGTCGTAACGAGGTAAATCAACTCGGTTTTCTCACCTTTGACTGGTCAGAAGTCACAGCAAGAGTAGTAGGACTTTTGCCAATTTTTGAACAAGTTGTAGATGTTGATGCCCGCCGTAAACTGGAATGGAAAACTCAAACACAAGACTATGCACAGTTTTGTGATTTACACATACCTGGTAGACGCTGCATTCTCCGACTTTATGATAACGGCTATGAATTTCAGCAAGGTTTAGAAATTATTCCCCAAGTTAGCCAAAATACAATCAGAATTAATTGGAATAGTTTATCAAGTTGGATTGACCAGCAACTTCCTCAAGTCAAAATCTGGTCAGATTTCACGTCTTTTGCAGATACAACATTAGATCAAACAGAAATGCTGAGTCATATCAAGTCTCACATCGATCTGTTTCGTAGAGAACAGACTAATTGGGATTCAGCTTTCCATTTATATAGTGGACTGGTGTTTGTTAAATAATTCGTAATACTCGCCATTCGCGTAGCGTCTCGTAGAGAAGGCGAGAAGCAAGCTACGCAATTTGTAATTAAGTTCTCTATTGCCTATTACCTACCTTCACAAGTAAGTTCACAAATAAAATAGGAGTGTTATATCAAATCTATGAATACAGTAAGTACTAAAAACCAAAAGCTAGGGGGTTTGTACGTTCAATCCCCTCAAGGAAGTTACAGAAACAGCCTTAATTTATCAACTACTTTCTCAATACACCGCTTTTGTGGCTGTCAGCGATGACGTGCAGGTTGAACCAGGAAGCGAATACGTGTCTATGCAAGTTCCGGTAGAAATGGCTGAAGCAGTTAGTTACCTTGGTGGTGTTCCTGCTGGTATTTTTGCGAGTCAAACCTTAACCTTAAATGCAGCAGCGCCAGCTTCAGCAGAAACTCCAGATTTTCTCCGGCAAAGGCGATCGCCACGATCTCCAGTAGCGAAAGAAGTAGAGTTCTCTTTGAGCTTTGATTCCGAGGAAATGGGACAATATGAAATATTAGACGCAGCTATCAACTATAAGTTAGACGCGATCGGCGTTACTGGCTTGGATGACACAGAAATTGCTAACTTAACCCAACACCTGCAACAACTAAACTTGCCTTCTGGCTTTAGTGGTGAAATTGTCTTTGAGTTCACCGTCAACAAAGGTCGGGTAGAACAGGTAGTTTTGGATGAGGAAACCTCAACCCTAAAAGATGCAGTTGTAGTGGAGAAAATTAAGCGATCGCTCTTACTTTGGAGAGTTCCCTCATCTACAACTGGCAAAGTTATCTTAAACTTGCATCTTCACGTTTAATCTATAGAGACCGTAAATTTACGGTCTCTATGAATTATTTAGGTGTTTTAATCTGACGTGCCATGTCTAGATAAGCACTCATATTCGCTCCTGGACGACGACGACCATTAGAGCTAGTAGTCGAAGGAGCAAGATATTTTGGTGCAAAGGTGGTTTCAGTTGGCTGCTCTTTGAGTACTTTGGCTGCTGCGGCTTTTGCTTTTTTGCCCGGTTCAACTTTAAGACCTTCAGCAGTCTGGACTAGTTGAACGTCGGCTGGTTTGGGATTATTAGCTGATTTTTCCTTAGCTGATTTTTCCTTAGCCTTAGTCTTAGCCGTAGCAGTTTTTGTTCCATTCAATGAATCTGGTTTAGATTGAGTTGGTGCTTCTGATGAAATTGTCTCTGCTACTTTCTTAGCATTCGATGCAACTGTCGATGTAACTGTCTCTGCTACTTTCTTCGCGTTCGATGCTACCTCTTTAGCAGCATCTTTGGCAGCATCTTTTGCTTCGTCCAATTCTAAGAAGTAGCCATTGCTTTTCTTCTTGCCTGGTAACAGTCCGGTAATGAAACCCAGAATACCGCCAAGGAAACCCTGAATACCCGAAATTAACTTTTTGATAAAATCCATTACAATTACTCCTGCCTTTTACCTTTTATATTTTGAACTCGACCGTAATTGTTAAAAATTACGACAAAATGTTACATTATCTACTTGGCCTCACCCCGTTCTGGTGACAACCCTTATAGCCTTGTGCTTAATTAACATTGTAGTAAAACCACAGGGCAAATGTTCTATTGCAAGCATTTGCAACCTGCACACACCGAGAACTAATTATTAAATTTTACTGTAGCTAAGAGCAAGATTCTGAAAGCAAGCTTTACAATAATTAACATTTCTTTGTTTGGTAAATACTTAATTGAAGTTAAACAAGCAGTTTACTCTCAACCAGTGGAAAGAGTGTCATAGCCCAATGGCAGATGGCTAGATTAATCTGTAAAACTTTATACAAATTATCTTTGAAAGCATTTCAGTTTTGTTTGCAACAATATCTTTTAAAGAATGCGAAAAGCAATAGCTTCAGTTTGTAGAACAGTATGTAGCTACAAAAGTGAAATACACCACTTAATTAAGTTAGATTTTGTAAATGAACATTGAAAATCAACAACGCAATCCCGTTTTGTTAATACACGGCATTGACGACACAGAGACAGTTTTCCATAAAATGGCGGCTCAATTAAGACTACAGGGTTGGTCTGTATATTCCCTGGATCTCGTACCTAATAATGGTGATGTGGGTCTCGATCAATTGGCAAAACAAGTAGCCGATTATGTTACAGCGACCTTTGCACCAGAACAACGCCTAGATTTAGTAGGCTTCAGCATGGGAGGAATTGTCAGCCGTTACTATGTTCAGCGATTGGGAGGAATTAACCGCGTGCAGCGATTTATTACCATTTCTTCCCCCCATTATGGAACTGTGGTTGCTTATGGTTCCCGGCGTCCTGGTTGCCTACAAATGCGCCCCGACAGCATTTTTCTCAAGGATTTAAATTCTGATGTTGTAATGTTGGGGCAGTTAGATTTTACGTCTATCTGGACACCTTATGATTTAATGATTGTGCCAGCAAATAGTTCACAAATGCCCGTAGGAAGCCAAGTAATAGTACCAGTTACTCTACACCCTTGGATGCTGACAGACTCCAGGAGTTTAGCGGTAGTCACAGCAGCTTTAGCAAAGCCTATTATGCTACCCTTGCTGAATCGAAAATCCAGTCACGTCGCTTCGCTCCAAATTCAAAATTCAAAATTCAAAATTCAAAATTAATGATCCTCATAAATAAATTTAGTTGCTCTGTATCCTTTTCGTTTTCGGTCATTAGCTAGAATTCTTGCCACACTTGATTTATTCCTCTTTAATTACGAATTACGAATTTCTTAAGTCCTATCCCCAATTTGCGTATGTTCGTAACTCCCAAAAATCGCCTCTGGGTGACGATAATACTTGAACTCCATGAGGTTATAAAAAGGATCTTCTAAAAAGAAAGTGCGATGCTCAAGAGGAGAACCAACAAAGCGATTTTTGGTTTCTTCGCGAAAAAGTAGCTGTTGTTGTTGTGCCCTTTTTAGTAAGTCTTGCCAGTCACGTTCTTGGGTAAAAATTAGTCCAAAGTGTCTGGGATAGATGGTTTTTTGCGGTGTCAAAGGTTCTTTTGTGAAATGAGCCACTAATTGATGACCGTAGAGATTGAGAATCAGGGCATGGTGGTTTTCACGACCAGGAATGCAACCCAAACCATCTACATAATATACTTTTGTTTGGGCAATGTCATTTACAGGGAAAGCTAAATGGAATAAAGTTTGGCTCATAGCTTGTGTGAAAAAGACTAGTAGTTGATGCTATCTACAATTTATGCTATTAAGTTCTGATTGTGGTTAACTTGAACACAGTTTTTATTGCTATTAAATTATATTCTTTATGCTTATGACTAAGATTGGGGACTGAGTAATACTTCAGCCACTGTACTGTGTGGTTACGGAGAAGAGTTTACCTAATTCAAAAGAAATTTTGCATTTTGTTTAATGCACGTTCTTTAGTCAATATTGAAGTGTATGTCTAAGACATCATTGATGGTTTGACACTCAGCTTTGAGAGCTATGCCTACGCAATTTAGTTAATAATACAAATATACTACTTTAGCTAGAGAGGTTTCAAAAATAAAGCACTAAGCATCACAAATTGGTTATTCTGTTGATATTCAGACAAAATTACTCATGATTAATTGCTGATGTCATCCTCAATTGATTCTGTAAATCCCTGGTTAGTAGCAGTAGTATTAAACACAATTTTATTGGGTTTAGCTTGGATTGCTCCGAAAAAGTTACTTACCCCTGTTGGATTATTCCACGCCTGGTTCTTGGCCATCTTAATTTGGGTAACATTAGGCTGGCAAGGATATGCAGTAGTAATGTTCTATTTTTTGGTTGGTTCTGGCGTTACCCGCATCGGTATGGCGCAGAAGGAGGCAGAAGGAATTGCCGAAAAGCGTTCTGGGGCAAGAGGTCCAGAAAATGTTTGGGGTTCGGCTTTAACTGGGGCCCTGTGTGCCTTGGGAGTAGGAGTAATAAATTCGGGATTCCTCGTACCTAGCCCCCAATCCCTAATCCCTAATCCCCAGTCCCTATTATTACTAGCCTATGTAGCGAGTTTCAGCACAAAGCTAGCTGATACTACTGCTAGTGAAGTCGGTAAAGCTTATGGTAAAAGCACCTTTTTGATTACTACACTCCAACCAGTGCCTCGCGGTACAGAAGGAGCGGTAAGCTTGGAGGGAACTTTAGCCGGGATTGTGGCTTCTGTAGCGATCGCATTTGTGGGTTGGGGAGTTGGTTTAATCGATCTATTGGGAGTAGCTTGGTGTGTGCTGGCAGCATTTATTGCCACCAGCTTAGAAAGTGTGATTGGCGCAACACTGCAATCTAAGTATACCTGGCTGACCAATGAAGTAGTAAATATTTTTAATACATTAATTGGTGCGATCGCATCTGTGCTATTTGCCTGGACATGGATAACTTTCATTAACTAGACTGATGAGAATAAACAATTACTCGTTTAAGTGGGGTATTGAGCAAAACAATTTCGCTAACAGCACGGGCTAAATGCCCTGCTACCGCTAACAGCACTCTTGAAGGGCATTGTAGAAAATAACTAATTTGCCTTACTACTGTGCCAACACTGATATTTTCAATCCTGATTTTGTCCCGGCTAGACTGTAAAAGTGATCGTGGCAAATTATTATTTACTAACTATATAATTTTTTGACTATTTAGATGTAATTAGTTCATTGAATCTTTATCATATTTATCCATTAACAATCAGATGATTTCTATATGATTTAATAAAAAAGCCCTAAAAGTGTTTAACCAATTTCACATAATTAGTTCATGGAATCTTTATCATTTTTGACAATTAATGACCAAATAATTTCTATTGAGCAAGCAGTAAAGTACCTGCAAGCCTCTGGAAAACTGGGACAGTTCATTGGGGATATTCTCCGGCAGTACGTAATTGAGGAAGAAATCCGAACACGAGATGATATTGAAATTGGCACCGCAATAACTGAACAATCAATTATTGACTTTAGGCTGAAAAATCAACTCACTGACCCCCAAAGTTTTCAAGAATGGTTAAAGACAAATAACACAGATTACAGTACCTTTCACACATCGGTCACTTTTGGTTACAAGTTAGAAAAACTAAAAGCTGTAGTGACCCAAACAAAACTCCCAGAATATTTTATTGAACGCAAAATTTTTTTGGATCGGGTGGTACTTTCCCGGATTGTTGTTGATAATCGAGAATTAGCAGACGAACTCCAAACCCAAATTGAAGAAGGAGGTAGTTTTGAGCAACTAGCTAAAGAGTATTCCCTTTCAGATGATCGAATTGTGAATGGCATGATGGGAATCGTCAGCCGAGGTAGTATGCCGGATATATTACGGGCAGCTATTGATGTGGCCAGTCCCGGACAATTGATAGGACCAATAGAAATCGTTGACAAAGACTCTCCCCAAGGAAAAGGGCCTTATGGTTTGTTTCGAGTAGAACAATTTCTACCAGCGTCTTTAGAAGATACTCAACTACAGCAAGCACTACAAAATGAGTTGTTTGAAAAATGGCTAGCAGAGAAAATTCAAAAACTGACAGTCAAGTTACAAGTGAGTTAAAAATTCTGGATAATGAATCTTTACGATTAAAAGTGCTAGCTTCTTTGCCTTGGAATCAGCCACCGCTATGCTGGTTGACTCCCGAACAACAATCCCGATTGGAAAATGAGTGCCAAACACGCCAGTATCGTCTTGGAGAAAAAATCTGGTCAAACGATGTCGGTGGCTATCAATTCTTAATTGTGGCTGGGAAAGTCCGCTTGCGAGAAGAAGGGATTGGCAAACCTTTAGCAGCCCTAGATGTGGGGGATTGGTTTGGCGACTTCCAAAAGCTATCTGCGGATTTTAAAGCTGTAGCTGCTAGTAAAGAAGTGGTAGTAGTTTGTTGGGACACTGCGCTGTGGGCAGAATTTTCTCACCCACAAATTCAGGAATTTTGGCAAGTGTTACCAGTAGAGATGGAGGGACAAAGGGAGACATTTTCCTTGTCTGCTACTCCTTCAGTAACATCAGCCTCAGACGGGACTTCCAGCCCCCATAGCCTCCAACCCCAAAGAGGACTTCCAACCGCCAATCTAATTACTTCAATTTATCCGTTTGTTGCCAGCTGGAACACTGCTGCTGCCTGTTTAACAATGGTGGCGCAACAGTTAGAAAATTCTGTGCAACTGGAATGGGTGCAGCGTCAACTCAGAGGACAACGCCCAAAACAGGTTGTGGAAGCAGCAGAAAAGTTAGGGTTAGTATTGCGGCGGTTACAAGTGAGTTGGAGTGAGTTGCGACAGTTGTCATTCCCAGCTTTATTGCTGTGGAATTCTGACTCACCCCAGAGTCCATCCTGGGTGGTGGCTTATGGAGTTAAAGGCGATCGCTTAATTATCGCTAACCCTCTAAATCCCGAACGGACTTGTGAAAGCTTGCCACAGTCCATAGTTGAGGCGTCTTGGGATGGACGATTGTGGCAAGTAGAACTCATATCCCAGCAAGAAAAATTTAACCTGAGTTGGTTTACTCCAGCAGTTTGGAAGTATAAAGGATTGCTCACAGAAGTATTGTTAGCATCTTTTACCTTGCAGCTTTTGGGATTAACAACACCGCTAATTACCCAAGTTGTTATTGATAAAGTGATGGTGCAGGGGAGTTTGCCAACTCTCGATGTGATGGCACTTGCACTTTTATGCGTAGCCATATTTGAGTCCATACTGGGTATTCTGCGCCTATTTATCTTTACCCATACAGCTCGTCGTCTGGATTTGAGTTTATCAGCACAGCTATTTCGCCATCTGATGCGACTGCCTTTGGCTTATTTTGAGTCGCGACGCGTCGGAGACACAGTAGCAAGAGTCCAGGAACTCGAACAAATTCGTCAATTTCTCACAGGTACAGCATTAACTGTAATTCTGGATAGCATCTTTGCTGTGGTGTACCTGGCATTGATGTTTTACTATAATATCCCACTCACCTTTGTGGCTTTAGCAGTACTGCCGCTATTTGCCACATTAACGATAGTTGCAACACCAATTCTGCGTAACTGGCTCAACGAAACTTTTAACCGGAGCGCCGATAGTCAATCGTTTCTAGTAGAGACAGTGACGGGGATTCACTCCGTTAAAGCCCATGCAGCCGAACCAGTAGCCCGCGATCGCTGGGAAGGCTTATTTGCTCGCTTCATTCGCACAGGCTTTAAAGCTTCTACCACCTCCAATATCAGCAGTAACATTGGTGACTTTCTCACTAATTTGTCCACCATGCTGATTCTCTGGTTTGGAGCCAAGTTAGTCATCGAACAAAAGCTCACAATCGGACAGCTAGTTGCATTTCAAATGTTGTCTGGTAGAGTCACAGGCCCGCTTTTGCGCTTAGTACAGTTGTGGCAAAACCTTCAACAAGTGCTACTTTCTGTAGATCGCATTGGTGATATTCTCAACGTCTCCCCAGAAGCTGAACTGGGAACTGGCCTAGTTTTACCACCCCTGAAAGGACAAGTCACCTTCGAGCAAGTATTTTTCCGCTACCGATCCAACTTTGAAGCAATTCTGCGAGGAATCTCTTTCAGTGCTGAACCAGGGCAGTTTGTTGGCATTGTCGGACGTAGCGGTTCTGGGAAAAGTACCCTGTCTAAGCTATTGCAACGCCTCTATCAAATTGAATCAGGACGCATCCTGATTGATGGTTTTGATATAAAAAGTGCCGATTTAGCCTCACTGCGGCAACAAGTTAGTGTAGTTCTCCAAGAAGACTTTTTATTTAACGGTTCTATTTTGGAAAATATCACTCTCGGTAGTCCTGACATTACCGCAGAGCAAGTAGTAGAGGCGGCAAGATTAGCTGTAGCCCACGACTTCATCAGTCAATTACCCTACGGTTATGAAACCAATGTTGGCGAACGCGGTACAGCTTTATCTGGTGGACAGAGACAACGTATTGCTCTAGCAAGGCTATTTCTTTCCCAAGCGCCGATTTTAGTTTTGGATGAAGCTACTAGCGCCTTGGATAGTGAAACTGAACAACAAGTGCTGCAAAACCTGCAAAAAATTTCCGCCAACCGTACTGTGTTCCTGATTGCTCACCGCTTTGCTCCCCTCAAACGTGCTGATTTGATTTTGGTATTAGAGCAAGGCGTGATTGCCGAACGTGGTACTCACTCACAGTTGTTGCAACAAAAAGGTTTGTATTGGTCACTATATCAACGGCAGCAAGCAAACATTTAATAAATTTAATTAACTCAAAGCTTATAGCTATATAAAAGATAAACTTTTGTAAAGCGGCTTAAGGATAGCCTTTGGCGAATGGAGCATAACTCCATTCGCCATTTTAATTTTGATGATTTTAATAATTATCTTTGCTCCAGTCTAGGTGGGTAATACCAATTCGCAATTGAGAAATTTAGATGCAGTAAGGCAATCCTTGCTTACATCTGTTGCCTTATTTTAGAGAATTGGTATAAACACTTTTATAGCTAGTGATCGCAGCAGTTCTAAGAGTAATCTAGGACTTACGCACAGGTAACGGAAAACGAACCACAGAGGACGCAGAGGTCACGGAGAAATGAGAGTTTGAGAGGGTTTTTGCGTAAGTCCTATAATCAAAGGAGTTATAACGCAATACCGTTCAGTTAAGAAAATTGTCGGTTGGGTAAAACGAAGTGAAACCCAACATCACGCAAGTGTTGGGTTTCGTTCCTCAAATGCCACTTGCTTCAACGGGGGGAACCCTCCGAAGTTCTGATGCCTGCGGTAAGCCGCAAAGCGTCTACGGAGGAAGCCTCCGCTCAGACTTCTCTTTGCAACGCAGTGGCTCCCCAACCTACGTAGAAGTTGAGTTTTAGGCTTAATTAAACTGTATTGACTCATAACATCCTATTACTATTTTTGCATTAGTCTCCATTAATACACCTCAAATATTTAAGATTTCCTCGATAAATTTACTCTTAATAAAAACCGTAATTCTCAAAAGGTTTTTTGGTAATAAAATTAGCATTTTGTTATTAAATTCCATAGTAATTATTGAGAATAAGGTTTATTCACACATTGAAATCTTTTTATTGTCAAGGTTTCAAAGCTTTAAACTGTCAAAAAAAGATTGCTATCTTTGAGAAAAAATTTATGCACATTGATGATGTTAATAACAATATATTGTCAAAGAAACAGCTAAATGCCACTTCAATTTCCTCATTAGATAGCTTTAATACGAAAGATGGATACAGCCTCAACTTCAGCAGACGTAGTAGCTATAACTCAGCCGATGCTGATGTGCGGTTGCTAAATAACGATAAATCTGAAAATGCTTTTAGCGCTCAAAATTATAACTCCACTAATGGCTATGGTTTGATTAATGGAGCAGCAGCAGTGGCTAGAGCTATTAATCAAAATACCTTTGCTGATGTTCCCGATCTTGGTGGCAATAATTGGGGAGCAGACCTGGTTAAAGCACCGGAAGTTTGGGCACATGGATACACAGGTAAAGGCGTTGTTGTTGCTGTTGTAGATACTGGAGTTGACTACAACCACGAGGATTTAAAAAATAATATCTGGACGAATAGCAAGGAAATTGCGGGTAACGGTATAGATGATGATGGCAATGGCTATGTTGATGATAATTACGGTTGGAACTTTGCCGATCAAAACAACAACACCCTAGATGACAATGGTCATGGTACTCATGTTTCCGGCACGATCGCAGGAGAAAATAATAACTACGGTGTCACTGGTATTGCCTACGATGCCAAGATTATGCCTGTCAAAGCTTTAGATAGCTCTGGCTCTGGTTCTTATAGTTCCATATCTAAAGGTATTCGTTACGCTGTGGATAATGGAGCTAATGTGATTAACCTCAGTTTAGGAGGCGGATCTTCTAATCGCACTCTAGAGTCAGCCATTGACTATGCCAGCAGTAAAGGAGTAATTGTCGTCATGGCAGCAGGTAATGATGGTGACTCATCACCAGACTATCCCGCGCGCTATGCATCCAAGTCGGGAATTGCCGTTGGAGCAGTAGATAAGAATAGTAATTTGGCCGACTTCTCTAACCGCTCTGGAACGAATGAAATCGCTTACGTCACAGCTCCAGGAGTCAAAGTCTATTCATCAGTTCCGAATAATCAGTATGCAACTTATAGCGGCACATCTATGGCTGCTCCCCACGTTGCTGGTATCGTTGCCCTGATGCTTAGTGCTAACCCTAACCTGACTGATGCCCAAGTACGTCAGATTGTCACAGAAACCGCAGGAAATAGTACACAAAATACAAGCTCTAGTTTTAACATTTCTAATGTCAGTTCTCTAGCAAGTCAGGTGATTGCAGAAACAGCAGTAAATAATACACCAACTACAAGCTCTAGTTTTAACATTTCTAATGTCAGTTCTCTAGCAAGTCAGACAATTACAGAAACAGCAAAATATTTAACACCAGAAACTACCGCTAGTTGGAATAATTCTGATTTTAGCCCTGCAACCGGTAAGGCGATGTCTAAGACAAGCTACACCTACGCAGAAACTACAAAATATCTGACATCAGCCGAAGATAATAACGGATTAATAAATCCAGAATTATGGTCGCAATTCCAAAATTATGAGAATATTCTGGACAGGATCAATGTGAATAGCAATGAGGATCAGAATAATCTTGATTTTGGCAAACTACTAGAGGGAATGCAAAAACAAATAGATCAGTATAGAAAATTCTTGGGTATGGCTTGAAAATTATAGTGATTTGCAGTTGAGTTTAATACTGCTCGGCTAAGAAAATCAACCAACCCGCTCATCAGTCGTGAATGAATGTAGGGGTTTAATAATGCTCATAGGTGTCAACTTAACGTATAAGCTAGATTTGGCGAACTTTCCAGGTTTGACCCTCACCCCCAACCCCTCTCCCAAAATTGGGAGAGGGGAGCAAATTCTCTAGTTCCCCGAATCCCAAGTTGGGAGAAGGGGTTAGGGGATGAGGGCAAAACGTCCTCTCAAAGCAGATTTTTTCTTAAGTTGACACCAATGAATAATGCTAAACCCTTACTTCTCGCTCATCTAACAGACTTTCCTACCTAACAGAAAATGCTTCGCTGAACCGCCGTGTCACAGGCTCAGTGATGAATGTCAAAATTGACTTTTTACGAGTGACAATTTCACCTGTAGCAGCCATCCCTGGTGTAAATTCTACTTCTTGACCCCGAACATTTACTGCGTGTTTATTTAGCTTAATTCTCGTCGGAAAAACTAAACCCAATTCTTTATCAGCAATTGCATTTGGACTGACTTGCATAACTTCGCCATCCACAATGCCAAATTCTTGGAAGGGAAAAGTTGCCATTTTCACTTTTGCTTTCATTCCTTGACGAATAAACCCAATATCGCGGTTGAGAACTTTTACCTCTAGAAGCATTTCTTCCCCTTCCGGCAAAATTGACAGCAATTCTTCACCCGATTGTACTGGCCCCTTGGTGGCTTTGACTTTATAAATTGTACCGGCTACGGGAGCCTCAATCGTTTCTAAAGCTTGTTGCTTCCTTGCCTGCTCTAATTGACCTTGTACAGTTGTCAGTTCTTCTTTACGCTTATTAAACTGCGTCAAAATTTCGCTTTGGCGTTCTGATGCCACACGCTGGGCCTGACTGCGTGCAGCGTTGTAAGCTTGTTCTGCTTGGCGAATTTCCTGGACTTGAGCAGCAATATCTTTTTCTAATGATGTGGCTTTATCTTGAGCCTCTGTGATTCTATTCTGGGCGTTGGTAACTTCATCTTGCGCTCTGGTGATTTCTGTCTTTGCACGAGTTAATCTTTCTTGAGCATCCAGGTAATCGACACGAGGCACAGCGCCAGGAGTAATTAGAGTGCGTAAGCTTTTTTCCCTTTCTTGAGCAAGGGCTAAATTACTTTCAATTTTAATTCTGATGCTATCTGCATTAACAAGGTTGGTTTGAGCATTCGCAAAGCTACTTTTGGCATTAACTAAGTTGTCTTGCAATCGAGTCAAGCGGACTTTGGCTTGATCGATGAGTGCCATTTGACGATTTGCTTCTGCTTCCGCTGCGGCTTGACGCGCTTGGTAGTCTTGCAAACGGGAGGTTAAAAGTTCATCTTGCAGTTTCGTCCCAGTAGTTTTGCCTCCGGTGCGTTCTGCATCCAAACGTTTTAAATCGTCTTGAATCAATCTGGTAGATTTAGCTAGGCGGGAAACATCGGTTATTTGCAAGTCTGGATCTTTTTGAATTAGAATTTGACCTTTAGTAACGCGATCGCCTTCTTGTACTTTAACAGCGACAATTGACCCTCCACCTAAAGATGTCACCGGTCTTACCTGTGTAGAAGCAATTAATTCCCCCGGTGCTGTTGCGACTTCATCTATTTGTGAGAAGTACGCCCAAGCGATCGCCCCAAAGACGATGGCGCTCATCGTTCCCGCTAATAATCTAGTGTACAGGGGTGGCAATTCCTGTACTGCTTTCCCCAATTCATAAGTAAGTTGTTCCTCCGGTTGGGCGAATCGCTCTTTTGTCTGACGTGCTTGAGCAGCATTTACCATATATTTTTGTCCTTTGTCATTTGTCATTTGTCATTTGTCATTTGTCCTTGGTTATTCACGAATGACTAATGACTAATGACTATTCAAACTGCTAAATAGCGCCGCAAAAAATTTTCTAATGTCTCTAATTGGAAGTTAAAAATTGCCTCTAAATTGGCAATTTCATCTTTTGTGCAGAAAAATTCATTTGCTAGCAATGTACGATAAGTTCCCAAAGCTTTTTGGGTTTGGGGATTAAATAAACCTAATGCACTCTGTAACCCATCAATGAGAAATAAAGGTGAGTTAATTATTACTGGTTCTTTAGCGAAAATCCGACCAAAAATCCGGGGAATATCTTCTCGCAATAAAATCTCTGGCCCTCCAACGGGTAAAATCTGGTTGCGAGCGCCTTCAACTGTCACAGAATCCACTACTATCTTTGCCAAATCATCGGTACTGACAATTGAGGTACGGTTTTTGCGATCGCCAATCAGCAGATACAATCCCGTTTCCCGAAATCGTTCTACCAGTGGTAGCAAGTTAGATGCTAATCCAGCTGGGCGTAAAATAGTGTAATTTAAGCCACTAGCTGCTAAATATCGCTCTACTGCTCGTTTGGCTTTGAAAACAGGAGCATCTTCATAACCGCGATCGGCTCCCAATACGGAAATGAAGACAAAATGCTCTACACCATTGGCTTTTGCTTGGTCAATCAGTTCAATATTGGCGCGGTAATCTAAGGATAGAGCATCGCTATCAGAACCGTGGGTGCTGATAATATACTTCACACCCCGACTAGCTTTCTCGATATCTTTTTCTCGCTGCAAGTCACCAATAAAGATTTCTGCACCCCGGTGTTCTAACTCGCTATAGCGCGACGTAATGCGGACAAATGCCCGCACAGACTGTTCTCGTTGCCGTAGGAGTCGTACAACTCTGCGACCAATTCCTCCCGTTGCTCCAGTTACTAGAAACATATAAATACCTAAATTGAATAGTTTCAGCGTTTATACTTGTCAAAATGCTCAATATATGCTAAGAACCCGTTTATCAATACTTAAACAAAAATATGAGCATATTTTTATACTTTGTTACCATGCTCAAGATATCCTCACGCCAACTAAGCCAATAGATCGCACCTTATTTATTTTAATACTTTAAAAATGATCCCCCACATCCTTATAGATGCAGAGGATAGGTTAATATACCAGTTTGCAGTTGAGTCCAATACAGACCTAACCCCCAACCCCTTAAGAGCAAGCAGGGTGGTTTCATACGAAAAAAGAAAAATACATAAGTCTTGATTTCTCGTGAAAGTGGCATGGCTTTTTCCCTCACTTCCATTCCTCTCCCCCACGGGGGGAGAGGCTTTGAAACCCAGTTTTAATTTTTCTTTGCTTGTATGAAACCACCCTGCCAACCCCTTAAGAGCAAGGGAATGGGAGTAAGATTTCAAAGCCTCTCTCCTCTTAGGAGAGAGGTTTGGAGAGAGGTTAAAACTGTACTGCACCCAAACGAGAACCGCTATAAAATTAGTTTTACTGACTCAAGAAGTCGATAGCTTGTTCAAGCGACATCTTAGCTTTGTGCAAGTTCAGCAGATTCTCTTGCTGGTATCGGTCAGGATAGCTCATTTTCCTGCCTTCTAAAGTTATCCGAATCAGTGCTGCTTGCTCATCTGTGGGTGAATTCATCTCCTCAATCGCAGAACTGATTATTTGGATAGCGTTAAAGTTAGGGGATTTTAACCCTTTACCTTGCTTCATTTGTTGGAGCGCTAAAAGTGGAAATGCCATCAGGGTTACGATGTACGAGGTTTTGTATCCTGCATTCCCGGTTGGTTTGATGCCGTATCTGCGACACAAGTCGCGTAATTCTTTAATAGTCTTAATTTCAAGTTCGGAACGCGTGAACATAAAATAGTAGTGTCCATTTTTTGAATTGGATATTAGTGGTTGTACTTCCGGCAAGTTGTGGCAACCACTAAAAAACAATCTATTGTTTTGGCACCAAGTAAATCAAGCCTTATTTATATTTCTCAATAATGCCTAATCCTAAAGGGAACCCACAAAATTTACAACCAATTAAATCAAATAGAGAAGAATCATTAACAGAAAGGATTAACCTACGCATTACCAAAACTATGAAGGAAGAACTATCTACCAAAGATGATCCTCCAGAATTTTGCCGTCGTGCGATTCAGGAAGCATTAGATAAAGATAAAGAGAAGTAATGTTAAAGAAATAGTTTGTAACGAGTGTGTGAATTACTTAAATGAGTTAGCAATCAAGTATATTGCTTTCTCAATATGCTTAATTATTTGCGGAAAACACCAAAATGAGAAAGTAAAAGCAGCTTTTGAGAAAGTAAAAGCTTATTTTGCTTGCGGAAAACACCAAAATGAGAAAGTAAAAGCAGCTTTTGAGAAAGTAAAAGCTTATTTTGCTTGCGGAAAACACCGAAATGAGAAAGTAAAAGCAGCTTTTGAATAAGTAAAAGTAGCTTTTGAATAAGTAAAAGCAGCTTTTGCTTATTAAATTCGACTTTAGAGGATGTTTTAAAAGGGTCTTTTGCTCTCATAGTTAGCACAGCCAAGCATCTCAGTACATGGCTAAAACCTTAATTTTTCGTCGCACTTAACCCCGTGCTGAATAGCAAAATTATACCTTTCGGGACTTTTAAAACATCCTCTTAGCAGTAGTAGGTTGGGTTGAGGAACGAAACCCAACAATTAACGCTTAATGTTGGGTTTCACTTTGTTCAACCCAACCTACCATTATCCTTAACCCAAGCGTATTGGACTAGAAAGGACTCTACGAAAATTTTTCCCAATTTAAAATCCCCCCATATCTTTTGTAGATGCAGGGAGAGTATTAACAATTCAAAATTCAAAATTTAAAATTGTTTCAGATGGCAATTTAAACGCTTTATGCAAACAGCCCACTTCAAAACTATTCAGGAGCTTTGTTATTTGCTCTATTAGCACGCGCCTCAGCTGAAGCCATCACCTCATCAAAATTCTCTAGCACTTCGCCAGGGAAGTTTTCCAAAACTCTGGTAGAAAGAGCAACCCGCCCTTTACCTTCATCCAAATCAATAATTACAGCTTTAATTGGCTGACCGACTTGAAATACCTTTTCTAAAGAATCAATAAATTTCTGGCTTACCTGCTTGATATGAAGCAAAGCCCCCATACCATTTAAATCGACAAACACACCAAAAGGTTTAATGCCAGTAACTTTACCTTCTACCAGTTGACCTAGTTCTAATAAGCTGAAGTTGCTAGAACGAGTTGCTAATCGCTGAGAAAGGATGAGTTTGTTGGTGTTTTTATTAATTTCCAAAAAGCCGACAGTCAGATTTTGACCTTTGAGTGCTTCTAAATTATCACGCTCTGCCAGGTGCGATCGCGGGATAAATCCCCGCAAAGAAAGAATATCGACGGTGACACCACCTTTATTCACACCCATAACCCGTACTTGCACAGTCTGAGCATTTTCCTGCATTTCGGCCAATCGTTCCCAGATGTGCTGAATTTCCAACTGCTTTCGAGAAAGGGTGACTTGACCTTCTGCATCCTGATCTCGGATAATCAAAAATTGCATTTCCTCTTGCAATGGCAGCACTTCCGATAAATCGGTAACTGCTCTCAAAGAAGCCTCATCGCGCGGCAGAAAAGCTGACGACTTGCCACCAATATCAACATAGGCTCCATCATGGTCAAGTTGGAAAACCTTGCCATTTACAAGCTGTCCCTTTTGAAATTGGTAGTCGTGTTTTTCTAGTGCTTTGGCAAAATCGTCCATTGTAAAGGGCGAATTGGCTGTTTGAGAAAGTTTCGATTCGGAATTCATGACTTTTGAAGATTAGTTGTTATTTGAGATGGTGCAACTGAAGTTTAGATTGTCATTTGTCCTTTGTTATTCACCAATGACCAATGACCAATGACAAACTTGGCTGTGTATGCTTCAGTTCAGTTGGCTAAAGAGTTGTTTGACTTGCTCCCAAGCATCAGCCGCAGCTTTAGGATTATAACTGGCGCGATGGTCACAGAAAAATCCGTGCTCAGCTCCATCGTAGCGAAACACACGATGAGGAATTTTATATTTTTCTAACTCTGCTGCAATCTCATCTACTTGTTCGGCTGGGATGCTAGTATCTTCCTTGCCAAAGAAGGCATAGAGAGTACCTGGAATCTCTTTGGTGCGGGTAACAGTGGGAGCGCCACCTCCTGGTGTGCGAGTGGTAATTCCAGCACCGTAAAAGGAAGCCGTAGCTTTAATATCTGATAAGGTGGCTGCAAGATATGCAACATGACCACCAAAGCAGAAGCCAATACAGCCAAAGCCATCTTTTTTGACTTGGGGCAGATTTTTGAGGTAGTCAATTGCTAGTTGAATATCGCTCAATAACTCTGAGGCTTGAGTTTGCATAGCGTAGCTTCTGCCTGTTTCAATATCTTCGGGTGTATATCCGGTTTCAAAGCCAGGAGCAATACGTTGAAAAAGGGCAGGTGCGATCGCTACATACCCAAGTTTGGCAATCCGTTCTGTAACTTCCCGAATGTGAGTGTTGATACCAAAAATTTCCTGCAATACCACGACTCCTGGGTAAGAACCAGATTCTTCTGGCTCTGCTAGATAAGCAGACACTTGAATATTATCTTGCAAAAGATTAACCGTTGTGGTAATTGTTGCTTGCTCTGTCATAATAATTTTTACCAGTGCTATGTGATTAGCCGTGTGTTTATTTGATATAACTATGCCAGTATGCCTAGCTTTTTTCTAATTAAATTATCAATTACCAATAGTGAGCGCATTAGAAATTTGTATCAGAAAAACTTTATATGTAAATAAACTTATTTGAAATGTAGCAAATGTAGCTGGTCAAAAAAGAAGGCTGAGTTAAAAGTGTTGAGCATAAAAGTAACACTTAATACTCAAAAGTCAGCACTCAGCACTCAGAACTCAGCACTCATTAGCACTTAGTATTCAGGAGGTTTGGTGATGATTCAATTCCGTATTCAGCCAGACAGCGAAATTCCCGCATCAACCCAGCTGTTTAATCAAATCCGATTTGCGATCGCTTCTCGGCAATATCCCCCTGCTTACAAATTACCAAGCACACGAGCGCTGGCAATGCAAACCGGGTTACACCGTAATACCATAAGTAAGGTTTACCGTCAACTAGAGGAAGACGGATTTGTTGAAAGTATGGCTGGTTCGGGTATTTATGTTCGTGCCCAAGGTCATGAGGGCGGTAGTAGGCTGCAATCACCAATTCTCAAACAAAATCCTGATGCATATCAAGTTGTCCAGCAAGCACTTGACGAGCTGCTCTCCCAAGGATGTTCGCTAAATCAAGCCAGAGAGCTATTTTTAGCGGAAATTGACTGGCGCTTGCGTTGTAGTGCGCGGGTACTGGTTGCAGTTCCATCTTATGACATCGGTGCTGGTGAGTTGATGGTGTATGAATTAGAACGATCGCTAAAAATCCCAGTCCAGTTGGTAGCAATGGAAGAATTGACAGCTGTGTTAGATAAAACCACCTCTGCGACAGTAGTCACAAGTCGTTATTTTATCAGTAATGTAGAAGCGATCGCAGCTCCAAAAGCTGCACGGGTGATTCCTCTCGATATCTACGACTACAGCAAGGAACTCAACCTATTGAAAACTCTACCAAAAGAAAACTGTGTTGGGATAGTCAGCCTCAGTTCCGGGATTGCACGAGCCGCAGAAGTCATCCTCCACGGTCTGCGAGGAGATGAACTATTAGTGATGACTTCGCAACCAAAAGATGCTTATAAACTTCATGCTATGGTTAAGCGGGCTGAGGTAATCATAAGCGATCAAGCCAGTTTTGCGGCAGTACAAGCAGCCGTGCAAGCATCTGATGAAGATATTATTCGCCCACCAAAGCTGATTAAAGTTGAAAATTATATCGGCGCTAACTCAATTAACTTGCTAAAACGAGAACTGGGTTTAAGTTAATCTCAAGATTATTAATTCTACCAACATCTTTGAGAGCAACTGATACAGGAGGAATGGGATAGTGCAGATTGTGATTGTGGGTGCAGGCCCAACAGGTGTAACACTTGCCCTGCTCCTTGTAAAACGTGGTATTACTGTAACGTTAATTGAAGCAGCAAAAGACTTTCATCGTGTATTTCGCGGTGAAGGATTAATGCCCAGTGGCTTAGATGCCCTAGAGGAAATGGGTCTATCGGCGTTGTTGGAGGATATTCCTCATCGGCAACTTGACGCGTGGGAATTCATTATCGGGGACAAGCAGTTGTTTCGAGTTGATGAACCAATGGAGGCAACTCGACCCTGTAAACTGGTTTCACAACCACCACTACTCAAAGCACTGATTTCGTCAGCTCAAACCAATGATGGGTTTGAATTTATCCAGGGTGTTCCTGTCAAGGATTTGCTATGGAGTAATCAACGTGTCGCAGGTGTAGTACTAAGCGATGGGAGAGAATTTGCTGCTGACTTAGTGATTGGGGCAGATGGTCGAAATTCCCTTGTGCGACAACGTATAGGATTGGAATTGGTACGCCAGCCTAAAAATATTGATATTCTTTGGTTTAAACTTGCCGCCAGTCCTGAGTTTGCAGATAATAATGTGTTTCGTACTATTGTAAATGGCGATCGCGCATTTACCATCTTTCACGGAGCAGAGTCAGGAAAATTGCATCTGGCTTGGATAATGTCCGCAACCGAAAACACTGACTCCAAGCAAACCAACTGGGCAGAGATTTTTGCCTCACTATCACCTTCATGGCTAGCAGAGCATTTCCGTAATCATGCAGACACCATCGAATCCCCCATTCGGCTTTCTGTTGTGGTCGGTTATTGTCCACAATGGCACGCACCAGGGGTACTGCTTCTGGGTGACGCTGCACACCCAATGTCTCCTGTTCGCGCTCAAGGAATTAATCTAGCATTGCGTGATGTGATTGTCGCCGCTAATCATCTTGTGTCATTATTGGACAAAGAAACTGGATACGAGGATATCGACATGGCATTATCGCATATCCAAGCAGAACGGGAGCCAGAAATTATCCGCGCCCAGCAACTCCAGTTAGAGGAAGCTAAACAAGGCGAACTACTGCGAAAAAATGCACTACTGCGTTTGCTGTTGATTCAACTTGCTCCCTTGCTCCGTAAAACAATTCAAAAGTCTTGGTTAAAGCGACAATATGAAATGCGTCAAGGTATCACACAGGTACACTTAACTGTTTAAAAAACCGCTATTAGTTATCTGACTTGTGGTTTTGGCGTGTTAATTTGCAAAAACTCTTGTACACGTTGCAGATAAGTTGGTACATCTTCCAACATTGGGAAATGCGCTGTGTTGGGAATCATCACAAATTCCACTTTGTCACTCAGTGCAGCTGCTTGACGGCCCATCTCAGCTGGAATAATCTTGTCATACTCCCCCGCCACCAGTAGAGTCGGCACTGTCAGCTTGGCAAACTCAAGGGGCATCACTTCAGCTTGAGCCTTACTGACTGAAGTAAAAATTGTCCCTAAAGCCGCATCGTAATCTGCTTCGAGAAAATCTTCTAAAAAAGCTTGCCGCTCAGAATGTGGTATGGAACTATATAAAAATCTGGCCATAAACATTTGGTCAACAAATGGAATTTTGCTTAACCATTTGGGACGGAATTTAACTACATAGCCACCAAATTTATGAAAAGCACTAAAGGATTTTTCATCGTATTCAAAAATGCCGCTACAAGTTAAAATTCCTCGTTCCACTCGTTCGGGATAGCGGTTAAAAAATAAAGTGGCAACAGACGCACCCATTGAATGAGCATGGATATAAACACGCTGAATATGCAACCCATGTAGCAAAGCTGCCAAATCATCAGCGTATTCCTCTAATTCATAGGTTAACTCTCTGATTGCCTCTGATTCTTCCTGTGGTGACTCAGATTCAGCAACAGCTTCACTTGCTTGGGCGATGGTTGGCTTCCCACGAGAACGGCCAAATCCCCGCAAATCGTAGAGTAAACAATCAAATTGCTCTGATAAAGCATCAGCAGTATTTTGCCAATATCTAGCCGAACCAGCCCAACCGTGCAGGAAAACCATCACTGGTTTTACCAAAGAACCGGATGGTTTTTTCACCCATTCGTAGTAATGCTCAACGCCACGAACATTAATATAAGGCATTAGTCATTTGTCCTTTGTCAGTTGTCATTAGTCCCTGGTACATGGTTATTATTCCTTATTTTTTGACCAATGACTAATGACTAATCACTAATGACTATTAAGCTGATTCTGGCTTCGGTAATGAAGACGGATGTATTATCAGTTCGGCAGTCGATCGCTTCTCGACCATCTCCTTCGTAACTGTACAGCGTGTCACATCCTTACGGGATGGTAACTCATACATTACATCTAACATCAATTCTTCGACAATACCACGTAATGCTCTAGCACCAGTTTTACGGCGGTAAGCTTCTTGAGCGATCGCTCGTAAAGCATCTGCTTTAAAATCTAACTGGACATTATCCATCTTCAGCAGCTTTTGGTACTGCTTCACTAGGGCGCTGCGTGGTTGGGTGAGAATCGCCATCAGCGCTTCTTCATCTAGCGGATCTACTACTGCTACCATTGGCATCCGCCCAATAAATTCTGGAATCAGGCCAAATTTTACTAAATCATCCGGTTCTAGATGGCGAAGAGTGTCTGCTGCTCGTTTCTCTTTGGATTGCCCTTCTCCCGGTTGCACAAAGCCGATTGCTTTTTTGCCAACTCTCTGATCTACAATCTTTTCTAAGCCCACGAAGGCACCACCACAGACGAACAAAATATTACTTGTATCAATCTGGATGCAGTCTTGATAAGGATGCTTGCGCCCTCCTTGAGGTGGTACATTAGCGATCGTTCCCTCTAACATTTTCAGCAAGGCTTGCTGCACGCCTTCGCCAGAAACATCACGGGTAATTGACGTGTTCTCGCTCTTACGAGCAATTTTGTCAATTTCGTCAATGTAAATAATTCCCCGTTGCGCTTCCTCTATATCCAAATCTGCCACCTGCAACAGTCGCAGCAAGATATTTTCCACATCTTCTCCCACATACCCTGCTTCCGTCAGCGTCGTCGCATCGGCTACGGCAAAAGGTACATCCAGGATTTTCGCTAGGGTTTGCGCTAAGAGAGTCTTGCCGCAACCAGTCGGGCCAATTAATAAAATGTTGGACTTTTGCAGTTCTATGGCATCATCCGCCCCTGGCTTGCCACTGGCTTTAGACTGAATGACTGCTAGCCGCTTGTAGTGATTGTAAACGGCTACTGACAGCACTTTCTTCGCTTCATCTTGACCAATGACGTGTTCGTCTAGATACTTTTTAATCTCTCTTGGCTTGGGTATTTGATTAAACGAAATACTAGCAGAGTGGGTACGCCGTTTTTCAGGTGGCTCTGCTCTTGGTGCTGGTTGTGCTGCCGCACCATTAGTATCGAGTAACTCCTCGTCTAGTATTTCATTACACAAGTCAACGCATTCATCGCAGATGTAGACTCCCGGCCCTGCGATTAATTTACGCACCTGCTCTTGAGACTTGCCACAAAATGAACATTTTAAATGGGAGTCGTACTTAGACATACCAGCCTCTTATTTCAGAATGGTGACGTTCTCCCCTGCTACAGGAAGATTTTGCCTGGAAATGACTTGATCGATCAAACCGTAGTTTTTTGCCTCTTCTGCCGACATAAAAAAGTCGCGCTCAGTATCTGCTTCAATTCTTTCCAAGGGTTGACCAGTATGGTGAGCCATTAACTGATTCAACTTAGCCTTAACGTAAAGAATTTCTCTGGCTTGAATTTCAATGTCAATGGCTTGACCTTGAGCGCCACCAAGTGGTTGGTGAATCATAATCCGGGAGTCGGGCAGAGACATTCGCTTACCGGCAGCTCCTGCTGTCAACAAAAATGCCCCCATGCTCGCGGCTAATCCAAAACAGATGGTAACAACATCAGGGCGAATTTGCTGTATTGTATCATAAATTGCCATCCCTGCGTAGACGGAGCCGCCAGGAGAATTAACATACAGTTGGATGTCTTTTTCTGAGTCTTCAGCGTCTAGGAATAACAATTGAGCCACAATTGAGTTGGCTACGGCATCGTCTATTGGCGTTCCTAAAAAGATAATCCGCTCTCGCAGCAGGCGGGAGTAGATGTCGAAAGCTCTTTCTCCCATGCCAGATTGCTCTATCACCATCGGTACGATGTTGCTAGGGCTGCTTAACTGGGAGTTAATGTTTATTCGACTTAAGTTGTTGATTGGGGAATTTCCCGACTGCGATTCAAGCATACAAGCTTTCTTTGACAATTATTTAGGACAAATGTTTCAGCAGCAGATGCTGCCTTTTCAACGAATGGAATTTTTATAAGCTACGTGTTAACCATTATGCCTCATATAATTTCCTCTCGTGTAACACACTATCAAGTTCAAGTGATAACAGGTGTCACTATTTGCCAAAAATTCATTAATTCTTTAATTCTTTTGACTTCATCCCTGACTTATGGAGCATGGGGCATGGGGCATTGGTTATTTCTCCCTGTACTTTCTCATCTCCCTTAGCTTACCCATTTCACCAGTACTTTAATTCAGAACTGGTGAACTCATGGCTGTGGGATTTTTTATTATCCTTCTGTGACTTCTGTAGAAATTTCGCTGTTTCCTTGCTCTGTCTGAGGTGCATCACCATCAGCATCTGATTCTGCGTCTTCTGTTTCCTTTGCAGGACTCAAAGAACCTTCGGGTACAAGTTCAACTGATGAGTGTTCTAAGAGCCAATCGATGATTTTTTCGGTTAACAGTTCGTTTTCCACGATTGAGCGCAGTTTATCTTCATCAACATCTTGTTCCTCTGGGTATTGCTCCAAAAGTTCTGTGACTCTGGCTGCGATTTCTTCTGGTGTTACCTTGATAGATTCGCGTTTGCCGATTTCTCTCAAGGATAAGGAGCGTTTAATGCGTTCAATTGCTTCAGTACGCGATCGCTCCCGTAATTGCCCAATAATATCTTGAGTAAACAGCTTTCTCACATCCAATCCCTGCTGAGACAGCCGGATAGCTGTTTGCGTTAGCATTGCATCCACTTCTTGCTCAATCAATGTTGCTGGTAAGTCAACTTCTACGTGCTTGAGTAGTTCCGTTAACAAGGCTTCCTGCTTATTGGTTTTTGTTTTGTCGTCCGCCTCTTTTTGATATTGCTCTACCAAAGAAGCGCGTAACTCCTCTAAGGTTTCAAAATCGCTGATTTCTTGGGCTAAATCGTCATTTACTTCTGGTAGCTCCTTTTCCTTCAGTTCTTTGAGCATCACTGTGAAAGTTGCCGCTTTTCCAGCTAAATCTTCATTAGCATACGGATCTGGGAACTGCGCCGCAATTTCTTTAGTTTCTTCAGGATTCATCCCCACTATTCCCGAAATAAAGCCTGGAATAAACTTATCTTCTTGCAACTCGACTTGAAAATCAGTTGCTTCAGCTCCGGGAATCGGTTCTAGTTGAGCTGTTTCGTCCTCGCCCTCAACTCTGGCGAATGAACCTTTAAAATCGACTACGGCAATATCGCCGATTTGAGCGGCACGTCCTTCCACAGGAATCAATGTCGCCAATTCTTGACGTTCCTTATCCAGCGTGTTTTCCACTCGTTCTGGATCGAGCTTGACTTCTTCGGCCTTGGCTTGCAAATCAGTGTACTGCACTAGATTCACTTCTGGTTCTACATCCACAGCAGCCGAAATCGTCAGCGGTTTTCCAGGTTCATAATTATTAATCAAATCCTCAAAGGAAGAGCGCAATTGCGGCTGACCGATTGCCGGGATGGCTTCTTGTTTAACCGCTTGCTCAATGCCATCTTGAATTAGTTCTTCCAGCGCCGCTGCCTTGATTCGAGTTGTACCCAGCCGTTGTAGTAATATCGGCCGAGGCACCTTGCCTTTACGAAACCCAGGAATATTGGCAGTACTCGCTAAGTTTTTAATCACCTGTTCGTAAGTTTGCTTGGTAATTTCCGGCGTAATCTCTATTTCCAGGCCAATTTGGCTGGCGGGAAGTTTTTCCTGGGTAACTTTCATGCTTCGTCTCTAGTTTTCTGGTATTTTATACTCCGAGTACACACAAAACGCAATAAAATAATTGGTTGCGTTTATGGCTTGATGTCTCTTAGGGTCTTGTGGCATCCAAGGATGGATGTTTGTCCTGGGGCAAAGATCCAGTTTACTGCCAATTATCAAGGACTTGACATTTTACCTTCATAACAATTTGGTTAATGGGGCATTGGGATTAGGGGGGAGGTGACAGGTGATAGGGAATAAATCTGTAACCCATACCCTATTCCCTTCTTCACTCCCGACTCACTCTAAAACTTAGGAATTAATTATTCAGTGGGCTAACGCCGTGATATCCTGGTTCTCAAAGAGTGGTTAGTACCCCCAGGTTAAAGTTATAGTATTAAGTCTAGCTATTATCTAGCTATTGTTAAGTTGTGTGTGGTACGAGAGCGCATCTGTTACTTAAACCGCATAGCTCAATTTGAAGTTGTGCTGGCTTTATTTAGATCCTAGTTTATTCATCATCTTGGTAAGCAAGTTTGCAACCAATACATTTGTTTCTTTAGAGGTAGGATGCTTAGTTAAACGCCTAAGTGCAGATATCTACTACATATTTATGAGAAATGGCGGTTTGTTGTATAATATATAGTTAGAGTTAAAATTATTGATGAAAAAAAATAAATCACCGTTATTTTAAAATGCAACATCACTTAACTTATTAAACAAACAAAAAAATAAATGTATTAAATATATTAAAGATAGACTAAATTAAAGAAAAATATAAACCTATTAAAAATGTATTTCCAGACTGCGATCGCTATTTAAATATAACTAAATTGTCAATTGTTCCAATAAATTGCAGATTAAGTCTCTTAAAGGAGGAAGCAAATTTGTCGAAATCCTATCGTTTAGCTATCTTGGGAGCTACCGGTGCAGTTGGCACAGAGTTGCTGGAATTATTAGAAAGCCGTAATTTTCCGGTTGCTGACTTGAAGTTATTGGCATCAGAGCGCAGTGTCGGGCGATCGCTACGGTTTAAAGGGGAAAATATACCAATAGAATCAGTGAGCGATCGCGCCTTTGAAAATGTAGATATAGTACTAGCTAGTGCAGGTGGTTCCACATCCAAAACTTGGGCAGCAGTTGCTGTGGAAAAGGGCGCAGTGGTAATTGATAACTCCAGTGCCTTTCGGATGAACCCGGAAGTTCCCTTAGTAGTACCAGAGGTGAATCCCCAAGCCGCAGCGAATCACCAAGGCATTATCGCTAACCCCAACTGCACAACAATTTTAATGGCTGTGGCAGTCTGGCCATTGCATAAAGTTAAACCAGTGCAACGCATCGTCGCTGCAACCTACCAATCTGCTAGTGGTGCTGGGGCTAGGGCAATGGCAGAAGTCAAAACCCAAACAAGCGCTATACTACAAGGACAGCCAGCGATTGCCGAAATATTGCCTTACCCATTGGCATTTAATTTGTTCCCGCATAACTCCCCATTAAACGATTTGGGTTATTGTGAGGAAGAAATGAAAATGGTCAACGAAACCCGAAAAATATTTGGTACTCAGCAAATTAGAATCACTGCAACTTGTATACGGGTTCCCGTACTCCGCGCCCACTCAGAAGCCATTAATTTAGAATTTGAGACTCCCTTTAGTGCGAAGGAAGCCAAAGAAATTTTAAATTCTTCTCCTGGAGTAAAATTGGTCGAAGATTGGGGAACTAATCATTTTCCGATGCCCATTGAAGCAACAGGTCAAGATGAAGTTCTAGTGGGAAGAATTCGTCAGGATCTTTCTCATCCTTGTGGGTTGGAATTATGGTTGTGTGGCGACCAAATTCGCAAAGGCGCAGCATTGAATGCAGTACAAATCGCTGAGTTGTTGGTAGAGAAAAATCTACTCAAACCATTAGCTATTAGTCATTAGTCATTAGTAAGTGACAAAAGACAAAGGACAAATGACAAATGACAAATGACAAATGACACTTGAAAGCAATTTGCAGATAGGTTATTACAATAGAGAACCACCAAGATATAAAAACATGGGTAATCAGGAGTGAAAAAAGGGTGGGAGATTTTGGCAATGTTTTAACCGCTATGATTACGCCATTTAAAGCAGATGGTAGTGTCAACTATGATGTAGCGGCAGAACTGGCGGCGCATCTAGCCAACAACGGTACAGATACATTGGTGATGTGCGGCACAACCGGAGAATCCCCGACGCTAAGTTGGGATGAAGAATACCAGTTGTTTGTCGAGGTATTGCAGTCCGTGGCCGGAAAAGCCAAGGTAATCGCAGGTTGCGGATCGAATTCCACTAAAGAAGCGATCGCAGCCACCCAAAAAGCGTCTAAAATAGGAGTACATGGTTCCTTACAAGTTGTTCCTTATTACAACAAACCGCCGCAAGCGGGACTGGAAGCGCACTTTAAGGCAATAGCACAAGCCTGTCCCGACTTACCGTTGTTGTTATATAATGTCCCCGGTCGTACCGGACAAAACCTTCAGCCAGAAACAGTTGCCCGGTTAGCTGAGGTTAGCAATATTGTCGGGATTAAAGAATCCACTGGTAATATAGATCAGGCAAGCGAAATTCGTCGCTTGACACCAAAAGAATTTTACATCTATTCTGGTGATGATTACATGACTTTGCCCTTGTTAGCGATCGGGGCAAAGGGTGTGGTAAGTGTGGCTTCTCATCTGGTAGGAAACCAACTACAGCAGATGATTCAAGCTTTTAGTGCAGGAAAAATTGAGATAGCCAGCGAGATTCATCTCCAACTGTTCCCGTTGTTTAAAGCTCTATTTCTCACTTCAAATCCCATTCCAGTGAAAAAAGCACTGAAACTTCAAGGTTGGGAGGTTGGTTCAACTCGTCCGCCGCTATGTGAAGCTGATTTAGAAGTCAGTCAAAAGTTAGAAGCGGTTCTGAAAGAACTTAGTTTAATCTAGCCACCAGCTATTTAAATGCTGGTAGTATTCTCCTTGCCAAAGATACATATAAACAACGATCGTAATTGTTCATAAGTTGCAATTTAAAAACCTGTGCTAGGACTGATAGATATACTATAAATCCTTGAGTTTTACAGTTGATTTTATTGAATAAAAAATTGAAATCTTCAATTAAAACTTGATTGCTTTGGAACTAACTTAAGAGACAAATGATGTTGTCTTAAATACAAGTGAAGTTAACTATCAACTTAATTAACCACAAGTAACAATCTAACAAGAAAATGGCTAAAAACGAAGCTGATAATTCCGCCTTGAAAATTATTCCTTTGGGCGGTTTGCATGAAATTGGTAAAAATACCTGTCTTTTTGAGTATGACGATGAAATTGTCCTGTTAGATGCAGGATTAGCTTTTCCCACAGAGGCGATGCACGGAGTAAATATTGTTTTACCAGATACAACCTATCTGCGGGAAAATCGCCACAAAATTAAAGGGATGATCGTGACTCATGGTCATGAAGACCATATTGGCGGAATTGCTTTTCATCTTAAGCAATTTGATATTCCAGTGATTTATGGCCCCAGACTAGCAATGGCAATGCTAGAGGGTAAATTAGAAGAAGCAGGAGTCCGCGATCGCACAGAAATCAGAACAGTTTTACCACGTGATGTAGTGCGGATTGGCAAAAACTTTTTAGTTGAATATATCCGTAATACTCACTCCATCGCTGATAGTTTTACTGTTGCCATTCATACTCCCCTGGGTGTAGTTATTCACACAGGGGATTTTAAAATTGACCATACCCCAGTAGATGGTGAAAAGTTTGACTTGCAACGCCTAGCAGAACATGGTGAAAAAGGCGTTCTTTGTTTACTGAGTGATTCCACTAACTCAGAAGTGCCAGGATTTACACCTTCGGAACGTTCAGTTTATCCCAATCTGGAGAGAGTATTTAGTCAAGCTACTGGGCGATTGTTCGTTACTACCTTTGCTTCTAGCGTCCATCGCATCAACATGATTTTGGATATTGCCAAAAAGCAGAATCGTGTAGTGACAGTTGTCGGGCGTTCTATGCTGAACTTGATTGCTCATGCCCGCAATTTAGGTTACATCAAGTGTGAAGATAATCTGCTACAACCATTGCACGCTGTCCGCAATCTACCCGATGAAAGAGTACTGATTTTAACTACAGGTTCTCAGGGCGAATTGATGGCAGCAATGACCCGAATTGCCAACAAAGAACACCCTCACATTAAAATCCGTCAAGGAGATACTGTCGTATTCTCTGCTAACCCAATTCCCGGAAATACGATCGCTGTAGTCAACACTATTGATAAATTAATGATTCAAGGTGCAAAAGTGGTCTATGGTCGGGATAAAGGGATTCACGTCTCCGGTCACGGCTGTCAGGAAGAACAAAAGCTGATGATTGCCTTAACTCGACCCAAGTTCTTTGTGCCATTTCACGGCGAACATCGGATGCTAGTGAAGCACGCAGAAACGGCTCAAAGTATGGGCATTCCCGCAGAAAACATGATCGTTATTCAGAATGGTGATATTGTCGAATTGACAGAAGATGCCATTTGCGTCGCTGGGAAAGTGCCATCTGGTATCGAATTGGTGGATACTACTAGTTCGGGTATGGTAAGTGCCAAAGTTCTGCAAGAACGGCAACGCATGGCTTCAGAAGGCATTATCACGATCGCAGCTGCCATTGATTGGAATGGGAAACTGTTGGCAAAACCAGAAATTCACCTCCGAGGTGTAGTGACAAGTGTAGAGCGATCGCTCCTACAAACCTGGGTAAAACAACGAATTGAAGAAATCCTCACTGTGCGCTGGACAGAATTTGCTCCTAGCGAAAGTCAAGCAGCAGATATAGACTGGGGTGGATTGCAAGGTACTTTAGAGCGAGAATTACAACGTTCCATCCGTCGGGAATTGCAATGTCAGCCATCTGTGACTTTGTTGATGCAAATCCCTGATGAGCCACCTGTGAAAGTTGCTGATGGCAGAAGACGACGCACTCGGACTGCTGCTCAAGTAGCATCGTAGGGAATTTACGGTAAAATCTCAGGCAGAGGCGCACAGACGTAGAGTTTTTCTAACGTCTTTGCGCTTTGGCGTGAAATACAGTTTCTGAGTATAAGTATAGAAGCCGCAGCAGCTTGTATTTGCTTATAGTTATAGTTATTGGAGGCGATCGCTATGACTAAAACACCAATAAAAATTAGTACTCTTGAGGAATACATCAATTTTGATGATGGTACCGACAAGCGCTATGAAATTGAGGATGGGGTGCTGGTAGAAATGCCTCCTGGTACTGGCAAACATGAGGCGATTATCACCCTACTGTTAGTTCGCTTTTTTTTAGAAATTCAAAAAATGGGACTGCCTCTACAACCGCGCCCTAACGGTACAGAGGTGCTGACCAATAAACAACTTAGAAGACCTGATGTTTGTGTAATTACTAATGAACAGGCAAAAAGTATTGAGACTACCTCGGCTATCCTCAAAACAGCTCCACCCCTTTTAGTTGAAGTGGTAAGCCCTGAATCTATTGACAGAGACTATAACCAAAAAACCTTTGAGTATGCGGCGATGAGTGTGTTCGAGTATTGGATTGTCGATCCTTTGGAAAATAAAATAACTGTGTGTTTGCTAAATCAGAGCAGTTACAAGCAAACAATGTTTATCGAAGACCAACGGGTTGTTTCTCAAACGTTCCCAGAATTAACCCTGACAGCCCAGCAGGTGTTTTCACCTTAAGGTTGTTTGGTTCCTTTGCGTGAAATCAAAAAAATACTGGTTGCGTTCGTCGTTCGCGCAGCGTCTCCGACATGAGAAGACGTTGCCAAAGGCATCGCCTAAATTTTGTAATGTTCAACTCGGTAGAGCGATCTAACTTTTTAGCTTGCTGTCACCTCAAGCAATTCCAACCAATATCTCCTCATTTTTCTCGGCTGCTGAAAGATACAAATTTCTCCACCGCTCAAAGTCGTCAAGATACCATTCATTTCTTGCAAACAGTGTTTCAGGATCGATCTGTCGAAAAATTCTGGCTCCTTCACTGACTAGCTTGCGGGATATAAGTCCTAATGACTCATCTGTTGACAAGAGAGTTGGAGCAAGAGTTTGATCTCCAAACATGAGCTTTTCAACAATCTCATCGGCATTCGCAAACTTTCTTCTCGATAGCTCCTGCGACAAACGTTTCTCGATCTCAGCAGATGATTTTTCTAGTGATGCCGTTCTATCTTTAATCCCTGGATAGGCTTGACGAGTAAGCCTTAACTCAGACCGTAATTCAGCGATTATCCGATCTGTTTCTAGCTCAGATCCAAAAGTCTCTTGGTGTGTTTCGATAACATATTCAAGGATTTCGTTAATCTCTTCAGGCTCAATCTCAAAAAAGCGGAAAATACCGCAACCATAGGGGAAAAGAGAAACTACAAGGATGCTGAGTGCCTTTTCCCGTTGAAGGCATGCGTACAGCGGACTGTCAGGAGGAATTGCGCTGTAGAGTACAGAAACACCCATAAGCAAGCTGATCTGATTTTAATGCTTCAGACTATATCATTCTCAAATCGCACTGCCAACCTAAGTTTTGTGAAATGCAATTGATTCTAGTCGAGCAAAAATCTACTTCTACGGCATTCAGCCAGCAATGAATAGGACACACTTATGTGAGAAAGTGGGAACACGGAGAGGGAAAATGCCTTCTAGAATATTATTGATGTTTATACTTAGCAAAAATACTTTCAGAAACACCTTATATTAAGTTCTGTAAATGTTACACTAAAGCCTATCCAATGATGGATGTCTTTATTAAAATCTAAACTATGTCAAGTTATGAACAAGATCGTAATATTACACTACCGATCCCCAGAAAATTGCGATTAACTTGACGTAGTAATAAATTAGGTTCTGACTTAAGTGGCTAATCAGGTATTACATTATATCGCAGTCAGAACGCGATTTTTCCGGGAAAGTTCGTTGCCACGTTGTATATATTCATCAAAAAGGTGAATAGCCTCAATAACACAGAGGGTTAACCATGAAGGTATTCGACAATACCACAAAAAAGATTTTTCTGGCTAGCTGGGTATCAATCAATCAAGCAGAGACTAGTGACCACAAAGTAACCCAGCAAAACCATTCTGCTTCCAAGCCTTACTGGGATATTCTCCAACCCCTACGGCAACGAGTAGAAAACATTCAAGTTCGCGATCGCCAACTAGCTCACCGCTTGTGCAAACTGATTCCATCTCAGTGCCCCTTTGAGCGCGATGTCAAATTATTTGGGAAAAGCTTGTTTCACATCCCACCCATGTGCAAGCTCAACCCCTTATATGAAGAAGTGGTTGGTTTACGTTTCCGAGCGTTGTGCTATCTAGCCGACGAATGTAGCGAAGATGTATCACAGTACTGCTAATACTGAGATATGAGAGATGAGGTAAAAGTTATGAGTCAGGAGTAACAGGTCGGGGATCAATAATATAACTCCTAACTCCTAACTCCTAACAATTCTTTTACTATTTTTTTACTATTTCTTTTGCCATTTTTGGATGGCATCCTGAGCATCTTCGTAAGCGCCTGTCTCCTCTGGCACTAAAGCTGCGGTTGCAATTGCGGCATTACGTTCTCCTTCGGTGGCGCGACGCTTTGCCAGGTCTAAAATTTTCTCACTCCAGTTATTGATCGATTTTTGGGCAGTATCGAAGCCTGGTTGACCTGATGGTACTTTCTTGGCAACTTCGATCGCCCGATTGTAGGTAGATGCCTGTTCGGACTTAATTAAAGCATTAGCTGCATCTAAAAGAGTTTTGTTACTTACATACTGCTTACCCTCTAGCCGCCACAGGTTAATTGCTGCTTGTGCTTTGGCGTAGGGGGCTTCATCTTTGGTGATTAATCGAGCAGCAGCAATAGCGCTGGCATACTGTCTTTGTTTAGCACGACCTTCTGCTAAATCTAAAATCATCTGGCTCCAAATCTTAATATTCTCCTGAGCTTGTTCGTACAGTGGTTCACCGGGTTGAATTTTCCGGGCTGTAGCGATCGCCATGCTCAAATCGTTAGCCTGAGTTTGTCTGAGCGACATTTTCGCCAGGTCTAATACTGCTTGATTTCGCTTTTTTGACTGGTAACTAGAGGTTATTTGGGCGCTAGATTGGTTGTTAAGTCTTGCTGGTGGAGTGCGATCGCTTGGTAAATTCTCGACAACCTGGCGATCGCTAACAGTAGCATTGGGTGATTTACTTGATATTTGCTTAATTCTAAAAGTTTCTTGATTACGTAGAAAAACTACGGCAATTAAACCTGCTACCAGCAAGCTGCCTCCGCCCCACAAGATAAACTGTTTCCAAAAAGGGATGCTTGGCTGATTTGCTGGCAATCGAGACACGTAACCTTTGGAAGAATTGGGGATAAATCTTCCTCTGGTATTCACTCCCAAGGAAGTTTCCGGCATTGGCAGGGAAACTAAGCTGCCACCTGATTCCTGAACTTTTTTACCCTTCACCTGGAGCGAGGAGTTAACACTAGCTTCTCCTTGTCTGCCCCGATCTGGTGAAGTTTTAGAGGAATCGTCAAGGGGAGGGGCTGCAAGGGCAACAGCAAAAGATTCTTCAGGATAAATTATCGGTTCTGGTTGAAAATCACTTTCCATTGCCAATTTTGGCAAGATTACTTGCTGCCTTGATGGGATGATCGTGGCAGGGTTTTGGATAGGACGCCAGTGGTGGTGACATAATTTTGGCACGATCAGGCTTAGGTAGCTTTCTAAATCTGCCAAGTTGCTGCCATTACCAGAACGTAAAGCTTCTAACAAAGCTGCTGTAAAGAATCCGTGACCTAGTTCGCTACTCTCATGGGAAAATTGCTCTGGTTGGCAAGAAAGAATTGTCGCCAGTTGTAGCTCTTGGGCTAGTTCTATTGTTTCTTCACCAACGGGAGCATCCGCTTGAGTGCCAAAAGCGCGGTTGATATCGAGTAGTAGCAATACATTCAAATCGGCAAGTTGCAGACTTTGCATTAGCGATCGCAATTCTATACCAGTCTGTTGCACGAGTTCGGGGTTGCCCTCTGCTGGCATTAAGTAATCTTTGCCCTTGTAGTTGACTCCATAACCACTAAAGAATAACCACAGATAGTCTTCTGGTTGCCAACTTGTTGCTGCCAAATCTTCAAGTAGCAGCAAAATATTCTCCTTCGTCGGGTAAGTTGACCTATCCCCAATCGGCGGCGAAGTATCTGTCATGACTAGACAGTGCTTGGGGAGAAAACCTGCCTCTGCCACCAAAAAATCTTCTAGTGCCTCAGCATCTGCTTGGGCACAACTTAAAGGTTGAAATAACTGATATTGATTGATACCAATCGCGATCGCCCAGTAATTTGCCATCCCGCTCTTTGTCAGTTATTGTTGTTTGCTGGTCTTAAAATTGCGGTTGGCTTTGCCAAAAAAACAAAGCTAACCAATGTCTTATAGTCTAGGTGATTCTGATTGAATCTTAAGTTAAAATGTAATTTTTATGACGTTATTAAGCCGGAAAATACCTTTACCTAATTTCAATAACAGATCATTACTAAGGAGATAGAAGGTCATGAGCAAAATTTCTGCTCACCTACCATCATCGCTCGTTCCCTTTTCAGTTATTAGCCAAATTGCCAGAAGAATCCGGATAATTCCTTTAGTAGTTTTGCTCATATCTACTGTTCCTGCGTGGTTTTTGATGGAAGCGATCGCACCGCAGGTTGTGCGAGCTTACACCGCTAGAGTCGATCTAGCTATTGACCGCCTACCGGAAGAAAACTATGAAACCGTTCTCAGGAGGGCGGAAGCGGTCGCTAGGGCAGCTGCTCAAAGGAGCTTCGACCAAGATATCTTGGTGACAGATGTTTCCATCATTGTATCCGTACAAAATTATGGAGCGATCGCACCAGTCCTGACATTAGATGTCAGTCGTCCTCAATGGCGATCGCGCCCTGATGCTCAAAGTTGGGCTACTTACTTCAAAACTGCGCGATCTTTACTTTTCTTTGAAAATAACTCTAATCAAGTTCCAGCAGCTAGCGCTGTGTCAACGCCAAAATGACGGGTTGAGCTAGAAGTCCGAGCCAAAGCTTTCTTGGCTCGGAACCTTGGGTGACTTAAAGAAGGTGATTGTTTCTGTTCTTGCGTGTTTGCGTCAGTCTTAACCCAACTTACTTATTGCTGACTCAACTGTTGTCCTTGGCGTCAGTGGATGGCCTAGAATAAGAAGGTTGTCAAGAATCACGATATCTGCTGACATGGCTGTTCCTAAGAAGAAAACTTCCAAATCAAAACGAGATAAACGTCGAGCTACCTGGAGGCATAAAGCCGTCGTTGAAGCTCAGAAAGCCCTATCTCTGGGTAAGTCAATTTTGACTGGACGTTCTACATTTGTTTATCCAGCTGCTGAAGAAGAGGAAGAAGAATCATAATTTTTCAGTCAGGAAAAGCATGAACAGCACCGATAGATTTGATTGCCAAACTCAACAATCAAACTTGCGATCGCTAGATAAATGCTTTTTCTTAGCTTTCCTGATTGCATTATGAATCATAGACACTCTACATAAGCTCATTAGATCGAAAAAAATTGGTAGTGAGTAATTGGAAATATCCATTACCCATTACCTATCATTCAAAAGTTTATATAAAGAGTAAAACATCTGATACTGTTGGCAACTCAGCAAAAAAGCTTGTAAACATCTTGAGAAAACTTATTTTTCTCTAACTATGCTAGGAAAATTTTTTCAGAAACCAGGCAAAGAAGAAAGCGAACGCGTCCCTCCTGGTCAACATTTAGCTAAAGGTTTCCCGGTATTAACTTACGGTGAAACTCCCCAAGTCAGCACTGAGGAATGGGAGTTTCGAGTTTGGGGTTTAGCAAAATCTGCTACCTTTAGTTGGTCAGACTTTATGGCCCTACCTCAACATGAATTCACATCTGACTTCCACTGTGTAACGCGCTGGTCTAAACTCGATGTCAAATGGACTGGCATTAAAGTTACAGATTTCATAAGTCTGATTGAATTAGACCCAAAAGTCGCCCACATTATGGAACACTGCTATGGCGGCTACACCACCAATATTTCTGTAGAAGATTTTCTGCGCGAAGAAAACTTCTTTGCTTTTAAAGTCTTTGGTGAAGACCTTCCATCTGAACACGGTGGGCCGATGCGTTTAGTTGTACCCCACCTCTACGCTTGGAAAAGTGCTAAGTGGATTAATGGTTTGGAATTTTTAGCTGCTGAAGAACTTGGTTTTTGGGAACGCAATGGCTACCATCGCCGTGGTGAACCTTGGGCTGAGGAGCGTTACAGCAAAGCTTTTGGGTTTTAATAATTAATAGTTAAGAGTTAGAAGTTAGGAGTTAGGAATTTAGAGTTAAAAATTCATAACTCATAACTCATAACTCATAACTTTTTTTAACCTAGAAGTTTCTTGATTAGCGGCAATTTGCCCTGATATGGAGCGTATCGCCATTTCAAATCGAGCCAGAAGGAGTTTTGCAAAACACTTTTCTTATGGGAAAAGGTGTCAAAGCTAGCTTTGCCGTGATAGTTGCCGATACCGCTATCTCCCACTCCACCAAATGGTAAAGACGAGACACCAACCTGCATAACTGTGTCGTTAATACAAACTCCACCAGAGGAAGTTTGCTGCAAAACTTGCTTTTGCAGGTTTTTGTCTTGAGAAAATAAGTATAACGCCAAGGGTTTGGGTCTAGAGTTAATCAAAGCGATCGCGTCTGCAATGTCAGTGTATTCAATCATGGGTAAAATGGGCCCAAAGATTTCTTCCTGCATGACAGAATCTTCAAGTGAGACATTATCAATCAGTGTTGGGGCAATATAACGCTCTGAAGGTTGATTTTCTCCCCCGACGACAACTTTTCCATCTTTGAGAAAGTGAACTAACCTATCAAAGTGTTTTTGACTAATAATCCGGGCATAATCAGGACTATTTACAGGATTCTCACCATAAAATTCTTTTAAAGATTTTTCCAGACCATCTATTAAATCTTTCTTGATTGTTTTATTAACTAAAAGATAATCGGGGGCGATACAAGTTTGTCCAGCATTAATAAATTTGCCCCAAGTAATTCGTCTGACAGTGTGTTCAAGATTAATGTCAGTATCTACAATGCAAGGACTTTTCCCACCCAATTCTAAAGTCACTGGTGTAAGATATTTTGCTGCTGCTGCCATAATGATTTTGCCGACTGCTGTGCCACCAGTAAAAAAGATATGGTCAAACTTTTCTGCAAGTAGTTTTTGACTTGCTTCCACGCCTCCTTCAATCACTGCAAGATAAGCAGGGTCAAAATGTTTGGCAATAATCTTAGCAATGACATCAGACGTATGAGAAGCAATTTCTGAAGGTTTGATAATTGCACAATTTCCGGCTGCGATCGCACCTATTAACGGTGAGATAATTAACTGAAATGGATAGTTCCAAGGGCCGATAATTAAGACAACTCCTAATGGTTCTGGATAAATTTTTGCTGAGTAGGAAAAAAAATCCCAGGAAACTGCTGCTTTTTGGGGTTTAGTCCAGTTTTGAAGATGTTTGATTGCGTAATCAATATCCTTAATTACGCTGATTTCTGTAAGGTAAGTTTCCACTTCTGGTTTATGTAAATCCGCTTGTAATGCCTCGACTATCGATTGTTCATGCTCAATGATTGCTTGCTTAAGATTTTTTAGTTGTTCAATGCGAAAATTTACATCTTTAGTTTTGCCCGTTTGAAAAAAATCTCGCTGATTCTGGATAATATTGTCAATGTTAGATAATTCAGTGGTAATCATTGTTTTGTCCTATCAAAAAGTATTTAAGGCTAATGCTGTTATCTCAGAATATTTGATTCGTCAATTCTTAGCGTTTGATTTTATAATTGAAGTTTTGAGTTTAAATTATCGGTAGATAGTAGTAAGGTTATAAATTATGAATTATCATGATAAAAAACTCTGTAATTCATAATTTATAATTACTAATTTTCTCATGTTTTGATGGGTAGAAGCACAATAAATACACTACCTTTCCCCAACTCGGAATTAAGCAGAATAATACCTTGATGTGCTTCGACAATTCGACGAGCAAGGTACAGTCCTAAGCCACTACCAGAACTCTTGTGACTGCCCTGGCGAAATCGTTCAAATATGGTGGCTTGTTCTTCATGGGGAATACCTGGGCCAGTATCCGCTATTTCAATTCTAATGTAGTCAACGGAATTGGATTTTTCAGAGAACTGAGATTGATTACTTTTGTTGAACTGGGGTTGAGAAGTAAAACAAATAGTAATAGACCCAGCTTCGGTAAATTTGATCGCATTGCCTATAAGGTTGGTAAATAGACGATGCAGTTCCAAGCGATCGCCCATCACTGTGTTTGTGATTGACTCTTCAGTAACGTCCAAATTTAGGGACAGTGTTTTATCTTGAGCTAAGGGTGACAATTCTCCAGTCACTTCATCTAGTAATTGACCCAGATTAACTGGTTGAAACGCTAAACTTTTGCGACCCGCTTCAAAACGATAAACTTCCAATAAGGTATTGACCATAGAAAGCAGGTTGATATTGCTACGGGCCATGATAGCGATTACTTCCTGCATTTGCGTTGATAATGTTCCCAAAGCACCTTGCTGAAATAGCATCAACATACGATCTGCGGCTACCAAGGGAGTGCGTAAATCGTGGGTGAGACGGGAGACAAAATCTTCTCGCTGGCGGGCAATTTCATCACGTTCATCCATACTATGCTTCAAACGCAGGAGCGATCGCACTCGTGCCAGCAATTCATCTACTGTTACAGGTTTGCGGATAAAATCATCAGCACCCAAGTCTAGTCCGTGGGCGACGTTGGGCGCATCGTGGGCAGTGATCAGCAATATAGGGATATATTGCGGCAATTTCATCTCTCCACGAATGTGCTTGGTGACTTCGTACCCATCCATATCTGGCATCATCAGATCCAGCAGAACTAAATCACAAGGAGAAGCTTTCAATTCTGCCAAGGCCGAAATCCCATTTTCTGCGGTGCTAATCGTGTAACCCTCTTCTTCCAAAATAGTTTTGATCAAAAACACATTATCAGGAGAGTCATCGACAACCAGAATTTTATCAGAGCGAGAAGATTGTGAAGTCATATAGATGCAAGGTATGGGGTAAAAGTAAATTTTTGTAAGACTAGCTGTATTTGTAACAATTTGTCTGCCAAGTTTTTTAGTAAGCCTCCCTAGCTAAGAAGTATTTTTTACTATTAAATTATGGCTGGTAAAATTTTAGCTTTGGATACAGCAGATGGTGGAATGATTTATGTAGCCTTTGATGTATCGGTTTTCGTAGGGAACTGGAGATATAATTGCGTAGGCGATCGCCCAAGAGTTAAGAGTGCCTTCTGAGTTACTTAGGACAACATACTTCTTATGGTAGAGCGAACTTTCCCGTATTTAGGATAGGTTCTGTTCAGCATTCTGTACAATTTGTTTTCAAAATTAGAGCATAGAGGAAACCGTTGCCTCCTTCACAACTAGCCACTTGTGTCTAAATTGTTCTCTTTTGCTAGCTCCGGTAGAGATTTTAGAGATGTTTTGAGCAAAATCCAATCCAGATAGAGTACAAAAATCTGCATTTTCAGAAAATGGTTAAGGCGTTGGAAGCTTTTATCCGTCAACAGCCATGCCCAGATTTTTTCCAGTAGTAGCTTTAGGATAACTTCAATAGACTTGTTGATAACTAGGGGGATTAGTGTTTCTAGCATTGCGTTGCGATCGCCTCAGTTGCTTGACTGAGTTCAATGTCGCAATTTTCTTTTGTGGTTATTTATTTGACTTGTAGTGACTTAGATTGACTTGTCTTGACATATCTTGACTAACCGCAAATCTCTGTAAACGCGAGCTAGACTGAACTTTAAGGCGATTTCACATTAGGTATATGTCGTTACCAAGAGACTTCCTGACACAACTAGAGCAATACAGCGAATTATCAAACCGAGAAAAGGCGGTCTTTTTGGAAATCTTCAGTAATGGCAAGAGTCGAGTTCAAGTTACACAAACGTTCAATATCTCTGATAGCAATCTCAGTAGTTGTTTAACGGGGATTTACAAGAAGTTCTGTATCAATGGCAGTGGGCCTGTGAAAGAAACCCGCTTGCGAGAGTATCTCGAAAAGCGATATTCCCAGCAGAAACCTTCTGGTAGATCAACTGCTAACGTTGCAGAGAATGATATTGATGCTCTAGTTCAAGAAATCCGCGAACAGGTTAAACCCAACATTAAAGAAAAGTGTGGAACGATACATGTGCTGGATATGCCCCAGCCAATTGAATTAACTGGAGAGCGAGGCATCTATACCAACGTCAACATTCTGGAGAAAATCACAGGACGCAGGCGACTGGATATCCCTGAACTATTGCAAAACTGCGATCCAGAACACTTTGGTCACTTTGGACTTAGCCGAGTAACTGAGAAGCGAGTATCAGGGCTGGAAGTGGTGCAACGCTACAGTAAGCTGATGGTTTTGGGAAAACCCGGAGCAGGTAAAACCACATTTTTGAAGTATTTGGCAATGCAGTGCATTGAGGGGCAGTATTTGACAAACCGAGTTCCTTTATTCATCACCCTCAAGGCCTTTGCAGAAGCGCCCGAACAGCCAGATGTATTGAAATATATTACTCAACAATTATCAAGTTCTAAAGTGAATAATGCCAGCGTTAGAGCAGACCAACTGTTGAAACAAGGTAAGGCATTAGTGTTACTAGATGGGTTGGATGAAGTTCGTGAAGAGGATACGAAGCGTGTCTTACGGCAAATTTTGGATCTTTCTGAGCAGTTTCATACCAATCAGTTCATGATTACCTGTCGAATTGCTGCCAAAGAATACACCTTTGAACGGTTCACTGAGGTGGAAATGGCAGATTTTGACCAAAAACAAATCGCCATTTTTGCCGAAAACTGGTTTCGGTTAAGTGACCCGGTAAAAGGTGAGCATTTCATCCAAAAACTGGAAGAGAACAGACCGATCCAAGAACTGGCTACCAATCCGCTATTGTTAACACTGCTGTGTTTGGTATTTGGGGAAAGTGCAGATTTTCCAGCAAATCGTTCCGAACTTTATAAAGAAGGGTTGGATGTATTGCTCAAAAAATGGGATGCCAAACGCAATATTGAGCGTGATCAAGTTTATAAAAACCTGTCGCTGCACCGTAAGGAAGATTTGCTGAGTCAAATTGCCCTTACTACTTTTGAGCAGAAAGACTATTTCTTTAAGCAAAAAACAGTTGAAGCATACATTGCTGACTTCATTCGCAATTTACGTGATGCTAGTACTGAGCTAAAAGAATTGGAACTAGACAGCGAAGCTGTTTTGAAGGCGATTGAAGCACAGCATGGGTTATTGATAGAAAGAGCAAAGGGAATCTATTCTTTCTCTCACTTGACGTTTCAAGAATATTTCACTGCTAGGGAAATTGTTGCTAATTCTGCCTGGAATAGTTTGGTGGAACATATTACTGATAAACGCTGGCGGGAGGTTTTTTTGCTTACTATAGGCATGATGCGTAAAGCTGATGAATTGGTGCTATTGATGAAGCAAAAAATTGATGAACTGGTTGGAAAAGATGAGAAGTTACAGCAATTCTTAAAATGGGTTAGTGAGAAATCTATTACAGTTGATGCTTCCTATAAACCAGCTGCCATTCGTGCATTCTACTTTGCCCTTGATAACCCTAATATTCATACTATTAACAACAGTCTTTCGCCTGCTATCGATAGAGAAATCCATGCTGTAGGTCAATTTATTGATAGTAAAATATATAACGTTGGTAAAGTTCCTGATAAGAAGCTGAAAGATTTTATTAACCTTGCTATTGATAATCTACTTAATGGCGCCCTTTTCGATGCTAAAATAAATCCGACTAGAATCGAATTTAGACGTATACCTTACGGCTCTAAATTTTCTAGGGAGACTAATTTGATTTCTGGTTATCCTCTATTTTTAAGAAAACTTGATCTTGTTTCTATTATGGCTCCAGAGATTGAGCAAAAATTTAAATTACTTAGAGGTCAGTTACCTAACATAACTAGTAGCAAAGAAGAACATAAAAAATGGTGGAAAGCTAATAGTTATAATTGGATTAAGCAATTACGAGGCAGGGTTAGCGCGTCTCAAACCCTATTGACAAAAGGACTTGCCTGATAGGCAATCAAGTTGGAAACAAAGTGGGACTATCCGGGCTAGGGTAAA
>NZ_JBALDJ010000125.1:0-67286 GCF_036917415.1 Nostoc sp. | reverse complement strand
CCAAAGTAAAGAAATTATTATTAATACCTACTTTTTCAATTCCTAGTATTTCTGCCCAAATTCCTGCTAACAAATTCTCGATTGGTGTGCTTGGCGGAATATAATTGGATGATGATATCTGTGTTAATTGTGGTGCTGGCAGTACTTTGCGGTCAACTTTGCCATTTGGCGTTAGTGGTAGTGCTTCAAGTATCACAAAAGTTGCTGGCACCATGTAATTTGGCAACTTTGACTCCAAGAAGCTACGTAGTTCGGGAATTATCAGTGTTTTTTCTTTTTGCGGGACTATATAGGCGACTATTCGTTGAGAATCTTCTGAATCATCGCTGACTATAACTACAGTTTCTCGGACTGCTGGGTATTGGCTGATTACTGCCTCAATTTCTCCTAGTTCAATGCGGAAACCACGTACTTTTACTTGGTCGTCAATCCGACCAATGTATTCTATTTCTCCACTTGGTAAATAGCGTGCTAGGTCTCCTGTTTGATAAAGACGTGCTCCTTGGTCGCCAAAGGGATTAGGAATAAATTTTTCTGCTGTCAAGTCGGGGCGGTTTAAGTAACCTCTTGCCAGATGCTCACCGCCTACATATATTTCACCTCGTACACCTACAGAAACAGGTTGCTTACTGTTATCTAGTATATATATCTGCGTATTAGCAACTGGACAACCAATTAAAACAGATACTGATAGAGGTGTTTGTGGGGTAATCATGTAACAAGTAACATCCGCAGATACCTCTGATGAACCGTAAAGGTTTAACAAAATACTATCCGGCAAACTCTGCCGAAATTGTACTAGGAGATCGTTAGAGAGTGCTTCGCCACTGCTAATCCACAACTTTAACTTGGGTAGCTGCAATTGTAAAAGATTATATGTATTTAACAATATACGTAATAACGAAGGCACAAGTACTAATCGTGTTACATTGTTGTTTGCAAGACTAGTTACAAACTGTTGTGGGTCTTTGACAACTTGCTCTGGCACAATTACTGTGGTTATTCCCCTAAGTAAAGAACCAAAGATTTCCCAAACTGAATCTACAAAGTTTAAGGATGTTTTTTGACAACAAACTTCCTGTTGAGTAAAGGGATGAGTTTTCCACATCCAATGAAAACGATTAACTGCACCTTGATGAAGACCAAGCACTCCTTTCGGTTTGCCTGTGGAGCCAGAGGTATAAATTACATAAGCTAAGTTGTTAGCTGTAGAAGTATTTATGGGGTTAGTTTGGCTTTCTTGAGCAATCTGATCCCAATGTGTATCTAAGCAAACTATATGTGCTTTATGTGCTGGCAGTTGTTCAACTAAAGACTGCTGAGTTAGCAGAACTGGTAGTTGAGTATCAGACAAGATATAAGCCAAGCGTTCTTTGGGATAACCAGGGTCTAGTGGTACATAAGCAGCACCTGCTTTGAGGATGGCTAATAGTCCGATGACCATATCCAAAGAGCGCTCTACACAAATCCCCACCAATACTTCTGGTCTTATTCCCAGCGAATCCCTATGCGACAGCTTCGCTGAACGCAAATAATGTGCTAATTGATTTGCTCTGGAGTTTAATTCCTGATAGGTCAACTGCTCTTGTTCAAACACAACTGCTACAGCATCAGGTGTGTGTTCTACTTGCGCCTCGAATAACTGATGAATACAGTGTTGTTGAGGATATTCAACTGCTGTATTATTCCACTCCAGCAGCAATTGATATTTCTCTAATTGCGTCAACAGTGGCAACTCCGACAACCGCTGCTGTGGATTCGCAACAATTGCTTCAAGCAATGTTTGCAAATGACCCACCATCCTGTGGATAAAATTTTCCTTAAATAAATCAGTACTGTATTCTAAACTTCCAACTAACCCCGACTCCGTTTCTATGATATTTAAGTTTAAATCAAAGCTGGCAGTATCACTATTACTTTCTAAGGGGATCAAAGTCAAACCAGGCAACTCCAAGGCAGACATCGGTGCATTCTGAAGCACAAACATCACTTGAAATAGTGGTGTATGACTCAAGTATCGCTGTGGTTGCAGTTGTTCAACTAACAACTCAAACGGTAAATCTTGATGGGTGTATGCTCCCAATGCGACTTCCCGCACTCGTTTGAGTAGCTCCTCAAAGCTGGGATTACCTGCCAAGTTAGTTCTCAACACCAAAGTATTCACAAAAAATCCAATTAACCCTTCTATCTCGGCTCGATTCCGGTTAGCAATCGGTGAACCAACTACAATATCTTCTTGCCCTGTGTAACGCCATAGCAGTGTTTGGAAAGCTGCTAACAGGGTCATAAATAAAGTACTCCCCTGCTGCTGACTTAATTTATTCAGAGCTACAGAGAGTTCATCTGAGAAATTAAATGAGTAAGTTGCACCTCGGAATGTCTGAATTGCTGCTCTGGGATAATCAGTGGGTAACTCTAATACTTTGGGTGCATCTTTTAACTGCTTGAGCCAATAAGATAGTTGAGTTTCAAGTACTTCTGCTTGCAGCCATTGTCTTTGCCAAGCTGCGAAGTCTACGTACTGTATTGGCAGTTTCGGCAATGATGAGGCTTGTCTATTACAGAAGGCTGGATAAAGTATTGCTAATTCTTGCACCAGTACACCTGTTGACCAACCGTCAGAGACGATGTGGTGCATTGTCAATAATACAATATGTTCTTGCTTACTAAGACGTAATAGTTTTATCCGCAATAACAGGTCGCTTTTTAGGTCAAAAGGTTGTTGTGCTTCTTGAAAAGTCAGTTGTTTGACTTCGGCTTCTTGTTTATTTGCAGGTAACTCGCTAATATCGAATATTGATAAGTTTAGGGGCTTTTCTTCAGAGATGACAGCTACTGCTTGGCCCTCTATTATTTGGAAATTGGTTCGTAACGCTTCATGGCGATTGATAATTTCGTTGAAAGTTTGTTGTAATGCTTCTAGATTTAATTGTCCTTGTAGGCAAATAGCAGCAGGAAGATTGTAGAATGGGCTGTCTGGTTCTAATTGAGCTAAAAACCACAGTCGTTGTTGGGCAAATGATAGTGGTAAATTTCCCTGCCGTTTTACTGGGCGAATAGGCTGTTTATCAGCAACTAAAGCTACACTGTTATTGCGTATAAAAGTGAGGATATCTTCTTTGCGTTCAGCAAGTTCTTCCTTGATAACTGGTGTCAGCACATCTTTTGGAGCGCTACAACGTAAGGAATTATCTTCAATCCAGAGCTTGATATCCAGACTGCAAAGGTAAGACAAAAACTCTTCAATAGTTTTCATAATTCTATCTCCTCGCGGTTATTGTCTACTGCATTCGTAGAAATAAGCTGTAGCTGTTGGACTGTGAGCATCTTCTCGATACGTTCTACCAGTTGAGCTACTGTCGGTCCTTCAAACAAACTGCGTAAAGGTAACTCTACTTTAAAGGCTTCCCGTAACCTAGAAATAGCTTGGGTTGCGAGTAAGGAATGTCCACCCAAATTAAAGAAGTTATCATGAATACCTACATGCTCTTGCTTTAGTATCTGACTCCAGATGTCAGCAACTATTCCTTCTGCGGGAGTACGGGGTGCAACAAAGCCAAATTCAGATTCATTCTTGAAATTTGGTACAGGTAACGCGCGGCGATCTACTTTACCACTGGGGCTGAGAGGCAATGCTTCGAGCAGTACAATCGCAGAGGGTATCATATACCCTGGTAGCTTTTCTTTAAGAAAATCGCGTAACTGTTTGACTAGTTCGCTACTAGTTGGCTCATCCTGATGAAACTTAGCGATAGGAACAACATAAGCGACTAAGCGTTTATCATCAGGGTTCTCTTCTCTAACTACAACTACATTTTCACGTACATTTGGGTGCTGACCCAAAAATGTCTCAATTTCTCCAAGTTCAACCCGGAAGCCACGAATTTTTACCTGATGGTCAATACGTCCGAGAAATTCAATATTCCCATCAGCCAGCCATCTTCCTAAATCTCCAGTTTTATAAATTAAATCTCTGCGATTTGGTGGTAAGTTCTTCCTTGCTTCTGTAAACGGGTTCGTCACAAAGCTTAATTTGGTTTTTTCTTCATTCTTCCAGTAGCCATCGCCCACACCAATTCCCGATACGCAAATCTCTCCAGGAGCGCCAATGGGTAATAATTTCATCTCTTCATCCAGAATGTAGAGATTTAAGTTTGCTAATGGTTTACCAATTGGAACTGTGCGTTGGTTTTCATCAAAAGGCTTATCAACGATAAACTGAGTGATATCATCAGCAGCTTCAGTAGGACCGTAAGCATTAACAATTTTGATTTCTGGATAAATCTCAAGCCACTTATTTACCCAACTGACCGATACTGGTTCTCCAACAACCATCATCCATTTCAAATCTGGTAATTCTCTTTCGAGAATAGGTAGCTGTGAAGTATATTCAAGTAAGCCGCCAAATAATGCTGGTACTAATTCAACAACTGTAATTTTTGATGATTTCAGTACAAGAAATAATTGTTTAGGAATCGCAACAGTTTCAATATCTACTATTACCGTCTTCCCACCAATTAAAAGTGGTGCCAAAAACTGCCAGACAGAAATATCTGTGGAAGAAGGGGCGCTTTGGAGAAAACAAAATTCCTCTGTTAACTCCAACTCATCAAATTGGGCATAAATATGATTAACTGCACCATCATGTCTAACTATTGCTCCCTTGGGTAGTCCTGTAGAACCGGAAGTATAGAGCATGTAAGCCGGGTCAACCCCCTCGTTTACTTGCTCTAAATTATCTTTGCAAAGATTACTGAAATCAAGTTTATCGTATATTGTTAATTGTTGGTTTTGGAAAAGCTGTGTATTTTCTGGAACAATATCATCTAAACAAATAAAAGATTTTAATTGAGAAGAATTACCTATTAATTCTATTATGTTCTTTAATAAACAAAAATCAGTTAAGAAAAACCTTACTTCGCTATTAGATAACATATATTCAATTCTATTTGACGGATAATTACTATCAAGAGGTACATAAGCTCCGCCTGCCTTATATATAGCGATAATAGCAACAAGAAAATTTATATCGCGGTCTTTAAATATGCCAACAAATTCACCTTTGCTTACTCCTAGTTTACGCAACATGATAGCTAACTGGTTAGCTTTTTCATTGAGTTCTTGATAAGTTAACTTAGTTTCTTCATGAACAACAGCTATATTGTTAGGTGTTTTATTTACTTGCTTTTCAAACAATTCATTTATTGTTTCTGTAATTGGGTATTCTTTAATATTATTATTATATTGTTCCAATAGTTTATGTTTATCGTAGTCCTTTAGAAAAATGATATCTGATATTTTTATATCAATATTAATCACAATACTTTCAATAATATTTATGTAATAATGACTCATTAATTTAATATTTTCATCATTAAAAATGAGTTCACTATACTCTATAGAGCCACTAATAACGTCATTTTCTATAAGAAAACAAATGGTAATATCATTATTAAGTTTTGCTAATTCAGTTTTACTGTGGAGATTTTCTAATAATACGACTATATCAAAAATTTGACAGCGATTCTGACTTTGGGGTAAATTTAATAATTCAATTAGCTCATCAAGACAATAGTCCTGATGGCTGTAAGCTTCAATTGCAGCATCTTTTACTTGAATGAGAAAATTTTTAAATGTAATTTCATTACTTAGCTGAGTACGTAAGGGAATAACCTGATCATTTAAATAATTTAGATTTATACCATCTATTTTTTTATATACTGGTATTCCGAGGATAAGGTCATTATTTCTAGTGTACTTTTGCAGCAGTATCTTGAATGCTGATAAAAGCATTAAGTAGACCAAAAAGTAAGACCCTTTAGTTAACTTGATTATTGCTTGAGATAAGTAATTAGGCAACTCAAAATTATGGCTTTTATTTTTACCGCTATACTGCGAGGGTCTAACATAATCCTGTATAAGATTCGTTTCTGGTAGCTCTCCAGAGAGTTTGTTTAACCAGTATATTTTTTGAGAAAATAACTCTTGGGGTTCTAATGTTGTATTCATAATTTTTACCTAATTTAAGTTGGCTATTCTAGCAAAACTGGTACTAACAATATTAGTATTTAGGGTCTGTTAGGAAAAAAATAATTTATTATCCGTAGGTCAAATAATAACGAGGATTGTCATTTCAAGATAAGGTAAATCTAAAACTCGATTTATATATTTTTAAAATGCAAGCTTCTGAGTTTAAATCTACTTTACACACATTCATGAAAAGCTGCTTCCATAATTGAACAACCTTTTTTTAAGGTAGACATTTCAATTGTTAGAGGAGGCAATAATTTAATTACAGTATCATTTCTCCCTGCTCTTTCAACTATTAATCCCTGTTCAAAACAACGCATTGTGATGTTTTTAGCCAAACTGTTACCACCAAAATTTGTCAAATCTATACCCCAAATCATGCCTATTCCACGTATTGCTATGTTTTCACTGATTGGTGATATTTGTTGAGATAGAAAATTTTTCAAAAAAAGCTCTTTGACTTTAACATCCTGTTCCATATTACTACTTTCTCTATACTCTAGAGCAGCTGTAGCTCCTACAAATGCTAATTGATTACCTCTAAAAGTGCCATTATGCTCACCAGGTTCCCAAATATCCAATTCTGGCTTAATTAATAATACCGACATAGGGAACCCATATCCACTAATTGATTTAGAGAGTATGACTATATCGGGAACAATACCTGCTCTTTCAAAAGAAAAGAAAGAACCTGTTCTACCACAACCAACTTGAATATCATCGCAGATTAATAAAATATCATTCTCATCACATAACTTCCTTAGTCTTTGCATCCACTCAATTGGAGCAACAACAACTCCCCCCTCAGCTTGTATTGTTTCAAAGATTATCGCAGCTGGTTTTTCAATTCCAGAACTAACGTCATTTAAAACTGACTCTATATATTTTATTGTGTCAAAACTCTCCATGAATCCATAGGGATAAGGCATAAATGTTACATTGTTTAATGAGCCAATTGCTCCCGCTCGAATTCCAGTATTACCAGTAATTGATAAGCTCCCTAAAGTCATTCCATGATAAGCTCCCATAAAAGAGAATATACCTGGCCTTTTTTTGACTTTTCTAGCTAGTTTTAAAGCTGCTTCGACAGCATTTGTTCCAGTCGGTCCGCAGAACTGGATGCGATAATCTAGCTGTTTTGTACTTAGTACTACCTCATTAAACTTAGCTAAAAACTTCTCTTTAGCGCAAGTATACATATCTAAGCCATGAGCTATTCCATCGGCATCTAAATAAGACATAATTTTTTGTTTTATATAGTCATGATTATGTCCGTAATTTAAAGCGCCTGCTCCTGCAAAAAAATCTATGTATTCTTCACCTGATTCCGCATAAATTATGGAACCCTTAGCTCGATGGAATATGGCAGGAAAGTTACGGCAATAGCTTCTGACGTTTGATTCACACTTTTCAAATATATCCATGTCCTTTTCATCTTACTATATAATAGTAGTTATCTTGTAAAAAATATGACAACTTTGACATTATTAAGATACATAATTTAAATACGATTTATAAAATTTAAAAATTATCGGAGACGGTATTTTAAATACTAATCCCATAGCTAGTAAAATGTTATAGTATGAGTTTTGAATCGGCATACCTTTTATACTAGCGGCTAGAGCATTCAACGAGCTTTTCCGACTGTGCCAATCGATATTAAAAGAAATTGACATATCTAAGCTTTTAACATGATGTAACGTTCCAGGAGGCATATATAAAATATCTCCAGGATTTACAATAAATTTGATTGGTCTAGCATTTTTATATTCAGGATATTTATTTAAATCTGGATTTTCTGGATTCACAAGAAACCATCGCCAGCCCTTGCGATAACAATATTTGGCATCTTTAGGTAATAAGATTGTAAATTGTTTACGTCCAACAATTTGAAAAAAAATATTATTAGTGAGAAGACAATCAAAATGTAGTGGAGTAATACTATTAGAACAACCCAAAAAAAACTGACAGTAACGCCACCACTTGTACCAGTACCATTTTGGTAAATAATCTAAGGGAAATGGTTGAGCGTCTTCTATTAGTGAAGGAATTAAGCTAAATAAAGGTAGGTCGTGGCAATATGGTGGTAAGGGATTATTCAGGGAATCAGCTTCATAATCTTCTATTAATTCTATATATTTTCCCATTGTCAGGCTACATACTTGAATTCCCTTATCACTAAATTTTTTCGCGGAAATATTCAGAGAAGGTGATAATTCTTTAAAGTATTTTAAAGACCATTTACTAAAACTGTCCCACTTAGGGATAACTCCAGAAATTATGACGGGTTTTCCGAGTTCAACATAATCTTTTGTAAATTCATCATTTGAAAGTTTATATCTGCGCTCGATTTCATTTGAGACGATCATGGTCTAACCTTTTCTGCTTTGGTATCATTTTAATTTAGGTATCGATAAAACTTACCCCTGCAATTTTTGCAGTCAGTGTATGTAAAAAGGAACACAATAACATTTAGTTTTAAGGCATAAGTTCTACAAACCTTGTGTAGCTAACTAAATTTGAAAAACCTCCACACCTGATGCTTCTTTCTCTAAAATCGAAGTAATTAGTTGCTGTTTTGGTGTCAAAAATGGTAAGTTTTTTATTTGTAAATTAGGATTAATTATTAACTGTTGTAAGAGCATTTCAATATCTTTGAGTATTCCAGCAATAGTATCAATCTCAAATCTTTTAGAATCATAAGAAAAAGCTATTAATAACTCTTCATCTGGGTATACAACTAAATTCAGAGGATAGTTACTTCTGTAATACACTTTATTATGTTTAATTTCTAAATTCGTACCCCAGTTTTTTACAAATTGACTGATTGGAAAGTTTTCAAGCACCACATAACTTTCAAATAAAGTTAAGTTTCGTGGTACTTCACTCCATCCATGAATTTCTGTCAATGGAGTATATTCATAGTCACGTGTTTCAACCAGTTGAGTCTGTAAATGCTGTAGCCATGATAATAAAGGCTGTTCAATATCTATCTTCACATAGATTGGCAAAGTATTAACAAATACACCAGCTATTGACTCTACTCCATCCAAATCTACCGGGCGTCCAGTAACAGTACAGCCATATAGTATATCGTTGCATCTGCTATAGCGGCCGAGGAGAATAGCCCAGATCCCGTTAAGTATGGTTGCGAGGGTGAGACGATGTTGTATTGCGAAGGATTCTATTGCCTGTGTAGTTGTTGATGATAGTTTAATTATTTCCTCATCGTACCGTTCTTCCTGAGTAGGCGATTGGCCAATTTTTTCTATGTAAGTAAGAGGAGTAGGTGTTTTAACACCCTGTAATGCTTGTCGCCAAAAAATTTCGGTTCTAGATATGTCCTGTTGCTGCAACCAGTCAACGTAGTCTCTAAAAGGGCGAGTAGGCGCTAAGGGTATTTCTTTATTATTAGAAAGTGCCTCATAAATTTGCACAAACTCCTGAAGTATTAGTGAATCGCTCCAACCATCTACGATAATGAAGTGATTGCTCCAAATAAATTGGTAGTAGTCATCAGTAAGGCGAATTAAAGTTAGACGCATTAGACACGCTTGCGACAGGTCGAAATATAATTTGCGATCGCTGTCAATAAACGATTCTAATTGATTTTCTTGTTCAACTCGCTCCAGATTACGCCAGTCATACTGATTTAAAGGTAGTTTTACTTGTTTGTATACAACTTGTAGGGGATTTTCAATCTCTTCCCAATAAAACCCAGTACGTAAAATGGTGTGTCGATTCACTAAAATTTGCCAAGCCTTTTCAAACACATCTATGTTAAGATTAGGCGCACTATAGACTTGCTGAAAAAAATATAGCTGCGATTCATTTTCATATAAACTGTGGAAGAGAACGCCCTTTTGTAGAGGTGTAAGTTCGTATATATCTTCAATATTTTCTGCTTTCATTTGTGTTTTCCTGACTTTTTTGGGTAATTTTTGCTAAAAACTGATCCAATTTTTGTTTGCTCAAGTTAGCTTTTGGAAAGTCGGAAGGTGTATAAATTGCTGTTTCAATAGACTGACAGTGAATAATCAGGGAGCGTAGTGCTTTTATAAAACCATCAGCCAATTTTTCAATTGTTTCTCGGCGGTGAATAGCCTTACTGTACGTCCAATGCAATTGCAATTGTTCTTGAACCACAATTCCATTAAGCTCTAGTAAATAAATTCTGTTGGCAGGTTTACTGTAGTTGAGTCCTTTCGATTCTTGGGGTAGACAAAATAAAGACGTATTTGAAATTATCTGGTCATATTGACCTAAGTAATTAAAACTCACTTCCGTCTGAGGAAGAACTCGCAGTTTCGATTGTATCTCCTGCTCACTGCTCAAGTATTCTAGTAGACTGTAACCAATCCCACTATGGGGAATACCACGTAAATATTCTTTTATTGCTATTAATGAAGTTCCCGATTCATCAAGTTCTCTTGTATCCAAAATAACTGGAAAACAAGTTATAAACGAACCAATTGTACGAGAAAGATTTACATCTTTGAAGGTTTTTTCTCGACCATTACCTCTGATATCTACCCACAATGTTTGTTCTCCTGTCCATGTTGCAAAAGCTTGCACCAAAGCTGTGAGTAACACATCGTTGATTTGAGTATTATAGGCTTTGTGTATCTCTTCTAGTATAGTTTTTGTTTCTTGTTTATTTAGACAAACTGATACTATATCTGCATTATCTACTGTATTATCACCTGTTAAATAATCAACGGGTAAGCGGCTAAATGGTTTTTGTATTTCTTGGAGCCAATAGTCCTGCTCTCGCATCATTTCTGAAGATTTAGCATACCCCTGTAGACATTGTGTCCACTGCATATATGAGGTAGTATAATCTGGCAAATGTATCGCCTTGCTTTGACTAATTTGCTGATAAGCTGTTTGCAAATCTTCTAGTAAGATTTGCCAAGAGAGACTATCAACTGCTAGGTGATGAATGATAATTAGCAGGTAGCTAGTTTGTTGTGGCACTAAGTCAAAGAAGGCAAACCGTACAAGCGGGCCCTCAAATAAGTTCAAACTTGCCTCTAGTTCCGCAGCTACAGACTCAATAGCAAGTTTTCGCTCAATTTCTGGTATTGCCGACAAATCTACTCGTTTCAATTCAATATTATCATTAGAACTAGCATAAATTTGTTGCCAACCAGATTCTTTTTGGATAAAACGCAGGCGAAATACGTCATGATATTCAATTAAATGCTGTAAAGCCTGCTCTAACAAATCGTGGTTACATCCTTTCTGCATTTCCAGTAACAAAGACTGGTTGCAATTATGTGGATTGGGCTGATTTTGGGCAAAGAACCAATGTTGAATAGGTGTGAGATATAACTCTTTTGTTCCTAAATTATGTTCAGGTTGGATAGTTTGAGTAATGCCTAAATCTGTGACTAATTCTGCAATCGTCTGGTGTTCAAAAAACTGCTTAGGTGTTAACTTTAAGCCTGTTTTGTTAGCTTTGGCAGCAATTTGAATAGCATTTATGGAATTTCCTCCCAATTCAAAAAAGTTGTCATCGATACCTATGCATTCGATACCTAGAATTTCCTGCCAAATATTAGCAACTGTTTCTTCCACTTCATTTCTAGGTGCAATATATTCTATGCCCAGGTTTGGTCTTTGGTGTTTTGAAAATAAATTTTCGTTATTTGATAATTCTTTAGTTCGCAAAGATTCAAGCTTTATCCATTCCTCAACTCTAGCTTGTAAATCTCCAGTGGAGACAACAATTTGAGGAAATCCACACATCGATAATAGACGTTCAAATGCATCTATACTAGCAGTCTTCGATCTCATACCATATTTATACAAGGTGTCTAGAACACTTGTATTTTGCTGTTCCTCTTCAGTTACCCAATCATCCCAGTTAAAACTACTCCAAGGGAAAGAGTTAGTTTTGTTGTAGTTATGAACAAAAGCATCCATAAAAATGTTTGCTGCGGAATAGGAGATAAATCCTAGACCTCCCAACACAGATGCTAACGACGATGTTAATTGACAAAAATCTAGCTCTTGCCCTTGCAGGACTTTTTCTAAGACAAATAGTCCATAAACTTTGGGGTGAAATTGCGATTGTGCTTCCGGTTTGGAAGTTTCCATAATAGTGCAATGTACATCTTCGGCATTTCCTGCGGCATGGATGACACCATTAATTCCACCAAATTTTTGAGTGGCGATCGCAATTGCATTGTGCATTTGTTGTTCATTTGCGACATCGGCACTGATGACCAAAACCTCAGCACCCAAAGCCAATAGGGCTTGCACTTTGCGAATCTTGCGGCTAATACTATCCTGCTGATCGTGAGTTGCTAGCCATTCTTGCCACTGGTCTTTTTCGGGAAGACCCTTTCTTCCAAGCAGAATCAATTTCGCCTGCACAGTCTGAGCTAAATATTCTGCCAATACTAAACCAACACCACCTAGTCCACCAGTGATTAGGTAAACTCCCTCTTTCCTCAACCTCTTTCTACCAACAATACTTTCATCTAAGCGGATAGGCTCATATGTTTGAATCCAGCGATGATGACTACGGTAGGCAACAACATTTTCAGTTGGCTGTGCTACAATTTCTGCAAGCAAATAATCTATTAATTTAGCCGTTTTATGTGATGGCTTAGTTTCATATTCTGGAAGCACCACATCAAAACAACAACAGGTAATGTTTGGATATTCCTGGGGAATTACCTTGCATGGTCCTAATATAGTTGCCTTCTCAGGGCATAAATTCTCGCTGCCAGTTACATCATATACATTATTGGTGACAACCACTAGCTTGATTGGCTCAATTATATTCTGCTCTGCCAAGGCTTGTGTTAGAAACAGCAGACTGTAAAAACCAAGATTTTGACAATCTTCAAAAAACTGATGTTGTGTCTGTTGCTCTAGCTCTTGATTGGGTAAAGTATCGTTAGGAGTAACGCTCCATAAATGGGCGATCGCTTGTGGAATTCGATTTTGCTCTTGTAGTGCTTGCAGCAAGGCATCATAGTCATCTCTTTGTTGGGGATTAATTGCATATGTACAGTCACTGAGTTTCGCAAAATCATCTGCGACCTTGACGGTAATTACATCCTGACTTTGTTGTTTGAGTCTTTCTGCAATTCCGACTCCGACTCCATAGGTATCGACAAAAACTAACCAACATGACTTTTGTTCTACCAGTTTTTCCTTTTGGAAAAGCTCAAGCGGTGTAGATTGTTTCCAGCGAGGAATGTAGAACCAGTCAGCAATATCTGGCTTCTCGTCTAGGTCTAAGGTTTTTTGCCAAATCGTTGCCAGAGGTACATTTCGATTTACCTCAAGCCAGTAACGCTGGCGCTCAAAAGGATAAGTAGGTAAGGGTACGCGATGACGCTTCTCATCTAGATAAAAACCAGACCAATCAATTTGAACCCCTACTACCCAAAGTTTACCCAAGGTGTTAAGTAAAAATGCGACATCTGATTGTTGCTCTTGAGGATGCCGTATAGAGGTTAGTGCTATCAGTTCATCTGTTTGATGTTGTTTAGCCAAATTACTTAAAGTTTGTCCTGGGCTAACCTCCAACAGTATTCGTTCTGGCTGTTTGAGTAACTCTTTTACCCCTTCGCTAAAACGCACTGGTTGCCTTAAATGCCTAACCCAATAGTTAGGATCTGTTGCTTCGTCTGCGGTTATCCAAGTTCCGCTGACATTAGACACAAATGGAATTTTTGGGGGATTGAGTTTTACTTTTTGTAACGATCGGGTGAAAGTCTCAATGATGGGTTCCATCATTTGAGAATGAAAGGCGTGGTTCGTATGCAAGCGCCTACAGTTTACACCTATTTGTTGTAGCTGCTGTTGGAATTGGTCTATCGCTTCTGTCGAACCAGACACCACGCAGGAAGAAGGTGCATTACTCGCAGCTAGAGAAATTTGCTTTTCTAGCAGTTGTTGTACTTCTTGTTCTGAAAGCTGAACCGAGAGCATAGCACCACCAGGTAACTGCTGCATGAGTTTTCCTCGATTCGCCACTATTCCCAAGGCATCTTCCAAAGAGAAAACTCCAGCTACAGTGGCAGCTACATACTCTCCTACACCGTGACCAATCATAGTCTCAGGACGCACGCCCCACGCCATCCATAACTTGGCTAGAGCGTATTCAATCACAAACAGCGCTGGTTGAGTAATTGCTGTTTGCTGCAACTTTTGTGCTGCTGTTAACGCTTTTTCTTCATTGGGATAGAGGACTGTACGCAAGTCTACTTCCAAGTGAGGTTTGAGCAGTTCGCAGCAGTAATCAACTTGCTCTCTAAATACGGTTTCGCTCTCGTATAATTCTCGAGCCATATTTACATACTGCGTGCCTTGTCCAGAAAACATAAACACTACAGAGCGATTACAAGGCTCTTGATAATAGGTGAAAGCTCTTTGAGGGTCTTGCAGTGCTTTTATTGCATCTTGTTGGTTTTGGCAAACTACCATTCGGCGATGGTTCAAAGTCCATCGACCCACTTGCAAAGTATGAGCAACATCAGCGAGGTTTAAATCTGGATTTTTTTGTAGGTAATTAGCCAGATTTTCTGTAGCAGTTTCCAGTGCTGTACTTGTCTTAGTTGAAAGTAATAATAACTGCCAAGTACGAGAAGGACTAGAAGGTTTAATTATCGGAGCTTCTTCCAGAATCACATGGGCATTTGTCCCGCCAAAACCAAAAGCACTAACTCCAGCACGACGAGGAGTACCGTTGGTTTTCCACTCAGACAATGTGTTGTTGACGTAAAAAGGACTGTTAGCAAAATCTATCTGGGGTGATGGTTCTTCAAAGTTTAAGCTAGGTGGTATCTGTTTATGCTTGAGGGCTAAAACGGTTTTGATTATACTTGCAATTCCAGCAGCTTCGTCCAAATGTCCAATGTTGGTTTTCAAAGAACCGATCGCACAAAAGCCCTTTTTCTGAGTTTTGGTCTGAAAAGCTTGTGTCAAGGCTGCAATTTCAACCGGGTCGCCTAGAGCAGTTCCAGTTCCATGAGCTTCTATATAGGTAATTGTTTCGGGTTCAACCTCAGCCATAATCTGAGCCGCTCTAATCACTGTTGCCTGACCATGAATACTGGGTGCAGTGTAGCTAACTTTGTCTGATCCATCATTATTAATAGCGGAACCTTTTATAACTGTATGTATGCAGTCTCCATCTGCGATCGCTTCTTCTAAAAGTTTTAAAACTACAATACCCAGACCCCTTCCTCTCGGACATCCCTTCGCCTTTGCATCAAAAGCACGGCAATGTCCATCAGGAGATGAAGTTCCTCCTTCCTGATATACATAACCAACTGCTTCTGATATTGAGACTCCTCCAACCAAGGCAACATCACACTCGCCACTTAGCAAACTTTGACAGGCTAAATGTAAAGCAACTAATGAACTTGAGCAGGTGGTTTGAACTGCATAACTTGGTCCCTGCAAGTTTAACTTGTAAGAAGCAAGTGTAATGGAAGCTGGAGAGATTCCTTTCTCTATTTGGTATTGACCAACAGAGTTTACAATATCTGGATTTGAATAAATATTAGGTAGATAACCGCCAAAACCAAAACCAGTGAAAACTCCAATCGGCTTATTGTAAGCTTCAGAACTATAGCCAGCATCTTCAAGTGCTGTCCATGCATATTCCAAAAACAAACGGAGTCCGGGGTCCATAGTTTCAGCTTCTCTAGGATTTATACCGAAGAATGAAGCATCAAACAAATCTATATCTTCAACTACACCCTCTGCCTTGACATAATAAGGGTTTGTCAGGTCAGCAGGATCTACACCTAAATCTTTTAGTTCTCGATCGGTGAAAAATTGTATTGACTCTACTCCGTCTCGAAGATTTTGCCAAAATTGCTCTATATTTTGAGCTTTTGGGAAATAGCCATTCATCCCAATAACAGCTATTTCTAAGCCCGTTTTATTACTTAAATTATCTCCTGAACTATCCATTTTTTTCATCCTTTTAAGATAATTTACCTAGAGTTATTTAAATAATTTGCTGTTTTTTTCTGACAAAACTTTGCTTTAATCTAGCTTTACCAGCTCCCAGCTTTTCACTGATTTGATTAGTTTCAGAAGCAAATACTTCATCACTATTATCTTTTTGACTGAAATAATTTGATAAGGAGCTTATAGTCGGATATTTAAAAAGGTCAGTTATAGCTAAATCCACTTTCAAAAGTTCGCGCAGTTTGCTATGTACCTGAAACACATTTAGAGAATGTCCACCAAGGTCAAAGAAATTGTCTTGGATACCTACTTTTTCAACTTTAAGTATTTTCTGCCATGTATCAACAATTAAGCGTTCTACCTCATTTCGTGGTTTAACATAAGTAGTTTCCAATTCCGGGCGAAGATTATCTGGTTTGGGCAGAGCTTTACGGTCTACTTTACCGCTAGGTGCTAGTGGTAGGCTTTCTAGGATCACAAAGGCAGAAGGTAACATGTGGTCAGGTAGCTTTTTTCTTAAGAAACCACGCAATTCACTAATAGTAGGAACTGGTTCTGTCTTCACAACTACATAAGCAACTAATTGAAGGTTATCTGGTTCCTCCCGATCGGCCACCACAATATTTTCACGTATATTTGGGTGCTGACCCAAAAATGTCTCAATTTCTCCAAGTTCAACCCGGAAGCCACGAATTTTTACCTGATGGTCAATACGTCCGAGGAATTCAATATTCCCATCAGCCAGCCATCTTCCTAAATCTCCAGTTTTATAAATTAAATCTCTGCGATTTGGTGGTAAGTTCTTCCTTGCTTCTGTAAACGGGTTCGTCACAAAGCTTAATTTGGTTTTTTCTTCATTCTTCCAGTAGCCATCGCCCACACCAATTCCCGATACGCAAATCTCTCCAGGAGCGCCAATGGGTAATAATTTCATCTCTTCATCCAGAATGTAGAGATTTAAGTTTGCTAATGGTTTACCAATTGGAACTGTGCGTTGGTTTTCATCAAAAGGCTTATCAACGATAAACTGAGTGATATCATCAGCAGCTTCAGTAGGACCGTAAGCATTAACAATTTTGATTTCTGGATAAATCTCAAGCCACTTATTTACCCAACTGACCGATACTGGTTCTCCAACAACCATCATCCATTTCAAATCTGGTAATTCTCTTTCGAGAATAGGTAGCTGTGAAGTATATTCAAGTAAGCCGCCAAATAATGCTGGTACTAATTCAACAACTGTAATTTTTGATGATTTCAGTACAAGAAATAATTGTTTAGGAATCGCAACAGTTTCAATATCTACTATTACCGTCTTCCCACCAATTAAAAGTGGTGCCAAAAACTGCCAGACAGAAATATCTGTGGAAGAAGGGGCGCTTTGGAGAAAACAAAATTCCTCTGTTAACTCCAACTCATCAAATTGGGCATAAATATGATTAACTGCACCATCATGTCTAACTATTGCTCCCTTAGGTAGTCCTGTAGAACCGGAGGTATAGAGCATGTAAGCCGGGTCAAAAGCATCATTAATATGTTCTACATTGTCATTAGGTAAGTCCCCAAAATCAAACTTTTTATATATCTTCAAGCCTGCTTGATTAGTAAATAGCTTATGATCTGGAACAATTTCATCTAAACAAATAATAGATGGTAATTGCGAACTATCTTCTACTAAATCTGTGAGTAGATGAAATAGTGAAAAATCTGTTAATATAAATTTTACTTTGCTATTAGATAGCATATATTTAATTCGATTTGGTGGATAAGTACTATCAACAGGCACATATGCACCACCTGCCTTGTATATCGCCAGGATAGCAATCAGGAAATTGATATCGCGTTCTTTAAAAATGCCTACAAATTCTCCTTTGCAAACTCCTAGTTTCCTCAATAATCCGGCTAGTTGATTAGCTTTTTCATTTAACTCTTTATATGTTAATTGTGTTTTTTTATGAATAACAGCTACATTGCTTGGAGTTTGAAATACCTGCTGTTCAAATAATTTATTTATTGTTTTATTAACTGGGTATTCTTTAGCATTGTTATTATATTGTTTCAATAACTGATGTTTATCGGTGTCTTTCAATAAAATAATATCTGATATTTTAGTGTCAACATCGTTGATAATACTTTCAATAACATTAGTATAATATCTACTCATCAATTTTATATTTTGCTCTTTAAAAAGATATTCGCTGTACTCTATATTGGCACTAATCATATCACCGTTAATTAAAAAAGAAAATGTGATGTCATTCTTCAGATGATTTAAATCATTTTTAATATGAATATTTTCTAATAGAACTACTATATCAAAAATTGGACAACGACTTGGAATTGTTGGTATTTTTAATAACTGAATTAATTCATCTAAATGATAGTTTTGATGGCTGTAAGCACCGATAATTGCATCTTGGACTTGAAACAAAAAATCCTTGAATGAAAGTTGAGGTATTACTTGAGTACGTAAGGGAATAACTTTGCTATTTACGCAACCTGTGCTAATTCTCTCATATATCGGCATTCCGATAATAACATCATTGTTTCGAGTGTATTTTGGCAGCAATATATTCAATGCAGATACAAGTATCAAGTACGTTGAAAAATCAGAACCTTTAGCTAGATTAATGATTTTTTGAGATAAATCATGTGATAATTCAAAGTTAAAAAACTTATTTCTCGTACTAGAAAGTGAAGGTCTTATATAGTCCAGAATCAGATTTGTTTCTGGGAGTTCTTTTGATAACTTATTTAGCCAATAAATTTTTTGAGAGAATAAGTTATTTTTACGTAAATCTATACTCATATTTTCCCCTTGTCACCATTACCGAGTTATAAATATTAGTATTTTAGTTTAATTTGATATTCAATCACTGACTTAAAAGAGTCTCTTATAATTAAACAACCCGGAAACAGGGTGGACAGATCAATGATTAAAGATAGAATAGTTTTAATTACATGAAGCAAAAGCCCAATTAAATGATACTTCCTTTTCTAACATTAAAGCGATCTGCTGCTGTTCTGGTGTCAGTAACGGTAAATCTTGAATTTTAAAATTAGGATTAGTTATCAACCCTTGCAGCAGCATTTCAATATCTTTGAGTATTTCAGCGATCGTAGCAGTTTCAAATCTTCTAGAATCATAGGAAATGGCTATTAATAACTCTTTATTAGGGTATACAACTAAATTTAGAGGATAGTTATTTCGGTAATACAGCTCTGTATGCTGAAATTCCATATTCCCCTTCCAATCTCGAATAAATTCACTGACTGGAAAGTTCTCAACTACCACAATACTTTCAAACAAAGTTAATTTTTGTGGAACTTCACTCCAGCGATGAATTTCTGTTAATGGAGTGTATTCATAGTCGCGTACCTCAACTAATTGCAGCTGAAAACGTTGTAGCCATGATAAAATAAGCTGTTCAGTATCTATATTGACATGGATGGGCAAGGTATTAACAAACATACCAACCATTGATTCCACACCATGCAAATCTGCGGGTCTTCCGCTAACAGTGCAGCCATACAATATATTGTTGGAACAAGTATAGCGACTGAGGAGAATTGCCCAAATACCATTGATTATGGTAGCAAAGGTGAGACGATGTTTTGTAGCAAAAAACTGTAGCGCCTGTGTACTAGTTGATGATAGCTGAATTATTTCTTCACTATACCTTATTTTCTGTATAGATGATTGGTCAATTTTTTCTATTTTTTCTATATAAGTTAAAGGAGTTGGTGCTTTGATACCCTGTAATGCTTGTCGCCAAAAAATTTTGGCTTTTGATATATCCTGTTGCTGTAACCAATCAATGTAGTCCCTAAAAGGGCGAGTAGGTGCTAAACAAATTTCTTTATTCTGACAAATCATTCCATAAGTTTCCACAAACTCTTGGAATACTAGCGAACCACCCCAACCATCGATAATGATGTGGTTAAAACTCCAAATATATAGATACTTGTTATCAGTAAAGCGAATTAAAGTATGACGCATCAAACACGGCTGGGAGAAGTCAAAACTTTTTTGGCGATCGCTGACAATAAAAGAGTCAAGTTGCACCTTTTGTTCAACTGAATTTATATTAGACCAGTCATAATAATTTAAGGGCACTTCGACTTGCTTGTAGACAATTTGTAGTGGATTCTCAATTTCTTCCCAATAAAACCCAGTCCGTAAAATGGGATGTCGAGCCATTACAAGTTGCCAAGCTTTTTCAAACGCCTCTATATTAAGATTGCCATGCACAGTAAAGATATGCTGGAAAAAATATAAGGACAATTCACTATCAAACAAACAGTGGAAAAGCATCCCCTTTTGTACAGGTGTCAGTTCGTATATATCTTCAATAGTTTTTGTGCTCATTTGGCTATTTTCTACCTCTTTTGGTTAATTTTTAATAGTAAATTATCCAATTGCTGTTGGTTCAATTTGGCTCTAGGGAAGTCAGATGGTGTATATCTTTCTGCTTCTACAGATTGACAGTCAATCATCAGAGAGCGCAGTGCTTTTATAAAATCATCAGCCAATTTCTTAATTGTTTCTCGGCGGTGAATAGCTTGACTATACTTCCAAGAGAATTGCAATTCTTTGTTAAGAACAATTGCATTAATCTCTAACAAATAAATTAGATTCTTAGATGTGCTGTAATTGATACGTTGAGATTGATTTGCTAAACCAAATAAAGACAATTCTGAAACTATTTGGTCATATTCTCCGAAGTAATTGAAACTCACTTCGGTTTTGGGAAAGCCTTGCAGTTCTGATTGCTTATCCTGCTTATTGCTTAAGTAATTTAGTACACCATAACTAATCCCACTATTGTGAATACTACGTAAATATTCTTTTATTGTTATTAATGAATCTCCTCTATCAGAAGATTTGGTAATATCCAAAATAACTGGAAAGCAAGTTGTAAATAAACCAACTGTACGAGATAAATTTACATCTTTAAAGATTGCCTTTCGACCATTACCTCTGATATCTACCCACAATCTTTGTTCTCCTGTCCATGTTGCAAAAGCTTGCACTAAAGCTGTGAGTAACACTTCATCAATTTGAGTATTATAGGCTTTGTGTATCTCTTCTAATAAAGTTTTTGTCTCTTTTTTATTGAGACAGACGGATACTATATCTACATTAACTACTGTATTGTCACCTGTTGAATAGTCAACGGGTAAGTGGCTAAATGGCTTTTGCATTTCTCCCAGCCAATAATCCCGTTCTGGGATTATTTCTGAAGATTCAGCATATTCATGTAGGTATTGTGCCCACTGCATATATGAAATAGTACAAGATGGCAAATGTATCGTCTGACCTTGAATGATTTGCTGATAAGCTGTTTGCAAGTCTTCTAGCAAAATTTGCCAAGAGACAGTATCAACTGCTAGGTGGTGAATGATAATTAGCAAGTAACTAGTTTGCTGTGGTATTAAGTCAAATAAGGCAAACCGTACAAGTGGCCCCTCAAATAAGTTCAAACTTGTTTCTAGTTCCGCAGCTACAGATTCAATAGCAAGTTTTCGTTCAATTTCTGGTAGTGCCGATAAATCTACACGTTTAAATTCAATACTACCATTAGAATTAGCATAAATTTGCTGCCAAACAGATTCTTTTTGGATAAAACGCAGGCGAAATACATCATGATGTTCAATTAAATGTTGTAAAGCCTGCTCTAATAAATTGCGATCGCACGCTTGCTGCATTTCCAGCAGTAAAGACTGGTTACAATGGTGTATATCGGGCTGATTTTGTTCAAGTAACTGATGCTGAATCGGTGTAAGATATAACTCTTTTACCTCTAAATTATCTTCGCTTTCGATAGTTTCAGTAATACACAAATTTATTGCTAAATCAGCAATTGTCTGGTAATGAAAAAACTGTTGAGATGTTAACTTTAAACCTGCTTGGTTAGCTTTGGCAGCAATTTGAATTGTGTTGATAGAATTTCCCCCCAACTCAAAAAAGTTGTCGTGGATACCTATCTTGTCAATTCCCAGAATTTCTTGCCAAATATCAGCCAGCATTTGCTCGATTTCGTTTTCGGGAGCAATGTAATCATTACCTAAATTCGGGCGAGGATGTTTTACTTTGGAAAGATTAACTGTAGATAATTTTGAATCCAAAAGCGTTAATTGTTCTTGTAAATACTGGGGAGAATTGTTTTGCTTAATTAAAGCTGGTAAATCTTGGGTTGAAACAACAATATGAGGCAGCTTACTTCCCAAAATGCGATTAAAAGCATCGACACCTTCTTGAGATAATATACCTTTTTTGATAATTTCTGCACGCTCTTGTTTAATGCTATCTGGTAATACAGTTTCTACTGCAAAGCCAACTTCTTGCCAAGTATCCCAACTGATTGATACTGTGAATCGATTGGATTTGGAAGGGTGACGGTGAGCATAAGCATCGAGAAAGGCATTAGCTGCACAATAATCTATTTGTCCAAATTCACCCAAAATAGAAGTTTTAGATGAACAAAGCACAAAGAAATCCAGATTTATATTCTTGAAAACATCTTCTAATATTAATGTGCCTTTGACTTTTGCTGCTAAGACATTGCTGGCTATATCCCGCGTCTTGAGTTGGGTAACACCACCAGCAGCAATACCAGCCGCATGGATTACACCATTAATTTGACCGAATTTTTGTAATGCTTGAGCAATTACTATCTGCATCTGTTCAGAATTAGTTACATCGGCAGTTTTAACTTCAACCTCCGCTCCCAATTGCTCAAGCGATCGCACTTTCTGTATCTTCCGACTGATAGAATCTTGGCTATCATGAGTTTCTAGCCATTGTTCCCACTCACGGCGTTCAGGTAGCCCCCCTCGTCCGACGAGGATTAACTTAGCCTTTAGTGTCTTTGCTAGATGTTCTGCTAATACTAAACCGATGCCTCCAAGTCCACCAGTAATTAAGTAAACTCCACCTTGTTTTAACTTATTTTTGCCTGCAATTTGGTCATCTAATGGGAGTGGTTCAAAGGTTTGAATCCAACGGTGAGATCCACGGTAGGCAACTATTTCATTAGTCTGTTGTAGTGTGAATTCTGCTACCAAATTATCTATGATTTTGTTAGATAAAGAAGTTTGAGCAGAATGCATGACTAAATCAACACTACTGCAATTGATATTTCGATATTCCTTGGGAATTACCTTGCATGGCCCTAATACCGTAGCCTTCTGTGGGCATAAATTTTCATCGCCGATGACATCATGTATATTACTAGTTACGACCATCAGCTTCAGGGAATCCCAAATATCTTGTTTTCCTATTGATTGTGCTAAAAATAGCAGACTATAGAAACCGAGATGCTGGTAATCTTCAAGTAATTCTAACTCTTTCTTGAGTAAAATATCATTTGGCGTAACGCTCCAAAAATGAGCGATCGCATTTGGCTTAAAATCCTGCTTTTGAAGCTCTTGAAGCAACGTATCGTAGTCATCTGGTTGTTGCGGATTGATGACATACATCCGTTCATCGAGCTTGCTATACTGTTCACCCACTCGCACGCTGATGATATCTTGACTGTGTTGTTCCAGTCGTTGGGCAAATTCAGTTCCCACTCCGTAGTTATCCAAAAAGACTAAGCAACGCAACTTTTGTTTTGTCGGTTCTTCTTGGAAAAACTCAATTGGTATGGATTGTTTCCATACTGGAATATAAAACCAGTCAGCGATATTTGGCTTTTTATCTAATGATTGCTGTGATGCTGTTTCAGAAGTAGATAAGGAGTCTAGCTCAATAGAATAACGTCGATTTTCAACGGGATGACTCGGTGAATTTTGATCTAACGATTTCTGGGAGGCTGTTGACTCAATCCAGTAACTCTGACGCTCAAAGGGATAGGTTGGTAAAGGGAGGCGATGACGGCGTTCGTTGGCGTAAATACCTGACCAATCTATCTTAATTCCCAACATCCACAGACGACCCAAGGTGTTAAGTAAAAATGCTACATCTGAATGTTGCTGGCGAGGATGAGGTATTGAGGTCAGCACTTCAGTACTTAAATCTCCATAACCAACTTCGAGTAGAATTCGCTGATTGTCTTTAAGTAACTCTGCAATTCCTTCATTAAAATGTATAGATTGCTGTATTTGTGTCCAATAGTTAGGGTTTATTGCTTCAGTTTGAGTAATCCAAGTTCCACTAACATTGGATATAAATGGAATTTTTGGAGGATTGAGTCGGACTTTTCCTAAAAACTCCGTGGAAGACTCATTCGCCACTAATGCGAGGGCATCTTCTAGAGAAAAAACTCCGGCTAAAGTAGCAGCGACATATTCACCAATACCCTGCCCAATCATTGCTTGAGGAGAAATACCCCAGGATATCCACAATTGAGCTAAAGCATATTCGATAACAAACAGGGCACTTTGAGCAAAGCAAGTTTGTTGGAATTTTTCTACTGCGATTTCCTGTTCAGATTCGCTGGGATAAATTACCGATCGCAAATCTAACTCTAGATGTGGTTTTAATATGAGGCAGCACTTTTCTACCTGCTTGCGGAACATCGGCTCAGTTTCGTAGAGTTCTTTGCCCATATCTGTATACAGCGCACCTCGTCCAGGAAAAATGAAAGCAACGGAGCGAGTTCCTGACTCTTGAAATGGAGTTATAACTCGTTTTGAGGCTGGCTGATTCAATGTCTTAATCGCATCTTGGGCATCGGAGCAAACTAATATTTGCCGATAATTAAAGTCTCTACGCCCCACTTGCAAGGTATAAGCTACATCTGCAAGGTTCAGATCGGGATGTAGCATCAAATGTTGGCTTAGATTCTGCGTGGCAGTTTCTAACGCAGACTCAGTTTTTGCAGAGAGTACTAACAATTGCCAAGGACGGGAAGCACTAGAAGCTGGAAGTGTTGGGGCTTCTTCTAGAACTATGTGGGTATTGGTTCCGCCCATTCCTAAAGAGCTAACACCGGCACGGCGGGGAGTCGAGCCTGTTTTCCATGCCGTTAACTTGGTATTGACGTAAAAAGGACTATTGGCAAAATCAATTTGAGGATTAGGCTGTTCAAAGTTTAAGCTTGGCGGAATTAGCTGATGCTTTAGAGCCAGAGCTGTTTTGATTAATCCTGCAACTCCGGCGGCGGCATCTAAATGACCAATATTCGTCTTGACTGAACCAATGGCGCAGAAATTCTTTTTCTCGGTACTGGCACAAAAAACTTTAGTCAGTGCAGCAATTTCAATTGGATCGCCCAAAGCTGTACCGCTACCGTGAGCTTCAATATAGCTGATTGTCTCCGGTTCTACCTCTGCTAACATTACGGCTTCAGCGATCGCTTCTGCTTGACCATCGACGCTAGGTGCTGTGTAGCCCACTTTCATCGAACCGTCGTTGTTAATTGCCGCACCTTTAATCACAGCATATATGCAATCGCCATCTGCGATCGCATCTCTGACTCGCTTGAGAACAACTATCCCGACACCGTTACCAACAGTTGTTCCCTGTGCTTTCGCATCAAAAGCATGACAATGACCATCAGGTGATAGTGGCCCTCCTGGTTCATACAAATAACCAGTTTTTTGCGGTAACCGGATAGAAACTCCTCCCGCCAAAGCCATATCGCATTGATAATTCTGCAAACTTTGGCACGCCAGGGTAGTAGCAACTAATGATGTAGAACAAGCTGTTTGAACAGTAATACTTGGGCCAGTTAGATTTAATTTATAAGAAACCCGCGTAGAGAGAAACCCTTTATCATTTCCAATCAACTTTTGGTATGATTGCGCTGACCCTAATTGGTCATTATTCAAATCAAAGGATAAATAATTATTTAAGCTAGCACCAGCATAAACACCAATTCTGCTTTCACACTTAGTTGAGTCGTAACCAGCATTTTCCAAAGCCGACCAAGCGCATTCCAAAAACAGGCGATGTTGAGGATCTGTTACTTCAGCCTCTTTCGGATTCAGATCAAAGAATGCAGCATCAAATAAATCAATATTTTCTAAAACGCCACCAACTTTAACATAATTACTATCATTAACAAACGCTGGAGATACACCAGCAGCTATTAACTCTTCATCTGTAAATAAAGATAAGGATTCTACGCCATCTTGCAAATTTTGCCAAAAAGATTCTATACTGATGGCTCCAGGAAAACACCCTGCCATACCAACAATAGCAATTCCTTCCATTAATTCATAAGTTGTTTCACGCTCGGTATTTTTGTTCATTTATTTTCATCTCTCTTATTTTTACTAAGTTCAAGGTTTTAAATCAATATTAATACTTGATTTACTTAACTTTTTAAGATTAGTAATTTAATTAGTTACTTGAAATTTTACATACGCAGGAACAGTCTGAATTCGAGTTAAATCATTCTCAAAAATAACTGAATTGCCATTCTTATCAATTTCTTTAAAACCTGCAAATTTATAAGATATATACATCATTCTGTTGCGATCGTTTGGTACAAACTCTGCTAGAAGACGGACATTATTGCTTTGAGCTAGACTCATGACATGATTCAACATAATTGTGCCAATTCCCCTGGACATGACGCGACAAGACATCAGCAAAAGCTTAATTATCCATGACTTAGGCTGACATTCGATTAGAACCAAGCCTATTTTCCCATAGCTTCCATACTTATCTTCCAGACTTGCAATCAGCAGTTTATGGTTTTCTGATTGACGAAAATAATTGAGTTCGTCGTAAGAGTAAGTATAACCAGTTGTGTTCAATTGGTTTGTTCTTAGTGTTAACTCTTCTGCACGCTGCAAATCTTCTTCTTGAGCAGAAGATATAGTGAAATTCATATTGAGAGTAGCTAAAAATTCATCTCCTGTACCAACAAATTCTTTTTCTGCATTTTGACGCTCAATATCACTAATATACATTAACCTTCTAATTTGTGAATCTTCCGTAATAAAACGGGGATTCATGACTGGCATATCTAAAATATTTCCTATTTCATCTGCGTTAATACACAGGATTTCTGGTAAGGTAAATTTTACTTCTTCTAGTTCAAATAATTGATCGTCGATAAATGCGATCGCATCCAGACCAATGTTAAGTAAACGAGCAACTTCTTTGAGAGAAGCAGCTTTAGAATTCCAATTTATTTGTGAATATAAAAAATACTTTTTGAAACCAAATTCTTCTAATTTAGCTATTGCTGTAGCACGATCGTTCTTACTCGCTATAGATTGTAGGATACCACGATTATCTAAAGTATGAATAATATTTACTATATTTTCTCGCAGGTAAACTTTATCATTTTCGAGCAAAACTCCGTGCCATAGGGTATTATCTAAATCCCAAACGACACACTTAATAAATTTTTTATCTTTTTGTTTGCTATTTAATTCTTGTTCTTTAGTACTAATCATATATTAAATTCTCTCGGCTAATTTTTTTTTCAAGCCAGTAGTAACAGTTGCAAAAAGATAATCTTGATGACCTGACTCGGCGATAGTAATTTCTTGAATTTGAGTACTACCTTCAATGATTTCCATAATTTTAGAGTCTCGGAGATACCTCTCAACTGGGTACTCACTACTACAACCATTGCCACCATGAATTTGTACGGCATCATTTGCTATTTTAGTAGCTACTGTGGATGCAAAGTACTTAGCAATAGAAGTTTCTGTAATCGAGTTTGGATCGTTAATATCTTTGAGATAACCAGCTTGATAACATAATAGCCTTGCTGCTTTCACATTAGTTATCATCTGAGTAATCATTTGGCGGATTAATTGATGTTCTTTAAGGTAAACGCCAAACTGTTTTCGTTCATTTGTATACTTGATACAAGCTTCTAAACAAGCTTGAGCAATACCTACACAACCCGATGCCACGCTATATCTACCATAATCAAGCGCAGTAGAGGCAATGTAGGAAAATCCAAAACCTAATTTACCTACTAAATTCTCTTGAGGAATTTGACAGTTATTAAATTGCAATTCTGCTGACATTGAAGCTCTAACACCTAAAATGCCAGACATTGCTTTGACTGAAAATCCTGGTGTATTTTTTGCAACTAAAAAAGCAGTGGGTTTTCCCTCGCATTTAGCAAAGACTAAAAAGACATCTGCTATTTGTCCATAGGTAATCCATCTCTTTTGTCCATTTAAGACATAAGCATCGCCTGCAAGCGTTGCTCTTGTTTCTACACTTTTTGCATCGCTACCTACATTAGGTTCGCTTAATGCAAAAGCAGCGATAATTTCTCCAGATGCAAATTTGGGCAGCCAATACTGTTTTTGAGATTTATTACCCCATTTACATAAAGCATGAGAAACCATGTTGTGAACTGTCAGCAAACTCCGCACAGAAGAACATCCCCGTCCAATTTCTTCGTTGAGAATACCATAGGTAATCATGTCCATTCCTTGACCACCATATTCTTGGGGTAATATGGCACCAAGAAAACCACGTTCAGCTATTTTTTTAACTAGTTCTGGCGGGGTAAATTCTTTCCTATCCCATTCGCCAGCATCAGGACATATTTCCTTATTAACAAAAGCTTTAAATTCAGCTTGATTTTCTTTTTGTTGAGCAGATAATTCTAATTTCATAAATTTACTTTATCGTTAATGGTTTACCTGCTTGAGTTTCTTTACGCCGAATATCCTCTGTAAAACTACCTGGTAAGATCAAAGATTTAAGCAGGGCAATAGAAGTCCATAGACCGTCTCGAGAAGAGATTGCATGATAGAAATAATGAGGTGCGATATTTAACATAGTTGATAGCATTTTTTTTTGCTTGAAATAATCTTTAATTTCAACATCGTAGAAAAAGGACAATGATATATTCTCTTCTAATGCTGTAACATGATGCCACCAATAAGGTGGTATGTAGAGCATTTCTCCTGCTTGAAGCACAACTTCTATTCTTTCTTGCCAAGGAAACTTCGGAAATAATTCCAAATTGGGGAGATTCGGATCTACCTTACTATAATCTGCATAGCCTTGACTATGCTCAAGTGGTGGATAGAATGACAAATAATTTGAAGGAGGAAATAAAAGTATTCTTTTTCTACCTCGAATTTGAACAAAAATATTATGAAATCCATCAAAGTGAAGGACAGTAGTTGAAGAGAATTTTTTACTAGATGAACCATGCCAAAAGCTAGCTAATGTCTTCCTGTTGAAGTATTTTGGAGAAGTTACATCTCCAACAATTTCAGGAAAACAATGTTCCAAAACTGCACTACTTAAATAACATCTTAAATCAGAATCATTTTTATTTTCATTAACTTTCTCTATATAGTCATTTATATACTCTTTGTATTTCATTTCTTTTACAGTATTAACATAACCATCATCATTAGCAAAGTTATTAGAATCATCAAAAAAATCTTTTTTGAAAAAACTTATACCAACCATGCTATTACCACAGTGTTTTATCAGATAATCATTAGACCACTTCTTGCGAGCATCCCAATGTGTAGCAACATCTTCAATTATAAAAGGCTGATATTCCTTCCACATCTCTAAAAATTGTTTTGTGCTAGGATTCTTTATTCTCAAAATTGATTCGACAGCGTGAGTTTTCATAAAAGTCTTACATCATTACTGAACTGATTTAAAGTGGAGCTTTCGCGCTTTTTTTATGGCTATTGCCATATATAATCTTAATTTTTAATTCATTTATGAATTATCAAAGCAATTTTACGTTCAATTCAATTGGCGATAGAGTTTATTGTATCGTGCAATCAGTAAAGATAGCGATCGGACAAGTTATATTGAACGATTTAATAATACAATACCGTTAAGCAATGATTTGCATGCTTAGTCTGTAAAATATTGTCGTTCTCAAAATCACTTGACAACCACATTGGGGCAGTCTGGTATTTCGTTCATCACTATAATGTTTCCCTACGACAATAAATCATTACTATGCCTCACTACCCATTTTTATACTTCTGTATAAAAAGACTTTATGAAATAATACCTTTCAATAAGTCCATAATATCCATTACAGAGCCAGAAGAGATTGCATGATTGAGATAATGAGGTGCGATGTTTAAGAAAACTGATAACATATTTTTTTGCTTGAAAAAATCTTGAATTTTAAGATCATACCAAAATGATAATGATATATTCTCATCTATTGCTGTAACATGATGCCACCAAAAAGGTGGTATATAAAGTATTTCTCCTGGTTGAAGTACAACTTCTATTCTTTCTTGCCAAGGAAATTTTGGAAATAATTCCAATTGGAGCAGATCCGGATTTACTTTGCTATTATGTCCTATGCCAGAATTCTCCTCAAGAGGTGGATAAAATGATAGATAATTTGAAGGAGGAAATAAAAGAAATCTTTTTCTCCCTCGAATTTGAGCATAAACATTATGTACTCGGTCAAAGTGAAGGGTACTAGCTGAAGTAAAATTTTTACTTGAGAAACCATGCCATAAGTTAACCCATGGCTTTCTATTTAAGTATTTTGGATAAGTAACATCTCCAACAAGTTCAGGAAAGCGATCTTCAAAATCTATCTCATTTGAATAACATCCTATATCATCATTATTATTTTCATTAACTCTATCTTCTATATCTTTTATATACTCCTTGTATTGCATCTCTTTTATATAATAAGAACCATTATCATAAGCAAACTTTTTATAATCACCCAAAAAACCTTTTTGAAAAAACCATATAGAAATCATCTTATTTCCACAGTGTTTTATCAGATAATCATTAGACCAATTATTACAAGCATCCCAATGTTCAGCAACATTTTCAATTAAAAAAGGCTGATATTGCTTCCAGATATCTAAAAACTGCTTTGTACTAGGATTATTTATTTTTAAAATTGATTCCCTAGCTTGAATTTTCATAAACACTCCAACATTTTTAGCTTTTGTAACTGGAAGTTTTGCCCTGCTTTATGACTATTGCCATAATGAATGTCGGTCGATCATTCATTTATGAATTATTACAGCAGTCTTACGCTCAACTAAATTAGTAATAGAGTTAATTGTCCGAAAATTTTCAAACTCCAAGTCTTCATTTTCAATAACAATCTGGAACTCTTGTTCTACGAATAAAACAAGTTGCATGGCAAACATAGAGTTGACAAAACCTAGAGCAAAAATGTCTTCATCTTTCTGTAAGTCATGATTGCCGAAAAATTTGGAAAGAAAAGTTTTGATTTTAACTTGAATTTCGTTCATTATTTTTAATTCTTCCTATCTATTGATAGATATAAAACCCTTTACCACTTTTTCTACCATGTAATCCTGCATCTACCATTTTTTTGAGCAAAGAGCATGGTCTATACTTACTATCGTTAAAGTTTTCGTACAAAACTTCGATAGAAAATAAAATTGTATCTAGCCCAATCAAATCTGCTGTTTCTAAAGGTCCCATTTTGTGACCGAAACAGCTTTTAAAGATTTTGTCTATATCTTCTGCTGTAGCAACTTGATCTTGCAACAGAAAAACAGCTTCATTAATAGTTAACATCAACACGCGATTGGAAACAAAACCCGGTGAATCATTGACAAGGACACATTCTTTACCCATCTGAGCCAGTATTTTTTTTGCTGTCTCAATTGTTAGCTCAGAGGTATGATACCCGCGAATCATCTCTACCATTGGCTTCATTGGTACAGGATTCATAAAGTGGATACCAATCACTTTATCGGCACGTTTGGTGACTGAAGCAATGCGAGTAATGGGAATTGCTGATGTGTTAGCAGCGAATACGCAATCTGCTGGACAAATAGAATCTAGTAAAGAGTATACCTGCTTTTTAATATCCCATTTTTCGGTGACATTTTCAACTACGAAATCTGCATTTTCTAGAATTTTATAGTTTGTCGAAAATTCTATTTTTTCAATGACCCCATCTGAATTTTCTTGGCGATGCCTTTGGCTGGCTTCTCTACGAGAGGCTACGCCAACGTCTACGCCTTTTTTGAAAAAACCCTGAAAACGGATATTATTCCTAATTTCATGTTTAGCTTTATCCAGAATATCTTCAGAAATATCTACTAGGATAACTTGATGATCTGTTTGAGCGAGGTTTTGTGCAACCCCTATTCCCATCACTCCTGCACCAACAACACCTACTGTTTGAATATTCATGACTTCAACTCATCTCCACTTGAATATTAAAGATATGCAGGTAAAGCAATAGAATGACGAGACTCGTGAGCATAAAATCCCGCCCAATCTATTTGCACTCCTGCTAACCAAAGCCTACCCAATGTTTTCAGTAAGAATGCTAAGTCTGGTTTCCTATCGTAGGAATATCTGAGAGAGGGTAAGATAATCTGATTGACTGCTGGATTATTTTGTATACATTGAAGCGCAAAGCTACCTAGAGTCTGTCCAGGGCCTACTTCCAATAAAATTGGATACTGTTGTTTCCACAACTCTTGTATACCCGGAGCAAATAACACGGGTTGACACAGATGCTTAACCCAATAATCGGGATTTGTGGCTGATGCTGCCGTTATCCAAGTTCCTGTGACGTTAGATATATAAGGAATTTTTGGCGGTTGGAGGTTAAATGTTGTTACCAACTCACGTAAGTTAGAGCTAGCACTCTCCATCATGTGAGAGTGAAAAGCATGAGAAGTTTCCAGACGGCGACAAGCTAAACCTTTTTTAGTTAACTGTTGTTCTAAAACTTCTATAGCATTGATTTCACCTGCGATTACACCCATAGATGGCCCATTGACCGCAGAAAGTGAGAGTTTGTCATTGAGTAGGGGGGATATCTCTGTTTGCGAAAGTGGAACTGCAAGCATTGCTCCACTTGGCAACTTTTGAATCATTTGCGCTCTTGCAGCAATCAGTGTTAAACCCTCGTCTAAAGATAAAACCTCTGCCAAAGTCGCTGCTACATATTCACCTATGCTATAGCCTATCATTGCCACAGGACGAATTCCCCAGGATATCAATAACTGTCCTAAGGCATATTCAATGACAAAAATAGCTGGTTGAGCGAGGTGAGTTTGATTGAGTAAAGATGTTGCAGTTACCATCTTTGCGTCCCCTGATGTTTGGCTGCGACCTAACATTTTTCGCAAGTCCAGACCTTGAGAATTCTCTTGAAGTGACTGCTGGTCTTGTTGAGAAGCTCTGTTTGGATAGATTACATCTCGCAAATCTTGACCGAGAAGGGGTTTAAGAAATTCACAACAGTAGTCAACTGAGGCGCGAAACACAGGTTCAACTTGGTAAAGTTCCCAAGCCATGTTGACGTAATGAGTACCAAGCCCAGGAAACATAAAAGCTATAGAACGTTCTTTTGTTTCTTGGATGTTGGTAAGTACCCGCTTGGGATCTGCAAGTGCAACTAGAGCATCTTCTATATCCCGACAAATAACCGTCCGCCGATGCTTAAAAGCCTGTTGTTCGCGTTGCAATTTATGAGCAACATCCGCAAGGTTAAAGTCACGATGCTGTCTCAAGTAATCTGCAAGGTTTACAGTTGCAGTTTTTAGTTCTGAGTCAGTCTGAGCAGAAAGTACTAATAACTGCCAAGGGCGAGAAGGACTAGTAAGCATTTTTGACAAATTCCCAAATTGTTACTTTCTCTTAGTGAAAATTATTTCTTGATTTCCTGAGCAATAATTGTTTTATTTGATGATTTGCTGCTTTTTTTTAGATGCGTTGGCGCAGCCTCTCCAAAGGAGAATCGCACATGGTTTGCCAACAGATTTTTCTCTGATCTTTTGACTAACTCTAAGATTACCTATCTTCTGGCTTCGCGTTTTTTAATAGGTATTCTTCAAAAGAGAAGTGATTAAGGATGCTATTCATTTATGGTCGGAGAATAATTAAGTTTTGCGACCACAATTCTATAAGTTCATGAATTATGTCTTTCGCTTTTCCTTCTTCTGCTTCACCATATTTATTGAGAAGGCTTTCTATCGTCTTCTCACTATTCGCTAACTTCAAAACATCAAAGACTTCTGCTGATACCTCTCGCTGAAATGCATGATTATAGCTATTCTTAATATAGAACAAATTGTCAAGCTTTCCCTCGAAATTAAATTTCTTAACCTCATGTAATGAAATATGAAGCGGAAGAAAAAGTCTCAGAGACATATAATGCCACCATGATACATCTTTCTTTCTCAGCAGATAATCTCCCACAACAGTATAGTCTAGTTCTGTAGTTAAAAAACAAACTACGGCATCTTCAACAGAATCTACAATTGGTTCAACATTATTGTTGAATGAAGTATTAAGCAAAATTGGAATACCTGTCAATTGTTTAAATGAGTTAATTAAATCCCAATATTTTTTATTTGTTTTTTGTGATACCGTTTGGATTCTAGCTGTTCCATCAATATGAGTGATTGCTCCTAAACTTTGACGTTTATCCTCTTGAACATTAACTACAAATATCATGAATGGGAAGTGTTTTTGATTATGTGGAACTTCAAAGAATTCATCCACATCCTCTTCTAAAACAGACGGAGCAAAAGGTCTGTAGCCTTCCCGCTTCTTAATCATTTTGTTAATACGAGTTTTATTTTCTTCTGGGCGGGGATCTCCAAGAATACTTCTGTTACCCAAAGCTCTTGGCCCAAATTCAGAACGACCTTGAACCCATCCTACAACAGAACCACTTGCTAATAACTTTGCTGTTTGTTCGGGAACATTATCCAATTTCTCGAAGGCAATAAAATCTTGCCATTGCATCAATTGGTTTACAACATCAGAAGAATTTCCGATATCTGTTCCCCAGTAAGTATGCTCAAGCTGAGAAGGCTTTTGAGCCATTGGATTGGCCTGATAATAGGCATATAAAGCAGCTCCTAAAGCACAGCCAGCATCATGAGCCGCAGGCTGAACAAATATATTTTCAAACATCCCAGAGCGCAATATTTTACCATTCAGAGTACAATTATGAGCTACTCCCCCTGCCAGACAAAGGTTTTTATGCTTTGTTTCTTGTTTTTGATGTTTAATTACATGAAAAACTATATCTTCTAGGGTTTCTTGAAGTGATGCAGCTATATCCTTATGAGTTTGTGTGAAAGGTTCTCCTTTTCGACGCGGTATCCCTAAATCAAAAAGTGAAATTAACCTCTCTTCGTAAATTTCATAATCTCCGTTAGGAAGTAACGTGTAAAATGTTTGAAATAAATCTTTATATTTTTCTGGGTTCCCATAAGGAGCTAACCCCATCACTTTATATTCATCAAATTGGCTATACCCCAAAAAAGATATTACATTAGTATAGAAACCACCAAGAGATTTAGGGATAGGAATATCGGCTATTTGCTCAAGCATTGTTCCCTTGCCTTCAAAAATCATGCCAGAGCTGTTATCCCCCGAACCGTCAAATGTGGTAATCAGGCTGCTGTCATAACCAGATAAGGCAAAAGCACTCATTGCGTGTGCATAGTGATGATGAACAAAACAGAATTTTTCTGGATCTATTTCATAGCCTAATCCTCTGCACAAAAGATTTTGAAACAATACTCTTGGCTCAATTGTTGTTAACTGAGGATAATTCAAAAAAAGTAGTTTTAGCCAAATCTCAGAGTATTCAATTGAACTGTAAAATGCAATTAAGTCTACGTCTTGTAGTTGTATACCATGAGTCTTTAAGCAAAAACGAAATGATTCTAAAGGAAACTTATTGGTATGCTTGATTCGATTGAGCCTTTCTTCTTCAATCGCACAGACAACTTTTCCATCTTCAATCAAAACACACGCTGCGTCGTGAAGCCAAACATCATCATATCCACGTCGTTCCTCGGAAATAAGCTCAAGTCCTCCAGTAAACCCTAAAACTAGCATTATATCTACCTCTATATATGAAATTAATTACCTTCAATTTTCTCGATCGCTGCCAAAATAGTAGCGATATATTCATGCTAAATATCATTATCAGAATCAGCTCAAAAATAATTTAATTTTGATTTTAGATTGCTTCATGAATACTTTTTTGTTTTTGACGTATTCTGATTTGTTTTTGAGCGCGGCCACGTATCATTTCAAAAGCTAATTTATCCTCTGTTGTTTGACTTAAATACTGCGCCAGTGAATGAATAGTCGGATTTTGAAACAGAGTAACAACTGATATATCTCGCTGCAAAATAGCCCTCAATTTATGATTAACCTGAAACATCAGTAGCGAATGCCCACCTAAATCAAAAAAGTTATCATAAATGCCCACTTTATCGAGACGCAGCACCTCTTGCCAAAGCTTTGCTATCTGCTGTTCCATTTCCGACTTGGGTATTTCATAACTAGTCGTCAATGTTGGACGCAAGACTTCTGGTACAGGTAAAGCACGACGGTCTACTTTTCCGTTAGGCAAAAGTGGTAAGGTGTCTAGGAAGATAAAAACACCAGGAACCATATATTCAGGTAACAGTTCTTTGAGATAGCTTCGTAGTTCACTAATTGTAGGTGTTTGGTCTGGTAAAAGAACAATATAAGCCACCAATTGTTGAACACGTGGTTTATCTTCTCGCGCCAAAACTACAATTTCCCGCATTGCTGGATGTTTGAGCAATGCATTCTCAATTTCACCTAACTCAATCCGAAATCCTCTAATCTTGACCTGACGATCAATTCGCCCCAAGTACTCTAAATTTCCATCTGCTAAATAACGAGCTAAATCTCCAGTTTTATATAGCCGTGATTCAAGTTTATCATTGAGGGGGTTAGATATAAACCGTTCCTTTGTTAACTCTGGTCGGTTTAAATAGCCTCTAGCTAAACCAGCACCACCAATATAAATTTCACCTGGGACACCAATTGGTACTGGTTGCAACTTAGTATCAAGCAGATAAATTTGTGTATTGCCAATGGGACGACCGATAGTTACGTTGCTATCTCTATTTACTTGAGAAAATGTGGAATAGGTTGTATCTTCAGAGGGTCCGTAAAGATTCAAAACCTTCTGAATCCGCTCATTTTGATAAATCTGCTGCACAAGTTGATTTTGCAGTGGTTCACCAGCAAGATTAACCGTCCTGACTGAAGGAGGTAAACCATCTATTTGTAGTAATTCTGCAATGATGCTTGGGACTGTATTAACCAAGCTTACCTTAGCAACCAACGAGGGTAAGTGCAAAGCATTCTCTACGAGAATCACTCTACCACCCCAACTGAGGGGAACAAACAGTTCAAATACTGACAAATCAAAGCAAATAGAGGTTGATGCTAAAACTCCAGCAAGGTCATCATCTGTAAAAACCTCTCTTGACCATGTTAATAAAGCAACACAACTTTGATGTTCTATAGCAACACCTTTTGGTACACCAGTAGAACCAGAAGTATAGATAACATAAGCTAGGTCATTGGGTTTTACTTCACTAAACAGATTTTCTCTACTCTGTCGGCTAAGTAATTGTGAATCTCTATCAATACAAACAACATACACATTCGATTTAGCAAACAATTCAACTAGATGGCTTTGAGTCAGCAGTACCTTAGACTGACTATCTTCTAGCATGAAAGTTAAGCGTTCCTGGGGATAGGCTGGGTCTAGTGGTACGTAAGCCCCGCCCACTTTTAAAATAGCCAACAATGCAATCAGCATTTCTGGGCTGCGCTTCATGCATACACCTACAATTACTTCTGGCTTCACCCCTAGTTTTTGTAAGTAGTGTGCTAGTTGATTTGCTCGGTTGTTTAACTCCTGGTAGGTTAATTCTTGGTTTTCAAATATGACAGCAATATCAGATGGTGTTTTTTCTACCTGTGCTTCAAACAGTTGATGAATGCACTTATCTTGTGGGTAGTCTGTCTTGGTATCATTCCACTCAACTAATAATTGCTCTAGTTCAGATGATGTAAGTAATTGCAAGTCTGAAATGCGTTGTTGGGGATCGCTAACTATGCTTTCTAGCACAGTCTTGAAGTGTCCCAGCATCCGAGTAACGGTATCTGCATTAAATAAATCCATGTTGTATTCGCAAGTTGCAACCAACCCTTGCTCGGAATCCTCCATAAACAATGTCAAATCAAACTTAGATGTCCCGTTGTAGCCCTGTTCATAAGTAACTGATACATCTGATAGGCTTAGACTGGGTTTTGGCACATTCTGGAGAACGAACATCACTTGAAATAGTGGATTGTAACTCAAGTCTCTATTTGGCTTTAGTTCTTCTACTAACTTCTCAAAAGGTAAGTCTTGATGAACATAAGCTTCTAAAGCTGTAGACTTCACTCGTGCTAGTAACTCCTGAAAACTTAGGTCGCCAGATAGGTCTGTACGCAGTACTAAAACATTGACAAAAAATCCTATTAATGAGTCAACTTCTGCTCTGTTGCGATTGGCGATTGGCGAACCGACTAAAATATCAGTCTGACCTGTATAGCGATACAGCAAGGTTTTAAAGGCTGTAAGCAAGGTCATAAACAGAGTTACTCCCGAATGACGGCTCAAATTCTTTAGCTCTTTTGTCAGAGTTTGGGAAAGAATTAATTTCGCTTGAGCGCCTGTGAAGGTTTGAACTGGCGATCGCACACGGTCTGTTGATAAATTCAGTACAGGTAGCTCACCCTGCAATTTTTGTTTCCAATAAGCCAATAAAGGTTGAATACGCTCGCCATCAAGCCATTTTCGTTGCCAATTGACAAAATCTCCATATTGAATAGTTAATTTAGGAAGTGGTGTTTGCGTAGCGTCTCGCAGAGAAAGTTTGTCTGTTGACAATGCATCATATAGTGCAGCTAGTTCTTTAATCAGAATACCAATAGACCAACCATCTGCAATTATATGATGCAGAGTCACCAGCAATTGATAGTTTTTATCATTTAATTGTAAAATTTTACTACGCAAAAGTGATTGAGCAGATAAGTCAAATGGCTGCTGTGCGAATTCTATAGCCAAACGTTGGGCTTCTTGGGTACGCTCATTTTCTGATAGTACACGTAAATCTTCAACCGCTAAAGTTAAAGGTACAGCTTGATTGATAACTTGAATGGGTTGTCCATCTGACACTGTAAAGCTTGTACGTAAGACTTCGTGTCGTCTAATAATCTCGTTAAGACTATCTTCTAAGGCTGTTAAGTTAATACAACCTTTGAAGTTAATAACTATAGGAATATTATATGTAGGAATATCGGGAGTTAGCTGATTGATAAACCATAATCCCTGCTGGGCAAAGGATAGAGGATAAATGGATGTGTTTTTCTCTTGTTGAGTAAGGGATATTGAGCGTATTGCGTCTGTTGTCATTTGAGCAAGGATCTTTGTAGCTAGCGATCGCCCACTCATCCCTTCAAAAAAATCTGCTACCGATACTTCTACTTCTAAATCAAGCTCAATCCGGTTTTTCAACTCAAATACTTTTAAGGAATCAAGTCCCAGCGTGCTTAATGGTTCTTCGGGATTAATATCATCTGTTGCAATTGAAAGTACTCGCCCCAAGAGTTCAATCAGATATGATTCTAAAACTGGTTGACACTCCCTTGGGGAAAGTGCCAACAGTTCAGAACGCTGTAATTGAGTTTCGTTTCTCGCAATATCATTAATTTTGAGAATGTCACTTTCAACTATATTCAGTTCACCATTTTGCAACTGAGTGCGAGTTGCACGACGTTGAATCTTACCGCTAGAAGTTTTAGGTATACTACCTGGTTTAATTAAAACTACACCATAAACTTGTACTTCATGTTCTTGGGCGATCGCTTGCCGAATTCCACTAGCTACTTCTGCTAAATTTGGCTTGGCGCGAAACTCTAATTCTTGTACAACTACTAACCTTTCTTCGTTATTAACCTCTACTGTAAATGCTGCATTAGCACCGGAACGTAAGGATGGATGGCTGCGTTCTGTGGTTAATTCGATATCTTGCGGGTAAAGATTACGACCGCGAATAATAATTAAATCTTTTGCTCTACCTGTAATGAAAAGCTCACCATTGTCCAAAAAGCCTAAGTCACCAGTCCGTAAAAACGGTCCCTCTTTTGTGTCTTTCAGATAGGCGTGGAATGTTTGCTCTGTTTCTTCTGTTCGATTCCAGTAACCTTGACCTACACTGAAGCCAGATACCCAGAGTTCCCCAACTTCATCTGATGAACAGCGAGTTAGTGTTTCAGGATTAACAATGACAATCTGTTGTTGAGGAATAGTTTGACCGCAACTGACAAAGCTTTGGATATCTTGACTCTGGGTAGTTGCTTCAACTATCTGGTTCTGTGAAAGTGCAGATTTCTCTACAGTTCTTACTTGGGCTAAGGCTGTTTTGATTCCACCAGAAACTATCAAAGTTGCTTCCGCCATGCCGTAACAGGGGTAGAATGCTTTTGGACGAAAGCCACACTCTGCAAAGGTGGTTGCAAATAGTTCAAGAGTATCTTGCCGGACTGGTTCAGCACCATTAAACGCAACACTCCAACTACTTAAGTCGAGAGTTTCTTTTTGTTCTTGAGTAATCCTTTGAATACATTGTTCATAAGCAAAGTTGGGGCCACCACTCGTTGTGCCTTTGTAGCGCGAAATCGCTTCCAACCAGCGATAAGGTCGTTGTAGAAAAGATGCTGGCGACATTAAGATGCAATCAAACCCGCCATACAAAGGTTGTAAAATCCCACCAATCAACCCCATATCATGGTAAACAGGTAGCCAGGATACAAACTTGCTGCTAGGCGAATGTTCCATGAGTTGGTAAGTTACATCGGCATTGTGCAGCAGATTGCCATGACTGAGCATGACTCCCTTTGGTGTGCCTGTAGAACCTGATGTGTATTGCAGAAAGGCTAGGGTATCCTCATTGATTGCAGGTTGTTGCCAAGAATCTTCTAGACCCTGTGCTATGTTGTCAGTTGTCAGCCAGTGAAAATTCCCCTGTTTTGTTAGGAGTGTGAGTATTGATTGTAATCTGGGAAGCATTGCTGTCGTGGTGAGAGCAACGCTTGCCTGTGCATCTATGCTAATAGCTTGTATTCTAGGCGTTTTACGTTGATTGGAAGGTGGATAAGCTGGAACCGCCACTACCCCAGCATATAGACAACCAAAAAATGCTGTTAGGTAATCCAATCCTGGAGGATATAGTAATATGGCACGTTCCCCACTCAAACCAAGAGCTTGCAGTTGAGTTGCTACAGCCCGACTGCGCCGATCCAATTCATGGTAGGTCAGCGTTAATTCCTGAGTCTCTCCATCTTCAAGGAAAGTGAACGCTTGTGTGTGCGGCATCTTGAAACTGCGATCGCGCAGAATATCAACGATAGTTACACACTGAGGGAGAATTTCTTGGAATTTATTGAAAAATTGAGTCATTATTATGCCTCACGTAATCAGATGCACGCAAACAATAGTGGCAAAATTAATCTCACACTCACTCCTTACTGAACAAGGCTTTTAGTCAGTTTTTGTGGGTATCTTAAGTTATAAAAATCTACTTACATACAGCAAACACAAACAGTGACAACTCTTTATCGCTCAAAGTGCTGCTTTTACAGAATTATTTAGTTCAATTGGGAAAACTCTTGAACAGACCTGAATGCTGGCTTAGGGAAGACAGGGCGAAATTAGTAACTCAGTCATGCAAACTTATATATTGCTAGTAATTTTCATTTAGACTTTCTTACATTACTAGAGATTGTGGCATTTTGCAATCTTGTAATTAATAGCGAATAATTATCAATAATTTAAATATGTGTCATTTTAGACTATTATCAAAATATTCTATGACTTTTGATAGATGTCAACGGCTGGAAACATTCTGGCGCTTTCAATGACCTGATTTTAGCTGAAGATGAAATTCTGTAGTCTAAGGATAGTCCAATGGCTCAGATTTTAATCGGGACTGTGCGATCGCCTGACGACAACGGTCAAAACTAGGATCTCCCGCAAATACTCGCCTATTTAGCTGATGAGCGATTTCGATCATATCCCTACTTGGTAGCCAGGGAAAAATCACTATATTCCCAGATGCCGAAAACATCTTGATTAGCTGTTCAATCAGCTGCTCCTTTAAATCTGATTCGGGAAAGATAATCACACTCTTCGCCCGTTCAACTAACCAATCGTGATCCCAGTCATCGGAGGTAATGGCAATAGCAAGCGTAGCAAAGGGTATGCGTTCGATAAATTGTGGTGAAGCTGTATCGCCACAGAACAGAAAATGTTGCTTTTCCAGTAAAAACCAACCCGAATGGATTTCATCAGGATTCACAACAACAAGCGAAACTGAGGTAGCTTTTGCTACATTAACTTCTGAAGCTGGTGTTTCAGCTTTAACTACCTGCTTCGGAATTATAGTCACAATTTCTGGTTTAGAAGTAAGTGATTGCTGTGGCTCAAACGACGCAGGAGCAGAGACAGACTTCGATTTTTCCGACTCAATTACTTGACGAATACTTTTATGAGTTATGGTTTGGCCTTCATGAGCACGTTGTAGAAATTCCTCGCGGACGTTTTGTGGAGTTGATGGTGCTGCCAAAAGGTAGAGCGCAGACGTGGCAATATCTATTTGTGCAAAATTTGCACGTTCAGCCAATGTTTCATAAACGTTAATAAAATTGTAAGCTGTCCGTCGGCTCCAACCAAACTCAGCTTTGAGCCAAGTCTCAAACTGTCCGTGTTTGAGGCGAGAACGCACGTCAGCCAGCTTCTGACCAATTTCCCAAATATCCTGTGCTGAACGTCGTAAACGCTCTTTAATTTCTCCAGTTCGTTGCTGAACAACAATTCGCTGTTCAGAATCCAAAATTTCATAGTCGAAGCCAGTGACTACTTCGCTCTGTTTTTTTAACTTGCTCACAATTTATCTAAACTATTTTCTACACAAAATTTATCATAGTCAATTATGAATTGATTATTATCCGTGGAAAGTTAAATTTAAATATTTTTTATCAATACGTCTAAATGAAATAAATTTCTTGAAAGCGCCATAACGTACAAGATGCAGAGGTATACGGCACAGAGGAAAGATTTACTGCCACCTCTGCTCCCCATTCCTTTTGTGGACGTAGTTTTTTATACAATAATAATCATCACGCTCAAGAAGGAGAAGGAAGTACAGTAGCTTGATATTTTCTCAAGTTAATGATAATCTTTATTATTAAGTAAATTCAGCAGCTCAAAAAGTTTTTCAAAGGTCTTACCAGCCCTTGATTTGGGATTGGTAATACAATCCTCTAAAATCACCTTAGAATCTACCTGTTGGCTAACTTTGTTATGGATTGACTGACGAGCGATCGCATATTGCGGGTGCTTTGCGCCATCGCAACCACTGATGATTACCAGTTTCCCAAACATTGGCGCAAACCTTGATTCTTTTTTTAGTTTGCAAAACTTTTGGATTTAGTGAACTGACTTTATTGACAATGACAAAAAATAAAACCTAGCTTCTAATACCAAAATTATGTATAGTTCGACTTAAGTAATATTCCTAACTAGTGGCACAACACCTGTGGGATCGGTAATCTATTACACTTCCAACAACTCCACTTGTTTTAGTACGGGTAAGTAAAGTTTACCCAAAGTAGTCTCTAAGTTATAAGTCTTAGAGACTAAGAGTTAACTTTCCACACACGAGTTCCTGAGCAACGCAAATCTCTTTATCTAGCTAGAGTCTAGATTTGAGTCCAGCAAAAAAAATCAAAGCCTCGTATTAGTTGCTATGCAAACAACGTCACCCCAGGTAAGCGTGGATGATTTTTTTCTAGAGGTAGATCACATTTTTGTCTGTACGACCAAAGACGCTGAAAGTATTTCAGTTCTTCAAGAACTTGGTCTTCACTGCTCTAATCAGGCGGTGCAACATTTCAAACAAGGAACAGCCTCAAAAATAATTTTTTTTGAGAATACCTATCTTGAGTTAATTTGGATAGAAGATAAACATTTAGTGGAACAGCAGTCTGTACACACAGGCGTTCATACGCTAAGTCGTCTTCATGGGCAGCATACAAGAGCATCACCCTTTGGTGTCGGTCTACGTAGGAAGTTTAATCATGGCAACTTGCGATCCCATTCAAATTTATACTGGTCTGAGTGGATGCGATGCCTACGGCGGGCTACGCCTACGCAGATGTCTATTAGTTTTGCAGCAGAAAATCTTGTGAATCAGGAAGAACCTTTTTGCTTTATGATTCCTGACAGTATTGCTCTGACAGCTTGGCTTGATCCCTCATTAACAGCGCATCAGAAGTTAATTTCTCATCCCTTGGGTGTAAAAAAACTAACGAGCGTAAAAATCACAATTAATAGCGACAAACATTTGACTGATGCTATGTCTCTGCTTAAGACACATAGTGCTGTCGCTATTGAACGAGGTGAATCTCCACTACTAGAGTTGACCTTTGACGAGGGTATCAGAGAAAAAAATTTCGATGCACGACCAATTCTGCCAATTTTGTTGAAATATTAAAACATAGCCTGATAACATCACTAGCGAAAAGAATGTGAACTGAGGTATTACTATGGCAACAATGGGAAAGTATTGCAAAGCTTGCTCTTTGAAAAAATTACGTGAGTTCAGTCAGTGGACTGAGTGTGCTGAAAATACAAAGAGAGAAAACAAATCAGTTGAGGGTAAGGAAGTCGAAACTAATAGACAGTTAACTGATGATGACTTTCTTTACCTACAAGAAAATTACGTAGTGACTGATGGGATTTTCAAGGATGAGAATATTATTTTTGACAATATAACTTCCGAATGGAAGGAGTTTTGCCACAAAACCTTAGCATTTGAGATTCCAGTCTACGAGCCTGTACTTGTACAAGCATCAACAAATCAAAACAAAAGTGATTCTTAAGAGGGAGACATCTGTATGAATGAATTAGTGCAACGTTTGTCATCCGGGGAACATTCTGTTGAAGCAAGCTTACGACCCGAAAAAACAGCTATAGCACTGAAAGAAAGTATTGACCGAGGGTACGTACATATCAAATTCACAAATACTAGCGGAGGTACTGATTTAGGCGTCAGACTCGACCCAGAAGCATCTAATTTGCAAGAAGCTGACTTTGAGCATCAAACAGGGAGGGTTCATCTGGTTGGAAACTTAACACTGAATTACGTAAAAGTTCGATGTATTACAGATATTGAACTGGCAAGTTTAGAAGGTAAGGGACACCTTGAACCAGTGGAATCGTGAGATTTCCCCGTGCAAATTATTAACGGGACTTAGACTAATAGACATTGGGGTAAATAAACCACCCATTTGAAATGCCTGAAACCCTTGTCCAAACTTAATTACGTAGTTTCCTTCTCGCCTTCATGCGAGTATTAGGAATTACAGGCAGTTAGTACTAGTAGTCTGCCAAGTGTAATTATGACAGGTTAAACGAGTTAGTAGTAAGCACTTTATTGCTTACAGCAGTTTTCATGTATTTGAACCACATCTGTCATAAGGGCACAGCATTGCTCATACGTGTCAACTTCAGCCGAAAACTATATCAGACAGGCGTTTTGTAAATCTCTCACGCCCTCATCCCCTAACCCCTTCTCCCTTGGGAGAAGGGGTTAGGGGATGAGGGTTCCCCTCTCTCTTGGGAGAGGGGCTGGGGGTGAGGGCAAAATGTTTTCACCAAGCGGGTTTAGCGTTAAGTTGACACCAATGAGCAATGCTGTGCCCCTACCGCGTGGTCTATTTACCTGAAAATAGCTGTAAACGACGGCTAGAGCAACCGGCTACTAACTTATTGTAGTGAAGTACTGGATTATCAAATCTTAGAAAGCATAGCCAATTAAATAGAAGGAGACAAATTATGTACCAAGACGACAAAGAAGACACAACAATTTACAAAGTTGTAGTCAATCATGAAGAACAGTATTCGATTTGGCCTGCTGACCGAGAAAACGCACTCGGCTGGAAGGATGCTGGCAAAAGTGGTTTGAAACAAGAATGTCTAGATTACATCAAAGAAGTTTGGACTGATATGAGACCACTTAGTCTTCGTAAGAAAATGGAAGAAGCTGCTGGGGGTAAGTTATAACGCATTTGATTTTTCGTAAAGGTTGTCCAAGCTCAAGAGTCAAAGATAAAAAAACTCTGGACTCTTGAGCGAAGCAACGTACTTCTACGGGGATCTTGCTAGCAATAGCGTCTTGTAGAAAGCATCTTCATTCTGATTCCTGGATTCTAAATTCTTCTTCAAGGGTCTTGTCGGAAAAAGAATAAATGACTTGTGACAGTCTTCTCCTGTGGTCGCCACTGTGCGTAGCTTGCTTCCCCGGAGGGGTACACGGAAAAAAGTGCAATTTCGACATGAAAATATGACAACCACACAAACATTTAACTCTTGGCTAAAATATACCAAACCTAATCCTCAGGCTTCAGTGCGTTTATTCTGCTTCCCGTATGCAGGTGGTAGTTCTATAATTTTTCGCACATGGGCTGAGAGTCTACCTAAAACTGTCGAAGTTTGCTCTATTGAACTTCCTGGACGAGGAACCCAGATGAAGTCATATCATGTTCGGTAAAAGACTTATCATTAAGAGTGCAGGGGGCAGGGAGCAGGGGGCAGAGGGAAAGAGGGTTTTAAGATTTTTGCATAGATGCCTGGAATAATAACTAATCAAATGGACATGATATCAGCCCCATTTTCGCGGCTAAAACCTCTTGTGGGTGCGATCGCCCAAGCGTTGACAAGAAATCAGTTTGCTCCCGCCTTGCTTCCACATTTAAATAAGCCATTCGCCTTCTTTGGTCACAGCATGGGAGCGATCGTTAGTTTTGAGCTAGCCCGTTTACTCCGCAAACAGTACGGTCTTGAACCAGTACATATGTTTGTTTCCGGCCGCCGCGCTCCACAAATTCCCGATCCAGATTCACCTATCCATGCTCTAAATGAGCCTGAGTTCATAGAATAACTACGCCGTCTCAATGGTACTCCCGAAGCACTGCTGGAAAATGCCGAATTAATGCAACTTCTTGTCCCAATTCTAAGAGCAGACTTTGAAGTTCTAGAAACTTATGTCTATAGCAGTCCTAAATCATTTGTGAAAATAAATTAACCGCAGAGGCGCAGAGAACGCAGAGAGAGGAATCGGAGATTTTCACGACTCATTTAGGATTGCTATATGCTACCGAGTCACTACTTGATTGTCCTATTACTGCTTTTGGTGGCTTACAGGATCAAGAGGCTAATTGCAATGAACTTCAAGCTTGGCGGAAGCAGACAAATGCTGCATTCTCACTACAAATGTTCAAGGGCGATCATTTCTTTTTACACTCAGCCCAATCACTCTTGCTACAGTCACTTTCTCAAGAACTACGGCAAATTGCTGTTGAAGTTGTTGGACTTCTTCAATTGATAACCCTGTTACACGAGCAACGATCTCAATCGGTAAGCCTTCCCTTAGTGAATTATTGACAATTTCTTTTTGCTTTCTTGTTTCTGCTCTTGCCTCTGCCTCTTCCTGAAAAGACCGATAAATGACTGATTCCTCCATAATGTCCCTCCGTACTAAGCTAGAAATCACCTCTTCTTCTAATCTTAACCCAGCCAGAATTGCCGAAGCCGCCATCAGATTTGCCTGTGTCGTTGCGTCTTCAATCCGATCTACAATCTCAGTTGCTTGGCGTAATGTCTCTGCTGGATTTGCAGTCTGTCCCAATGTAGCAAAGGGCAATAGTCCAGGATATTGCAAAAAGAGTGAGGCAGGTTGCTCCCACAATCGAATAACATCAAATTCATGGCGTGTGCGTTCCATTGTGAAACTCGTTTGATAAACCAACTCTGAGCTAGTCTGCTTTAGGTAAATCACGACTTGCCGCATTGGTTTGGTTGGATCTTTGCGGTAAATTCGCACGCGGTAATCCAAAATACGGAATGGAATATTGTTCTTGGGAAGTGTTTGAAACTCGATATGCAAAACAGATTCGTCCGATTCCAGCAAAATTAGGGCAACATCGGAAACATATTATCCACTCGCAACACTTCACCACTGTACTGGTCGAGATAAGGGACTTCCAATTAAAAAAATAATCAATCGCTGTGTAGGCAGGGGAGCAGGGGGCAGAGGGAAAAGAAACTTGCATGATAAATGCGCTCAAAATCATCGCTTTTAAAATTAATCGACTTTTTACGCAAGCAAATCACAGTGTGTTACTATGCAAATGGATCTCGGTTCTAGTGGGGAACAGCCACTAGAGGAAACGGGGAAAGTCCGGTGTAAACCCGGCGCTGTCCCGCAGCTGTAATCAAGGCTTGCCTTGTGAGTCAGAATGCCCGCCGAATAATTAACTTCTGCTTCAATCTACGAGGTTATAGATGAATGCCACTATCCACTATAAATATTTTCACAATCGATCGGTTCTATTTCTTCATAGCGCCAAAGATGCATTTCAGGTTACGGCTTGCTAGAAGACAATAGACGCTTAATTTACGGTAAAAATTGCGCCTATTGGTGTAATTTTTCTAGGCACAATTGTCTGTAGTATTGGGTGATTTGACCGAAGAAGGCAGAGGGCAGTTCTTGCTGGAGGCAGGAGGAAAGAATTTATTTTCCCTCTGCAAGCGAGGGTTTCAGAGCAAGTAAATTTATTTATGAAAAAAGGTAAAAAATGTATTTCAGTGAGTAGGCGCAAAAAAATACAGCGCTCAATTGTTAAATCCCCTAAATTTATTTATGGGGATTCCCTCCAGCAAGAACTGCCTTCTCTTCGAGACGCTACGCGAACGTCCTCCTGCCTCCTTAAACACTCATTGCCCCAGGTAAAAATTAGTCAGTCTTTTTCGCAAAGGACATCAAGAGTGATTTGGTAATGGCTAATTTTTTTATAATCTGAACCCTTATTGGTCAGTTATTTTTAATAGTTTGCAAGAGATATACTGCACAGTCAGCAAAATTGGATTTCAACGCTGGCATCCTGTGTGATATCTGCGGTTTGAACTACTTCCTACACATCGCAAAATTAACGCTCAACAAACAACATACTTTATATGCAAAAAATTCCCGTCACAGTGATTACAGGATTTCTAGGTGCAGGCAAAACGACGTTAATTCGCCATTTACTGCAAAACAATCAGGGACGACGCATTGCTGTTTTAGTAAATGAATTTGGAGAAATCGGAATTGATGGCGAACTTTTGCGTGACTGCCGAATTTGTGACGATGAAGAAGACTCCAACAGTAATATTGTTGAACTCACCAACGGTTGCCTGTGCTGTACGGTGCAAGAAGAATTTCTCCCAGCGATGCAAGAATTACTTCAGCGACGCGCCAGCCTTGACTGTATGTTAATTGAAACCTCTGGACTAGCACTACCAAAACCATTGGTACAAGCATTTCGCTGGCCGGAAATTCGCACAGGCGCGACAGTAGACAGCGTAATTACTGTGGTGGACTGTGAAGCCTTAGCAACTAATCAATATGTAGGCGATTTAGCAGCCCTCTTAGCACAAAGACAAGCTGACTCTAGCATAGAACACGAAACACCGATTGAGGAACTGTTTGAAGATCAGCTTGCTTGTGCTGACTTGGTGTTGCTGACTAAAAGCGATCGCGTTGATTTCCCAACGCAAGTTAGGGTGCAGAAGTGGCTAAAGCAGAACTTGTCCCCTGGTGTAAAAGTCATTCCTTGTCAGGACGGTAAAATCAGTGGCGATTTGTTACTCGGTTTCAACGCTGCGGTAGAAGACAACTTGGATAGTCGTCCCAGTCACCACGACAACGAAGCCGAACACGAACATGATGAAGGGATTAATTCAGTACAACTACTGCTAAACCAGGCATTTGAGCCGACTGTCTTAGTCAAACGCTTGCAAACATTGGTGCAACAGCAAGAAATTTATCGAATTAAGGGATTTGTAGCAGTTCCAAACAAAGCCATGCGTCTAGTATTACAGGGAGTTGGTAATCGATTTGACTACTTTTATGACCGGACTTGGCAACCCCAAGAACCCCGTCAAACACGATTAGTATTAATTGGACGAGAGCTTGAGCAGGTTCACATTGAGTCAATTGTGTTGGGGGAGGAAGTCAATGCGACCATCCAATAGTGTTTGGCAAGGAAATTTCGGCTACTGGCAAAACAGCTTTATTCATAATAATCTGCTCGTAATCGGTTACACAGGATGGAAAGGATTTCAGTCATTTGGGCGGGGAGTTGTCATTTGTGATGTGGATACTAAAGTTGCTCACTCGACAATTACAAGTGTTGATACAGTTCCCTTCACCCTCCAATTTCTCCCCTCCGATCTGATTAGGTTTTACTTAAGATCGTTTCAGGATGGCGGATTTATATCACAATCAATCTGTTCATCCATGATTTCATCAATTTTCCCTGCGATCGCAACATACAATCCCCATCAAGATATTCTTCTGGTGCTAAAGGCTGAACCTCAGATTGAGGTTAATTTTTTACACCAACTAAAAATTACTCCACCCGATTGCTACGAACAAGTTTGCAAGCGTTGGTCAGAATTTAAACCAAGCCTAATACCCTAAAACTTACTTTAGTCCTCAATGCTCAAGCCAAAATCAAGCAATATTCCCAAAGCAACTCGCTACCAAAATGCAGCGATAGATTATTACATGGGACTCACAAATTCCTCCTATCTCCATTACGGGTATTGGGAACCACTACCTACTGTGGGTGAAGAATTAACTCTAACTCGCCTGCGTGTAGCGCAAGCTGCATATACAGCCAAACTTTTGAGTTTTATCCCCTCTGGGATAAAAACTGTGCTTGACGTAGGCTGTGGGATTGGAGGTAACGCAGCATATTTGTGCTCACGCGGTTTCAGTGTTGAGGGATTAGCACCCGACGCACTCCAGCAAGAGAGATTTTTTCAAAATACCAATGGTCAAGTACCTTTCTATTTAACGAGATTTGAAGATTTTCACTCCTCAAATTCCTACGACCTAATCTTATTTAGCGAAAGCAGCCAGTATATTGCTGCTCTTGATTTAGCTCAAGGTGCGGCTCGTTTACTGGATAGTGGTGGCTACCTGCTGCTTGCAGACATGATGCGTTTCGATGCCGAATACCAAGAAGGTATTTTTTCTAATTGTCATGTCGCCAGTGAACTACAGGCGGCTTTAGTGCAGGCTGGATTCAAGTTAATTAAGACTGAGGACATCTCCACTCAAGTTGCACCAACAATTGACTTGTGTGTTGATAACTTCCGTACTTTTGGGCTGACAACGGTCAAATATATTGCTGATGTTGTGGCGATCGCACTTCCACCATTATACTCACTCGGTCGTTGGGCATTTAAGCGCTGGCTGGAAAAGTTGGTTGTCGAGGGGTTAGCAGCACGCGCAATTTTTGAGAGCCATTTATGTTATTCCATCCAACTCTGGCAGTTATCAAAAGGAGATTAATCAAGAAGACCCTTTAAATTGTCAACGTCAAAACTGTAATAGAAATGCTCATCTGGCGACTTTCAATCGCCTTTTTATGGCAAAAGCCGATAATCTTCAGCCTGATAATCAAAAACTAAACTGTGCTGCAAACTATAAACAAAATGATTAGTATTAGCGATAATACCGCCACAAACATGATTATTGACCGTTTGGGTGGTAAGGCAAAATTAAATCAGCGGTTTCACAGTTGGGGATTGAAAAATACTGTAATTCGTCATTTACTGGGAGATTTCAAGGGAACAAATACGACCAGTCCCGCCGACTTAGTAAAATTGTCAGCATTGATTCAGTATCATAAGTTAATTTCAGATGTAAGTCGCTCCCAGGCTTTAGACATTTTAAATCATTGTCATAACAAAAAGTTGCTGGCAGCTGGTTTGGGTTCGGGAGCAGTAATTGCTCATAAAACAGGGGATATTGGGTTTGTTATTGGGGATGCAGGTATTATTGAGATGCCCAATGGCAAGCGTTACTTAGCAGGGATTTTTGTGAGAAGACCTTACAATGACACCAGAGGTAGGGATTTTGTTCGTCAAGTTTCTCAGTTGGTATATACATACTTAGACCAACCAAAATTAACTCAGTTACCTTAATAAATGTCGATTAAACGAAATGCAAAACTTCTATTTTGTAGCCTCCACAAAAATACGTTAGGAACGTCAGATACCTGACAAAATTAAATCTACAATGTCCGCAAAGTCCCCTTTACTAACAGTTAGGGGATTGACTTTATCCGTGTTCACTGTAATACTAAGTATAATTCCATATTCAGTAAGCGATCTAGAGAATTAAAATTGTTACTAATCGAAATTTACATGCAGACAATAACTATGGTAATGTGACACATAACTGTCGGTTCTGATGGGGAGCAGCCATCAGGCGCAAGGGGGAAAGTTCGGTGTAAATCCGGCGCTGTCCCGCAGCTGTAATGAGACAAAGATAACGTAGTCTCAAAGTCAGAATACCCGCCGACTCACTCTAGACACAAAACATTTATCTGCGAGGCACAGATGATACATTTGCTTAAAGAATTTCATGGGTACAAATATCGTTTTAAGACAGTACCCTCTGCAAGTTTTACTAATTCGCTTCGCTGTTAGTAACGACACTCAATTTTAGATAGTCTTATAGGAATTTGGGTATCTACAAGGAATACCACAAGGTCTTTTTTGCTATCCAATATAGTATCCAACATGGTTTAGGTATAGTAATGCATTGCAGCAAGCTAGTTAAAGCCTAAATCCCAAAAACTCATATCACAAATAAATACCTGTCTTTACTGAAAACGAGGAGTTTCATGTCCACTTCCCGTGTAATAAATTATTGCGAATTTTTCTTAAAAATCTTCGTTTTTACCGTAATCTATGGGATGGTATGTGGAGGAAATGTAGCCATTGCTAATCAAATTCCACAAATATCTGAGTTTCCCAAGCACCAAGGTTCTGCAAGAGACTTACAACCAGTTGCACAAGTAACACCTGAAAATACTCCAGCATCCACAGAAGAACCAGATATTGAATTAACAGTCATCGACAAGCTATTGAATGAACCCGTTTATTCACCCTTTCGCCGCGAGGGGACAGTAAAAGATTCCACCCGTCCGGTTTACGTGATTACAGGTGAAGAAATAGAAGCGCAGGGTGCTAAAACTGTCAGAGAAGCGCTAAAATTCCTTCCAGGTATCTTGCCTGATGGTACTGTTGGCACAGAAGTAAACGCCTTAAGCGGTCAATTTATCCGAGGTTCTAACTCTGCACAAGTCTTGATTTTGCTTGATGGTAGACCAATTAACGAACTTGGTTCTGGTGGTTTTGACCTTTCAGAATTTACTACCAATATCGTTGAAAGAATCGAAGTATTACCTGGTGGTGGTTCTACCCTTTATGGTTCTGATGCAATTGGAGGGGTGATTAATATTATTACTCGTCGTCCTACAGAAAAAGTGACAACGCAAGCGGGAGTTACTTTTGGTGCATATGGGTTAAATCAGCAGACTATCAACAGTAGCGGAAAAATAGGAGATATTGGTTGGGTTGTAGGTTACAACCGTACCGAAGCTGAAAATAATTATCCTTTTTCTATCCCAGAGGCGAACTTCGAGGGAACCAGGGAAAATAATGATGTTCTCTACAACAACTTTAATGTTAAGTTGTCGGCGAATTTAGGAAAGCGCGATACTCTAACCCTTTCAACCCTATATTTAGGTAAAGACCAAGGAGTACCAGGAGGAGTCCCCATTCCTGAACCATTATTTGGTCAAGGCTATTTTAACTCGTTGACGGATAGCGATCGCAAATACACAGACCAAGTTCTCACTGATTTAATCTGGAACTCAAAATTAGGAGGTGGGGATGATTCACTGCTAACAGCAAGAGTTTACGCAGATTTCCTTAACACTCGTTTTGATAGTCGCAATTCATCCCAAGCACGATATGATAACAGGCAAGCTTCTTATGGATTGCAAGCACAACACAGTTGGAAATTTGCTAATAATCAAACCTTAGTTTATGGCTTTGATTACCGCAATGTCTCAGCTACTAATAGTACATTCGACTTTTCTGTTGATGCAAAAACAGTCACTTACGACGATAGTATTAGTCAAGGAGCGCTATTTGCTAGATATGAAATTAACTTTACCCCTAGTTTCACTGCCAACTTAGGTTTACGCCAGGATTTTAGCAGCTTGACAAATGGCTTTTTTACATCACCGAGCGTAGGAGCAAAATTTGCTCTTACAGATTCTACCACCCTTAGAGCTAATTATATCAAGAATTTCCGTGCGCCGAATCTTTTCAGCTTGTATGCAAATGGTAGTACTTATGTTGGTAATCCTAATCTTCGTCCAGAGAAAGGCGATAGTTATGATATCGGAATTGACCAGAAGCTAGGCAACTTTGGTTTATTGCGCTTGACCTATTTCAACAACACAATATCAGATTTAATCGCCTATAATTTTGCTGTTCCGGTAGCTACTTATGAAAATATTGGTAAAGTTCGTACTACGGGGATTGAAGCAGTTTTCAATTTGCAGTTAGCGAAAAATCTCTATGCTTTTGTTAGTTATACAGCAAATAATCCCCAGATTTTGAGAAGTACAAATTCTGCCGAAGTTGATAAAGAATTACGGTTCGCTGGCGCAGATAGTTTAAATGCAGGACTTTCTTATGAAACTCGTCAAGGCTTATATGCTGGAATACTAATGCATTCTTTGGGTGCATATCCCACAAACAATACTAATACAGAATTTTTGTCTGGTTATACTACTTTTGATTTCAAAATGCGAGTTAATCTCAGTGATACCTTAATATTAACAGGTAGTGTGGATAATATATTTAACCAGAGATACCAATTATTTCCTGGTTATCCCGACGGGGGGAGGGTTTTTCAGGTTGGGTTGAGTTCTACGTTTTGAGGGAAAGAGTTTTTTTCACGCAGAGGAGAGTTTTGAATGACTGAATTTAATTGTTGGGTGACACCAGTAAATAAGGTTGTGATTGAGGCTTTATCTACGGAGGGGTCTATTGAATATGAATATTTTGATTCTAGTACCGATGTTTTGTCGTCGCTACTCTACACTTTATTTCAGCAAAATTGGCAGCAGGTAGGGGTAGGGCATATTGTTCAAGGAGGTGTATTAGAATTAGAATTTAATGCTCCACCCAAAATCTGTATCCTCTATGATGGATATCTCACAGTAGTCACAGAAGGCTGGCATTTGCACCTATGTATAGAGGCTAATTTAGGTGGCCCTCATTGTAAAACTCCTTTGGAATTAAGGCAACAACGTCAAGTAAATCGTGCTGCATTTTATCGACGGTTTAATGCAGAAGGTATCCCTAGAAGTTGGGGAATCGATTTTTGGAATGGTGCAGATGAAAACCTCATGACTATTTTCTTGCCAAATCCGTATGTAGAAGGTGAAAATTTATTACCAGAAGGCAAGCCTAACTTATCAAAGTTAGCTCTTTATGAGGAACTGCGAGATATTTATGTATTGGGAAACAAACCAATACCGTTTACAAAAAATCCATTGAAGCATTCTTATATCTCAGTTTGCACTTCTACTCGCTGTCTTCCTTCACGCAAATGGCAACCCACATTTAATGCTTTAAAATCAGCAGTGGAAAAAGCAGGTGTAGACGTGGAAGTGAGAACATCTGGCTGTTTGGAAGTTTGCCAATTAGGGCCAGTTGTATTTTATTCTGATGATAGGATTTGGTACACTCGCGTTAACTCAAATATAGCTGAAACTATTGTGAATGAACATTTGGTAAAAGGTAACAAAGTTATTGAACACTGCTATCCACCAGATTCCATATAATTTATCATTTTTGAAATCTCACACAAAGATATAAAGCAGTTTTATTAGCATTTTTCTCTGCACGACGCCAGTTGCTACAAAGTGGGGAAACCTCGCAACACACCGACTCCTCTGCTTGATATAAAAATGACATTTCTCCAAAAAACCATGAAATTGGTAAAATTACCTCACTTAAAACCCATTATTTTTTTATGTCAATTCTTTTTAATTGCCACTTTAATTGTTGCTTGTCATAGTACAGCAATTAACACATCTACAAATACCAATAATAACGGCTGTATTCAAAAATATGACCCTAATACTGATTACTTCCCTAATAAAATCAAGATTAATCATGCAACAGGCTTGGCAGTAGAGTATCATAAACACTACAAAATCGTCACTATAAAAAATCCTTGGCAGAATGCCACCACAAAGTTTCAATATGTTTTAGTCCAATGTGGAACTCCCACACCAAAAGGATTTAATCAAATACAGGTAATTACAATTCCCATTAATTCCATAGTTTCTCTATCTACTACTCATTTACCTCATCTAGCAAAATTAGGTGTAGTTGATAAATTGATTGGTATTAGTAATAGTAAACAAGTCAATACTCCTGATGTAGTCAAGAGAATTAAAGCCGGAAAGGTAACACAAATAGGTGATAATTCAAATGTGGATATAGAGAAAGTACTAGAATTAAATCCTGATTTGGTAACAACTTTTGGTACTGGAAATTACCAGACTGATAGTTACACTAAACTCACAGAGGCGGGTTTGAAAGTGGGGATAAATTCTGAATATATGGAAGACACGCCACTGGGGAGAAGCGAATGGTTAAAATTTACTGCTCTGTTTTTTAATAAAGATGAGCAAGCAGAAAAAATATTTAGTGAAATTGCCAATAGATATGAACAAGTCACTCAAAAAGCTAAATCTGTAAAAAATCGTCCAACTGTATTTGTGGGATTCAATTTTAAAGGTACTTGGTTTATGCCTGGTGGGAATAGTTATGTAGCCAAATATCTTGCTGATGCTGGAGGTAACTATCTCTGGAGTGATGATAAATCTTCTGGTAGTCTACCTTTATCTTTTGAAGTTGTTTTGGAACGTGCAGCCAATGCTGACTACTGGTTGAATGTTAGCCAATCTTGGCAGTATTTAAAAGATTTAGTAGCAGAAGATAATCGCTATGCTGATTTTAAGGCTGTGAAAACAGGCAATCTTTACAATAATAATGCCCGTGTTAATGAAAGTGGAGGTAATGATTACTGGGAAGGCGGAATTAGTAACCCAGATATGATTTTATCTGACTTGATTAAAATATTACATCCAGAGATATTATCTAATCATCAGTTATTTTATTACCGCAAACTTATTTAATCATGTTAAACGAAAAATCTAAATTTAAAAACCCCTTATTAAATCAAAAAGCTCCGGCTATAAAAATCATTATTTTCTCAAGTTTACTTACAGGTTTAATATTTGCCTTTTTCTTAGATTTGGCTTTAGGTTCAGTTGATATTCCCCTGAATGAAGTAATAAAAATTTTGTTTGGACAAAAAGCAGAAAAATTGATATGGACTCATATTATTCTCAAATTTCGCCTACCTAAAGCTTTAACTGCAACTTTAGCGGGTGCAGCTTTAGGTGTAAGTGGCTTACAAATGCAAACCCTATTTAAAAATCCCTTAGCTGGGCCTTTTGTATTGGGTATTAGTTCTGGCGCAAGTTTAGGTGTAGCGTTAGTTGTGCTGACAACAAGTGCTACGACACCAACATTATTAGCAGATTTGGGAATCATTAGTGATTTTGGTTTAGTCATAGCAGCAAGTCTCGGTGCTGCATCAGTTTTGGGGATGATGTTAGTTGTTTCTCGCCGAGTACAAGATACGATGACACTACTAATTTTAGGTTTATTGTTTGGTTATGCTACTAGTGCAATTGTTAGTATTTTGTTGCAGTTTAGCTCGAAAGAACGCATTCAAAGTTATATCATGTGGACTTTTGGTAGTTTTGCTGGGGTGACTTGGAGACAGTTAGTTGTTTTAATTCCTGTGATAGTTTTGAGTTTATTAGGAGCAGTGTTGCAATCAAAATCTTTGAATGCACTTTTACTTGGTGAATCTTATGCACGTAGTCTAGGTTTAACAGTGCAAAAAAGCAGATTTTCAATTATTACCAGCGCGTCTATATTAGCAGGAGCAATTACCGCTTTTTGCGGTCCTATCGCATTTTTAGGTGTAGCAATTCCCCATCTATGCCGTAGTCTGTTCAATACTTCCGACCATCGGATATTAATCCCTAGTGTAACAATGATGGGTGCAATCTTAGCATTGTTTGCAGATTTATTTTCCCAACTTGGGGTAAGTCAAATGGTTTTACCTTTAAATGCTGTCACGGCTTTGATAGGAACTCCTGTTGTTACTTGGGTAATCCTGCGGCGTAATTCCCAAAAGTCTTTTCCCTCATGAATGATGCGATTTTAACCATTCACAATTTGACTATTGGTTATAAAACATCCCGAAAAACTGTTCGGTGTGTTGCATCGGATATTTCTGTATCTCTCTTAGCTGGGGAACTTGTTTGCTTACTCGGCCCAAATGGTGCGGGGAAATCTACATTACTGCGATCGCTCGCCGGAATGCAACCCCCAATCGATGGTGAAGTCCGACTCTTAGGCGAAAACATCTATCATTTACAACCACAGAATTTAGCCAAACGTCTGAGTTTGGTACTTACAGAGAAAGTTGATGTAGGAATGCTATCAGCCTACACCTTGGTGAGTTTGGGACGATATCCTTACACTGACTGGTGGGGAAATTTGACACCCGAAGATGAAGCAATAGTACATTGGGCAATCAAGTCTGTGGGAGCAGTACACTTAGCACAATGCCAAGTTAGCGAATTAAGTGACGGTGAACGGCAAAAAATTATGATTGCGCGTGCTTTGGCTCAGTCACCTATTGTTATGTTACTTGATGAGCCAACAGCATTTCTAGATTTACCGCGACGGGTGGAAATTATGCAGTTGTTACGCCAGTTAGCACGGGAAACTAATCAAGCAATTCTCCTTTCTACCCACGATTTAGATTTAGCTTTGCGTCTGGCTGATAAAGTTTGGCTGTTATCAACTAATGGAATTTTACACGTTGGCGCACCGGAAGATTTAGTGTTGAGTGGTGCATTTGCTGATACTTTCTGTAGTGAAGGCGTAGAGTTTGATATTGCTTCCGGGGAATTTCATCTCCACATACCCCACAAAGGAGAAATTCATTTAATAGGTGAGGGTATTGCAACCATGTGGACTATTCGTGCTTTAGAAAGAGTAGGATTTTTAGTTACTCAAAGTGCAAGGTCTTCCACTCTAGAAGACGCTACGCAAACACAAATCTCAGTGGAAGTTATATCAAACTACGAACAAGTTTTATGGCGAATCACAAATAGCAAGACTGTGTACACTCATCATTCATTGTATGAAATGATTAAATGTTTGGATTATTTATAGAAGTATTTTTACTAATTAATAGCCCAACTTTTTGTCGTAATTTACCAAGAGAATTTCGGTTATAACTTAACGGTTCACCATGCACCCACCAACAGGTCAGGAAAAGCAAGGGCGAGTCTCGGTTCTAGATTATTGAACAGCAAAGCTATGTCAATTTAGACAACACAAGTTACAGACCAGCATAAACTCAAAAAAATTAAATCAAGATAGCGGCGACCGATACAATTTTTGCATAAACCCCAACAAATAAGAGTGAATAATTCTACTACAATACCAATTTTAAAGGTATATATCTTGCCTTCTAATTGTGAATTTACCCAAAGAAAAAAAGCTATTAAAGTCAAGCCAGCTATCAATACAATCTGCGGCTGCAATTACAGCCGTTTCAGCAAAAAGCTCTGTCGCTGTTCTTTGTAGGATTCGGCAAAGTTATTGTTGGTTTGCCGATGGGACATTCCTTGACTAATAAACGCATCTAGTTGGGTTTTGTTGGAATTAGTTGGATGAATCATGCACTTTTTGCGTTATTAGTAATCAATAGACTAGTGACTAAAGAAGGGAATAGGGTACAGGTTACAGGGTAGAGATTATTCCCGATCACCTATCACCTGTCACCTCTGCCCTAATTCCAATGCCCAATACCCAATAATCATGGCTCGTACCCCTACATTAAATTTTGATCGTGGCACATTAATTTTGCATCCACCACCACGCGGCAAAGGTTGGATGGACTATGCTACGTGGGATGATAGAGTTGAAAAATTCCGCATCCCAGCAATTAGATACCGATCGCTAGTGGAAGCACTACAGGCGGAAGATGTTAATTTTATCGATGAGGCAAAGGAATTTTATCCTGTAGATTTGGTTCCCACTCTGGAAATGGAACCCTATCCTCACCAGACTGAGGCGTTAGCGGCTTGGAAACTGGCGGGTAGACAAGGGGTGGTTGTACTTCCTACGGCGGCAGGAAAGACTTATTTGGCGCAAATGGCGATGCAGTCAACGCCACGCACGACGCTGATTGTAGTGCCAACTTTGGATTTGATGCATCAGTGGTATGCACATTTAGTAGCGGCTTTCCCCGATGCTGAGGTGGGATTGCTAGGAGGTGGTTCGCGGGATAGAACAGCTATCTTAGTTGCAACTTATGATAGTGCCGCAATTCATGCTGAGACGTTAGGAAATCAATATGCGTTGATTGTTTTTGATGAATGTCATCATTTACCGACAGATTTTAATCGGGTAATTGCTGAATATGCGATCGCACCTTATCGCCTGGGACTCTCCGCGACACCGGAACGCACCGATGGTAAACACGCTGACTTAAATATCCTCATTGGTCAAGAAGTATATCGCAAACGCGCTGAAGATTTGGCGGGTAAAGCGTTAGCAGAACATGAAATTGTTCAAATTAAGGTTAAGTTATCGCAACTTGAACGGGAAAGATATAACCAGTTAATTCAAACTCGCAACGACTTTTTGAAGCAATCAAAGATTTCTTTGGGGAGTCTGCAAGGTTGGCAAATGTTTGTGCAAATGAGTGCGCGATCGCAATCTGGACGTAGGGCGATGTTAGCGCATCGAGAAGCGAAAGATATCGCTTTGGGTACTGATGGGAAGTTGCGGATTTTGGTTAATTTATTAGCAGAACATTATCCGGCAAGAATTTTGATTTTTACTGCGGATAATGCCACGGTTTACCGCATTTCTCAAGAGTTGCTAATTCCGGCAATTACTCATCAAACTCCTGTGAAGGAACGGCATGAGATATTAACAAACTTTCGAGAGGGTAAATATAATACTTTGGCTGCTTCTCATGTGTTGAATGAAGGGGTTGATGTACCTGCGGCTTCTGTGGCAATTATTTTATCGGGAACAGGTTCGGCTAGGGAGTATACTCAGCGATTGGGGAGGGTTTTACGGAAGGGGAATATTGAGAATAAGCAGGCGATTTTATATGAGGTGGTGGCGGAGGATACGAGTGAGGAGGGGACTTCGGCGCGGCGAAGGGGGGAGAGGAGAGACGAACCGCAGAGGCGCGGAGGACGCAGAGAGGAAGAAGAGAGGAAAGGTAAGTTACAGGTTGTGTATGGGAGTGGGAAGGAACGGAGTTTGAGGGCTGCGGAACAGTTAGAAATTAATTATTCAACCGGAAGTTCAAAATCTAAAATTCAAAATTCAGATGTTACCGACAGATTTACTGATGCATCGCCAAAACGGGGAGGAGATTATTCCGAAGAGACTGAAGATTGATCAAAAAACTTCGGAGTTGGCGATTGAGTTAATTAATTATTTTCAATCAGCAGTAGGGAAAACTCAGGGTGTGCTTGAGCGACAACTGACTGATTTTGAAGGAGATTCTACAGATTATCGGGTGAAGCGGGGATTAGCTTATATTCTCAAAAGCAGTTTTGGCACTTTTGAGGTGGTTAGTCCTCTGGAACCACAAATGTTAAGAGAACGGGTGTTTTCTTTGGCTGCAAAGTCTGTTTCTAGTCGAGAATCAACACAAGTTACTCTGAGTAAAGTTGCTGATGAGTTAACTCAAGAACTTGAGCGGGAAGTTTTATTGGAACAGGTTCGTAATGGACTATATGCTGATTTATCTGAAAATAAGATTTTGACTGTTTTTGATGCACCAACAGCGCCAGATTTGTTAAATAGATATAACTTATCTCAGGTGCAGGGTGTGTTTTATAAGGCCAGTCAATTGGTGTTAAATGCTCATCGTAATGTTCCAGGAGAATATAAGCTGTTATTTCGCTATTTAAAGTTGTTTCAATTGATGGCTTATATTGAGGGTGATGCTGACCACGGGTTTACAATTACGATAGATGGTCCGACGAGTTTGTTTAATTCTAGTACACGATATGGGTTAGCGATCGCTAAACTGATTCCGGCTTTACTTCACGTTACTAAATGGAGTCTTTCTTCGATTCTCCAATCTCGTGACGCTTATACAAATACTTGGAAAACTGGACGTTTTACTCTCAATTCTGAATGTGGTTTAGTATCCCACTATCCACCAGGTAAGCCCTACGATAGTATGTTAGAAGCATCTTTTGCTGATAAATGGGATGCGTTGAAAAGTGGTTGGGCGTTAGAGCGAGAAGTTGATTTGATCCCAATTCCTGGTAGCGTAATGATTCCTGATTTTCGCTTGGTGCATCCTGATGGACGCACCTTCTTGTTAGAAATTGTTGGTTATTGGCGACCTGAATATTTACAAAAGAAGTTTTCTCAGGTGCGGCGGGCTGGACGTGATGACTTGATTTTGGCAATTTCTGAGCGACTTAATTTAGAAAAAGCGGGAGTAAAATTAAATGATGTCCCCGCCAGAATTGTTTGGTTTAAAGATAAGTTATTGCCGAAAGCTGTGTTAGCTGTAATGGATTGAACAAGGGGACTGGGGACTGGGTACTGGGTACTGGGGAGGAAAGAAGAAGTTTTCATTCTTCTCCTTGCTATTTGCCCCTCTGCATCTTCAGCCTAATCCCTAGTCCCTAATCCCCAGTCCCCAATCCCTAGTCACTTTGAACAAGGAGAAATGAGATGAAAAGTATAGAAACAATTGCCACAGTTACCAAAGATGGTAAAATTACAGCGCAATTACCATTGGATATTCCAGAGGGTGAGCATCAGGTGGTAATAGTAATTGATGAAAAGCCTTTGGCACAGAAAGCAGAAAGTAAGGAAAAGCGTCCTCCTCTAAACTTTCCTGTGCATAATTGTGGACTTTGGCCTGAGAATCTTTCTCTAAGACGTGAGGATATGTATGGTGATTGGGGACGCTAACTCTGTATTTCTGGACACGAACATCTTGGTGTACGCTAGCCAAATTCAGTCGCCATTTCACCAAGCTGCTATTGAGGCTATCCAAGGTTTTTATGATGCAGGGGTTGATTTGTGGATTAGCCGACAAGTGTTGCGGGAATATTTGGCTACCCTTACACGTCCGCAACAATTTACCAACCCACTACCCATTGCAATAGTAATTCAGGATCTCCGCTATTTCTATAACCGCTTTCGGGTCGCTGAAGATAATTCTCAGGTAGACAGAAAGGCTACTGACGCTCATGGAGGAAATTTTTAGCGGTGGTAAGCAAGTTCATGATGCAAATATTGTTGCCACGATGCTAGTTTATGGCATTCCTCAGTTACTCACTCACAACACAAGTGATTTTGCTAGATTTTCGGGATTAATTACTGTCTTGCCATTACAAGGTTAGATTGCTTGTTGTTACTACTTTAGGACTTACACACAGGTAACGGAAAACGAACCACAGAGAAGCCAGTGCGTTGGGCGGGTTCCCCGACTTGAAGCAACTGGCGCGACGCAGAGGTCACGGAGAAATGACAGTTTGAGAGGGTTTTTGCGTAAGTCCTATACTTGTGAAAATTTACTTCACGTTACGAAATGCAGTCTTTCGGTAATTGTCCAATCTCACTGATTAACCCCAAACACTTCTGCGTTCCCAATATTGGGCAACTCTTTCTTCCCACTGCTCCCAGTAATCTTTAATGACTGCTGATTCAAACCAAAATACCTCAGCTGGCATTTCTGGAATCGCTACTACCAACAGAGCGTGCTTTAGCTGAATGCCATAATCTCGATAATACTCGTTAGCTGCTCCTATGTATGCCGTAAGTTGCAGTGGATGTTCATATAAATACTCAATTGAGCCTTTGGGTTTGTCTGCTGTTTTCCACTCGCAAATACAGGGAATACCTTGATAGCTGGCAATACAATCAACTTTGCCAGAATAACTCAAATTATGATGGAAAACTGAGCCTTCCACAAGTCTAACTGTGTCGATTTCTTCTAAAACTGGCTTGATACTCTCCCAATAAGGACGACTCGCTTCGGGACAAACAGGGTTTTGTCCAAGGAGGTAGCGCTCAATTTGTTTGTGTGTTTGGGTTCCCCGACGACTAGCAGATGTAGTAATGCGGGTAGCTTCTTCTGTACCAACACGCGCTTTCCAGTTTAATAATCTGTCTCGGTCTGCTTGTGACTTGGTGGCATTAAGTATTGTAGTCACGCTAGGAAAGCGATTTCCCTTGGCATCTACATAATATTGTTTACCATTTTCTCTTTTGGATGTGGCATTAATGCGTGGTAGCAGTTGGGTATCAAATTGCATCAGTTGGTGTGTTGACTTTAATGTGTGTGATATATTTCCGAAATAGACAGAACTGCATTTGTATTTCCCAGTATCAATACCTTCGCCAAAAAAAGAGTATCAAGAGATAGGGCTGCCGTAGTAGAGTTATTGTCTCTCATAACGACAACTCAAACAATACAAGCAGCTCATGCCCGATATCTTATCACTGTTACAATGCCTGCTACCGCAGACCAACGCTACAACCATGCGGCAATTGAACCAAATAATCCTGGCGATGTTAGCGATGAGCGGGCGAGTCACGATGCCCTTGAATCTCTCGCCCTTGCAGGCGTTGGTGGTAGTTATCGGACGATGCCCTTGATTTTTTCATACAGTAATACCTTGGGCGACGTTGTTTTGGCTATTTTTTCGCAAGCATTTGTTCCGTGCGGATGAGGTGTAAGCTATTCCACTTCTAATGTGCATAAAATAGTAATGAGATAAAATCGTGCATTTTCGATTATGCCAGCGAAAAGTTATTTAATACCATTTTTAGATTAAGACGCATAAAAATAACCCCATCGCTTGTAGCACATCCCCTGTTGAGGAGAGGTTGGGAGGGGTATACAGCATTTCCGGCTGTTATGAGGTACAGTAGCAGCAATTAGCAAACCAGTTTCTTAAATGTTGAGGATTTATTAAGTCAAGTGCAACTGAAATTATTCGATCTAGGGATTTCTTATTTTCCTCTGCTTAGAGTGATGAAAGAGCATTAAAGCCGTGACACCAAATTTCACCCGCTTGGTGGGGTTCACCGAACCCTTGCACACGAGCGATCGCAAGATATGGTTCGGGTCGTCAGGAGAACATCAACTTGCAGGGAACTGTGCTAGGAGGTCTTTGCCGTCAATAATGGTACTAGTGAAGGTGAAACTATGGTTAGTTTTGTAGCGTAGGTCTGATTTAATGATAGCCATGAACTCACGATGTCCCTGTTTTGTCCTGCCTACTTGACAGCCAGCGCTCCATCTTCCTATATCGGACTTAGGGTTATCACCTCCCCAATGTTGGTTAATGCCAAAAGAACCTGAGTCTATAGAGTTGCCTTTATCGCGGCTGCCTGAACGATTTGCATCGCGATGGACGGTGACCGAACCACCAGTTTGCACAAGAGCTTCATGAGGACAAGCCTGTCCGTGAGTTCCTACCTGCCATGCGGTGTATTGCCCGAAGGCGATAATTGCCGCACCCTTGGTGTTCAAGGGATTGTACGTATAGTACTTACCTGGGTTTGTTGTGGCTTCCCAACAACCAATCATTTTAGGCTTGCCGTCTTTAAACTCAATCACGATGCGGAGGTCGTTCCAGACATTGAGGGCGTTGTCATTGAGCGTTCCGTCCGGATTCATGCCTTCGATGTAGATAATATTCTTGTATCCAGGTTCTTTGTCAATTTTGTAGCCCTTCTTCTGGCAATAGGCAACGATTTTCTCTTCTAGAGTTTTAGGCTTGGTCGGGACTGTTGCGATTTTGCAGCCGTCAATCTGGACATGCCCACCATAGATAAACCAAATGTGCCGATTTAGAACTGGAGCCTTGAGCATAACTCGGAGATGGTGAGCGTCTGCGATCGCCACCTCGGTAATTTCCAACTGTCTCCCCGCTTTGACACTGGTTTTTCCCGATGCCTCGAGCTTGTTGGAGGGCAATGAGCAGTTTTTAAATACCGAGTCAGAAGTCACTTTGAGATTAAACTGCCCCTGCTCGGTCTGGTCATCTTTGAGTCCTATCGCTTGCAGAAAGTACAAAATTGCCGCACAACCAGCAGCCGAATCAATAGTCTTGGTGTGATTAGTCCCAGCCCAAACAAACGGCGTAATTCCCTGGCTATCTTTGCCCTGGAAGTCGTTGCACGCATCGAAGGCGAATAAGCGAGCTGGGAGCTTTGGTGGTATCTGTTCGCCCTGAATCTTACTCAGCTTGTGCGTGATTTGATCGAAGAATTGCGTAGAACCCTGGAAATCCGTCTTAGCGTGTAAGATTCCTGCCCAATACCAAGGTAAGTTGGGATACTACCACTCGATTTTCTCGTAAAAGCCGCGATCGTAATACAGCTTCTCAGCAATTTTTTCTAACTCTGGCAAGAGATTTGATTGCACCTTGCAGCCTTGCCATAGTTCTGTATATTTTTCTTCAATAGATACAATATTAGCCATTTTTATGATGCTTGCTTGTAACTGTTCATAGATAAGTAAGGAACGGCAAAATTTTGTTATCCTAAAAACGCCTTGGAGCTTTACTTTTCAATAATCGCCAAAAGCTTGAACACGCAAAACTTGCATCCGCTTTTAAAAAGTCCAGCTATGAGTCGTTTGAAGTATGGCTTGCTGTGTACAAGTTCCAATCTGGATTTCTTGGCTGTTGATTGCTCAGGTCTTCATGCTCCGTTTCTTGATATTTAATGCCTTGATTTTTAACCTGTTCTATGCGTTGGCAGAGGCTATAGATGATTGTAGGGTCGCGGATGATTTCAGTTAGGATGCGCGCTTCATTAAAGTCTCTGGCATCGCTTCTTAAGTCACGCAACACCAAATCGATTAGCTCAGAACTCATTTCTATTTCCAAAGAAATGCTAATCGCAACATCTTGCCCCATTTTGTCTACGTTGAGCGAATACTTTTTGCTGTTACGAATCATAATTGTGTCCTGCGGTAAGTGCCTTCATTTTCTGTCTACTGAAGCAGATTGATTGTGATTCTCTACTGTTTACGCTAACTTAATTCCTCAAACTTTAAATGCTAAACCATTAGGGGTGGGGTTTCAGGAATAGGTCAGCTTCAGCTTCTCTTCGTTTCCTAAGTCCTTGCTCAACATTTGATCCAGGATTGCGATACTTGATGAAAGTTTCGCGGATATTAGCCCAATCACGATTCTTTAAGACTCTAGTCATTGACTCAAAATTAGAGGCGCCGTAAAATTTACTCCCCAAGTTGTAGCCAAAGCTGAGTAAGGCACCTTTTGATGAGGGTTGAGTTCGCCCCAGCAAGGTATTTTCATTAAATCGGGTAAGTAGGTGGTTATAATTAAATATAAGATAGAGAAGGTCTAAAAAACAGGTTCTACGAGATGTCTGCTCCATTGCGAGTTAAATTAACAGATT
>NZ_JBALDJ010000124.1:0-106438 GCF_036917415.1 Nostoc sp. | reverse complement strand
ATCTGTTAATTTAACTCGCAATGGAGCAGACATCTCGTAGAACCTGTTTTTTAGACCTTCTCTATCTTATATTTAATTATAACCACCTACTTATCTAATTATCAATGGAGCTTCAAACTGAAATTGATAAAGCGATCGCAGCTGTTGATTACCAGAAACTTCAAGCTGAGTTTCAAACTCAGAATGAATTGTTGGTGCTTGAGAACTTTCTCCCTAACTCCATCATCGAGCATTTCTTGGCGCTGTTGCCGTCTTTGCAACCTGCTATCAACCGCAACTATATTCCCAATCATAAAAAAGGCGGTAGTATCAGCCGCTATAGCTTAGACAGCCTTGCTCCGATTTTCGGAGAGTTTTATCAACTCAATACCTTTTTCGAGTTCCTGAACAAAATTACGGCAGAAAAACTCCTTCCCTGTCCTGATACCGATCCCCATACTTACGCGCTGTACTACTATACTGAGCCTGGAGATCACATCCAGTATCATTATGATACCTCTTATTATCACGGGAAACGTTATACAGTGTTGCTTGGTTTGGTTGACGACTCCTCCAGTAAGCTGGAATATCAACTCTACAAGGATATTCCTGAACGGGAAACTCAAACGCGATCGCTCTCTTTAACCCCTGGTACTCTAGTCTTATTCAATGGTGACAAACTTTACCACAGAGTTACTCCTTTGGGTGAAAATGAACAGCGCATTGTCTTAACTTTGGAGTACGTCACCGACACTCGCATGGGTATGCTAAAACGTTTTATCTCGAATATGAAAGATGCGATCGCCTATTTTGGTTTTCGCCAAGTGTTTCGCTCTTAGTACAGCATTTCATTAATTCGTAGCGAATTAAATTTGGCAATATCTTGCAATGCCAATGTTTCCCCTTGCATTGTTAATGTATCTCCCTACAATGCTAATGTTTCCCCTTGCATTGTTAATGCGTCCCCCTACAATGCCAATGCGTCGGCTACATTAAAAGCGCTACGTTTTTACGCAAAACTGTACTTAGCACCACCATATTGCATCTCTTCTTGTTTGATAAAGTGCTGTTAGGGATTTCCAAGAAATAAATTATCCCAAAAAACGAACCACAGAGACGCAGAGAACACAGAGAGAGGAGAGATTAAGAGGATTTTTGCGTCAGTTTTGGAATATTTTTTTATTTGGAAGTCCCTTAGCGGATAGCTAAGGTTAAGCCAGTGCTGAGTAAAAATACTCGTCCCTAGTCCCTAGTTCCTTTTTCATGTATGGCGGTGAAAAATTTTTTATTGGTACACTGCCTTGTTCGCTGTGTTAAGAATTAATTAACAAATATTGTCTTGAGCAAAAAACAGTCATTATAAAATACTGGGAAAATTTCCAGATTTTTTGGTATCTGAGCTACTGTTGGTGACTTGACGATGAAGGCAATTATCTTAGCTGCTGGCGTTGGACGACGCTTAGGTAAAGATGGGCAAATCCAACCCAAATGCTTACTGAAATTTAACGGTAAATCTTTATTAGAGCGCCATTTTAACTATCTCCGTCATTACCAAATTGATCGAGTAGTGATTGCTGTGGGTTATCAAGCACAAAGAATTCAGGATGAAATCAAAGCATTAGGAGCGGAAAATTGGGTCAGTACAGTTTATAATCCTGACTACACTAAAGGCAGTACGATCAGCCTTTGGACTGTACGTCAGCATTTAGTTGCTGGCGATGACATATTATTAATGGATGCAGATGTATTGTGCGATCGCCGCATCATCGAACGACTGGTGAACACAAATATCGCCAACTGCTTCTTACTAGATCGTGATTTTGAACCTGGGGACGAACCCGTGAAGCTTTGTGTCAGAGATAATTATCTAGTAGAGTTTCGCAAACAAGTAGCTCCTGGTTTATCTTACGATTTTGTCGGTGAGTCGGTGGGATTCTTTCGCTTTGGAAGTCCTGTTGCTCACCGTCTTGCTACTCGCACAGAACAGTATGTTGCAGACGGACGCGATAATGAACCTTATGAAGAAGTAATTCGGGATCTGCTTTTAGAAACTCCAGAAACATTTGGCTACGAAAACATCACTGGATTACCTTGGCTCGAAATCGATTTTCCCCAAGATATTCAACGTGCCCAAAACGATATTTTACCTCAGATAGAAGTCGCAGAAAATGTTTGAAAATACAGCAGTTTTCGTTTGGATGAAGTACAAAGTCACTAGTTTTGAGGCAGGAGGCAGGAGGCAGCTATGCTGGAGGGAGAAGAATAATTTAATTTTTGAGTCCTCGGTTTTGTACCTCACGCTTGTTGCAAACTGCTGTATCTTAAGAAAGAATTCAGGAGTCAGGAGTCAGAATTCAGGATGAATTAACGCATTTAAGACCTCAACTAAATATCCGATTTAGTGTTTAACAAGATAGTGGCAGATTTGAATCTTCTACTAACTAATTGATTCTGACTTCTGAATTCTGAATTCTTATTTTTATATAGGTTGAAAAAAGCAGAATAGATGCATCAAATATTTGCACCCATTAATACCGCTGCAAAATTAAATAAATGTGCCCAATTCCGGGTACTACTAGAATCGCCTCAACTCGACTTCATCATGGAAGCTCACAATGGGATTAGCGCCCGGATTGTGGAAGAGGCTGGATTTAAAGGAATTTGGGCGAGTGGACTAGCCCTTTCGGCTCAATATGGCGTTCGAGATAATAATGAAGCCAGTTGGACTCAAGTTGTAGAAATGCTGGAGTTTATGTCTGATGTCACCAGCATCCCGATTTTATTAGACGGGGATACTGGTTATGGCAACTTTAATAATATGCGTCGCCTGGTCAAAAAGTTAGAACAGCGAGGTATTGCTGGAGTCTGTATTGAAGATAAGCTTTTTCCCAAAACCAACAGCTTTATCAACGGGAGTCGCCAAGCTTTGGCTGATATTGATGAATTCTGCGGCAAAATTAAGGCAGGTAAAGATAGTCAGACAGACCCAGATTTTTGCATCGTCGCCCGACTCGAAGCTTTGATAGCCGGATGGGATCTCTCTGAAGCAATGCGCCGAGCTGAAGCTTACCACGCCGCCGGAGCAAACGCCATTCTGGTTCACAGTAAATCATCGCGCCCCGATCAAGTGCTAGCCTTTGCTAAAGAATGGGCGGGTCGTTCCCCGCTAGTGATTATACCGACTAAATATTACAGCACGCCTACTGATGTTTTTCGCAAAGCTGAAGTTAATTTGGTCATTTGGGCAAACCATCTGATTCGAGCTGCTGTTGCTAGTATGCAAGCGATCGCTCGTGAAGTTCAAGCCAGCGAAACTTTAATCAACATTGAAGATGATATTGCTCCCGTAAAAGAAATTTTCCGGCTACAGGGGGCGGATGAACTCCAAGAAGCTGAAAAACGCTATTTTAACAACGGACGACAACATACTCAAGCGATCGTTCTGGCTGCTAGCAGAGGCCAAGAATTAGCAGGATTGACGCAAGATAAACCAAAAGTAATGTTACCCCTTGGAGGTAAACCCCTACTCAGATTGTTGGTGGACAAATTCAAGAAACTTGCCATCAATGATATTACCGTTGTCGCCGGTTACAAAGCAGAAACTATCAATGTTCCGGGGACTAAAGTTATCCGCAACCCAGATTATGAAACAACGGGAGAATTAGCATCCTTAGCCGTAGCTCAAGCCAGCTTTGGCGAAGAAATGCTGGTGCTTTATGGCGATTTACTATTTAGAAGCTATATCCTGCGAGATTTATTAGAATGTCCCGGAGAAATTGTGGCTGTAGTTGATTCTGTGGCGAACAGCAAGTCTGTTAGCGGTTCGCCTGACTACGCCTATTGCTCAATTCCAGACGATCTTTCTCTGTTTGGACAGGATGTCAACCTGTTGAACGTTTCTAAAACAAGACAAACGCAATTTGAAAAGTCTAGCGGACGCTGGATTGGGATGCTGCGGTTGCGGAGTCAAGGTAGACAGTGGGTGAGTGAAGCACTCAATGAATTGCAAAAACGACCAGAATTTAACAGTCTGGGTTTGCCAGAATTATGCAATTATTTAATCGAGCAAGGCAAACCGATCAAGGTGCTTTATATTCGCGGTAACTGGTTAGATGTTAATTCTTTAGATGACCTTGACCTTGCTTTTCAATTAAAACAATAGGAGTGGGGTATTGGACATTGGGCATTGGGCATTGGGCATGGGGAATTGTGAGATTGAAGTTTCGAGTTCTGAAGCTCAGATTTTGAATTTAAAGCTCAAATAATAATCATTCCTCTTTAGTGCCCATGCCCAATGCTCGTCCATCGGTGAGCATATTTTATGCTCAATTCAGTAAATTTACTATTTGAATTTGATAGACTAAAAAATAATTAAGCTTCTAAACGAACTAGGATAATTATGGGTGGTTTAATACAAGATAAGCTAACAAAGCTAGCCTATGGGCGCATATTGAAAAACTCACGAAATAATATAATTTGGTCACAAGATAAGTTAGCTGAAAAGTGTTATATCTGTCGAAGGACTATAGTAGCAATTGAAACGGGAAAAACTCCTCCTAATCAAGCTCTTCGAGAGGCATTTGCCAAAAGTTTATCTAATCCTCTGCTAGAATACTTTCCACAGTACTCTATTAAACAATTTGAGCAGCGTTTAAAAGTAAGATTTAAATATGAGAAAGAAGCTATAAAATACTTTTTAAAAGTGTTACAAGCAAAAGATTTAATTAGTTTTAAAAAGGTTTTTTATTTATATAAAAAAGCATATCAGGAAAAAGATAATTCATTAATGATTGTTTTGGATGAGTATCTTCACACGCGTATTATGAATGCTCATCCTAATGAATATGCAAGAAGGTTAGTAGAACGATATAGACAAGATTATATGGATTTTTTCAAAATTTGGATTCCTCAACTAAAATTTAATATAAAAATTGGACAAAATGCAATTCATTTGGAAATTTTTCAAGCCATACTTGATCTAAACCAAGAAAGATTAAGTAACGCTATTGATTTACACTTAAATAATTCTCTTAATGATATTGAGCAAATTACAACAAAATTGCTTCAAAAAGAATAAAATCCTAGCTCTGAGTAGATTTTATTCTCATTTAAACCTTTTTGAAACTTAAATCATTTATTATTGTAAAAAGGTGAATTAGCTCGGAGTTATTATGAATAATCAAACTCAAAAAACATCAGTAAAATACAATAATAAAATTCAAAACTTTTTAATATTTCTACAAATTATTTTTTATTTAAGTGCAACAGGAAACGCTATATTGCAGATGCGAATTAATGCCAATCAGGATTCTAATGAAAATAGTCCCAAAAGTAGCGAGCCTGTCACCAGCAGCCATACAAGGTTTGAGATTTTTAGTAAGGAAAGGTTACAAAAATAAAATTGAGCTTTGACCTGAAAATCACTGTAAATTTTTAATTATGATCCAGGCAGAAGAATTTGTAGAAGCTGCGCGTCATCTTGGCTTTGGGTGGTACACTGGCGTACCCTGTTCTTTTCTCACGCCTTTTATTAACTACGTCATCAATGACGTTCAACTTAGATATATCTCCGCAGCCAATGAGGGAGATGCTGTGGCGATTGCAGCCGGAGCAGCAATTGCTGGTAAACCAGCTGTAGTAATGATGCAAAACTCTGGTTTGGGTAATGCAGTTAACCCCCTAACCTCCCTCACTTACATCTTTCGGATTCCACTGCTGCTGATTTGTACTTTAAGAGGCGATCGTCTATTGCAAGATGAACCGCAACATCAATTAATGGGGCAAATCACAGATAAATTGCTGCAAACAATGACTATACCTTGGGAATTTTTTCCCACAGACGCAGCAGAAATAGAACCCGTTCTACAAAGAGCCACAGCCTATATGCAACAAGAACGCTGTCCTTATGCTTTAATTATGCGTAAAGGAGCGATATCTTCGATGGGCTACGCCAACGCTCCCCATGCACTCACCCGTTCTTCTATCCCCGAACGAGAAAATAGTGCGATCGCTCATATTCAGCAAAGCTTTTTTTGGGATAACAAAGAACAACGCATTTCTCGCAGCGAAGCATTGGCTCGGATTGTGGAACTTACCGATCCAGAAAACACTGTAGTAATTGCCACCACCGGATACACGGGACGCGAACTCTTCGCCAGTAAAGACAGCGCCAATCATCTTTATATGGTTGGGTCGATGGGTTGCGCTTCCTCAATGGGATTGGGACTATCTTTAGCACGTCCAGACCTCAAGGTAGTAGTAATTGATGGCGATGGCGCAGCACTGATGCGAATGGGTAATTTTGCGACTATTGGCACTTATGGCGGTGCTAACTTGACCCATATTCTTTTAGATAATGAAGTCCACGATTCCACAGGCGCACAAGCCACCGTTTCTGCGGGTATCTCCTTTGCTAAAATTGCCGAAGCGTGCGGTTACGGCGTTACATTAGCCGGAGATGACCCCGCCCTTTTAGATGCCTTATTTACCGCAGATAGCGACACTAGACCTAAATTCGCTCATCTGAAAATCCGTCCCGGAACTTTAGAAAAGCTACCCCGACCCAACCTCACCCCGGAAGAAGTTTTGCAACGCTTCATGAAACACATTGGTAATTCGTAATTCGTAATTAATAAATTTAAAGCAGAAACTCTTAATTTATTAATGACAAATGACAAATGACCAATGACCAATGACAAATGACCAATGACAAATGACAAATGACCAATGACCAATGACAAATGACAAATGACAAATGACAAAATGATTTTACTAAATCCCGGCCCTGTTAATTTGAGCGATCGCGTCAGAAATGCCCTGTTGCGTCCCGATTTGTGTCACCGTGAGGTGGAATTTTCCCAACTTCAAAACAGAATCCGCGAACAATTACTTCAAGTTTATGGTCTTGGAAGCGTAGGCGTAGCCCGCCGTAGGCATCGCTGGGCAGCAGTTCTCCTTACTGGTTCTGGAACCGCAGCAATGGAAGCGATGATCAGCAGTTTAGTACCCACAGATGGGAAATTACTAGTAATTGAAAACGGTGTATATGGCGAACGACTATCTAAAATCGCCAAAATCCACGGCATTGATTACATTACACTTTCCCATCCTTGGAATGCCGAAATAGATATCAACACTTTAATCAAACTCCTGGATGAAAACACCGACATCACCCACCTTGCGATCGTCCATCACGAAACTACTACCGGTCGGCTCAATAATTTAGCGGAACTTGCGCCAATTTGCCAAGAACGCAGTATCAAACTATTAGTAGATGCAGTTAGCAGCTTTGGTGCTGAGGAACTAAATTTTGCAGATTGGGGAATCACCGCTTGCGCTGCGACAGCGAATAAATGTCTGCATGGTGTCCCCGGAGTGTCCTTTGTCATCCTGCAACGGGATGCACTGCCCTCAATAGACACCATCCCCCGCACCTTATATTTAGATTTAGCAACCTATTGCCAGCAACAAGACCGAGGTGGCACACCTTTTACGCAATCAGTACAGACATTTTATGCCCTAACAGAAGCTTTGCAAGAAATGGCAGAAGCCGGAGGTTGGCGTGCTAGACACAGCCATTACAACCAACTTGCTAGCTTAGTTAGAGACGGGTTAGCCTCAATCGGAATTAAACCCCTACTTCCTCTTGGCAGTTCATCCGTTGTCTTGAATGCCTACTATTTGCCAGACGGTTTCAGCTATGAAGAATTTCACGACCAACTGAAAGCACGGGACTATATAATTTATTCTGGACAGGGAAATTTAGCTCAATCTATTTTCCGAGTCTCGACAATGGGAGCTATTACCCAAGCCGACATGGAACGCTTTGTTGGCGTTGTTAAACAAATAATTCGTAATTTGTAATATCGTGTCTGCTTGATTACTTCTGAAGAACCCCACCCCGCCAAAGCTACGCTTTGTCTCCCCTCCCGAAAAGCCTACGGTGTACACACAAGTCTGAAATAGCTGATTATCCAAGGTTTTACCCCACCCTAACCCTCCCCTTAGAAAGGGGAGGGAACTAAATTTCCTATTTCCCCCCAATAAACGGGGGTATTAAGGGGGGTAATTCGACTTGTGTGTACACCGTAGCCCGAAAAGCGGGGAGCGGATTAAGGGGTGGAGTCTAATGACTGTGGTGTGGTCAGCATAACTAAATTATGCGGACATGAACGATATTACGAATTATTTTAACAGGGCATTAAAGCATCAAATCTCCCTAGTACTGCCATATCTTCTTCATCTAACTCCGTCGGAATCCCACTGCGAATTAGTTCCGAAAAGTCTTCATTGGGAATCATCACAGTTAACGTGTACAAGCGAGTGGAACCAGTATTTTTAATCAAATGAGTACCAGTGGGAGGCACTAATAAACTATCTCCAGCTTTGATTGTGGCACTCTTACCGTCACATATAGCGATCGCTTCCCCTTTGAGGACGAAAAACATTTCCACCGCCCACTGATGGCGATTTGGGGGTGTTTGTCCACCAACATCAAAAATTTCTATGCAGCAAGTCAAAGAAGTATTAGCATTTGTCGAATCAAAGATAATTGCTAATCGATTAGAGGCGTCGGGACTGATACGATATACTTGGTAATCTTTGCTAGATTTGATAACCGGAATTACACAACGAGTAGTGTACATTTATTTATCCCCTCTGAAGTTATCGATAGGTATGAAAATTCCTAAAATCCGAGTCCTGAATATTGAATTGTTAGTTGTATCTCTAAATCACAAAATCACTAATTATTTTTAACTCCTCACTTCTCACCATTTTGCAGCGCTGTTAAAATTCCTTGCGAGTTAGTGACAAAACCGAAGCATTGTTTGACATTATACAATGTCGCCTGCCAACAATATTCAGGAGAAGTGGTAGCGGCGCAATCTTTAACCAACACGCAGTCATATCCTAAGAAATTGGCATCACATAAGGTAGCTAGCACACATTGATCGGCATTAACACCAGCAAAAAATAATGTTGTCCTTCCCAAATTCCGCAAGATACTATCTAATGGAGTATCCCAAAACCCACTCATGCGGTATTTATCCACACGAATATCTTCGGGAATTTGTTCTAGTTCGTCTACTACTGCCGCGGCCCAACTACCTGCCATGAGTACTCTAGCACCATTGCTTGGTAGTGGATCGCCCAATCCCACACCTTCTCCTGTGGGATTATAGACATGGCGCGAACTAGCACTAATATTGAGCAAGTCGGGACGATTCCCCCAATTTACCCAAATGACTGGAACACCAACTTCACGCAGTTCGGGAAGTAAGTTGTTCAAAGGTTCAATGGGCTGACGCGCCGGAGTTACATCCACACCGATATGCGCTAACCAGCCATCAGGGTGACAGAAGTCGTTTTGCATATCAATGACGAGGATAGCAGTTTTTGCTAAGTCTAGGCGCAGGGTTTTAGTTTCTGTTGATAAAATAACGGGTTGTGGGGTCTTTTGAGGACGAGTGATATCTGCGATCGCATCATTCACTGTCCACGCATTTGGTGCAACTCCCAATGTCCGTAATGGTAAATTCATAAAATCGCAATACCCAACACCATTTTCTATTTTGTAACTTGAAATTCAGTTGAGAATACAATTACTTAATCAAGGTTAAATATGCTAGATTTCACCATCCAGAATGTTTTGATTGCCGTTGGTGATGATTATGCAACGGTAGATGTACAGATTGTAGATGGTGCGTTAGCGTTCGCGAAGCCTCTCGTAGAGAAGGCATCGCTGCTATTGCCGCCCTGCCATAGATGGCAAAAATAAGCTATTGCTACCTGGCTTTTTCAACGCCCACACCCACTCATCAGAGATGTGGCAGCGAGGAATCATGTCAACGTTACCTTTAGAATTATGGTTGGCAAAACTGTATGATTTTGCTCCCTTCGATCCCGAACAGGTTTATCTCAGTGCTTTGGGTACTGCGGTGGAAACTTTACTTGCCAGCGGAACGAGTGTGGTAGATTGTCTGGTGTTAATCCCCAGACTTGAGTTAAAAGCGATCGCCATTGCAACTCGCGCTTACACAGAAGTGGGAATTCGCGCCTTTATTGCCCCCTTAATTCAAGATGAATCCCTCAGCGCAGGTATCCCATCTGGGGAATCAGTCCAAAATCATGAACCTTCTTTTCGTTCAACTGCGGCAACATTGGAAATTATCGAAGAGGCGGTACGACAATTTTATCGTCCAGATGAGGGTGTAAATATTTTAGTTGCACCAACGGGGATACAATTGTGTACTGATGCTTTATTTGATGCGTTATGTGCCTTTTATATGGCTGTGCTTTTAAAATAATTGGGTATTTGAGCGATGTCTATAACGGGCGTAGCTGTGGCGTAACTTTTTAACTACTTATATATGAATTTATTTGACTTTTTTCAAGCCTAATTTGACCTGCTTAATTTTATTTCTACAGCATTAGCATTTACCTATGTAAAAATAAATCGTACTTTATCTGTCTATCGATATGGACTTTGTACGTAATTTAATTCTGTTTCTGAATCAAAGTGGGTGATGTATCAAAAAAATTATCTGTCATCCAGGTTATGTAAATAATTTTTTCTTACAAGTGATAAATCCGGGTTTATCCAAGCTAAAATTAAATTGCATAGTTTTTGATACCCTATTTTATTAAGTAATATTAATGAGTTATAATCTGCTATAAAAAAGCAATTACGTAGATATCCCGTATAGATGAACTGCATAAGGCAACAAAGAATGGCGAATAAATCTAATGTAAGACTCACGTTCAATTTCACCGATCTAAATTTAGAACCTAGAGAGCAAGATGAGCAGGTTCAATGGTTTATATCTGAACTGAAAGAGATGGATGAAATAGAAAATGTTGCTCGTGTATACGATCCCAATCCTCCAGAAGGCAATAAAGCTTTAGGTGGTTTTTTAATAGGAATGTTAACAGCAGAATTCAATGTAGAGAGTACAAAGAAATTATTCAGGTTTTTGGGCGATCGTCTTGGCGGAAAGTCTATTCAGCTAGAGGTAGAGGCAAATGGTAGAAAATTGAAAGTATCTGCTTCTAGTCGAGAAGAATTAGAACTTGCTATTAAAGCTGCTCAGGAATTTATAGCAGATAAATAAAAGTACTATGGAAATAGCGAAGAATTTTGATTTTTTTACCGCAATATAAAGTTATTAAAATGGCAAAAATAGCATTGCTAATTGGAGTAGATGAATACGAATCTGGGTTAAGCCCTCTTCCAGCAGCTGTGAAAGATATTGAAGCATTGCGTCGGGTTTTACAAGACCCTGACATGGGAGATTTTAACGAGCTAAACAGTTTAAAAAATCCTGATCCCCAAACAATGCAGTACGAAATTGAAGCACTTTTCTCAGAGCGAACTAAAGAAGATTTAATACTTTTCTATTTTTCTGGGCATGGTATTAAGGATGACACTGGTAATTTATACTTTGCAACTCGCGCAACAAAGAAAAACTCAAAGGGAGAATTAGTACGGTCAACTGCTGTCCCTGCAAACTTTATTCATGAAGTAATGAAACGTAGCCGTGCGAAGCGGCAGGTAATCATACTCGACTGCTGTTTTAGTGGAGCATTCGATCCAATTCTATCTGCTAAAAATGACGATTCCGTTGATTTACAAGGACAACTAGGTTCAGAAGGACGAGTAGTTCTGACATCCTCAAGTTCTACTGAGTATTCTTTTGAACAACAAGGTTCAGAACTATCTGTCTATACTCGTTATTTAGTAGAAGGCATCGAAACAGGAGCAGGCGATCTTAATAAAGATGGACAAGTATCAATATTAGAGCTTCATGAGTATGCTACTAGCAAAATCCAAGAAGTGCTTCCTAGTATGACTCCTAAAATCATTGTCCTAAGAGATAAGGGCTTTGAAATCATATTAGCGAAAGCAAAATCTATGCCCATTCCAGTTTTAGAAACGATTCAGACCAAGATTAACATCGGAGAAATTAAATTAGAATATTCTAAAAAGTTAAGTAATACTAGGTACTATAATCCTATCCCAAGCTTATTACAACCTTTTGAATCCTTTATTAGCAGATTAGTAGAACGATTAGGAGAATATTCTGTTAAATTTTTATCTAATAACGCTGGAGATAGAGCAGCTACAGTTAAAAATTTTATTCTTGAAGTTATTAGACAAACTTCAGACGCAGACTTAGTGTTTGTAATGCATCGCGTCGAAAATCAAAATAGTTGGAAGATAAAGGCACAAAGCAATTTCAGTGAAATTATTGATGATGATGCTTATGCCAATATTCTCAAAAACAAAATACTTTCTAATATTCCAATTAATTCTATCTTTACTTCAGATCATCAGGGAATTTACAGGATTCACTATGATGAGCAAGAATCAGCATCTAAAGCTTTTGTATTGATACCTTTAGATACGTTAGATAATGAGTTTATATTAGTTTGTGGTTTGTTAAAAGATTCTTATTTACTTAGTGATGCATACTGTACAATCATATCTAGTTTCTACGAGGCTAGCCAGGATTTATATCTCCAACCTGCAAGAGTTGAGGCAACAATTCTTGACAATTTGAAAAAGAATTATGGTTTTGTACCTTTTTCTTTTTATGAGAAAAGGTTTAATCTTTTTTGTGAGCGTCTAGCTAAAATTATTATATATTTTGAACCTATTCTTGATTTAGATACATTTTCAATTAGTGGTTGGGAAGCTCTTGCTCGTGATCCAGATAGCTTGATAGCTCCTGTTGATCTATTCTATGCTGCTGAGTTATGGGGACGTAAATTTACAATTGAATTAGATCAATTTCTTCTCAATCTTGCAGTAGATAACTATAGACAAGCATTGATTAAAGCAAAACAAAGTAGGTCTCATGAAATACTTCCTCTATCAGTTAATGTGTATCCAGAGTCTTTGATGCGAACCGCCTATTTTGAGACGGTTCGTGAGATTGTTAAAGAAGGAACAAGCAATCATTTTACAGCAAAAAAACTAATTTTAGAAATTTCCGAAAAATCTGATCTGCCAATTTATCAGGATGGAGTGAAGCTTCAATCTCCTTTAGATACATTTAAAATTAGATTGTCTAAATATGCTCAGGAGTTAAAAATTAAATTTGGGATTGATGATTTTGGAGTTGGTTATGCGTCAGTCTCTCGATTAGCAGGACTTAATCCACCTTATGTAAAAATTGACCGTGAAATTCTTTATCACGAACCAGTTAATGTTATTATTCAGTTTGTTCAACAAATAGTTGCAACAACGAATCCATTAAACCCAGCAAGTATAATTGTTGAAGGATTAGATGAAAATTCACCCGTTAGACTAAATCAATTAAAAAAATTAGGTATTAGCTATGTACAAGGCCATATAATTGGAAAAGCAGAACCTACAATTTATCGTTTATCTCAAGAAAAAAGTGAGTTTTTAAGAAAGCAGATATTAGGAGAGTAATTCTGAGATGTGCTGCTTGTAGAGCCAAGATGGAGAAACTGAACCCGATCGCCTAGAAGTTATATTCTGGGTATTCAATATTATCTGCCACCAGTTATCTTGGTCGTTATGTCGTTGTGTGTATCTTTACATAGTGAGTACATTTCAAGATTGGTTCTGGGAAATCAAAGAGTGTGGCCAAGGCCCTCATTACTACTTCAGTGCCACTTTTGCTCCGTCTGATGCTGAACGCCTTGCGGCTTTGGTACGCCAGCATCCACTGTCTGGCTTTGAACACTGCCACTTTGTTGGTAAATTAATCAATGCGCCATGTGGAAACTCCAATACTTCAGGTTCTTACGATTTGTATGTTGACCAGAGCAACTATGCTGAAGTAGTGTCGGGTATACAAAGAGATGAACCTATAGTTAGTGTTGCACACTATGTCTGGCAAATCATTGGTGTTTGCGATCGCAATTTTGGCATCGAGTGTGGTTATGGTGGGATAACTGGCACAGATAACCAAACTGACACCTCACTGATTGTGGCGCTGGCGCAGTCACCAGAACTTACCTTAGTTGATTGGAGAGTCATTTCTGGAGGAGACGGTTATGCATCGGTGTTTTTTAGAACTGGCACATCAGCCGCCCAATTGCTTGCTTATTTGCAGATGCAGCCAGAAAAGCCTGACTTCATACAAATCGAAAGGGAGTTACGTATAGCTTTATCAGATCCAACATTGTCTAAAATTTATCGCTTGGGCGAGTGCAAAATTAATGGTTGGCGGTTGGAAGCGATCGTTTTGCATAATATTGAAAAAACCACAAGCTATGGTGGCGAAGGATGGGACATGACACCACACACCACCAAGCTTTACAAAGTCGCCCAAACTGTTAGCGATAAGTGCAAGGTTCCGGGTTGTGCAGGGGGTGCTGCACACGCGCCAAATGACTTCTACACACTCATTGGCAGCCATCTTAGCTTTGGCTACCCGCGCCAGGAGGGGTAATTTTAAATTGGAATTTGAATCACAAATTCTGTACCCTCTCCCTGTACAGAATTAACCTTTAGAGTGCCGCCATGTTTTTCGACAATAATTTGTCGGGCGATCGCTAATCCTAATCCTGTACCTTTACCTACAGATTTAGTTGTAAATAAATGGTCAAAAATCTTTTGTTTTACTTCATCAGACATTCCCATACCATTATCTTGAATATAAATTAAAACATGATGTTTGTCTTCACTAAAACAAGTTTTAATCTCAATTTTATTATTAATGTCATGAAAATTACGTCCAATATTAGACTCCTCTAAAGCATCAATAGCATTTGCCAATAAATTCATAAATACTTGATTTAGTTGCCCAGGAAAACATTGGAGTAAAGATATATCCCCATATTTTTTCACAACTTTAATCTCTGGATGTAGTTCTGATGCTTTTAAGCGATGCTTCAGAATCAAAATTGCACTGTCGATACCATCGTGAATATTAAAAGCAACTTTGTTTTCTGTATCTGCCCTGGAAAAGGTTCGCAAACTGTTGCTAATACTCCGAATTCGGTCAATACCTAATTTCATCGAAGAAATCATTTTTGGCAAATCTTCTCGGATATATTCTAGGTCAATTTCGGCAATTTCTTCTTCAATTTCTACACCTGGATTTGGAAACTTTTCCTGATAAAGCTCGATGAGGTGAAACAAATCTTCAACTAAATCAACAGCAGGTTGGATATTACCTGCAATAAAGCCTACAGGATTGTTGATTTCGTGAGCTACACCTGCAACTAAATTACCTAATGCTGACATTTTCTCACTTTGCACCAGTTGTAGTTGCATCTGCTTTAAATCTGTAAGTGAGTGTTCTAATTGTTGGGCATTCTCTTGCGATCGCTGATAAAGAGAAGCATTTTCTAAAGATATAGCAGCTTGCGAACATAATAGGTTTATTACTTGCAGTCTATCATGGGTAAATACTCCGGCAATGAGATTATTTTCTAAGTAAAGGATGCCGATTAACTTCCCTTGATGGAGAATGGGGGTACATAATAAACTCTTGGGTTTTTGTTGGATAATGTAGGAGTCGGAGGTGAAGGAATTTTTCACAGTCGCATCATCAAGTACCAATGTTTCTAAAGTGCGTTTTACATAGTTAATTGGAGTTAGAGGAATATCTTGGCTAAACTCAATGGGAATAGATTGCAGAATAGTTGGTACTTTATCAAATGTTGCGTAGGCGTAGCCCGTCGTAGACATCGCTTCGATCGCCCAAATATTATCCTTGAGTAAAATTAAAGCAGATTTTTTCGCTCCGGTATTCTCCATCACCACTTGCATTAATGTAGAGAGCAACTTCTCTAAATGAATTTCGCTAGACAGTGCTTGAGAGGCTTTGAGAACACTTGCTAAATCTAAAGCTTCTGAAATGCTGCTGCTACTGGATGAAATTGTCATACCAGGATTAAAACTAGACAGAGGCATTTTATGGAGAGTAGATGCTATTTCTGTGGGATTGACGCGACTTGTTTCCCATTGGAGAATTGGGGCGAGTAATTGAGGATAACGTTTTTCTAAATCATAAACTTTGGCTTTAGCACCCCAACGAACATAGCAGTAGTAAGCGTTTGTTAGATAGGTTTGGGCGATTTGCTCTTTACCCCATCCCAAATAAAATTTGGCGGCGAGTTCGTTAGCTAGAGCTTCTTCTTGGATATATTCATTTTCTTTGGCTCCCTGAATGGCGCGATCGTACATTTCCATTGCTTGAATATATTCACCCAATATGCGATCGCGTTCAGCCTCCACCAAATAAAACTTATGTAAATGATTCATTGGTGCATGATGCGCCCAGTTCTGCATTTTTTCCTGGTTGGCTATAACCCTTTTCAAAATGAATGCTTGCTCGTCTTCAGCAGCATCATAATATACGGCTAATTGGCTCAGAGAATCATAAAAATGAAATAGAGGAACAATAATACTTCCAATCAGACTATCTAAATAATTCAGTGCTATTTCAGCACTTTTAATCGCATGAGTATACTCACCAAATAAATAATAGAGAACCAATTTATTAAAATACAATGAACAAATCATGCTTTGATCGTGACTTTGGTAATGAAGCGGTAACATGGTTTCTTCATTGTAAGCATCACCGATTATACGGCAAGGATTTTCATTTTTTGAAAGTAAGTTAAGGACTACTTGTCGATACAGTTCATTTCTAAGTAGCGATGGTTCTTGACGAAGCTGCGCGAGTCCTTGACTATAATTTGCTATTATCTGTACTACAGAAGATAATTCTTTACCAGCTAAATATGAATTCAAGGAATAAATAAATGCACAGTAACCAGCAAATTCTAAATCTCCTGTTTCTAGCCCGCTAGAATAGCCTGATTGGATAGGATGCAAAAGTTCTCTAATGTGATTCTTCCAAGAATTCAAAGAGCCATAAACAACCGAATATGTCTTAGCTATGAGTTCTTTAACATTCAATTTATCTAATAACCTGAGAGTCAGTTGACCGAATTGATAACCAGATTCAACATCTCCAATAAAAGTATACAAAATCAATCCATAACATGAATAACCATAGAGAGAATTAGCAGTATTTCCATACTTAAGGGATAAAATAACTTGTTTAAATAATATTAAAGGATAGAGTTCTGGGATAACTAAATAAGCAGCAGCAGCTATATTTGTCAAGATATTCATAGCTGCTAACTTATCTCGCTCAGTCATTATTTTTAACTCTAGTAAGTCTTCAATGGATTTACCCTCTAAAGCTAATTGTGTCTCCTGTAGTCCACGGGAAATATCTTCTGGTCTTGGCTGTTCGGGTAGTTCTATCTCCAATAATTTGAGAACTTTGAGTCCCGTTTTTATCGCCTCCCACATTCTATTTTGTGCTACTTGAGATAAGATTTTGACTTCGTAAGCTTTGACTCGATCGAGCAGTGTTTTGCCATTTTCTAATATTACTTGTACTGATTGCTCCATCTGTTCAAAAGCACCGTTAAGATGAGCTAGCTCGGCAGATGTTGAGTACAGTGCCAAAGCCAACTCATACTGACACTGCCAACAATCTTCTGTGAGTAACTGAATTCCAAAATTTGTGTACTCTATAGCAACTTCATAAGCAGTCGAAATCTTCGCTTTATGACTTGCAGCTAGGTTTAATTTTGCCAGTTCTTCTCGTTCCTCTGGCTGAGTAACTAGTTCAACTCCCAAATTTAAGTGATTGACTAATTTAAAGAGATGTTCTTCGCGCTGCTCAAGGGAAATATTCCTCAAAATTAATCGCCCAATTTTGAGGTGTATTGTCTGTTTTTGATCTTCAGAAATTAAAGAATAAGCAGCTTGCTGAACGCGATCGTGCAAAAACTTGTAGGAACAGGAACCGGAATCCAGCATCCAGGAATCAGAAGCAATCACAGATTCCCCTGACTCCTGTTGATAAAACTTGTAAACTTCAGTTCTAGGTATAACCAAACCTTCTTGCAAAGCTTTCCATAAGTCTGCTGCTGTCTCCGCTAGAGATTTTTCATGGACAATTGCCAGAGTTGCTAAGTCAAATTGATTATCAATAGAAGCTGCAAGCTGCAAAGCTTTTTGAGTTGCTTCTGGTAACTTCTGCAACTGAAGTACCATAAACTCTACCAAATCATCAGTAAATGCTAATGCTCTAATCTGAGCAATATCACATTGCCAATGACCCATATCAAAGTTATAGTTAATTAACTTCTTTTCGTGCAGTGATTTAAGGAATTGATTGGCGAATAAGGGATTTCCTTGAGTTTTCTGATAGATTAAATCTGTGAGATTTTGGACAATTGGTAAGTTACATTTAAGAGTATCAGCGATTAGATGATTTAAGTCTGCATGATTGAGATTAGCTAAAGTAATGGTATTAATAAATGCTTGGTTTTTATAAATTTCTTCTAATGTCAATATTAACGGATGTCCTGGATAAACTTCATTATCGCGATAAGTACCAATAACCAACATATAATGAATTTCAGCTTCATTCATCAGCAATTGCATCAACTTCAATGATGCTGAATCTGCCCATTGTAAATCATCGAGAAACATCACTAAAGGATGCTCTTTAGTTGTAAAAACTTGGATAAATTTCTGAAACAGTAAATTGAAACGGTTTTGTCCAGCAATCCCTGAAAGTTCAGATACTGGCGGTTGTTGCCCAATAATTTTTTCTAGTTCGGGAATAACTTCGATAATTACTTGAGCATTCTCACCCAAAGCTGTGAGAATTGCGGCTTTCCATTGTTCGAGTTGAGTATCGGTTTCACTAAGTAATTGCCCCATTAAATCTCGAAATGCTTGTACAAAAGCTCCCAAGGGAATGTTGCGTTGGAATTGGTCATATTTGCCTTTGATAAAATAACCCCGTTGTCGCACAATGGGTTTATGGACTTCATTAACAACGGCAGTTTTACCAATACCAGAGAAACCTGCTACTAAAATCATTTCTACCCCCCTTAGTCCCCCCTTACCAAGGGGAGATTCAGGGGGGTTAGCTACTCTATCAAATGCTGCGAGTAAGCTTTCTACTTCTGCTTGCCGACCATAGAGTTTTTCTGGGATGATAAAGCGATCGCAAATATCTCGCACTCCTAACTCAAAGACATCAATGCTGCCAGTTTCTCGCCACTGACGCCAGCAAATTTCTAAGTCATACTTCAACCCCAATGCACTCTGATACCTATCTTCGGCGTTTTTTGCCATCAGTTTGCTGATAATTTCAGACAGAATTGGGGGAATGTTGGGATTGAGACTATCTACCTGTGGAGAAAGCTTTGCCAAATGACAATACACCAACTCCATCGGTTCATCAGATTTGAAAGGTAACTCTCCGGTGAGGAGTTCAAAAAAAGTGACACCCAAGGAATAAAAGTCGCTGCGGTAGTCAATTCCCCGATTCATTCGTCCGGTTTGTTCGGGAGAAAGGTATGCTAACGTCCCTTCCAGAATATTTGGATTAGTCAGAGTTTGCGTTTCTCTGGAAAGTAAAGAGGCAATACTAAAATCAATCAGTCTTATATCTTTGGTGGTGGGGTTAATCAAAATATTGGCAGGTTTGATGTCTTTGTGAATCACCCGATTGTGATATAGTCCATCAAGAATTGAGACAATTTGCAAAGCAATGTCAAAAAATGTCTGCAACCCATCAGCAGTTCTGCCCATCCCCTTATCTCCCCACCTGGCCATCTCTTCTTGGAGAGAAATGCCACCCAAGTCTTCCATAACTAAGGCATAGCTGTTTTGATAGTTCTCCAGGCTATAAGTTCTGATAATTCCATCAATATCTAGATTTTTCGCAATGGTGTACTGATTGCGGAACCGCACGAGTTCATAAAATGTGGGATACTCACGCCGTAACAGTTTAATTACTACCGGCTTTTTATCCGATTCTCTAATAGCGCGATGTACTAGGGTTTTAGATCCCGAATAAATTAGCTCATGTATTTGATAACCGGTCAGTGCCACCATAATTCTCTTTTCCCTCCAAGGTTAATTTTTTTCCTGTTTATATTGATTGTTTCTATTAATACAAATGTGCTTAAGATTTGGGAAGACTATATTTGTAACAAGATATGAATGTGCGATCGCTAAATTCTTATTGGCTGCCCTGAATGCACTTTTGGGATAGTTGGGGTCATTTGTGGGCTTACAGCAACTCTCATTGCAGTGGATTTTGTCTTTTCTCATGGCTCCCGTGGCGTGGCTAATGGGCGTACCTTGGGCTGATTGTCGGCAAGTTGGGGCTTTATTGGGTACAAAAACAATTTTGAATGAGTTTATTGCTTTTTTGGATTTAAAGGCACTAATTGAGAGTGGTAAAATCTCCCAACGTGCAGTAATTATTACAACTTATGCATTATGTAACTTTGCAAATATATAGGACTCATATTTGATTGCGTGAAAAAAACTCAGTACACCTTTATTCCTTCTTCCCAGTCCCCAGTCCCCAGTCCCCAGTCCCCAGCCTCTACGAGTAATTCAGGAATCAAATCGGATTGCTATAGGTTCAATTGGCATTACCATTGGCAACATTACTGGCATAGCACCTAATCGCCAGCATGACTTAGCTCGTATGGGTGTAAGGTCAATGATTGGCGGATTGTTAGCGGGTTTTATCACCGCTTGTATTGCTAGGGTGTTGATTTGAAAAAGAATTCTCTAAAATAGATTTTATAAAATGAGCGAACCGACAATAATTTGGCAATGCCTTATATCATGTCCGCTTGATTAGTTATTATTCCAGGCATCTATGCAAAAATCTTAAAACCCTCTTTCCCCCAGCTAAGAGCTCCCAGCAAGAACTGCGCTCTTAATGATAAGTCTTTTACCGAACATGATATTACTCATCTGTAGAGTAGAACTGTTGGGCGTAAAAACGGGCATACCGTCCTTCCTGAGACAGGAGGGAGGTGTGAGTACCAGCTTCAACCACCTGTCCTTGTTCTATTACGAGAATGCAGTCAGCCCGACGAACGCTGCTCAAGCGATGGGCGATAATAAACACGGTACGGTTTTGCATCACTCGTTCCAGTGCTTCTTGAACTAGTGCTTCTGATTCAGAATCTAGGGCAGAGGTAGCCTCATCCAAGATGAGAATTCGAGGATCGTTAGCAACTGCTCTGGCGATCGCTAATCTTTGGCGTTGTCCTCCCGATAAGTTAACTCCACGCTCTCCCACCCAGGTCTGATAACCCTGGGAAAACTGGGTGATAAAGGAGTGAGCGTTGGCAATCTTTGCTGCTGACTGAATCGCTGCTAAATTTAATTCTTCCTGACCGTAACCGATATTTTCAGCGATCGTTCCCGAAAAAAGAGTAACATCTTGGGGAACAATGCCAATTTGATGGCGCAGGCTGGTGAGTGTGACATCACGGATATCAATATCATCAACCAGAATTTGACCCCTCTGAGGGTCATAAAAACGAAGTAAAAGATTAATTAACGTTGATTTGCCTGCTCCAGAAGAACCAACCAAGGCAATGACATCACCAGGAGAAGCGTTCAGGCAGAGATCCTTAAGAACTGGCTGGCTGGGATTGTAGGCGAAATCGACATGACGATACTCTACCTTGCCCATAACTCGTGGCATTGCCTGAGCATTCGATTTTTCGCTGATGCTAGGTTCCTTCGCCATCAGTTCAAAGATGCGTTCAACAGAAGCTTCGGTCTGTTTGTACTCGTTGTAATTGCTAATCATCATGTCGATTGGCTGAATTAGTAGAGCCACAGCAGCTAAGAAACTGATAAACCCTTGAGTGGTCAGTTGCCCCTGAGAAATCTGCCATCCTCCTAATAAAAACAGCAGTATAATACTAACTGCTTCCAAAAAACCGACAACGGGAAACTGAATGGATTTGAGTTGTAGAGCGCGATACTTAGCTTGGCGATTGATTTCTGCTTCTTGATTGAATCGCTTCACTTCATATTCTTGGGCTGCAAAAGCCTGAACAACGCGAATCCCGCTAAATACTTCAGTTAGCATCGCCGACAAATTGGAAACCTGATTTTGGCTCTGGCGAGATAGCACGAGTAATCGCTGACCAAATTGCCCGATCAACCAAGCCATTAAAGGAGCCAAAATCAAACCTGCAAGAGTGAGCGGCCAATTCAGGTAGAGCATATAAATGGGAATTGCAATTAACTGCAATAAATTGGAAAGAAACTGATGGGATAACTTATCCACAATCTCGCCCACGCGATCGATATCTTCGGTCAGGCGATAAGTCAGGTCTCCCGTCTGTGTGGTTTCAAAGTAATCTAATCCGAGTTTGTGCAGGTGAGCATAAACGCGCTTACGCAAGTTTAAAACCATGTTCAGAGTAGCAGCAATCATAAAGACATTCTGCCCGTATTGACAAAGCCCTCGAACCAAAAATACTAAAGTGGCTAGTCCGAGCCAGTAGGCAATCTGGTTAACATTTCCCTGGCCAAGATAAAAAGAGACCTGACCTGCTAAATAGGGCACTGCTAGGGTGAATAACACAAATCCTAAGATACAAGCTAATCCCCGAATTAACAGCGGCCATTGGGGCCACAGATAAGGCAACAGTTGCCAGTAACTAGAGCGGACTTTCATAGTTCAATTCTGTAGTGTTATCAAGTCAGGCAGGAGGCAGGAGGAAGTTGGGTTAAAAAGAATAGTAGGTTGGGTAACGCTTACGCTCAACCCAACAAAGCTTTGATAATGTTGGTGTTGGGTTTCGTTCCTCAAACGCCACTTGCTTCAAGCCGGGAAACCCGTCCAACGCAGTGGCTCCCCAACCTACACCTACACCAGTTTTAGTTTTTAGCTTTAACCAAGCGTATTGGCAGTTAAGTAAGAATTCAGGGGTCAGAATTGAGAATTTAGAATTAAAGTGCATTACGGCGTTAGCCTACCACACCATGTTACCCAACCGTGCTGACTCCTGAATTCTGACGCAATTTCTACTCAGTTTCTCCTAGAGAGTTTAGTAGAAAGCGAGCAATTCTCTCAGATGCGCCGGGTGGCCCAAATCGCTCAGGGCCATTTTCTTTGCACTTAGCGAGGTAGTCTGAATCTTCTAAAGTTTCAACTACTCGTTTAGCTGCTTGCTTGAGAATCTCAGGGGTTGCTGGCTTAGTGCCGATGGTTTGGGCATTTCTGCCCAACAGCCGTGTTTGCGCTTCTGCAAATTGATAGGTATATTGAGGGCCCTCTCCGGGAATCATGATGATAGGTTTCCCGATCGCTACAGCTAAATCCACTGCCAACCCTGCCATGCCAATGACGAGGGTAGAGTAATACAAGATATCACTGAAGGCATCTGAGTAACATCTCACTTCCACAAGCGGCGATTCCTCAGCAGAAGTTCCTGGAGGAGAATAGGTGAGTATGCCTTGATTCAATTGCCAACCTTGACTTTTAGCAATGTCGTCTAATTGCTCCATCAAATTTGGTACTAAGGCGGCACGAAACTGGAATCCTGACTCAGGCATCACTTTGGCGATTTCTACCACCAGTTGCAACTGCAAACAGAAATTTCGTGCGGCTTCCGGCATCCGCGATCCTGGTAAAAGTGCGATCGCAGGAATATCCGGTTTCAGGTACAAGTCTTTGCCAGTGGGGACAAGGCGATCTAAAGCCGGAATCCCACCAAACTGAGCCTTAGCTATACCTTGTCGTTGGAGATCCCAAGCCGTATAGGAATCTCTGGTAAAAACTGCCAGACATTGAGAAGAATTAAGGTCGTGCCACAGCAGTGGATTGAGACGCAATCGCCCTTCATAAAGGGCAGAAAGACAAGAGATAAACGAAACGAAGGGACGCTTTGTTAAGTAAGCAAATGTCTGGGAGACAAAATCCCCAGTAGACATAATTAAATCGCAGTTGGGAGCATACTGCAACACTGCTTGTAATTGTCGCCACGTTAACCCAATCAATCCCGATTGAAAATCTTTGAGCAAATAGAGGCGCTTCATGTAAAAGAATCCCCCGGAGGGCATTGTTTGTGTGGGCCCAATAATGGGAATGTCCAAGCTACGGTAAGCTTTTCCTTCTCCCACAATCGGCATTGCCGCCATCTCAATAGAAGGACACAATTGGCGCAGAGTCTGGATAACATGAGAGGTGTGGTTGTCCTCTCCGTGGCCGTTACTGATAAACAAGATTCGCTTAGAAGGCATCTTGGGTTTGGATAGGTCTAAAATGCTTGTTTGGTGAGATTTTTAACCTACATTGGGTGAGTAGGCTAAGAGATTGATAGTATTTTTACTCTTGAGAGTTTGTAATTTTATAGACAAATCTACAAAGTTACTTTTTCAGGTATAAACCGGAATGGAATTACTGCTAATCCCTGTTTTTGCAAACGCTAATCTATCAGAGAATACAGTATTAGGAGTGCAAGCGCTATGGGTACATTGATCTGAGTTCAATTCCAATATGCAGTCATTGTTGCAACTTCCGCATTATGCAACTTCTTTGCAAATATCGTTTTAACTAATTTTCACTCTTTTAAGTCCCCTGCCTCTATCAAGCAGCACGTTTGGGGTCGGCGTCTAAATCCCCGTCACCAAACGACGTAATTACGAATTACGTTAGCGTAGCGGTAGCGAGTCCGCGAGCATCATTACGAATTACGAATTATTTTAATATTCTGTTTTGTTAAAATTCAAATTTTTTGTAGATATTCAGGTGGCACGCTATCGACTAACCAAACACCATTAGCAGAACAATAGAAGATGTAACCTGCTTGATGCATTGCCGCAGTATTTACAGCAAAAACCACTGGTTTTCCATGCCTTGCACCAACAGTTTGTGCTGTTTCTATATCCTTTGATAAATGGACATGATGTCGCGACATTTTGCAAAGTCCTGTTTGCAAAATTAACTCTACAGATTTGCGTCCTGTGCCGTGATAAAGCTCATCTGGAGGAACAACAGCTTCTAATTGTAAATCGACTTTTACACTATGTCCTTGGTTCGCACGAATAAAATTACCTGTAGAATCAAAAGAAAAGCGCTGTTTCTCGTTGAATTCAACTACCACTTGTAATTCCTGGCGGGTAATCGGAAACTTGTTTTGAGTACAAGCGGTAAGTAAGTCCTCAACAGCAACCCAACCACCAGGAGCAAGTTTAATTCCAATGGCATCCGGTGTATGTCGCAGATATTTGCTGAGATATTTGCTGATTTTGACGAGGCGAGAATCACTCATTTGATGAAGTAGTCATTGGTCATTGGTCATTGGTCATTGGTCATTGGTCATTAGCTAATTCAAACTATCTTAAAGAATTGGTGTAGTATCTTAAGGACTAATGACTCTCGCGTTGCAGTTTAATTATGGTTAGCATTTTTATACTACAAATAGATTTTCTTATATTACATTATAACTTTTATTGATGGTTTTATTTGGTGTAAATTGACAGAATTTGTCTTCCCATAATGGCTAATGCCACTCCAAACATCAAAATGAGTGTCACCTTTCCGCCAGGAACGAGTGGTTGATTTGTGCTATCTGAGTTTTCTTGTTCTTGACGTTGCTTCCAACTCATTAATGCCGGAATAATTCCACCTAGAACTGAAATACTAAATGTTCCAGTGTAATCTAGGGCAGTAAAAAAGATGCTGGGGTTGAGCGTTCCGAGAGTCATCGGCGGGAAAAGAACCAGCGAATAGAGGGGTAAGCGGCTAGAAAGTCGCCACTGTGTAGGCAAGAAAATATCTTTAAACAAATCCAGTAACCCGTACACAAACCCAATGAATGATGTGACGATCGCAAACTCTGAAAAAATGGATACTAGCACTCCTAACCATTGCCCCGCACTACCTCCTCGGAGAATTTGTAGTGGATCGAAAACACTTGTATTATCAGAAGTGCTATGTAGCATATCGGGACTGACGCTTCCTAAAATTACGGCATTCCACGCCAAGAACATAATTAGAGGAATTACAGAACCAATAAAGATGGACTGACGAATTTTGCGGGCATCCCCTTCGAGTTGCTTCACAACTAGCGGCACAACGTTTTGGAAAAACAGCGCCACAGACATCACTGAAATGGCACTGCCGAGGGCACTCCAGTTTTGAAATAATAGTTGGGCACTCTGAATATGTCTTCCTCCCAAAAATAATAGTCCTAAGAAGGAAACGATGACAATTCCGACAAAGGCGCTGTTTAATTTCTCAATAAATTTTTCTCGCCCAAGATACATAATCCCACCAAATAAGAGCGTGAAAGCCATTGTGCCCACCCATGTAGGCAATATCTGCATACCCCAGACTTTTGCCGCCGCCGCTCCTAAAATCTCTCCGCCTTCGGTGATGTATGCCACCAACAGAGCATAGTGCATGAATAAATATGCACCGCCAGCAATTCGCGCTCCCAGCTTACCAAGGATTTTCTCAACAACTCCCAAAAAACCTATACTCGAATGCCCTTCTGTTCGCATCGTGTTTAAGGTAACTTCTGCAACCAATAACCCTGACACTAAAGCGTAGAGCCAAACAGCAATTAGTCCAGATGTGGATGGCACAATACCAGATGGCAGGGTAACGGCTGGTAGGGCGAGAATCCCAGCCCCAACAGTGGTTCCTGCAATCAAAGCAGTACTCCCAAATACACTACCTGGTTGATGATTGAGTTTTTTTCCATCAAATTCGAGATGAGAAAACAACCGAGTAACTTGCTCTGAATCTTGGAGAACAGTCTTTATGGGAACCATAGTGAATATCCACACTTAAACCAAAAAGTTAATATTAACATATGTAAATAATATGTAAATATTCTTTAAGAAAACCCTGATAGGTATCTCGTTTTAAAACCCTCGCTCGTTGATGGCGGCAATGACTGTGAGCCGTTCATGCAGTGGGTGATAGAATGAGTGCGGTTGGATTATGCAGTGGTTCTGCGACCAGAGCAAACCAAGGTCTTTGTGTTGCTTAAAAAAAACGCCCTTGTAGTCGAGCGTACTTATGAGAAAGCTGATGGGGTGTCATCGATTCGTCAGAGACTATAAGTTATTGCCCGAAACATCACCGAAACATCAGAGACCTTTATCTACCTTGCCATGATCCGTCTTATAGTGAGGCGACTGGCATAAAAGTTGACTCCTCAAAACTTTTCTAACACACTTTTATCACTATTTATCCAAGATTTTATGCAACTAGATAGAAAAATAATTCATTCAATATCAATAAATAAATCATTGAAGTTGCAAATAAAAAAGTTTATCCTAATTTTTAGGAGTTATTAAAAAAGTGTATTAACTCACATTGTAAAAAATTTGTTTAATCAATATTAGAGGCTATTTATCAAGTAAATCTATACTTTGTAACTTGCTCTGAGGGTGGCAATACGCACCATCTCAAGGTGTTCAGGGTATTACCCACCATAAAATACTTATATTTTTTTAAAGTTAAACCGAATTTTTACATTAGGTAACTTTGTTATTTTAATCAAAAAAGGACAAATATGTTTGGTTCACGTATAGGCTGGCTGATTACTGCGACCTTAACTATAGTCAGTTTAGGCTCAAATATGCAAAGTGCAAAAGCACAAGATAATTATAATAATTATACGTTTAGTGTTGACTACAATACATTTGTCACTTTTGACCCAACCTTCAGACCAGACTTAGGAATTATTAGAGCAACTATCAAAGGTGAAAGTACCAAAAAGGCTCCTTATGGGTTGGATTTCTTTGTTAGTAATGACTATGGTAAACTTGAGCCTATTGAAAATCCATCGATTAATAAATATACTTTTAACTCAAACCCAAGCGTGTTTGGTTTAGAGGACGAACTCGCGTTTTCTGACAGGTATTATGGTGGTGCTAATGAATTATTTGGCAAAGCAAGTGACAGCGCTGAAATTAATTTTGCCGAAGGCTTTATCAAAGGTGGTGGTACTATTACCATCTTTGGAGGAACAGGTTTATTCCAAAATGCTACAGGCACAATCACTTTTACTGAACAAGACCAAATTAATCCCTCTGGAACCCCTTCTCAAGGTTTAGCCAAACTGAATTTTACCTTGCAAACTCCTCAAGAGGTTCCAGAACCAAGGGCGACTACAAGTTTAATTGGTATCGGTTTAATTGGAGCAAGTTTAGTAATTAGCCAATACTATAAAAAAAGTTCTTTATCCAGGATAATCAATTAAATATGGGACTATTTAGAAGCCCCATCTATCAAATTCACGACAGAACCATACATAATGAACCTGGAAACAATGTTTTTAATTACAATCCTACTGAGAAAATAATTTACAAACTTGCGCCAAATCTACATTTCCACCACTAATGATGACACCAATCCTCGCCTCTGGTGCTGTCACCACACCTTCGAGTAAGGCTGCTGCTGCAAGTACCCCAGTGGGTTCAACTACAATTTTCAGACGTTCCCACAAGAAAAACATGGTGCGAAGAATCGCTTCTTCAGATACCGTCACCATATCATCGACGTAATGTAGCACTAACGGGAAAGTAATTTGACCAAGGCTAGGAGTCCGCGCACCATCAGCGATGGTATCAGGATTTTTGACTGTTTGCAGAATTTTGGTGTGAAAGGAGCAGGTAGCATCGTCGGCAAGGGCTGGTTCTACCCCGATGACTTTACAATTGGGTAAAAGTGCTTTGGCTGCAATCGCACACCCTGAAAGTAATCCGCCACCGCCACAACAAACTAATACCAAGTCCAATTCACCGACTTCTTGGATCAGTTCTAAAGCAGTTGTCCCCTGTCCAGCGACTACATGAGGATGATCGTAAGGAGGAATGAGTGTGAGATTGCGATCGCGTGCTAGATTTTGAGCTAATTCTTCCCGGTTTGTTTCTTGGCGATTGTATAAAATTATCTCTGCACCATAACCACGAGTAGCAATTTGTTTGACAACAGGTGCATCATCAGGCATGACAATGGTGGTGGGAATATTGAGTAATTGTCCAGCTAAAGCGATCGCTTGGGCATGATTTCCTGATGAATAGGTGAGAACGCCTGTTTGTTTTTCTGCTACTGATAGTTGGGCTAGAGCGTTGTACGCACCTCTAAATTTAAATGCCCCCGTGCGTTGAAAGTTTTCGCACTTAAAGAATACTTGGCTATTGGTGCGATCGTCAACAATTCTAGAAGTCAGCACGGGTGTGCGGTGGGCAATCCCCAAAATTCGCTTCTGTGCTGCTTGCACGTCAGTTATATTAACGGAATTATGCTGTGCCATTGATGACGATATTAAATATTCTTGCTCTTGTTTATATAGATACAGTTTTTTATATTTGCGTTTACTATTCTTGATTGCAGCATACTCGTTTCAGGTAGATAGCATCATTTGTTGTCTGCATAGAAATAGCTACAGCGAACATTATATATTGCTGTAGCTAAATTTATAAAACTTAAATTAATTAATTCACGTTCGCCATTTTTTTAGCATGAATAAAACATCTGAAAGTCGGCAAAAAAAAACTGCACTAATTACAGGAGCGGCTAGTGGGATAGGCTATCAATTAACCCAGATTTTTGCTCGTCATAATTATAATCTTGTGTTAGTAGATAAGAATGAACAAAAACTTACTGAAATTATAGATGAATTTCCGCAAAAATATGGCATTTGCGTCAAAACTTTTGTTAAGGATTTATCTATTCCTACATCTCCAGAAGAAATTTTTACAGAACTACAGCAAGCATCCATCAAGATTGATGTGCTAGTTAACAATGCTGGCTTTGGTACTTATGGAGTATTTAGCGAAACAGACCTCAACATTGAACTGAAAATGCTTCAGGTAAATATGGTCAGCCTGACTCATTTAACTAAATTGTTCCTCAAAGATATGGTTGAGCAAAACTATGGAAAAATATTAAATGTGGCCTCAGCAGCTGCTTTTCAACCAGGGCCTCTAATGGCAGTTTATTTTGCTACTAAAGCCTATGTATTATCATTTTCAGAAGCGATCGCTAATGAATTAGAGGGTACAGGTGTCAGCGTGACTGTTCTTTGTCCAGGGCCAACAGCATCGGAATTCCAACAAAATGCTGCAATGGAAGATTCAAAGATTGCTAGCGTTAACAGAATGATGGATACGGAAACCGTCGCTAGGATTGGTTATCGGGGCTTAATGAAAAACAAAACTGTTGTTGTTCCTGGGATGAGAAATAAGATATTGACTGAAAGCGTCAGATTTACGCCCAGAAATTTAGTCACAAAGGTTGTCAGAAGTATGCACGAACTTAAAAGAAATAGGTAGTTCGAGATTTTATACTCTTTTCAAGAAAACCCGACCAACGGATTTTTCAGATGAAAGAATCTGTCGATCGGGTTTAACCATTTGCAAAAAATTGGTTTATAGTCCAATACGCTTGGGTTAAGGGTTATTGGTGTAGATAATTGGTTTTTTAAGACGCGATTTATCGCGTCTCTACAATCAGAGTTTTGTTGCTCATTCTGAACTGTATTGGTTTATAGTCTATCTACTTTGAAAGTTCTGGTGTGAGGAGAATTTGGCTTTCACCAATGCGATCGAATGCAGGTGTAGGCCAGCGATCGACTACTTTGCCCAGAATTGACATTTCTTGAACTAAGCGGTCAAATTTATCAGGGGTGAGAGATTGGGGCCCATCGGATAAAGCTTTAGCCGGATTGGGGTGAACTTCAATCATTAAGGCATCTGTACCAGCTGCTAAGGCAGCCATTGCCATCGATGGAACATATTCAGACCTACCAGTACCATGACTGGGATCGATCATAATCGGTAAATGGGTTAGCGATCGCAATACCGGAAGCACTGATAAATCTAAAGTATTCCTGGCATATTTACCATCAAAGGTTCTGATTCCCCGCTCACAAAGAATTACATTAGGGTTTCCAGATGCCAAAATATATTCTGCTGCCATCAACCACTCGTCAATTGTGGCAGACATTCCCCGCTTCAGCAGCACGGGTTTATCTTGAGCGCCTACCTTTTTCAGCAACGAAAAGTTGTGCATATTCCTAGCTCCGATTTGGATTATGTCAGCTGTTCTCGCCACTGCTGATAAATCAGCAGCATCCATCAATTCTGTGACAATACCCAAACCAGTAGCTTCCCGCGCTGCTGCTAATAAATCTAAAGCGCTTTCACCATAACCTTGAAACGCATAGGGTGAAGTGCGAGGTTTGTAGGCTCCGCCACGCAGAAACTGTGCCCCTGCTGCCTTCACGCGCTTTGCCGTTTCGACAATCATCGCTTCATTTTCAACGGAACAAGGCCCAGCTACCACTACGATCGGATGATGTTCGCCGAAATAGACATCACCGTTAGGTGTCGGTACAACAACCTCGCTAGCTTCTCCATCTCGGAATTCTCGACTTACCCGCTTGAAAGGTTGTTGCACCCGTAATACTTGCTCAATCCAAGGGCTGAACTCTTGAACCTGTAACTTATCGATGCTAGTGGTATCACCAATTAGCCCTAGCACAATTTTATGAGTGCCAATGCTTTTTTCTACCGTAACTTTCCAAGTTTCACTCAGTTCTTGACTGATGCGAGTAATTTCCTCAACAGGTGTACCGCTTTTAAGTATGATAATCATTTATTTTTCCTTGTGTATAGTTCGTCATGACCCCTCTCCAAACCTCTCCCCGAAGCGGAGAGAGGCTTAAAAACTTTATTTTTTCATTGCTCTTCCCTCTCCTCGTAGGAGAGGTTCGTCTAGCGCAAAAATTCAGCAAGTTGTTCTAGTTTTGTCCAAGCAGCACCGCTTTGCAGAATTTTCTTGGCAAGGACAATACCTTTAACACAACCTGCTAAAATATCCGTTTCCCCATGAATGGCTTCACCAACTTGCAGTGCTAGGGCTGTATTTAAAGCGACTACATCCTGCTGCGCTTGCGTGCCTTTACCTTGGAGAACTGCCTTCAAGATTTCGGCATTTTCTTGAACATCTCCACCGTGTAGCGCCACAGTAGGTGCAAAACTCAAACCAAGTTCTTGAGGATTCAGCGTTAGAGAATGGACTTTTTTATCTTGGAGTACAGCCAAATCAGTGACATCTGCTAAACCAGCTTCATCTAAACGTTCGCGTCCGTGGAGGGCGATCGCTTGCTGACATCCCAATTGCGATAAAGCTTGAACAATCTCTTCCAGTAAAAGCGGGTCATTCACACCAATAATTTGCCCTGTCGGCCGCATGGGATTTACTAGCGGGCCGAGCAAGTTAAAAACAGTCCGCACCTTCAAAGTTTTTCGCAAAGTTGCGATCGCTTTGAGTGCAGGATGCCAACCGGGAGCAAACAAAAAGGTAATTCCAACTTCGCCAACTGCGGCTTGTACTTTTTCAGGAGTGGCATTGAGATTTATCCCCAAAGCTTCCAGCACATCAGCAGAACCAGTCTTGCTGGATGCCGAGCGATTGCCATGTTTGGCAACCTTTACCCCGGCGGCGGCGGCAACAAAGGCGACAGCGGTAGAAATATTAAAGGTTGAAGCACCATCTCCACCAGTTCCACAGGTGTCAATTAGAGTGCTGAGTGGTGTTAGCGGTAGCGGGGCGTTTAGCCCGTGCTGAGTGCTGAGTGTGGAACTTAGGGATTGTAAAACAGTGGCCATGCCGACTAATTCTTCGGCAGATACGCCTTTAGCTTGAATTGCGGCTAAAATCGCTCCTGAGAGGACATCGGGAATGGCATCTGTGAGCCAACCTTGCATCAGATCCGCAGCTTGGGAAACCGTCAACGATTGCCGATTTAGCAACTGTTGTAATAAAGCTGGCCAGTTGTATAAATCAGAAGGGATGGAGATGTTTTCAGGTGGAGTTTGAGTTAAAGCTATCATAATTTGTCATTGGGCATTGGGCATTGGGCATGGGGCATTGGGCATTGGGCATTGGGCATTGGTTATCGATCACTTGTACTGAGAGAACGCGAACAGCCCCTCGTAAAGAAGCCGTAAAGCCTGCGGCATAGCTACGCTTAGGGCGCAGCCTCTCCAAGAGTTGTATTGGTCATTGGTCAACCAATTTTAGATTTTGGATTTACGATTTTGGATTAACCTCTCCTTATAAAGAAGAGGCTTAAATATTGAAAACTTTTGAATTTTCTTCCCGACTGAAGTCTGGGGCTTGAAACATGCATTTAGATTCTAGACTTTCCTGCGGAACGCTACGCGAACGGCTTCGCTCAGTCAAATGATTTCGATTTAATCCAAAATCCAAAATCTAAAATCTAAAATTGTCTCGGTCATTTACAAAGGACAAATGACAAATGACAGATGACAAATTAAGGAATTAGGACTTTGGCGACGGTTTGGACGTCTTTGTCACCTCTGCCGGAACAATTGATGACGATGCGGAGATTGCCTGTTAACTGGGGACAAAGGGTTTCTAGATAAGCGATCGCATGAGCTGTTTCTAAAGCTGGAATAATCCCCTCTAATTGCGAAAGCCTTTGAAATGCATCTAAAGCCTGTTTATCGGTAACACTGTAATACTCGGCGCGACTAAGATCCTTTAAATAACTATGCTCAGGGCCAACACCGGGATAATCCAATCCGGCACTAATTGAATGAGCTTCGATTACTTGACCGTCATCATCTTGCAGTAAATAGCTCATTGCACCGTGCAATACACCTATTTTTCCTTTTGTCAAGGTAGCAGCGTGTTTTTCTGTATTTACACCTTCACCTGCCGCCTCGACTCCGATTAGACGCACCGAAGGTTCATGCACAAACTCATTGAATAAGCCGATCGCGTTGGAACCTCCACCTACGCAAGCCAGTAAAATATCTGGTAGTCCTCCCCATTTTTCTTGGCATTGAGCGCGAGTTTCTACACCAATTACCGCGTGGAAGTCACGCACAATCATCGGGTAGGGATGAGGCCCAGCAACTGAACCCAGGATGTAATGAGTTGTTTCTACATTCGTCACCCAATCTCGAATTGCTTCAGAAGTCGCATCCTTGAGAGTTCCTGTACCTGCTTCCACTGGTCGAACTTCTGCACCCATTAATTTCATGCGAAACACATTCAGGGCTTGGCGTTCCATATCCTGGACGCCCATGTAAATCACACATTTCAAACCAAATCGCGCACACACAGTTGCAGTTGCTACGCCATGTTGACCTGCACCTGTCTCAGCAATAATCCGTTGCTTACCCATGCGCTTGGCTAGCAAAACCTGAGCCAAAGCATTATTAATTTTGTGAGCGCCTGTATGATTTAAATCTTCGCGCTTTAAATAAATTTGCGCTCCCGTGCCATCTGGTCTAGCGTAATTTGCTGTCAGGCGTTCAGCAAAATATAATGGGCTGGGTCGTCCTACATAATCACGCATTAAGTTTTGCAGTTCTGCTTGAAAACTCGGCTCATTGCAATATTGGTGATACGCCGCTTCCAATTCACTTAATGCAGGCATTAAGGTTTCCGGGACATATTTACCGCCGAATTTTCCAAATCTGCCCAAAGAATCTGGTTGCACAGTTGCAGTTTGGATGTTTAGTATGTTTACCACTGGTTAAAATCCTTTCATGTTCAAGTATTTTTTACTTTCGTTCTATTCAAGATGACTCTTAAAATCTCTGCGTTCTCTGTGCCTCTGCGGTTTAAAAGTATTTTATTGAACCACAGAGGCAAGGCAGCGCGGTCTTGGGGGTTTCCCCCATGAGCGACTGCCGCGCAGAGAGCACAGAGAAAAGAGGAATTATCTTTGCGTTTTCCTTTCCCAGGTTTCGTAGGTATAGCCCAGGTTTCTGTGATTCAAAACGTCTATAGGGCGCACCAAATCGTCAGAGTTAAATTTTGGTAATAGGGCTAGTAAATCTCCTAACGCCGTAGCTTTGGGGGTAGACATCCCGCCGTCCCAAGGCCACATTAGGTCTTTAAGGTTGTGTCCGTAAGGCTGACTATGACCATCGGGAGGATAAAAATTGCTACCTTGATGACCGTTTTCTTGCCATTCAGCCCAGAGGCGGTCTACGTTCGCATGATGTAACCAAAATACTGGGTCATAGGGCGAACTTGGTATATTGCCCATCGTACCCAAACCCTTAAACTTTATGGGTGTTGTACTTGCGTCTATTTGTACCCCACCGACTAAGCCATGAATGTAATTATGGATGAATCCTCCGGGGGTGACTTTACCCTGCTCATCTACAGAGATAAATCCTTCCAAAGCAGCGCGAAATAGAGAATAGTTATTAAGAGCAAGGGCACGCTCAACATCTTTTTTGGGCACAGGATAATCACTGGCAGGAGGTAGTCTTAGAAAGCGGACAAGTGATGTACCTAAGGATTTGCCAGTATCTGGGTCAATGTTTAATGCTGGATTCATCACCCAGCCATTTGCAGCAGAGAAAGCCCCAGGCACAGCGCCGCCTGTAAAATTTCCCTGATTGGGAATTTTGATGGTTACTCCTTGACCGTTAGAACCAAGAAAGTCATCGTTAAAAACCACATCAATTGATTTGGGGTCTGTCCAATCCCAGTATGGCAGAGTAACAGTTGGGTCTACTGCTTGCAGAGCTTGTTCAAATCTGCGGATATATTCTCGATGCCAAGGGAAAAATGCGGCATTTTCATGAGCAAGTTCTTGGACGGAACCATTGGAATGTCCTTTATGGTTATGAATTAAGCGTGTTGCTCCTAGATGTATGGCAACGAATTGGTCGTAAATACTGAGCTTGCTACCTGCGGGTATTACAGTTTTTAAGGTTTTGATAGCATTGACAAAGGCTGTTTTCTCTCTTTGTGTTAGGTCAGTTACGTTCTTTCTTACAGCTAATTGAGCGTATTGCCCTGGAAAATTATAATGCCAATGGTATTTGTATTGTCCGTGGTCAACGCGATCGTGGGCAAAGACTGTAAGCGCACAGCTGCTAACTATAAGTACGCTATAAATTAATATTTTGACAGATTTCAGCAGTGATTTCATTATCTTAATGGAAGCAGAGGGGCAATACGCTTGGGTTAGCGCCAAAAATCTTAAACTGTGTAGGTTGGGTTGAGGAACGAAACCCAACATTTCCTGGGCTTTGTTGGGTTGCGCTTTGCTTAACCCAACCTACAATTTTTCTTAACTGAACTGTATTGGATTAAGGGAGGTAATTTGACTTGTGTATATACCCTAGAGCAGAGGGGCGGGGGGAAGAAAGAGAAATAATTGATACTGATTGCCTATTCCCCACTCCCTAAATTTGCAAGTGAATTTATCGCACTTCTTGAAGAGATGGACTTTCGTGCCGACTTTCTGTAATGGCTGTTTTAAGTTCTCGACAAAATTCTTCTACAGCTTGCAATCCTTCAGTTGGGCTACCTTCAGCTAAACGTTTAACAAAGGCGCTACCAACAATCACTGCATCTGCTCCCCATTCCATGACTTGATGTGCTTGTTCTGGTGCTGAGATGCCAAAACCAACGCCAATGGGTTTATTGGTGACGCTTCGCAACTCGGTAATTAAATGCTCTACGCGGTCTTGGATTTGAGCGCGGATACCTGTAACGCCTGTAACGCTAACCAGGTAGATAAAACCTTGAGATTGACGAGCGATCGCTTCAATCCTATCTTGAGAACTGGTAGGAGCTACGAGTAAAATTACCTCAATTCCGAAAGATGCAGCAGTCTGGATTAATTCTTCTGCTTCTTCTAAGGGTAAGTCTGGTACTACCAACCCTTGCACCCCAGCAGTGGCAATTTGCGCCAAAAACGACTTAATACCCCGGTACAAAATGGGATTGTAGTAAGTAAATAGAATTATCGGCGCTTTTAGGCTAGGAATCACCATATGCAACATCTCTAGCACTTGCTCTAATTTAGTGCCTTTTTGCAAAGCGCGGGTTGCTGCTGCTTGAATCACAGGCCCATCTGCGAGAGGATCGGAGTAGGGAATGCCCAACTCGATAAAGTCAGCACCGTTGCGATCTAAGATGCGTAAAGCTTCGGCGGTGGTTTCTAAGTTAGGGTCGCCTGCTGTGATAAAGGGGATTAAAGCACACTGTTGGCGATCGCGTAAAATTTGAAAGGAATCGGAGATAGAGGTCATGCTGAAAAATAGTTAATGATTGGTTAATAGTTTTGGAATAATTAACACTTAGCAATTAACGATGCCCATGCTAAATTTTTTGTTAACGAGTCTTAGATACTCGTGAATGAGTCTTTTATCTCCGTTAATGAGTCTTTTATCTCCGTCAACGAGTCTTTGAACTCCGTCAACGAGTCTTTGAACTCCGTTAACGAGTCTTTGAACTCCGTCAACGAGTCTTTGAACTCCGTCAACGAGTCTTTGATACTCGTGAATGAGGCTTTTAGCTCCGTTAACGAGTATCAGAGCTTCTTTTTTTAGATTTACGAATTACGAATTAGTAAAATCTCCCGTACAGCTTGTTCTACATTGCTTTGTTTAACTAAAGACTCTCCAATCAAAACCGCACGCGCACCAGCCTCAGCGACAAGAGATAAATCAGCAGGTGTATACAGTCCAGATTCGCTAACAACGGTGATATTTAAGCTTTGTAATTGTTGTTGACGCTCTGCTAAAAGTTGCTGGGTTGTTCCTAAATCAAGAGTAAAATCTTCTAGATTGCGATTGTTGATTCCTACTAAATGTAAGTTGTCAAGCTTTAGCACTCGATCCAGTTCAGCTAAGGTATGGACTTCTACCAGTGCATTCATGCCCAAATCGTGAATTACTTGCAAAAAATCTTGGAGTTCTCGATCTGATAAAATGGCGGCAATCAACAAGACTGCATCTGCACCTGCTGTTCGTGCTAAATAAATTTGATACCGATCGATGATAAACTCCTTGCACAGTAGCGGTAATGCTACTTTTAATCGCACGCTCCGCAGATTATCAAAACTGCCCTGAAAGAACTTTTGGTCAGTCAGGACTGATAAACAAGCTGCACCGCCTCGTTCATAAGCTTGAGCAACAGCTATTGGGTCAAAATCTGCGCGGATAATCCCACGGCTAGGTGATGCTTTTTTTACCTCGGCAATTAAGCTCGGTTGATTGGTATTTGACTGCAAAGCAGTCAAGAAATTTCGCACAGTCGGGGCTGCATTTAACTGTTGTCGCAACGAGGCTAAAGGCAATTCTTGCTGCATTCGTGCGACTTCTTGCCTTTTATGCAACACAATCTCTTCGAGAATATGGCGGGGAGGGGCAACTCGGTTAGTCATAATCTGTTATGAAGCAGGGGGCAGGGGGGAGGGGGAGCAGGGGGCAGGGGGCAGGGGGCAGGGAGCAGGGGGGGCAGGGGGGGCAGGGGGAGAATAATTAATAACCAATACCCAATGACCAATGACCAATGACCAATGACCAGTGACCAATGACTAATGACTAATGACTAATGACCAATGACTAATGACTCTTTGGTTTGCGTATATGTATGCACAACATTTTTAATGATTTCCAAACCGACTTCTCCGGCTAAAGTCATGATTGATTCTGGATGAAATTGAACGGCGGCGATGGGAAGTGTCTGGTGTTCAATGGCCATAATTACGTTGTCATCAGAAATCGCTGTTACTTTCAGTTCTTTTGGCAAACGTTGCGGTAGGGCAAACAATGAGTGGTATCTACCCACTGTAAAGGATTCCGGTAAGTTTTTGAAGGTGACAGAATTGGAATCGGTAACGAAAATCCGTGAAGATTTACCATGTTGAGGATAGTTGAGAACTCCCAACTCGCCATCAAAAGCTTCAACGATGCCTTGCAATCCTAAACAAACTCCGAAAATAGGAATTTGGCGATGCAGAAGGGCGCCAACAGTCTGGGGAACTCCAAAATCACTTGGTCTACCAGGCCCAGGAGATAAAACAACTAAGTCAGGACGTTCTGTATCGAATAGCGATTCCGAGAAACCATGACGGAGTGTGGTGACGCTTGCACCAGTTTGGCGAATGTAATTAGCTAAGGTATGAACAAATGAGTCTTCGTAGTCTATTAATAAGATGCGTTTGCCAGATTTTACACCTGGAACGTGTTTACTTAATTTTAGAGAACTAGACTCATCAATTTTCTGACTCGTTTGCTTTACACGCCGAATCGTCTCAAATAAAGCAGCAGCTTTGGTAATTGTTTCTTGTTCTTCTGCTTGGGGTATGGAGTCATAAAGGACAGTAGCCCCAACTCGCACTTCGGCGATGCAGTCTTTTAATCGGATTGTCCGCAGAATTAAGCCAGTATTTAAATTCCCGTTGAAATTTAAATAGCCGACTGCTCCACCATACCAACGTCGGGCGCTCTTTTCGTGCTGTTCAATAAAATCTATTGCTGCTCTTTTGGGTGCGCCGGTGACTGTAACTGCCCATGTATGCGATAGAAAAGCATCTAAAGCATCAAATTGCGATCGCAGTGTACCCTCAACATGATCTACTGTATGTATCAGGTGGCTGTATAATTCAATTTGGCGACGACCAATGACTCGTACCGAACCAGGTTCGCAGATTCGGGATTTGTCATTGCGATCGACATCAGTACACATGGTCAACTCGGCTTCATCTTTGTGAGAGTTGAGTAACTGACGAATTTGCACCGCATCATCAAGAGCATCTTGTCCCCGGCTAATAGTGCCACTGATTGGACAAGTTTCAACCCGCCTACCTTCAACCCGCACAAACATTTCTGGAGATGCACCAATTAGATATTCGCCACCTAAATTAAAAATAAATCCATAAGGACTAGGATTGATTTCCTTTAAAGTGTTAAATAGTTTGCTGGGTTCGTCTTCATAGCCTTCAAAAAAGTTTTGACTAGGAACAACTTCAAACAAATCGCCTCGGCGGAAATAATCGAGTGCAACCTCAACTTTTTTCGCATATTCGCCTACTTTATGGTCAGCAGTTTGATGCGGTAGAAGATGTTTGCCGCGATAATCTACAGACTCACCTGTTCTAGGAAGATTCTTCGTGCTGCCATGCGCTGTTTCAAATTCATATTGGAGACGAAATGCACGTTGCTGATAGTAGTCAACAACAATCAATTCATCAGGCAGATAAAGCACTAAATCCCGTTGATCTGTTGGACGTTCCAGACGTTGGGTAATTGGTTCAAACTGAAAAACTAAGTCATAACCAAAAGCACCATACAAGCCTAAATGCTCATCTTCTTGACTAGAGAAAGTATATAGAATTTCGCGGACAACTGTAAATGATGAAGGCTGTTTACTGCGTTCTTCCTCAGTAAATAGTTTTTTTGAAGGTTTAATAAAGCCGACAATATTGTTATTATCTTGGGTGACTTTCTCAAGTTGCTCTGACTGGGATAGGCGCTCTAACAGAAATGGTAAAAGTACTTGACCGCGTTCATTCAACGCTATCAAAGTAAAAGCGTTTTCCTGTGTAGTCAATTCTAACGGTGGATTGACAAATCCGATCGCCCATCTTTTGTATCTGCCTGGATATTCGTAGCTACTCCTTAGCAAGCCTCCACGCTGAGAATTTAAATGGAACAGAATATCTTCGAGGGCAGTGTCCATCTTAACTTCAGTGATGGAGCGAGAAACACCTACACCGCTAATGGTTTTGTAAGAACGGGAATCAAAAATCATGATTAATTTCTCTGAAATAGTTATTAGTCAATTATCAATAAGCAACCATTGGTTATTAGTAATTATTTTTAAAGCAGTAGCAAACTTAGATAATGTGCTGTCAATCTAAGTCAACTTATTTTAATTCCTGTATTCTGTCTAAAAAATGTCATAAACAACTTTTTGCTTCTTATTTAACAGTACTAGATGTCAAGCAAATAATACATTGAATAATTTTTCGATTGGGTGTCAATTTATTCGCTTTTTATACTGCTTTTCTAGTACATTTACCAACAACCCTATTTAAAAATCTCTGCCTCCCCCAAAAGTAGTAAATAATCTCATAACACCTCTGCGTTTCTACCCTACGGGAAGGCGAAGCGCCTATGCGCTTCCAATACGGTTCGGTTAACGTGTTTATTCCTCGAAGATCCCCCCAACCCCCCTTAAAAAGGCTTGCTCACAACCCTCTTTTACCCCCTTTTTAAGGGGGTCGCCGTAGGCGGGGGGATCTTAACCGAACTGTATTGTATGCGCTTCCCTCAGCCTTCTTTGCGTTTAATTCCCCCTCGCCTCCCGCAACAGCGAAATTGCTTGCTTATACAAAGACAAATTCACCTCATGAACCTCAATACTTTTTCCAATCCTTTGTAACAGTGTCAGAGTCAACTCTCCCCCCAAATGTTCGCGAAATTCAATCAAACCCCAAAACAAACAATGAGGATCTTCCAATTCTGATAAATTCTTAGCTAGTTCTGGCACATACAACGTGAAACCCAAAGCCAATAAAGTATTTAATATCCGTTGCCACTCCGAACAATCCAGCAGCCCTACCAAATAAGAATAGGTGCTATCCAAAGCGATACCGATCGCAACTGCTTCACCATGACGCAAGCGATAATTTGTTAAATGCTCCAGTTTATGAGCCGCCCAATGTCCAAAATCCAGGGGACGAGACGAACCCATTTCAAAAGGATCGCCGCCATTGGCAATATGTTCTAAATGCAACTGGGCGCAACGGTAGATAACCTGTTGCATAGTGTCCATATCTCGCCGCTTCAGGGCTGCGGTGTGAGAGTGGATCAAATCAAAAAAGCTAGCATCCTTAATCAGCGCCACTTTGACTGCTTCTGCGATTCCAGAACGCCAATCGCGATCGTCTAAAGTTGTCAAGAACGCAGAGTCATTTATAACTGCATAAGGTGGCGCAAATGTGCCGAGAAAGTTCTTTTTACCAAAAGCGTTGATGCCGTTTTTTACGCCAACCCCAGAATCATTTTGCGCCAACACCGTTGTCGGAACCCGAATTAGACGAATTCCCCGGTGAGCAGTTGCGGCTGCATATCCTACTAAATCCAACACCGCCCCGCCCCCGATCGCTAATATGTAGGAGTGACGACATAATCCGGCAGCTTCAATTACTTGCTGGATTTGCTCTACTAAAGTGGGATCGTTTTTGGCAGCTTCTCCTCCTGAAATTATCATTGGTTGGGCTGCGATCGCTAGTACCTCTCCATAAAACTTGGTATACGCGACTAATTGTTTCACCAATTCAGGTTGATACTTTAATATTCCTGCGTCTACCACTGCAACTACTTTCTTCGGCTTAGTCTCCCCATCTGCTGCAATCACTTGCGCTAGTGTGGGATTTTTCAACTCAAATAAATTTTGGGTGAAGTAAACCTCGTAGTCGAAAGTAACCGAAACACGTTGATGAATTAATCTACTTTTTTGCTTGATGTTAACGATCATATTTTTTATTTATGTGCATCTTTGGTTGAAAATCTCGTTAGATAGCCGCTTTAACAGTTGTGTTTAAAGGCTGTAGAAAAGTGTTAATTTTCTCTTCCAAAAAGCTTTGAGCATTTTCAAATTCTTGAATTAATGCGTCTCTGTCTTTCATTGCTACCAGTTTTGCCAAACGGCTGTAAGTATCAGCTAAAAAGCTAATTGCATCACACCTTTCTTCTGTAGCTAGCATAATATCCACACATAAGTGAGGGTTTTGGTAAAACAAACGTTTAACAATATCAATTTCTTGACGGTAGTTAGGAGTTGACATTGTTAAACTCTGCTCTATGTCAATTTTTGCTTCTGCTAAGAAAACGCCAAGACTAAATCTACAGAAATGTTGGGTTGCTTGAATAATCACCATCATTTGATCGTGTTCTTCAGGTGTGCAAACAATTAACTCTCCACCTTGACTTTTAAAAAAGTCTAAAAACCATTTAAATGAATCATCGTTTCGACCTGGACACACCACTACTTTTTGTCCAAAAAACGATTTTATGTTTGGCCCAAACATTGGATGTAAACCCATGACTGGCCCGGAATGATGTTCGAGCATCGCCTGAATTGGCTGTACTTTAATACTCGTGATGTCACACAAAGCGGTAGTTGGGGCGAGGTATTTAGCTACACGCTTGATAACATCAACTGTATGTTCAATAGGAACGCTTACTAATACTAATTCTGCCTGACTTAACAGTTGCTCTGCATATTCCCAATCATCATGTTCCAGAACGCTAACATTGTTACCTACTAACGAAAGTTGCTCTTTAAATAATCTTCCCATCCTGCCGCATCCACCGACGATCGTAATTTTTCGGGGACTGAGATGATTTGTTTCAGATTTAGGAATTAGAGTAGCATAACAACTATTTACTACACCTGCCCAAACAGACTCAGGAATACCAGCTTTGGCGAGTAGGGGAGCGACATCAGCCAATTGTTCATCTAAAGAAGGTTGTTCTGATGCTGCTAATAATGATATGCGATCGCTCAACAAGGCAATCAACCTTTGGTCAGTTTTTTTCAGCCGATCTGAATAAGAGGATTTCAAAGGCATTTTTCCTGTCCCCAATTTTCAAATATCAACAAATGATTCTTTAGAACTCATTTCGGGCAAGATATCCAAAGTTGTTGCTTCTTTGGCAATCACATCAGAAAATAACTCTTCATACCGATCTAGCGCTTGCTCAAAGGAATAGTTTTCTACCGCAAACTTTCTTCCTTTGCTGCCTAATTGCGCTGCTAATTCAGGCTGATTATATAGATATAATACCGCAACGGCCAAAGCATCTGCTGACTCTGGCTCAACGATAATGCCGCCACCACTTTCTTTGATAGCTTTGGCAGCAGTACCAGCGGCGGGAACTGAACCGACAATTGGGCGACCACTAGCTAACAGCAGTGGTATTTTAGAAGGCATATTGAAAGAAATCACATTGCTCTTTTGCACAATCAACCCCACATCTGCGCCTGCCAACATTTGCGGTAGTTTTTCTCGCGGTTGCAATGGTAAAAGCAAAACGTTATCTGCACCACAAGCAAGACAATGTTTTTGCAACCTTTCCAGAGCTTGAGATTCACCTGCTATGACAAAGACAATTTCTTTTAGATGACACAACCGAGCTGCTGCTTCTATTACTGTCTCCAAACCTTGCGTCAGAGCAATATTACCTGAATAAAACACTACAAATTTATCATCAAGTTGATGGCTAGCTCTCCACGAGTTATTCTCCTTGGGTAAAGGGCGGATAAAATTTAGATTTACCCAATTTGGAATGCAGGCAATTTTATTAGCCGGTACATCTTTATTTATTAAATTATCTACAAAGCCATCGGCAATCACGCTAATGGTATGTGCAGTTCGGTAGGCAAATTTCTCTAAAGCCTCCAGAGCTTGAATCATCAACTTATTTTTAATTAGCCCAACACGCACGGCAGCTTCCGGGAGAATATCTTGCACATTCAGCACTACTGGGCAATTGTATAGCCAAGCTATTAAGGTTGCAGGTAAGCAAACTAGTAGCGGCGGCACTGTTAAGAGAATTACATCAGGTCGCTCACCTTTAAGAGCTTGTGGCAAACTCGTAAAGACAAAGCTCAACTCTAGCAGTAGCCTGTCTACAAGGTTAGGTTTGGACTTAATCCGCAGGTAACTACGCTGAATTTTGACACCATTTTTCTGTTCAGTAACGTATAACTTCCCTCGATACCCATCGTAAATCTGACGCTGAGGATAGTTTGGCATACCTGTGATTACCCGCACTTGATGCCCTCGCTTTACCAGCCCTTCTGCTAGTTCAGTCATCAAAGGTGCAATACCAATTGGCTCTGGATGATAATTGTATGAATAAATTAGAATGTGCATGAGCTGTTAATGTCCTGGAAGCACCTTGATAATGTTGGCTTTGTTGTGTTATCCAGTTTTTATCTCCCTTGTTTTGGATTTAATAACCTGAAATTTTCGTAGGGGAGCCAGTGCGTTGCGAAGAGAAGTCTGAGCGGAGGCTTCCTTTGATTAGAACTTCGGGAGGTTCCCGACGCTTGAGTACTCGCTCTAAGCGAAGCTATGCCGAAGGCTTTACGCTGCGCTATCCGTTGTAGCAACTGGCGTTGTGTTACCGCGAAGCGTAACGTACCAAAATTTTTGAGATGGTGCATTATGCCCTTGGCTAACACACCCTACCAAACTGTTACTCAAGCATCAGAACTTAGCACTGTTTTTGTAATTCCTTCTCTAAACTGAAGACAGGCTTTTGTTGTCCGCGTTTGCGCAATGTGACGGTAGCAGCTCCAAATCCAAGCAATGCTAAACCCAATGCTGAACTAGGTTCTGGTACTTTCCTTGTGCCTTGTACGTTTAACACTTGGACGCGACCTTGGAAGAAATCGCCCACATAAAGCTTGCCATCTTTGAGGCTTGTACCACCCGTCCAGTTAAATCTGCCTGGTGTGAGGTCGAGGGGATTGCCAAATGGGGGGTCAGTTAATCCTGGAGGCGGGACTAAATTGCCTGATGCATCTAGGGCTGGTTGACCGTAGGAAGTCAAGAAGTTACCGTTTTTATCAAATACCTGAACGCGGCTGTTGATAGAATCAGCTACATAAACATTCTCTTGGTCGTCCACTTCGATGCCAATTGGCTGAAGAAGCTGTCCAGGTCCGCTACCTGCTGAACCAAATGCGTACAGAGCTTTACCATTTGGATCGAGTACTTGAACGCGGTTGTTATACTGGTCAGCTAGAAAGATATTTCCACTGACTGGCGAAATTCTTATACCTGCTACACCTTGAGTTTCTCCAAGCGCAGTGCCCAGAGTGCCACCAATGACACCAATTTGCTTTCCGTCAGGTGTAAATTTAAGGATTCTTTCGCCGTTAAAATCACCTACGTAAACGTTGCCAGTTTTGTCAAAAGTCACACCAGATGGTCCAAAGAAAATCCTATCATTTACACGAGGGGTAAAATCTCCGTTTGCAAAGGATCTAATAAAGTTACCCTGAGGATCGAATTGATTGATGCGGTTGTTGTAAACATCACCTGCATACAAATCCCCTGTTACGGGATTAAAGTCTACAGTTGTTGGCTCGTCAAACTGTCCGGGTCCTGTGCCGCCGGAGCCAATTGCTCCAATATACTCACCGCTTGGACTAAATTTTTCAATTTTGTCACCGAGGTTGTAGTTAGGAGTACCATCCGGGTTAACACCGCGTCCGTTAGATATAAGGGTATTCCCTTGGCTATCCACTGCTATGCCTTGGGGAACAAACAGTTGCCCAGGGCCGAAGCCAGGACTACCGATACTTCTGTCGTAAGTTAATGTTACAGCCTTGGCTTGGGCTGCTGTTGCCAACACCATGAATCCAGTACCGAGAATGCCGATTGACAAATTTTTGACTAATCCCATGAGTTTGAAGTCCTGGTTGTATGAGTTATACTCTTTCCTAGACTAATATTTGTTCCCAGTCCCAATTTGGGAACCCGGTAATTTAGGCTGCTGCCTCTTGTTTGAAATGCAACTTTCGGTGTGAGGCAGCAGCCTATTCTGTAAGCATTCGTCGATAGAGCCAGTTAAAGAGGAATCAGACAGTCTCTGCTTTGGCTAGCAACTCTTCACCCAACTTTGCTGGACGTTTGCGCTTGGCGATCGCAGTAGTTGCGCCTACACCAGCAAGTGCTAATAAGCCGACTATTGAACCAGGTTCGGGGACTCTTTGTGTAACGATACCATCCACCCGAACAACCTCCCCTCGTCCTGGACCGACACCGCGATTGGTAATATAAATCTTGCCATCAGGACCAATATCAATTCCATCAGCCGAATCTAGCCCTTGACCTGCGGCAACGAGTGTTGTGCGAGTGCCGTCAGGAGCAATTTGGATCAGAGAACCAGGTAGATTTGTGATGTCACCCCCTAACTGGGAGGTGTCGCTGAACTGTAAAACCAGCAAATCGCCTTTCTTATCAAAGGTTAGGTCGGTGATATGCGTAAATCCATCTAGAAAAACTTCTGGTTTGAGATCATCGCCAATACGGAAAATCCGTGATTTACCTTCTGGATAAGGGAAACCCGTATATTCACCAACATATAAAGCTCCATCGGGGCCAATTGCGCCACCTGTAGGTACTGATTGAATTGCTGTTTTTCCTCCTGGAAGCTGTTCTAATAGCCCAGGAGGTAATTGTAATCCTGGTGGCAAGTCGGAGTTACTAATGATGTTTTTCGGAATTGGGATCGCCTCAGACTTACTTCCATCAAGTTTAATTTTGTAAGCAGTGTTCCCACCCCCATCAACCACATAAGCACTATCGCCATTAATAGTCAGGTCATAGGGATTGGTAACTACATCCCCTTTATCTGGATTTTTGGTGATTTCATTCTTGGCAAAGTCAAAAATACTGGTGAGAGATCCGGTGTTCAAGTCAACTTGGTACAGTTGTGCTAGAAGCGGTGTATTCAAAACTTTATCGGGTGTTGATGGCGGGAAAGTCGCAAGTTGCTGTGGTGGGAGTGAGGATTGCGAACCAAGATTAAGTGTTGCTAGATCGCGGTTTCCTGGATAACCAGCAAAGCCAGTCAGCAGATAAGCATTCCCTTTAGAGTCAAATTGTATGTCTTGAATACCAGCACCTTGGTTGCCAGTGGGTTGCTCTGCTAAAGACTGAAAGTTATTAAGTATACGCTGTTTGGTACCGTTTGGTGAAACTTTCACCAGTGAGCCGCTATTACCAGCACAAATAGGCTGAAACAACGTACTCGGAGATGGTTGACAATTTCCGTTACCGCCGATACCTGGCTCTGCTACGTAGAGACTGCCGTCAGGGCCAAAGCTAGAACCTCGTGCATTACTAACTCCATCGACAATTGTCGTTAGCGTTGCAGCTTGTGCAGATAGTGTTCCACAAATAGCGGTAAAACAAAATGTAACAGATGTAAGAGCAAATGACTTGAGTTTCATACCTTTGGAGATTGAGAGTTAAATAATTTGTTTGTGGAAACTTTTATGGTTTTAAAGACAACGAATCGCAGTCTTTGAGGAACGCAGGATTGGTTTGAAACTCTTTATTTGAGGGCCACGGCTCCATTTATGGGAGGTTTGGTAGCTCTCTCTTCTTGTGCAACCAACCAAAACCCAAGGCAGCGATCGCTAATACACCTAAAGCAGAATCAGGTTCAGGAATAGACTTGGTATTTTCAATTCTGAGAACTTGTCCTTGACCAGGGCGATCGCCTCGGTTTGTGACGTATACTGCACCATCAGAACCAATAGTCAGGGCGCTAGGCGACTCTAATCCATTGCCACTTAGAAGAGTTGTGCGTGTGCCATCGGGAGCTATTTTGATTACAGAACCATCAAAATTACCCTTCCAGGCTGACTGATTGGCGTACTGCAAAGCATATAAATTGCCCGCAGAATCAAATTGCAAGTCTGTGAGTTGGGTAAAACCATCGGCGAAGACTGTTGGTGTTCCATCAGCACCGACTCGATAGATTTTTGCGCCACCTTCAGCGAAAGGAAACCCGGTAAATTGGCTGACGTAATAAGCGCCATCAGGGCCTTTTGCCACACTTGAGGGTACTGCTTGAGTTGCAAACTGCGATCGCACCGCTTCACCTTGAGATGGAACCTGTGCCGGTTCATTGGATGGGGTATCAGAAGGTGGAAAGATGGGATTAGTTAATATGTCTTGGGGAAAAGTAGTAATAGCTTGCAAGTTACTACCAGCAGTATTCACACGGAATAAGTCGTTTGCACCTGCATCAACTGCAACTAAATTATTCCCATCTATGACAAAACCCAAGGGATTGCTACCGACATCACCACCATCGGGATTTTTAGCGAGTTCATAGTTAGCTATATCAGCAACACTCGTCCAGGAATTGGTATTAAAGTCGGGAGCAATGATTTTACCAAGGTCAGTGTTACCCAAATTGCGATCGCGAAAGGCTGGATTCGCCCCATACCCAATCAGAACATAAGGTTTACCTTTCAAATCAAATTGGATATCACGAGGGCCACCCGCTCCAGTACCATCTGGTAATGCTATAGAAGGAAGTCCTGTAAGTATGCGCTCGGTTTTACCATTCTCAATTTTGGTAACTGCCCCACTTGTGCCATAGCATAAAGAATCACCTTGACCGCTTGCTGGTGGAACACAAGCGCCACTTCCCCCGATTCCCGCCTCTGTAACATAGAGATTACCATCAGGGCCAAAGCTCAGACCACCAGCATTATATAGACCGTCGGCGATTACTGAAAAGGATGCGGCTGACGCAGCTTTCATTCCCGAAAAAGCGGCAACACAAAAAGTGAGGATAGTAATAGTAAGTGGCTTGAATTTCATGTGTTGCAATACAGGTAATCGTGGGGAATTGAGGGGTGAATTTTAAACGCAGAGAACGCTGAGGGAAGCGCAGAGTAACGCCGAGATTTTAGTTGGTAACTAGTGATTCTGGAGTTTTTGGTAGATAGCTCATTCCTCGGTCAAATGATTTTAGGTTGCCTGCTTTGGCTTCGAGTAAACGTTTTATGTTCATGCTCTCAGCACCAAAGTCTTCAATTTGAAGTTTGCCGTGGCTAACTGTTCCATCTGTTTTCCAGAATGTAATTCGATGCAGGATGAAACCTGAAGCTTCGGGATCGGCGAAAGAGTATGCAGTTGGGATAAGTAACGCTACAGAACGCTGATAATATTCGTAGTCTGGATAAAAGTGTTCTTGTTCAAGTAAGTAGTATTTACTCAGACTATGAACTCGCACAGACACTTTTACTTTTTGGTCATATTCATCTTTGAATTCACCTGAATCAGAAGTAATCTCACCATTTGGTCGCAGTAGATGTGCCCATTGATCTATATTTTTTAGGTTTTTTAAGTATTCAATGCCAATATCAATTGGAGCATCAACATAGATGGTGTCAGTATCGATAAAGTGGCTTCCTTTAGCTGCTGAGGTCAGACCAGCTTTACGTTCTAAATTACCTTTGAGAGAACGACACTCGGAAGTGTGTACTGTATGAATTCCCTGCATAATCATCTGAGTCTGCCGTTTGGGATCGACAAAGCTCAACCAGTGAAAATACACGCCTTTTTCATCTGTTCCTGGCTCAATGTAGTCTGTAGGAAATAGCAGGACAGGGTAAACCTGAAAATATTTCTGATACTCTAATCCACAGTGCCACTCAATACCGTAGAAAAGTGGATTTTCTAGTTTTTTAACGTGATAGTAAAGATTCTTGTGATAACCGGATGCAGTTCCGAGCCAGGTATCTTCGTCAATTTGCTCTTTCATCCGGCTGTAAAGCGTCCATTCATCTAAATTCTTCAAACTACAAAGGTAGTTAAAGGCGCTCTCTGGTGAAGTCGCAATATAAGCTGATGTAGCAAAAGTATTTTTTTCCACTTCTCACTCCTGAAGATAATAATAATTAAGCTGCGATCGCTGTAGTCTTGGTTCGCTTACTATTGTTGATTCTGTCTTCTGCTAATCGTCTGGCAGCATCGTTAGTAGTAACTCCTTGCTCTCTAGCAATCTCAAAAATTGCTAATAGCGTGTCATAAATGTTATGCACTTGCTTGAAAGCTTTTTCTTCGTCATAACCAATCATTTCGTTGTAAACATTAATTAGCCCTCCGGCATTAATTACATAATCAGGGCTGTAAAGAATCCCTTTTTTGGCAAGCATTTGACTATGTAGTTGCTCATTATCTAATTGATTATTAGCTGCACCAGCAATAATTTTTGCTTGCAAAAAAGGAATTGTATGACTATTAAGAATTCCTCCTAACGCGCAAGGAGCAAAGATATCTACATCAAGTGAGTAAATTTCGGTTGGTTCTACAACAATTGCGCCAAAAAGCCGTTTTACTTCTTCTGCTTTTGCTGGTTCTACATCGCTCACAAAAAGCTGGACATTATGCTCATGTAAATGCTTACAGAGATTTTTACCGACATTTCCTAAGCCTTGAACTGCAACTTTCATGCCATCAAGTCTTTTGCTCTGCCAACGAGATTCTACAGCAGCTTTAATTCCAAGAAAAACTCCTAGTGATGTTATGGGAGCAGGTCCACCGGACTTTTCTGATACTCCAACAACATATTTTGTTTCTTGACTAATTGTCCGCACATCGTCAGGAGTAATATTGACATCTTGTCCAGTAATAAAACGTCCATTTAGACTATTAACAAAACGTCCGTAAGCTCTCAACAGCTCGTCTGTTTTATTTTCAGGATTAGCAATAATGACTGCTTTTCCCCCACCAGCCGGAATGTTCGCACAGGCTGCTTTATATGTCATTCCACGACTCAGACGAAGTGCATCTTTTAAAGCAGCTTCTTCGTTGACATAAGGCATAAGTCTTGTAGCTCCCATTGCTGGGCCCAAGCTCGTATCATGGATAGCAATTATTGCCTTAATTTCGGGATTTTTACCATGACAAAACAGAACTTGTTCGTGACCCATTTCTCTAACAGTTTCAAATAGCAGCATTTTCACCTCTTGATATTGGTTGGAATTGTTTAGAGAAAGTAATGACCATTACAAAATGTAAAGATATAGACACAAAAACATTCTGGAAGATTAAGATTAGATGAAGTAAGAAATAATTTAAAATTCCAGTTTAGTAAATGTGCTTTTTGGCTGGAATAAAGGAATGAAGAAACGAACCGCAAAGGCGCAAAGAGCGCAAAGATAAGAGAGTTTTAGAGGGTTTTTGCATCAGTACCGTGAATTTTTGAAAGATTGGGATGCTCGCTTGTTTTACTCTCTTCCTTTGCGTCCTTCTCCCAAGGGGAGACGCTAACGCGAATGCGGTTCGTTAAAAAATCTTCGAGCCGGAAGAGAGTAATGTCTATAAAAATCTCATTCGATTCCCAGCTTTTAAAATCAAACCATTGGAAATGAAACTTGCTTGGCTGTACTTTTGGCAGGAGTTGATTTAATTCCTTGTGCTGCCAAACTCTTATTACGTCCACCAGAAGGTGCTGGGCGATCGGCGTCAATCACTACATCGATTAAAAAGGGAACAGTGGATGCGATCGCTTGTTCTAATGCGGTTTCAATATCCGACTCTCTGACGACGACGATCGCTTCTGCTCCCATCCCACGAGCAATCATCGCAAAGTTTGTTGGTGGAATTGTTGCATCTGCACCCTTTAATCCCAAGATTTTCATCCCTTGATGACACATGTTGTAACGCGCATCGTTGAGTACAATCCAGATTGCGGGAATTTTGTATTTCACGGCTGTGCTGATTTCGTTATTCATCAGCATTGCTCCATCACCGACAATCCCTACAGCCTTACCATTGTTTGCCAACGCTGCACCCAACACTCCTGTGACGGCGTGACCCATTGCACCGACTCCGGTACTGACTCGGTAGCGATTGGCTTCGGCAAATTGCAGTAGATGTGTTGACCAAGTAAAAGAGTTACCGCACTCTGCCATGACTATCGCATCACTACCCTCAACAACGATCTTTTGAATTGCTGCCATCAATACTTCTGGCCGCACTGGATAGTCTACGTCTGTAGCAGGTTCAATTGCTTTGTGTTCTGGACGAGGTAGCGAGATTGTGGAATCAGGAGCATCTGGTAATTGCTGCAACAACTCTTCCACAAAAGCTTTGATGTCAGAACGAACCCCGAAAGTTTCAACGTGTGGATAGGCTACACCTGGCACTTCTGGGTCAATATCGACATGGACAAAGCCTCCTTTTGGAACCAGCGCCGAACTCCAGAAAGAAGTCGGTTCGCCAAGACGGGTTCCTAATACGAGTGTGCGTAGTGGAGGTTGCTGTTCCATATAAGTTAAGACGGAAGCATGACCGCCTAAACCTGTGACACCCACAAATTGGGGATGATCTTCGGGGAAGATACCTTTCCCACGGGGCGAGCAGATAACGCCGGCTCCAGTTTTCTCTGCAAGTTGGAGGATTTCGGCTGCTGCGTCACGCGCACCGAAACCAACCCAGATGGCAAAGGGGCCGGATGATAATAACTCTACAGATTTAGCGATCGCTTCTTTTGAAGCAGTCATCCCAAACGGAGCAACATCTAGTTGGGGTAAGGCTATATTCTCAACTAAACTTGTTTGCACAGCCGTGGGAATACTCAAATGAGCCACAAATCCGCCTGGTTGCGCCATAGCTAAAGCCAGTTTACGAAAAATCTGTGGTAGTTGAGATGCAGATTCAATAGTGATTGCATAGTTGAATAGCGCTCCTGAAGTAAAAATTCCTCCATTAGGTAAGGTGTAAGTGCTGGTTTCTTGAATTGCCCAGCGTCCACGCTGCGGTGCTGAGGTGCAAGCCGACAGTAAAATTACCTTGGCACCTTCCCCACGAGCCGCAAATAATCCGGTGATGGCGTTGGTGATCCCCGGCCCTGCTGTGGTAAAAACTACGGTGGGGCGATTATTCGCAAAGTAAGCTTCGGTGGCTGCAAATGCGGCTCCGGCTTCATGGCGGAAGTTCAACACTTTTATGCTGCTATTGGATAGCGCACCCCAAAGGCTGGCCATTGCACCACCGGCGACACCAAAAGCGTAGCCTACTCCCAAATTTTCCAACATTTGAGCGATCGCACCGGCAACTGAGAGGGTTGGGGCTATTTCATCGTTTAAAAAAGGCTGAATTCCCTTGCTATTCTCTGATTCATCAAGCTTACGGGAGTTAGAGGTAGATTTTACGTCGCTGTTTGCTGGAAGTTCCTTGTATGGCTCAGTGGTGATGAGAGGATTTGAACCAGTATAGTTTTGACTCATTGGTTTCAGGTAATTACAGAAAGTTACACAAAGGCTTTTTAGTTTACAATCACAGCAATGGTAATTTTTGATACAAACAACTCTGTTGCCTTTACACCCATGACCTAGCTTGGTCGATTGTAGAAACGGTTAATCGCTGCTGATTGATGGTTGTGAGCACACTACCAAAAATTTTTAAAAAGTATACAGCAATCAATCTAGGCTGTACTTCTTGTTACCAGAATAAAGGAGGTAAAGACTATTGTGCAATCAAAAATCTTTTGATAAAAGGTGTCAAATTTTTCGCTTCTACTGGGATGATTGCAGTGCTTAGTAGGTTGGCGGGGAAAAACTAAATCATCTAAAGCCATGTAAACTAGCAACTAAGCTTAATTCAAGCACGTCTCATAATCTTTACAAAGCTTAATATAGCTAGCTTTAATAACACCGATCTACTGACTAACCCTCCTGGGGAGGTTCTTAACTTGCGATCGCTATTATGATTAAATCCTAATTTGCAATGAAAAATCTTTTGATCGGGGTGTCAATTCTTTCGCTTTTATCGTGATTGCGACATTTCCAACTTAGTCGCTCTGAAAAATTGATATTTTGCGATCGCTGGCAAGATACATCACCAAATTTACAATAGAAAATCTTTTGATCTAGTTGTCAATTCTTTTGCTTTAGGACTTATGCATTTGTAAGCTGTCCACGGAAGCGATCGCCGCGTGAGCTTTTTATATATTGATTCAGCAACGCCTGATTTTTGACTGTTGAACTCGCTGCCATAAATTACCTAAATTAAACCATGAGTCGAACTACAACAGTTTGGCGGACTTTATATTGCCACCAAAAACTCTTTGAGTCAATTATTTGTGACACTCAGCACATAGCTTCTTAACTTTATTACCTATCGAAGGAAAGAAAATAAATATTAAGTACGTAATTATTTTGATAAAGTTTATTATTTTTGACGTATAACTTAGCATAAATTACGTGTGTTTCAATAAAAATGTTTTTTTCTGACAAAAAACACGATTTTATACGTGAAATAGCCGTAACATCATATTACAAACCTATTCCTTACGACGGATGACTAAACATATTTTTCTATAGTTAAATTCCTGAGAGAGTAAGTTAAGATAAATTAAGAAAATAAATTGATGAGTAAAACTTGCTCATTTTAAGCCAAGCCCAGCACTGTAAATTCATTTATGTTGAGAATCAACCGACTCTACAAGAGTAGTTCGCCAAACTTTTTGGTGCAGGAAAGATTAAAGGATAATATTTATTTTTATCCTTTAACCTTTCCTTAGTTGAAACCCAGCAATTTTAGGTTGGTAAACCATTAGCATTAGTTAATTCTGGTGCAGGGTTAGTTTAAATATAAAATATTTTTTCTTCTTTAATTATAGATTAAGAGTTTTGAACTCTTAATCTATAAACTTGATTGACTAATCTGGATCTGATTTGTCTAAATTTTGTGTTGCTATAAAAAGCTGTTTAAATCAATAATAAATTTTAAATATTTAGTTTTTTTTAGAAAGTTTTAGTTATAAAATTCACCTTTTATTGGTATGATAAATTTTGTAAAGGTCATTAGTAATATTTGTTAATCTACCAACTAATTCTATTTGTAAGCAGCTTAATAGTGCATGAAACATTTCAGCAAGTTATGATTATTAGCTTATTAATGGCTATGGTGCTGATTGATTACCAGGAAGAAGTATGAATATGAATTCTGGCGACTATACATTAGCTACATCAAACAATCAGTGGGCGCTACAACCAGAACTAGAAATGAAGTTTGCTCACTTGTTAATAAATCACACAGTAGATGCTGCCTTTTGTTTAGGAGCAAATGCACAGTTTCTTTACGTCAACGATGCCACTTGTCTGATGACTGAGTATTCCCGTGAGGAATTACTTTCCATGAGGCTGCATGATATAGACGTAGACTTTTCTCTACACAATTGGTCAGATATTAGCTTACAGGGTTCTTTTACCTTTAAATCTCGCTATCGGACAAAAGGAGGGCGGATTTTTCTGGTAGAAATATCTATTAGCTATGTAAAATACCAAGATATGGAATTTGGCTGTGCCTTTGCTCGTGAGAAAACTGATGAAATAGTAGAACTGAGCGTGCAAAAGTGGACTGATGAATTAAAAGATGCTAAAGACAATTTGCAACAGGAATTTTCTCAACTAAAGGTAAAAGAAATAGAACTAGAAACATCTCTTTCTTTACTTAATTCTACTCTCGAATCTACTGCCATTGGTATTGTTGCAGTTAACTTTGAGGGAGATATTCTGAGTTTGAATCAGAAATTTGTAGATATGTGGCAGATTCCAGAATCCCTAATACTATCTAAGAAATGTCCTCGATGCAAAGCCTTTTTTGAGAACCAACTTAAAGACCCACAAGCCTTTAGTCGGCTGATTTGGGAAGTGTCTAGCCAATCGGATTTCGAGAGCTACGACATTCTGGAGTTGAAAGATGGAAGAGTTTTTGCACACTACTCTAAACCTCAATGGCTTGGTGAACAAATTATTGGTAGAGTGTGGAGTATTTGGGACATTACTGAATCGAAACGGACTGAAGAAGCATTACGCCTGAACGCAACTAGATTTCGGATTTTAGCAGAAACAACAGATGCCAGTACTTTTCTGATTCAAGGTACGCGGCTTTGCTACATAAATCCAGCAGTGGAGCAACTCACTGGTTACACAACAGAGGAACTGCTAACAGGTTTTGATCTTCGCCGATTGATTAAAAGCAAAAAACGCAGGCAGATACGTAAGCAGGGTGAAGCAACTAACTTTGAATATCAAGAGATGAATATTCTGACAAAAAACGGTACGGAGCGCTGGCTAGCTTGCGCGGTTACAATGCTGGACGGAGGGCTGGATTTTGGTGGAAAACCAGTCGAAATGATTGCAGGCATTGATATTACCGATTACAAATATGCAGAATTAGGTCTTAACCAAGCTTTAGACCAAGCCAAACAACTTAGCGAACTTAGAGCGCGTTTTCTTTCTATGGTTTGCCATCAATTCCGCACTCCACTAAATATTGTTTCATTTTCTAATAGTTTACTAAAGGAAGAAGTAGACAAACGTACACAGAAGAAAATACAACCATTAATCGATCACATTCAAAAAGCCACCGAACAACTTAGCCAGATGTTGGATGATATTTTGTTCTTCTCTAAGGCAGAATCAGCAAAAATAAATTTTGCTCCAAAACCGCTTGAGTTAGTTCAGTTTTGTAATGATTTAGTTACACAAATGCAGATGAGAATTAGCCAAAACCCGATTCATTTTGTAACTAAAGATAAGTCATTAACAGCCTGCATAGATAAAAAATTGTTAGAGCCTATTTTGAATAATTTGCTCGACAATGCAATAAAGTATTCCCCCTCCAAGATGGCAATTGATTTGAAACTATATTGCAAAAATGAAAAATTAATTTTCCAGGTCAAAGATATGGGGATCGGTATTTCAGTAGCAGATCAACAACGAATATTTGAGCCATTTTACCGTGGTAGTAATATCGATCATATACCTGGTACAGGACTAGGACTATCGATTATTAAAACCCTTGTAGATTTACATCACGGTCAAGTTTCTGTAGAAAGTCAAATTTGTGTGGGCACTACATTTACTGTGATATTGCCATTAATCCAATCAGAGTTTACCAGTACCGAGTTATGAGTGTTGAAATGGAAATAGTTGTTAATTGAAAACTTAACAATCATAACTGTCGGAACGAAGTAATTAATCTCATGCCTATTTACATAAGTAGGTAGGCAGAATAAAACCAAACTGTGTGTTAAAAAATGAACGAGGCTAAAACCCTCTTTTCTCCTGCCTTCTGCCTCCTGCCTCCTGCCTTATCCCAACGATAAATATTTACGCCCACCTACTTACTCACCAAATAGCCTCGTAAGCAGCTTCTGCAAAAAGTTATGGTAATAGAAAATTATGTCCGAATCGTCAAAGAAAATTCTCGTCATTGAAGATGATAACGTTACCCGCAATCTTTATTTAAAGGGTCTTGAGGCTAAAGGTTTTGATACGATAGGTGCTGACAACGGTTTTGCTGGTATCCAGCAAGCACAAGAGCATATACCCGACTTAGTAGTTTGCGATATCACGATGCCCGATATGGATGGTTATAGCGTTTTAACTAGGCTACGCCAAGATCCTGTTACAGCAATTATTCCTTTCATTTTTCTGACTGGCAGTAGTACCAGAGCAGATATTCGCAAAGCTATGGAATTGGGAGCAGACGACCATCTTACCAAACCCTCTACACTAGACGAATTGCTCAGAGCGATCGCTACTCGCTTGCAAAAGCAAGCTACTTTCCAATACTGGTGCACTATTCAATTCGAGAAAGCTGCAAAAACAGTATTTGCGGATAATACTACAGCGATCGCTCGAGGTGTTGCTATATTTGCGGATAATACTACAGCGATCGCTGGAGGTGTTGCTATAGCCTCTGATGAAGAAGTTTTTGATCGAGATCCTTATAAGTCAATCTTTCCTTGCATTCCCCAATTAAAAGAAGTTTTCGACTTTATCGAAGCCCATTACGATCAAGGAATTACTTTGTGTGATGTGGCTCTTGCTGTTGGTTACTCACCTGCTTACTTAACTAACCGAGTAGCAAAGCAAACAGGAGAGACTGTAAACTGCTGGATTGTCAAACGTCGGATGGCGGGAGCGCGTTTTTTACTTCAAAATAACGATCAGACAGTCGAGAAGATAGCAAAAGCATTGGGCTATCAGGATGTATCTCATTTCTCCCGCCAGTTTCGCCAACATCACGGTTTACCTCCCCAAGCTTGGCGCAAAGAACATCAGCTTGTATCGTAAAAACAGGTGAAACTCTGGTGAAAGTGCTGAAAGCAGATTTGACTGTTGTGTTAGCAAAAAAGGAATCGTCGAAACAGGATTTACGATGCCTGCGGCGGGCTACGCCTACGCATCTACCAAATATGGAAATAAGAGGATAAAAGGGCTTCAGGCAGTATATCCATCCCCATTGTCCCTTATCCTCAGAAGACTACCGAGTTACCCAATTCAAATAAATAGTTGTGTAAACTCATATATTAAATCCACCCTACCCTTACGTAACATAGCTGGATCTAATCTTTCGGTAGTGTTACAAGTCATCAAGACAACTAACCGTTGCTGCATCTGAATACCAGAGTCATCAATTACACTCTGATACAAAGTGCCATCTAGCAAACTCAGAATGTGTTCGGTTTTGTTATTGTATTGCGCTACCTCCGAAGCACGATTTTGCGCTAGATTATCAGCTTCGTTAATAACGATACAAATACGCTCTATGTAAGTCGGTGGAACAAAATTAGCGATCGCATCATGATCTAAAATAAAAATTACATACCCTAAAGGTACAAGAATTTCTTTTGCTACTGCTTGTGTCCAGACTGTTTTACCAGTACCCGGTTGCCCATGTACAACAACCGCTAACTGGTTTTGATTCATAATCGCTTGCTGTACAGAATCAGTAAAATTTTGGATATCTGCGGGAAATGTCCGAATGTTAAATTGACTATGAACTTTGCCTACACGACTTTGATATCCACTCAGCATCACTGCTAAGTCGTAAGTTGCTTTGTTAATTAGTGGCGCGAGATTTTTCGCCATTAAACTATATTGCCGTCGCCCGCGATCGTAGGGATCAATTTGCAACCAAATGTCATACTTAGACCAGTAAGCGTAAACAGTATTAATAACGTCTAAGCGTTCCCAGCTAACAAATCTATCTATAGGAAAATAAAAATCTCTTTCTGAGTAATACTGGGTAATAATATCAGGATTACCCAACACACCTAAAACTCGCAGTACAGTAATTTCTTGCAGTCGATTAAGAACATAATCAATGGGAATGCTACTACGACTGACAAATTGGACAATAGGCGTTTCCGTACTCAAAACATCTTTGTAGCGATGATCTGGTGATTGAGGATCTGGTGTAATGTAATTCCAAAACTTTTCAACTTCGTAACGGGTATTATCAGATACAACACTTAATAAATTAGCCCACCAAGCATAATTATTTCTTCCTAAAACATCAGCAATATTACTCGCCAAGTTAAAACTTTTTTGACTTAATTCGCGGGAGTCACTGTACAACAGTTGCCATAAAAATCCCCAGTCTAATTCTCGATTAAATGGTCGCCAACCGCAAGCAAGTAAACTTTGCCGAGTATTATTTGTGGGAGTGCCTTCATTGCTTCTAAAATAGTCAAAATCCATATTTATAAGTTATGCAGCGTTAATTCAGTTATTTTGTGTTAAGTAGGAAGTTTTGAAAAAATTTTCTCGTAATATCAACTAATTGTGTACAAATGGTAATTTTATTTTTACTGTACTAGCGAGGAAGTCTTTTTAATCTAACTCATTACCTCTGTAATATACTGTATTACAATTTAACTACTTATGTCAACTTTTTTGACAAACCAATTGGTAAGTGGCTGTTTACTTTTAGCGATTGATGCACCTGCACTACTTATCCGTCTGTAGATGAGGACTTATATTACGTCCGTGGAATTGCCCAGCAGAATTCCCTACATCCCAAAAATAAAATTTTCGCCCATTTGAATTTATGACAAAAGGGCGAAAGTTTTGCGGGGATCTCCCTCTTCCTCAGCGTCCTCAGCGCCTCTGCGGTTCGATTCTCATGCTGATTGTGAAAGTCTATTAGCCCATTATACAAAGGCTCAACTGCGGCAATATTAACCTTGCAACCATATCAACAATTAAAAAACTCCATAGATGCTTGAACAATAAACATAGCCATCTATGATATAGAAATGTATAGAATCTTGTAAAGATATAAAATATAGTTGTTAAATGCACACATTTCTCGCTTCTTCCTCAATGCAGCGGTCTTTACCACCAAATCACTTTCAGCCTATGAAGATTGTCGCACTGGGGGATAGCTTAATTTATGGATTCGGCGACCCCGAAAAAGGAGGCTGGATCGAGCAACTACGGCGATGGTGGATGTTGCCGGATAGTGCCGGTCATATTCTTTATAATTTAGGGGTAAGAGGCGATCGCACCCAACAAGTAGCCCAAAGACTAGAAGTTGAATTTCGCCACCGAGGTGAACTGCGAAATCGTGTTCCCGATTTGATTATTTTATCAGTGGGGGTGAATGACTCAGCACGGTTGGCGCGTCCCGATGGTCGAAGTTACACAGATTTTACCTTATTTGAAAAGGAAATTGCGTCTCTGCTAGATTTAGCACAGCAACTCTGTCCTGTGTTATTTGTGGGCATGGTGCCAGTAGATGAAGCCAAAATGCCATTTTTAGATTGTTTTTACTATAATCATGCCGACCAGTACCGTTACAAAGAAGCAACTCGAATTGCTTGCACAAAACGGCAGATTCCCTATTTGGATATTTTTGAGCAATGGATGGAACGTGGTGAAAGTTGGCGGCTAAAACGCTTGAGTGAAGATGGACTTCATCCTAATACGCTAGGTTATCAAGCTTTGTTAGAAGATGTAATCAATTGGGATGCGATACTTTCAATGGACTTTGCCAATGCAGCTTACCATTCTAAATTTAATTATCACCTTAAGCCATCCTAATAATATAGATGTATTGGTGCTTTGGGGCTAGCCGATATTCTCATATTTGCTATTCTCGCAAAAAGCACCACAATCTTTCTGCATTTTTAATAAAAGCAAGTCAAAATCTATTTATAAAAACTCTAATTTCTCTATTATTCATAACTCCTAACTCAGCACTTTTATGACACCAACTTTATTTGGTCGCTGGCAAACTCGATTATTATTACTGGCAACTGTCGGCGTACTCGTATCTTTGCCATTTGCAAGAGGTTGGATTGGCCCTGGTGCTAACTCAGTTTATTTTTGGATACTTGGTTATGTCGCCATCTTTGGCTTGGGTTGGGATGTACTTTATGACTATCTACAAAAATCCCGTTGGGATAGAGATTGGCCCGCAGCTTATCAACTCTTAGCTGGTATATGGGAATTAATATTTATATTTTGTGGAGTAAAACTATTTGGCTTTTTACCAATACCTTTACCGAAGGAAGAACTTTTGCCAGAAGCTTTTTTATTGCATTATAGCATCGTGTGGCTAGCAGTTTTTATTAGTTCCCAAAGCCTGATGCGAATTATCTTCCTTCGTTGGCGTTTTCGAGGCGGAGAGTGGTTGTAAAATATCAAATTATCGGAAACTAGTTTAATTAAAAATTACAGTAATTTTTAAGTAATTCAACCGTAGAGTAGGGACGCATATCATAGGTGTCAACTTAAGTTGAAATATCCTGACTGCATGAGTTTTGCCCTCACCCCCAGCCCCTCTCCCAATTGGGAGAGGGGAGCAAATTCTTCAGTTCCCCTTCTCCCATGTTGGGAGAAGGGGTTAGAGGATGAGGGCAACCCTATAATTTCTGCTAAACCTAACTTTTAAATTAAGTTGACACCTATGGATGCATATCTGTGCGTCACTAAAGCCGATTTGTACTTCAAATAGATGAAAAAGGTTATAAATCGCAAATTAACAAATCATAAAAAATCATATATGGCGGTTTTAGTTTGGATGCAATATGTTGTATTGACGTACAGTTGTGTGCGTTCTTAAGAACAAGATGACTTTGGAAACCAAAGCAACGCATTGCTTGTTGTATCTCATCAAATTACAAATAGCTATTTTATGTTTACAAAATTGGCATTTGTGCTGATGTATTAGTCATATAGTAGATTGCAACTTGGTTAGGTACAGATAATCGTAGGGAACATGGCTGTGCCCCTACCCGTGTACTTCATTTACCTAAAATACGCTGTATATAAGTAAAACAGGAAAAACTGTAGAGTCTAGGGAGATTTTTCAATGCAGAGACACAAATTAAGGAAGTGCAATGTCAAATTTTGATCTGGTTATTCGGCTATTTCTACAACTCACAGTTATTTTAACCACTTGTCGCATTGTCACGATTTTAGGACGCCGCTATCTTGTTCAAACCGATGTTGTTTGCGAAATGATTGCAGGTGTCATGTTAGGGCCATCACTTTTAGGATTGATTGCACCAGATTTTCAGCAATGGCTATTTCCTAAGCTTCCCATCATCACTGCTGTCGGACTTAAAATACCCAATCCATCGATGTCGATTTTATATGCTATCAGCCAGATTGGGTTGGTAATTTATATGTTTTTGATTGGTTTAGAGTTCAATACCAAACTCTTAAAACATCATATCAAAAGTGCAAGTTTGCTATCTGCGGCTGGGATTATCACCCCCTTTATTTTAGGAGCGATCGCATCTTTTTGGTTTTATCACAATGGCGATTTCTTTCAACCAAAAGTTATGCCTTGGTCAGCCGCTTTGTATCTCGGTGCGTCGATGACAATTACGGCTTTTCCGATGTTAGCTCGTATTCTTTACGAACGCGGTCTTGCACAAACTCGCTTCGGTACTTTGGCTTTAGGTGCAGCATCAGTAGATGATGCAGTTGCTTGGTGTTTACTGGCGATTGTGCTTGCTAGCGTGAAAAATTCTTTGAGTATTGCCATATTAGCAATTGGTGGTGGCATTTGCTATGTGTTATTTGCAATTTTTCTCGGACAACCTCTATTGAAAGCATTCACACGCATGACAAAACGCGATGCAGGTGTGAACAGACAAACCCTAACTTTGATGTTGATAATTTTGATGTTTTGTGCATGGTTTACCGATGTTACAGGCATCTATGCAATATTCGGTGCTTTTGTGTTGGGAGCAGTGACACCACGCGGAGAATTCACCCAACAAATTCGCCAATATACGGAGTTTTTAACTACTTCTTTTTTGTTACCAATATTTTTTGTTTTCTCTGGATTAAACACTCAAATTGGCTTGGTAAACACACCTACTTTGTGGGGAGTGACGCTATTAATTATTGCGATCGCAATTCTCGGTAAAGGTGTAGCTTGTATGTTAGCTGCAAAATTAGCCGGGGAAAATTGGCGCGAATCTGCAACTATCGGTGCTTTGATGAATGCTCGTGGTTTGATGGAGTTAATCATCCTCAACATTGGTTTAGAACAAGGTATAATTACTCCAACTTTATTCACTATCATGGTTATTATGGCAGTCATTACTACCCTGATGGCATCACCACTGATTGCCTTTTTATTGCACGGTACAAGCTATGATAAATATTCTAATTAAGTAAATTTAAATATAAAATTAATTACTTAGTAATTGGGCAAAATTCTCTGCTTTAACTCCGGTTATAGCAATCCTAAATAATTTATGAATAAAAATATCCCTGGCTTCTTGAAAAAATCGGGGATCTAAGCCACTTAGTTGAAAGCAAATCAAATAGGATTGCCAGATAACCGCCAATTTTTTTGTAGTAGTGCTTAAACACTACTACAAACTGACTACCGATTAACTAGTTTTCTTGCTATTCTTAATTCGGAAGTTATTCGGGATGTAGATCCTAAAATCATCAGAATTGATGTTTCACGGCTGCAACTGCATCTTAACAATAATTCATATAACAACGAACTAGAAATTACTCTTGGTTATATTTAACAAGCTTGACATTTTCCACTCTTTTAAAGAATTATCTTAGGGAAACCAGATAGTTAATTTTGAGGAAACCATGCACATAGTTATTCTCGTTCTGGTTGAGGTGCTGATTGTTATTGGGCTTTCACGGCTAGTAGGGCTAGCATTCCGTTCCATTAAACAACCACTGGTCATTGGTGAGATTGTCGCCGGAATTATGCTTGGCCCATCTTTATTTGGTTTAGTTGCTCCCCATCTAGCAGTTACCTTGTTTCCACCAGAAACTTTTCCTTTTCTGAATGTTTTGTCTCAGGTGGGACTAATATTTTTCATGTTTCTGATTGGGTTAGAACTAAATCCCAAATACCTCGGCGGCCAATTAGAAGTAGCAGTTTTAACTTCTCATATCAGCATTTTGGTGCCGTTTTCTCTAGGAACATTGCTAGCGGTAATCCTTTATCCTCTAGTTTCCAATGCAAGTGTATCATTCACCGCCTTTGCTTTGTTTTTGGGGGCGGCGATGTCGATTACTGCCTTTCCAGTGTTGGCGCGAATCATTACTGAAAACAATTTACAAGGAACGCGTTTAGGAACTTTGGCGTTAACTTGTGCAGCAGTAGATGATGTCACAGCTTGGTGTCTTTTGGCAGTAGCGATCGCAGTTGCTCGGACTGGTGACTTTGCTGGTGCCATACCCACAATTATCGCCAGTATCGTCTACATCGGCTTGATATTGACAGCAGGCCGTTGGTTCCTGCAACGCCTTGCCAAACATTACCTCCGTGCGGGACGACTCAGCCAAGTGTTGCTAGCTGGGATTTATATGGGTGTGGTTGCGTCGGCACTAATCACCGAACTAATTGGAATTCACTTAATTTTTGGAGCATTTTTGCTGGGAGCAGCCATGCCCAAAAATGAAGATTTAGTCAGGGAATTGGCAGTAAAAACGGAAGATTTTGTCCTAATTTTCTTGCTGCCTATATTTTTTGCCTACAGTGGCTTAAAAACGCAGATAGGCTTGCTCAACCGTCCCGAATTGTGGCTTTTGTGTGCGTTGGTTTTAGGAGTGGCGATCGCAGGTAAATATATTGGTACTTATGTAGCAGCTCGTGTCAGTGGCATTAGTAAACGGGAAGCCTCGGCACTCGGTTGGTTAATGAATACGCGCGGTTTAACCGAACTGATAGTGCTAAACATTGGTTTAGAGTTAGGGGTAATTTCCCCCTTAATATTTACCATGCTGGTAATTATGGCATTGGTAACTACCTTCATGACCTCGCCACTGCTGGAATGGACATATCCGAAAAAGCTGATCAGGTTAGATGTAGTGGAACCGGAGTTAGAAGCAGAAACAGCTACCGACGCTGCTGATGCCGAAACTTACATTCGTCCCTACCGAATTTTGGTGCCAGTGGCGAATCCGAGTACCCAAAAAGGCTTGTTACAGTTGGCAGCAAGCATCGCTCTCAACTCCCGACATCCCGCCGTTGTTAACCCTCTGAGCTTGATTGAATTTGAAGAAGATTATGCCTTTGAAAGTACGCCAGTTGAAGCAGACCGATTAATTGCCCAGCGCCGCCAGCAGCTAGAAGAATTGATTAATACTCTCGAACCAGTAGAAATACGCTCTCACGTGCATCCGATTATTCGCATATCTAGTAATGTTGCACGGGAAACCGCACAGATTGCCGCACTCAAACAAGTTGATTTAATTCTTGTGGGATGGCATCGCCCAGCTTTTAGTAGCAACCGTTTAGGTGGAAGAGTTGGTCAAATGCTCACTACTGCGCCAGTTGATGTTGCAGTGTTTGTGGACAAGGGAAGCGAGCAATTAGAAAGCTTGTTAGTGCCTTATTCGGCAAATATTCATGATGATTTAGCGCTAATAATAGCTCTGAGACTGCTAATTAATCGCGAGACTTGTCTGTTACAGGTTTTGCAGGTTGTACCCGAAAATCAGCTCAAGGATGAATTGAGTTACGAATTAAATACAATGATGGAGAAATTACCGAGTAGTGTACGCGATCGCATCGAAATCAAAATTGTCCAAACTCCAGAGGCAATCCAAACTGTAGTCGAAGCCTCAAAAAATGTAGACTTGACAATTGCTGGTACTAGTCGCACTTGGGGTATCGAGCGTCAAACCTTGGGAAGATATACAGATCAACTAGCCATCCAATGTTCCTCCTCCTTGCTGATTACCCGCCGCTACAGTCAAGTCACCGCTCATTTGGCTTCCGTACTTACTGAGGTTAGTAGTCAAGAGCCAACATTGAGGAGTTGAGAACATGAATCATTTCAACTTCAAATCTTTAGCTTTTTACGGAGCAACAATAATTTCAGTACTACTGTTGTTTAAAACTGTTAGTACTTATGGAGAAAACAATCTCAAGGCTCCTCCTCCAATTAGCGGTCGGTATCGTCTAACCCTAGCGGAGAATTTGCCTAACTGTGAAAAATCGGATACTCTGACGTTAAACATTGAGCAGTCAGGTATTTACTTAAATGCCTCTGTATTACCGGCAAACGCTAACGCCGACACTGACGAAAAGCACTCTCTAGCAGGCATCTTCAGAAATCGACAATTAAATTTATCTGGGAAAGTAGGCAGATCAATCCTTTGTAATATTCCTCGCCCCCAAAACGATCCTCTAAACTCAGTCACAATTCAAATGCAACTTGTGGATAAAGGTAATATGACAGGTCAATTAACCGTAAATGGTATTCCACAAACTTTAAAATTTACCGCTGTGCCCCAAAAAGCTAATTGAAGTGGAGGTGGGTAGAGACGCGATTCATCGCGTCTACGGGATTGGAAACGCATTGTATGGGTTTTATGGAGCAAATAAACAGAATGAATCGGGGACTAAAAACTAAGCAATTTTACCAATGGGGCGAGCAGCTATTTAGCATCAGTATATTAGGCTTTTATGCAGCGATCGCCCTCGAAAGCACTATTGCTGCTACACCAGGAGCAAAGCTAAATAATTGGCGTTTTTCTCCCAAGACACAGCAACTCGAAATCACCCTCTCAGCAGGCACAACCCCTCATTATTTCTACTTGGCACAACCCTCTCGTCTGGTTGTAGATTTACCGAATACTAAGTTGGGCAAAGTTACCACGCAACAAAATTATTCTGGAGCAATCAAAAGCATTCGCATTTCTCAACTGAACGCAAACGATACACGCATTGTCCTAGATTTAGCAGCAGGAACTGTTTTTAATCCTAAACAGGTACAACTGCAACCCATTTCCCGAAAAAACTCCACTCGCTGGGTGTTACGTCCGATTATTTCTGGTAAAACTACTGCTGTCAAACCAGGAAAGTCCGCACCTTCAGCCAAGAAACAACCTCAAACACTTCAAAAGCCGCCTAGTAATCTACCTGTAACCACTACTAATCCACAATCGCCCCTACTCACAGTTCCGACTCCATCCAATAAACTGCCCTCAACAACTACTACTAACTCAGGACAGCCTTTTGTCACCGTACCTCCTTTAAATCCAAATACATCCTCTCAACAACCTGCTTTAACTCTTCCCCCTCCTTCTTTCCCAAATCAACCCGATAATTTAAATAACATTCCTCCTTTGGGAATATCGGAATTTCCAGTTCCAACAATCCCCAATGCTCCCGATCCCCAAATCATTGAGTTTGGTCAACCTTTACCCAAAACTAAATAAAAATTGGGAATTGGGAATTGGGAATTGGGCATGGGGCATTGGAAATCGAACCAATGCCCCTTTTGCTATGGGCTATGCCCTAATAAATTAGAACTTACGCAAAAACCCTCTCAAACTCTCATTTCTCCGTGACCTCTGCGTCGCGCCAGTTGCTTCAAGTCGGGGAACCCGCCCAACGCACTGGCTTCTCTGTGGTTCGTTTTCCGTTACCTGTGCGTAAGTCCTATAAATGAATTACCTTTTTCCAACTAACTCCTTTACCTTGTTGATGATACTGACTGGATCGATACCTTGATATGGGTACTGTTCCCACAAACCGCCGCAACCTTCTTTATGAGTTCCAAGATGGGCATATTTGGGAGTCAACCCCCGCTCTAGCAGCCAGGAACCGAAACGACTACCTAAGCCAGTGCGACGGTTAAAGGGTTCTACTACAAGCACAAAAGGAGCATTACCAACTTTGGTAATTATTTCTTCATCAATGACGTTTAAAGTTGTTTTGTTAATCAAACCAACGTCTAACCCTTCTTGCTTCAGACGCTCTACAGCATCCAGGGCACGGTAGAGAGCATCACCAAAACTGATAATGTAGCCTTGCGTCCCTTCTCGTATAACCTCATCTTTACCAGGAACAAATTTGTAGCCACTTCCAAAGAAGTCATTGCTGTTGCTGTCTTGAATGTTGGGCACTTTGGAACGGGTAGAGAAAATAAACCGCAGTCCAGGCTCAAAAAATACAGCTTCTACACAAGCTGTCATTTGATTATTATCTGCTGGGAAGTACAACTGTGTTGGGTAGCCATCATCCAAGCCATTGTCGGCAAACATATTATTTATACCAAAGTGGCAGCTGTTATCTGCCATGTCATCTATACCCGCATGGGAAAAATGACACAGAACATTGGAATAGTTCAGCCGTGCCATTGTGATTTCTGAGATACACATTTCTAAGAAGGCGCTGAAAGTCGCAAAAATACCTTGCTTGCCTTCGTCCATGCCGAATCCAGCCGCAGCAGAAAAGTTGCTCCGTTCCATGATGCCGGAGGAAATAAATATTTCTGGGTATGTATCATGAATTTTCTTCAAACCGCAGGAGCCTTCTAGATCGCTATCAATGACCTTGACTTTTTCTTTACGCTCCGTCTCACTCATGCGACTGAGAACAGCCACCACAGCTTCACCAAACACATTGCGGTTAGCGCCCCATTTGTCACTAGAACCCAGAAATGTATATGTTTGCTTGGGTTTCTCAATACTCTTCAGGTATTCGACAGCCGCAGTTTGTCCGCGAGATTCTAGATACTTAACTGCTAAATCTACAGGAATTACATCATGACCATGAATGGAACCTTCTAAACCTTCAATACCAGGACACATCGGGCGTTTATTGATTAGAGCGATCGCTCCGGGAGTATTTACAGCTTCACAAAGGCGACGGTATAAATCGTCTAAGTCTTCTCCGTCTCCCTGAAGAACCTTCAACCCGTGACCTTCTAAGGTTTTGGCGACACTAAAACCAGGTAAATATTTAGAAGGATGTCCAGCGATCGTTACATCATTGTCATCAACGATCAGTTTGACGTTGAGATGTTGAGCAACAGCCAAGCGAGCAGCTTCAGCATCGTTGCCTTCTTGCTGCGATCCATCAGAACCGAGACAGAAAACAGCTTTGCCTGGATTCGCCATTGCCACACCATTGATGTAAGGCCAAACATGGCCCAGGCGGCCAGAACTAAATTTTACACCAGGAGTTAGCCCTAATTCCGGGTGTCCCGGTAAATGGGAATGTGCTTGGCGATAACGTAAAAGTTGTTCAGCAGGTAAATCACCATGCAACGTTGCCATCAGATATTGGGTGGCGACTCGATGTCCAGCTTCATCAAAGAAAATCGGCACAAATTGCTCCGATGCTCCCCGGAAAAAGGCATCGAGGATCATCACCTCTGGCACTGTATCGTATGGCCCACCAGTATGACCACCCACTCCGCTAGCAGCGCCAGTCGCTGTAAAAAAAACGATCGCATCTCGGCAGAGTTGAATATTCGCTTTGAGAGTCTCTCGTTGTTGGGCGGTGAGGCTGGAATTTGCTGGATTGAGCGCTAAAAATTGGTAAGCACCGAGATCAATTGGAAATTGGGTATTCATAATAGTCATGGTTTATTGATTGAATAAAAAACAATTTGAACAGACAGGACGCGCGATCGCACTACAAAAAAAATTGTTAAAACCCCGATTGGGCAACAATTATCCAAACATTTCTAAAGCTCAAGCCAACCACTCGGAACCATTGTGGAACCATGTAGTTTCATCAAGTGCCAAAATCAATACATTCAATTGTGCATGAATGTGCTTGAATTCAATTGAAGTTACGGATTACCGTACAGAAACTTGCATATCAATAAGTATAAACTCACAAACGTGCAATTTCAAGTGCAAAAACGCAATTTCGGGAAAATTAATTATGCTAACTGCTGAACGACGACAATTCATTTTAGAAATTCTGCGTCGTGATAAAAAAGTACTTTCAACAGAACTTAGTGCTGTTCTCAAGGTTTCTGAGGATACGATTCGCCGGGACTTGCGAGAACTGGCAGAAACCGGACTATTGCAACGCGTTCATGGGGGAGCGCTCCTTAAATCACCAGCCACCGCCAGTTATGCCGATCGCCAAAAGCAAGCGCCAAAAGAAAAAGAAGCGATCGCTCGGACAGCAGCAAAACTAGTTTGTACAGGACAGGTGGTGATTTTAGATGGAGGTACGACAACTCTCCAAGTAACCCGTCATTTGCCCCTAGATTTGCACGCAACAGTGATCACAAATAGTCCGCCAATCGCCGTTGCTTTAGCAGAACATCCCCATATAGAGGTTGTGATGTTAGGTGGACAACTCTACAAAAAAGCCTTGGTGAACGTGGGTACTGTCACAATTGAGACATTACGGATGATTCGTGCAGATTTGTGTATGTTGGGGGTTTGCAGTTTGCATCCAGAAGTTGGGATTAGTGTACCTAACCTAGATGAAGCGCACGTCAAACGAGCCATGATTGCTGGATCGGCTGAGGTAGTAGGATTAGTGACAGCAGAAAAATTGGACACAGCTGCTCCTTATCTAGTGGAGTCTATTCATGCCCTGACTTACCTAGTAACAGCACCGACAGTATCTAATAATATGTTGAGTGCCTATAAAGCTTTAGGTTTGACAATTATCCGTGATGAGTACGAGTGATCTGATTTTGAAGATGCGATCGCGGGGGACTGGGGACTGGGGACTGGGGATTGGGGAGACAAGGAAAGAATTTCTCCAATGCCCAACGCCCCATGCCCCATGCCCAAATCTAAAATCTGTCCGTTTCTTGAGGTGTTCCAACTGCTCCCGGTTGAGCCGTGAAGAAGTTTTGAGCAGCTTCATTCTGATATATACACCTAATATCAGGTTTGTCACTGTCTAAATTACCTGTAAAGCCAAAGGTGTTCAGGTGATTTTTGCAATCATTTATCTGCTCAGATGTCACCAACTTGCGGTTCTCTAAAAGCGCCCAGTTATTTTGTCGGATCACGCATCCAGGACGCATACTAGGCTGGGAAACATAGACATTAAAGGGGTTGAGAGTGACGAACAGTCTAGCGTCCATCACCATCGCGCTGGCTCCGTACTGCACACAAATTTCAGGATTCGGTGCTTTGGTATCTATAAATTCACGGGAAGCTACATTTGATGGTGCCAATGTGGTTGTAGAACTAAAAGCAATGCCAATCCCAATTCCCAAAATCAACACTCCTCCCATAATTGCGATGGTGGTGAAGTTAAATAGAGGGGATTGGAAAATAGAGGGTTTAGAAGTAGTAGCCGATCTACCAGTAGATTTACGTTTCATTGTTGCTTAATCACCTTCACGCCGATTTGGGAGGGAGTGGTCTAAAGTTTTCTCCCTCTTTCAGTATGCCTATTCTTGACTGTAATTGCCTGTGATTTTCTCTGCGATATTCTTGTTAAATGAGAAAAATAGCAGCTTATCTAGATATCGGGACAAAATTTTAATATAGTACACTGTGGCGGAAGTTTGCCTACCTTAGACAAGTTGCTCCAGAACTTGTGTGGCTAATTAAAATAATAGCTGAATTTATGTCAAGCCATACTAATTGCTTATTTTTTCCATTTGGAATAATTAGTGAGTATATTTATTTGAAGATTAATTAATTGTTATTAGTTATAACCTTTGCGCTTTTTGTGCTGCTTGATTTTATCAATCACTTTATGAATTTAGTTTGCTAATTATACCATATTTTTAATTTTTATCAGCTATATAGCAATCCTAAATCATTCGTGAAATTCTTTCTCCTATCCATCTTCGCGTCCTTTGCGCCCTTTGCGGTTCGTTAAAAATAGTATTTTTCACAACTAAGATAGGATTGCTATAGCTAATTTGGTTTTCACAATTAATCTAATCAGAATACTTAAACTATCTAACTTTTGTTGTTAATTTCCAATTTTTAGGATGAGATATTTTTGTTACCCCTAGCAATTGATGTGTAAAATCATGTAAATTAACACTTAATGAAATTTTAATAAGTAATTGAAAGCACGTGACATCTCAAAGAGCGCTACTTTCGGACAAGAGGTTCAAAACTTCGCAACTTCAAATCTTCCTAGCTGATAGTCTGACTATTTTTTGGGGAGATTGGTTAGATTTACGCGTGAGAATCCTACCAGTTGCTGCATCAGGCTTAATATCGCCACTGATATATATTTTAGCTTTTGGCTTGGGTTTGGGTAGTTCCATCAAACCCGGTTCAGGAATTAGTGGTAACTATGACAACTATTTGGAATTTATATTACCGGGAATGGTGGCACTATCGTCGATGACGGTTAGCTTTGCTGGAACGACATTTTCAATTTGTGGAGACAGACTATTTACCAAAACCTTTGAGGAACTATTGTTAACTCCCATACATCCCTTAGCGTTGTACATCGGTAAAATGCTGGCGGGAGTCGTGCGGGGTTTGATGACTTCTGGTTCTGTAATTTTGGTAGCGCTGCTGTTGACTGGAAACTGGAATTTTCTCAACCCACTGTTTTTACTCTTGGTGGTGCTGAATTGTTCAGTATTTGCTGGATTAGGGGTGATTATAGGGTTGAGTGTGCGATCGCTCGAATCAGTCGGACTCTACAATAATTTTATCATTATCCCCATGTCATTCTTAGGAGCGACCTTCTTTGACCCTGCTACATTACCAGCTGCTCTGAAAGTTTTAGTTTACCTGTTGCCACTAACCTATGCCAGCATTGGATTGCGTGCAGTTGCCCATCTACCCTTGTCTCAGTTTCCTTGGTACAGCATACCGATTTTGCTGGTAGTTGCGATCGCTCTTTCTTTATGGGGTGGTTATAAATTTGCTCATCAACAAGATTAAAGCGTTGATTATAATCTGTGCTTTAACTGTTGAATTTTCTGTAAAACTTTTTCCCGATGCTGCGTCAGTTTGATCCATCGCGGTAGGCGACTGGCAAGACTGCCATTATGCCAGCTTAGCAAGCCGTTTGCCATAGTCTCTAAATCTTATAACCATTTCATCTCAAGCCTGATATGTAGCGTCCCGTTAAGACAGCAATGAACCATAGTTTATAGGACTTACGCACTGTACAAATGCATCGTGATGTGAATTAACGAAAATCCGTTGTTTCAGGCAATACGGTTCAGTTAAGGGTCAAACTTTTTTCAAAGTCAATTTTTTTAACGAACCACAAAGACGCAGAGGAAACAGAGAGAAGAAAAAAAGGCTTAACCCAAGCATATTGTTGTTTCAGGCTTTTTTTCATTATCTTGCGATCGTAAATAGGCCATGCTGTAGGGGCACAGCAATGCTGTGCCCTTACGAAAGATGTGGTTTTTAACTTATGCATATTTGCGATTTATTGTCAATGCGTAAGTCCTAGTTTATTAAGAATCAGGATAATTACTTTTAATCCACATATTGTCTAATTTGTCAATGCATAAGTTCTAATTTGGATTTTTTATAAAGATTGCGTGAAATTACTAGTTATCGTGATAAAGCATTATAAGAATTGCTTTATAAATCAACCTATGAGTAAATATCAACTTAGTTAGCAAGCACACATTAACCACTATTTATCTAGCTGGTAGATAGCAGTTTAAAAGTGAGTTTTTGCTGTTTGATTTAAACCATGCGGTATAGCATTCTGTTAATCAATATCCAAAGGACACAAATATGACTAGAATTGCCATAAAAATAGCCTTGTCTGTTCTCGGAGCAGCAGGAATTAGTTTTTTGTCTTGGACACCAGCAAAAGCCGTCATTTTTGTAGAACCCATTGTGACGACTAAAAATCAAGATGTACTCGACGCAAAAAAACCAAGAACCCTTACAGATTATCTACCAGGACAAGTAATAGAATATGGTGTTCCAGATGTAGCTAATAACTTTCTAAATGCTACTGGTTACGATATAAACAGCTTGGTCTTTGATTTAAAAACGCTGTCCTATAGTAATCCGAATTCTACTCCACCATTTGATAATGAACCAGTGCAGTGGGGAGATGTTAATGGAGATGGGAAGATTGGTAACTCTGCTAACCCCGATTTAAAGGATATTTTTACAGACATTACCATTGCTGGTAGTACTATCACTTTTAGTGGTGGCGTCATCCCGAACGGAACTCTGTTTTACAATCCATTCGCTACCCTGCCTAATCTAGCGCCAGGTACTGGAATCATTCCACCAATTCCAGCAGAGCAAGAAGATAAAGATGGGCCAATCAGGGTAGCTGCTTATTATACTGCCGTTCCTGAATCAACTAACATTTTGGGTGTACTAGTCTTTGGCGCTTTAGGCGTAGCTTTCAAACTAAAGCGATCGCTCTGTTAAGGAGATTGGGGACTGGGGAAGAAGCAAGGGAGCAGGGAGCAGGGAGCAAGGGAAAAGAATTTTCCCCTCAGCAAGAGCAGCACCTCGCCCCTCTGCATCTTTTCAATGCCCATGCCCTCATTCTGTAATTAACTCCCGATACACTGTCATGGTTTCCTGATGGACGCGGGCAACACTTAGCCTCTGTAGGTTTTTCTTTGCCCGCTGTTTCCACTCTTGTAGCATCTCGGCATTACTCAGTAATTGCACTAAAACCCCAGCTAAAGCATGACTATCTTTTGCTGGCACCAAAAGACCTGCTCGCCCGTTGTCTAAAGCTTCAGGAATCCCGTCTACCTGAGTACCGACGATCGCAGTTCCAGTTTCCCTGGCTTCCGAAAGCACCAGAGGGCAAGGGTCACGGTGGGAAGCTAGCACAAAGATGTCACAAGATATCAGATAGCGTTGAGGTTCTGGTTGGAAGCCTTCAAAATGAATGCGTTCCTTTACAGAAGTTGCTTGTGCCTGTGCCTCAAATAGCTGTTTATCAGGGCCATTTCCTACCAAATAAAGATGGGCTTGAGGAAAATCTGAGGCGATTTGTTCAAAGGCAGCAATTAACTCAGCAATTCCCTTGCGTTGATACATCCCGGCTACAGTGGCGATCGCTGGATGCTGTAATGGTAAAGGTTGATAATCTTGTATTTGTCGGGTGCGAGGACTGCCTAAAGTTCCGTTACATACTACCCGCAACTTGTTTTCTGGAATACCACGCCTAATCATAGAATCACGTACAGCTTGACTGACAGCAATTACTCTGTCAGCTAAACCCATCAGCAGGCTGGCACGCTGAAATTCATTGTGGACTGTAGAAACTAAAGCATATTTGCGTCCCTTAAAAATGCGTGCTAATATTACCCCCGTCATCATGTGGGCATGAACAATATCCGGCTGAAATTCAGCTGCGATCGCTCGGTAACGCATAGCCGCTTTGATCGTATTTATCGGTTTTCTGCTTTGGTCTAATTGGTAATGCTTGACACCACAAATATCTAGTAAAGCCTCGTATTCTCCACCAGCAGAAACAACCGCGACTTCATAACCAGATTTTGCCTGTAGACAAGCCAGATCCACAGCCACATTCACAATACCGTTACCTATTTCTTGAACGTGGTTCAAAATATGTATGATTCGCATAAGCTTTGAAATGTGTATAAAAAATAAAGATAAGTAACTGCGTATAAATCAACATAATTATTGAGGTCTTCAGCGACAACTAAAAAGTAGTCAGTAATGGGTAAAATTCACCACTTTCTACTGATTAATAGCGCTTATAACCAGTTACTTAGCTTAAAGACTTATTCAGTAACGGCTCGATAAATCGGGGTAAAACTTCAAAATTCTGAAGACTGATGTTAAGCCAGTAATTTAATTAGGTGTGAGATCAAAAAATTAGGCGATCGCTACAACTAGCTTGATGCTAAAGCTGTGCTGCATCTACGCCCCTCGTAGACATTGCCTCATAATAAATAAAGATTAAGCAGATACTCAGAAAACTCTCAATGAGCCAAACTAGTCTCAATTTAGTTGCAATATCTATCTTTCTCATGACCCTATCGGTACTGGTGGGGCCATTCTTAAACTTATCACCGGCAGTCCCAGCACTTGCTACCTTCACCATCTTAGGCATAGCGACATTAGATAGCTTCAGCCTGCAAGGCAAGGGTGGTACTATCTTTTTAGATTGGATTGCTGGTTTTTCAAAAGAACACCGCGATCGCATCGTCCACCACGAAGCAGGGCATTTCTTGGTTGCTTACCTGTTGGGTATTCCCGTTACCGGCTACACACTCAGCGCTTGGGAAGCCTGGAAACAGGGGCAATCTGGGCAAGGCGGCGTTAGCTTTGATGATGGCAAATTAGCATCTCAACTAGAACTAGGTAAAATCAGCGCCCAAATGCTAGACCGCTACTGCACTGTTTGGATGGCGGGTATTGCTGCTGAAACCCTGGTTTTTAATAATGCTGAGGGTGGAACTGATGATAAAAGCAAGCTGATAGGAGTCTTGACAATTTTAGGCTTTTCTGAATCAGTTTATCAGCAAAAACTGCGTTTTCATATCCTCCAGGCAAAAACTCTACTAGAAGAAAATTGGTCTAGCTACGAGGCTTTAGTTAATGCCATGCGACAACGCACTTCGGTAGAAGATTGCCATGCTGAGTTAAAAGTAGAGAGTGGGAAATAGGAAATTATATCAAGCTAGTAATGAAGAGTTTGTAATAAGCATTTTAGTACTTAGAAAATAAGGACTAAAGTCTTTACTAAGAACTCATTAACATCATCTTAAACAGAAAAGTTATTCAACTCTGGCGCGGAGTGCAGGAGATGGAAAAAGATTTTCAAATCCAGCTTGTCGCTCGTTTAAAGATTCTACACCATCGTTCCAAAGACTTTCATAATAAAAGAAGGTTACGCCTAGACCTCGTTCTTGGGCGGCCCGCACCTGAGACTTGATTTGCTGCATAGGAACTGGGTTATTTCGTAACCCTGTCATAATGCCAACTCCAGTTGGAATTTTTTGTTGTGCTTCTTGAATTTCTGCGCGGGAAATATTTGCCACAAAACTTTTTAGATCGGGACGATAAATTTGCACAATTAACTCGTCCACAATATTTTGTCGCATCCAACCTAGCCAATCTTGCAAGTGAAACTTGTAAGCAAAATCATAGTAATTAGGAGAAACAGAGAAAATCGCCTGGGGTTTTCTCTGTTTCACAGCTTGATTAAGTTTTACCATGAACGCCGTAATTTTATCTGCCCGCCACTTTACCCATGCCGCATCTTGGGGATTTTTTGGGGGAGGATTATTCGTTTCTTTGGTGTACAAAGCAACTGTATATTGGTCATAGCCAAACTCGTCGGGCAAACTCATGTGATCGTCAAACTGAATACCATCGGCATCATATTGAGTAACAGTTTCCAGTACTAGATTGGTGATAAACTGTTGCACTTGTGGAAGGAACGGATTGAGCCACATCACCTCACCAGCCGCACTGTTTGAAGTTTGGCTACCATCCCGCTTTTGTGTAAACCAATCCGGGTAATTCATTGCTAGTTCTGACGTTGGGGGAGCCATGAAACCAAACTCAAACCAGGGAATCACCAGTAATCCTTGGCGATGGGCTTGGGTAATGAGGTCTGCAAGAATATCATGTCCATCTGAACCTTTGTAGACAAAAGGTTGAATACCTGCACGTTGTGCTAGGGCACTGGGATACATCACATAGCCAGAATTCCACACCACAGGATAGATTGTATTGAAATTCATCCGCCGCAGTTGACTCACTGCATCCTGTACTTTGTCTCGACTCTTGAGGGTGTCAAAATCATTAGTGGTCATCCAAACCCCGCGAATTTCCTGACGGGGTATCTGTGCGCTCGCAGGGGTGAAACTGTCCACCAGCAATACAGTAACAAACGATATTAAAATAAGAATCGGAAAAAGAGATTTGAGTAGTCGCCGCCAACTTTGAACAATAAATGATGATTTCATAGATTTGAATGATGCATTAACTACCCACACACGCCATTGCTCGCTTTTACGATTGAATCTACTAACCATATAGTTTACAAGTATTTATGCTTAGTACAGTATTGATGAGTTAGTAGTTGTTCGTTCCCTGCTTATGGAACTTTTGCACCAAAAAAAACTAAAGCAGACAAATTAAAATAGTTGACGCAGCTAGTAAGCATTTGTGCCCAATAGATATTTTGTATGGGGCATGGGGCATTGGGAAGAGACAAGGGGAACAAGGTAAAATTTTCTTCTTTAACTCCCCTGCCTCCCCTGCCTCCCCTACCTCCCCTGCCCCCTGCCTCCCCTGCCTCCCCTGCCTCCCCTGCCCCCTGCCCCCTGCCCCCGATCTTCACATTCCCCCACACCCCACCTGTGTCACAATAAAGAACTGTAATAAGAAAAATATTGTTAAGGTAATTTAGTGAGTCCAACTGCTCAATCCACGGCAAGTGCGCGTCGCGTAGTATTTCCTTTTACGGCAATTGTGGGCCAGGAAGAAATGAAACTGGCGCTGCTATTGAACGTGATTGACCCCAAAATTGGGGGTGTAATGATTATGGGCGATCGCGGCACCGGGAAATCCACAACTATCCGGGCGCTGGCGGATCTGCTACCAGAAATTTCTGTGGTTGCTAATGACCCCTTCAGTAGCGATCCTAGCGACCCCGATTTGATGAGCGATGAAGTCCGCCAACTTTTAGAACAAGGGGCGGATATTCCCATAACTCACAAAAAAGTCCAAATGGTAGACCTGCCGCTAGGAGCTACAGAAGACCGAGTTTGTGGCACAATCGACATCGAGAAAGCTTTATCTGAAGGTGTCAAAGCTTTTGAACCGGGACTGCTAGCAAAGGCTAATCGTGGCATTCTCTATGTGGATGAAGTCAACTTACTAGACGACCACCTTGTAGACGTGTTACTCGACTCTGCTGCCAGTGGATGGAACACTGTAGAACGAGAAGGTATTTCTATCCGTCACCCTGCACGTTTTGTGCTTGTCGGTTCTGGAAACCCCGAAGAAGGCGAACTCCGCCCCCAATTACTCGATCGCTTTGGGATGCACGCAGAAATTCACACAGTCAAAGAACCAGCTTTGCGGGTGCAAATTGTGGAACAACGAGCGGATTTTGACCAAAATCCGCCAGTATTTCTTGAAAACTACAAACCCCAGCAAGAAGCATTACAACAGCAAATTGTCAATGCTCAACAGCTTTTGCCAGAAGTGAAAATTGACTACGATCTGCGGGTGAAAATTTCTGAAGTCTGTTCAGAATTGGATGTGGATGGTTTGCGGGGTGACATTGTTAGTAACCGCGCCGCCAAAGCCTTAACAGCTTATGAAGGACGCACTGAAGTTACAGTTGATGATATCCATCGCGTAATTACGTTATGCTTGCGTCACAGACTGCGGAAAGACCCTTTAGAATCGATTGATTCTGGCTACAAAGTCGCCAAAGTTTTTAGCCGTGTCTTTGGCGTCGAACTACCAGAAAGTGATACTGCACAAAAAAACGGCACAGGTCAAAAGTTAGGGGCTAGGGGTTAAAAGTTAAGAGCGGAGCCGGAAACGCTCCGCTTTTGGTGAAGAGTTAAGAGTTAAGAGTTTTGAATGAAAAGCTGCTTCATATCTCACAATTTTGTTTAATTCCTCACTCAGCACTGACTATATATAACTCCTAACTCTTGACTCAGCACTCAGCACTCAGCACTCAGCACTCAGCACTAAAATATGAGAATTTGGTCTTTTTGGTTCAACAGCTTTGTTCTATCTAGCCAATACAACCCGCCCAGGTTTGTAGAATTATTGATGCTCTTATTAGCGATCGCGATGTTGGCAATAGCCAGTATTTTACCCGACGACAGACCCTATTTAATCTTAGGCTTGAGCTTAGTAGTTGGGGCATCTATTTCTATCTTAGTGCGGGAAGCGATCGCCCCCTCACCCCAGAGACGAATTACCCAACTAACAGCATCCCTATTACTCATCATCAGCCTCTATGGCTTTGCTGATTTAATGTACACTCTCTAATTAGTAATTTGTTATATATCTTTTGTCCTTTGTTCACAGCCAATGACCAATGACCAATGACTAATGACTAATGACCAATGACCAATGACTAATGACTAATGACCAATGACCAATGACCAATGACCAATGACCAATGACCAATGACTAATGACCAATGACCAATGACCAATGACCAATGACTAATGATTCCATTTTTGCATTTCCACCAATTCCATACACAACTCATTAATTTGCTCCAAATCAGGTTTATGAGGTAGGGCAGATTGTTCGCAAACAATTTCCATTTCGGCGACCAAATCTTCTGCCATTCTCATCACCTGTTCATAAGAATACTCACCTTTTAAAATAGCTTTTAAATCCTCAACATCACCAGCTATTCTCCTATCTACAATCACTTCACCTCGCCGCAATATTTCTACTCCACTGCGTAACAATCTAACGCAGTGCATTCCATGTTTGAGGTCAAAACCCGACTTTCTTTCCATTTCTGCTCTAGCCGGATTTCTATTTTCCTGCCAAGATAAGTAAGCCTTCCATTCTCTTAAAGCTATTTGATAGCTTTGGCTTTTCTGAAGCAGACGAATAAAATCTTTACGGCTATTGGTTAACTTTTGGGTATATTCCAAAGTTTCATCAGGTAAAGTATATTGTTTTAAAACTCCTTTAAAATCAATATCTGCTGTCAGCAACTGATATAATTGTTCTGCTTCTTCCAAAAACTCAATTCTTCCTCTAATTAAGTTATAAAGATACTCCAGAAAAGCATTTAACTCATCTTTGCTCAGAGGTGTTTCGTCTTCTATAGCGAAGTCAGATGGTATTGGTTTTTTTTGCGGTGGCTTTAACAACCACTTCCGATGAGTTTCCATCTTTTTGATTTGGGCAAAGGCATAACCAGTGTAAGTATGTTTTACCTTCTTGCTCAAAAATAACTGTTTACGATCGATTAAATGCTGTCCGACTGCGCTTAAAAAAGGATAGTTATTTAACCAAAGCAATTCTAAAACATTGGGATTTGCGCCAGCTAATAACTGGAGGATTTTTCTTAATTCATATATAACTGTGTCTTTGTTACCATCAACGAATGGAAATATTCCTGGTTCATCCCAACCACTATCTTTTTGTTCTATCCGATCGAATCCCAAATAGTACCTTTTGGGTGCAATAAATACTCCCCGATAATCAAAGTCGGAATCAGGACGATTTAAACCATAGCCGTGGCTACCAGCCAAACCAATTAAAATAGTTCTTTGCTCAACTTCTATTCTTTTCATATCACCTGATTAAAATATAGTCATCCTAACTCATCAGTTAAGCAGGTGGCGAGACGGAAACTAGAGAAAGGAATCATTTGCGAACAATAAAATCCCCGACTTCTCTAAGAAATCAGGGATCTGAGCCTTGGTCTAACAGGAATGTCCTTAAAGGAGATGATACAACGATATCCCCTTGAGGAGCAAAACTTGTCAATTCAGTTGTTTCGATACTTTCGATTTCCTATAAACAGGAATTATCTCGGATAAATGTGGCGTCTATTCCCCCATCCTGGATTGACAATGGCGGCTAAATCTTCCTCAGATAATTTGCTGATTTCACTGTCCAGTTCTTGGGCGTTGAAATCATAGCCACGCTCTTGAGCAATTTTGATGAAGGCTTCTGGATCGGCTGTTGCTTTGAGTCTTTGCTGTAACGCTTGATCTTGTTTTACCGCTTGAAAAAGTCGGGCAGCATTTTGCTGTGTCATGACAATCAATCTCCTGTTTGAAATATCAGGTTTGAACGTGATAGTTTAACTTTTGAGGATTCACTAACTTTTGTAAATAATTTCTAGATGAGACACCTTATATTTGATATTAAAACAAAGAAGAAGAATGTGTTGATTTTGATAAAAAAATATAACTTTTCAGCTAATACTAACTAATGTTAATTTTTGGTAGATTCAGCCCTAAGATAGTAGCAATTTTTATCTAAAAAGTATTTGTTCTGACTTCTTGTAAATACAATTTACATTCGTGCGAGTGGGCGATGTCTACGACGGGCTACGCCTATACTCATGACGACAGTTGGCTAATTCCTCCCCACTCTTGGAAAATGAGCGATCGCACAGAATAATTAGCTGATTTTTCATTTTCAGGCTGGCCAGACAGCAATGCCAAACCCGAAAATCCTGTTCTAGCTTGACTTGACGCCTGTTAATAAAATAGTATGTTAGATTGTCTGTCTAATTCCTGCTCGGATCAGGTAGACATATTACAAAGGCTGGCAAAAGCATCTCTACAGGAGATAAAAACCAGCTACCTGTACGGCAACCTCAAGGACAATTTCATGACCTACGCGATTATTGAAACTGGCGGCAAACAAATACGAGTAGAGCCAGGGCGGTTTTACGACATTGAACTGCTTGCGATCGAACCCGATGAAAAAGTTACGATAGATTCCGTATTACTCGTGCAGAACGAAGGCGAAGTCACTATTGGACAGCCATTAGTAACAGGTGCGACTGTAGAAGGGACTGTAATGCGACATTACAGAGGTCGTAAAGTTCTGGTATACAAAATGAAGCCGAAAAAGAAAACCCGCAAAAAGCGGGGGCATCGTCAGGAAATTACCAGACTTATGATTGACTCCATCACTCTTAACGGTGCAGTGTTTGCTGCCCAAGGAGAAGCGGAGAAGGAAACCCCCGTTGTAAATGACACTGCTGCCGAAGAAGTTGAAACCGCTGCTGAATAATAAAAGAAGTAGATACACAAGAGGAAATCATGGCTCATAAGAAAGGAACAGGTAGTACGCGTAACGGTCGTGATTCTAATGCCCAACGTCTGGGTGTCAAGCGTTATGGCGGTCAAGTTGTACGTGCAGGAAACATTCTCGTGCGTCAGCGTGGTACTAAATTCCACCCTGGTAACAATGTCGGTATTGGTAGCGATGACACTTTGTTTGCCTTAATCGACGGTGTTGTAACGTTTGAGAGAAAGGGCAAAACTCGTAAAAAAGTTAGTGTTTATTCACCCGTAGCCCCTGCTGAGGCAGCTCCTGCTGAGGCAGTAGCAAGTTAGAGTGTGAGGGTGGGTAACAGTGCCCACCCTAATTGCTAGTTAGCGCTGATGTGATAATCAGATTTGCACAAATATTCACAGCAGTTACTTAATTTTTAACCCTTATTTACTCTAAAAAATAAGTTCCTAACTCTTTTATTCTCTCTACCCAACCTTTCATCTCATCAGCGATTTTATACTTCCATTGAAGTTGAAGTACTTCTCTAGTATGAGAATCATCAAATATAACTTTGTCTTTGTTTTCAAAGACTGGCGCCAGAAATTCTACCTGAGCAGCCTGGGCAAACATTTTTGACACCTGGCTAATACTAAAATTTTCAGGCGCAGCAAGGTAATGTCCTCCTTTGGAGCCAAATCGCGCTAAGGCAATGTAGCAGTCTGCTAAATCTTCAACATGAATCCACGCTGTCATAAAATCTGATGGAAATGGCTGATAGCCTTGGTGTGGTTTCCCTGTAATGAACTGCTGAATTGCAAAATCCCAGAAACTACCACGAGTTGGTGCTGAACCATACACTGATGAAGGATAGACAATCGAGGCGTTACCTCCATTGCTGATATATTCTTCTACTAGCCCATCTTTCAACACATTCACACCCGATAGTAAGTCAAAACATACTAAATATTCGGGTCGTGTATAACCTTTTGGCGGAGGTATTTCTGTTATTCGTCCTCCATTGGCGGTAATCAAAGAGAAATTCCCACTGGTTGTAATTACATGAATATCTGGTGAAACTGCCTTAGCACCATGTAAAGCGGCTTCTAATGCTATACGGTCTTTGGCAAATTGAGCTTCTTTGGTTGATTCTGGAGGCATGTGCCACGCTACATTAATTACCGTTGTAATATCATGATTGCGAATTGCTTGTGCAACATCATTACTGGAAATTTCTACCTCTTGAGAGCGGATTATTTCCTTGCAAAAAGGCTTTATACCCTCAATATCACTACTCGAACGCACAAGTGCCAATACGGCAAAATCTTGTGTCTGAGAAAACTTACGGCACAGCGCTCCGCCAATATAGCCAGTTGCACCTATAATCAAGACATTTTTAACGGAAGAGCTTTTTTCGGATGAAAATTCTTTGTTGTTTGACATCTTTGAAAGTTGTAGCTAATCAAGCTTTTTTATATTTTTAAAATAGCGCTTAAGACAAATTCAATAGCCGTAGCCCACATTAATAAAGTAAAAAATAATACTAATATAAAAAATATGTGGGAATTTTTATGTAAGTGGGCAGAATAAAACCGAACTGTGTGAAGAAAAGTAAATAAGGCTAAAACCATTTTTCCCCCTGCTCCCTGCCTTATCCTAACGATAATTATTTACGCTTACCTACTTATGTATGTAACTAACTTACAATCTTTAGGTTCACGATCGCAAGGCAGATAAATGCGAAATATCAAGTTTTACCTTTGCTTTAATCGTTGAATTAGTCAAACATTTAACTTGCAGCATTAATGAGGTTTAGCTAAGAGAATACTTAACTTAGTCCGTGGCTTTGATTACCATAAATACCTGAGAAAATGCTGAGAATTAACTAAATTTTCTCAAGGGATAAATTTATGAAAATTATGGCTTCGTTTCAGATAGGCTTCAGTCCTAACAGAGATACTTTGGATGTTCGGGATAACTCAAACATTCAGTAGTGTTAGAATCAAAGGTTTTATTTGATTTCAATGTAGATGCGATACCTACAGCGCCAAGCTACGCAGTAGCAAGAATCTGATGGAGTTCTCTACAAGAAAGCATCTTCTTTACGCCAATAGCCTTTATGAATCTGCTTGTAGCTTAGTTTCCTTCGATCAATCAATACAAAAAAAACTATCTAAAGGACGAAAAAAGACTATGAACTGGAAAACACTTTCTTTAATTGCTGGTTTGATTTTAACTACCAGTCTCACTGCTTGCTCTAGCAGTCCTGCAAGCAACAATCAAATTGCTCCTGAAGCCTCTCCTGCTATGAGCAAAGACAAAGCCGGCGATGCAATGGGCAAAGATGCAATGGGTAAAGATAAAGCTGGCGATGCAATGGGCAAAGATGCTATGAGCAAAGACAAAGCTGGTAATGCAATGGGCAAAGATGCGATGGGTAAAGATAAAGCTGGTGGTGCAATGAACAAAGATGCGATGAGCAAAGATAAAGCTGGTGATGCAATGAAGCAATCGCCAGCTTCCACCAAGCCTTAGCCACAACTAGCTTTGCATCTCACTTTTCTTCTACTGGGTACTAGGGACTGGTAAACCAAGAAAATCCTAATTCCAATCCCTATACTTTGGTGCTTTGAAATCAACAGGAGAAATTCTGATGAATCACAACCTGCTCCACCGGCGTCAGTTACTTTTTTATCTTGGGTTAGGGGTTGTTGGAATCGGTGCAGCCACAACATTTTCCAACTTCAAAAAAGTGAATGCCCCTTCTATCTTTCCGGCAAAAAGTAATAATACGCAAAACTCGGAAGCTATTGCAGTAAAAACTCCCACAGGCAAGAGTTTGCCAGAGTTTCAAGGGATAAGTCAGTGGCTTAATTCTACACCTTTGTCAATAGCTGACCTAAAAGGTAGTGTTGTTCTAATACAGTTTTGGACTTTTGCTTGTATTAACTGCCAGCGTACACTGCCCTACATCACAAGATGGCATCGGCAGTATAAGTCGCAGGGACTGAAGGTGATTGGCATTCACACACCAGAGTTTGCCTTTGAGCGAGATCCGAACAACATAAAAAAAGCGCTACGACAACACCAGATTACTTATCCGGTTCCAGTTGATAACGAATATAAAACTTGGAACGCTTACGAAAATCAGTATTGGCCTCATCTGTTTTTAGCTGACCGTCAGGGTTTGTTGCAATATGACCATATTGGTGAAGGGGCATACGAAAAAATAGAGCAAACTATTCGTCAGCTATTGGGGTAGAAGGATTGATGACGACTTCTACTTTATCAATCAGTCTGGCTTTATTGGGAGGAGTTTTGAATGTACTTTCACCCTGTGTTTTACCGATTTTGCCTGTGCTATTGGGGCGATCGCTGACGACAAACCACTCTGCGTCTACGCTCCAATCCTATACTTATGGCCCAGTAGCACTGGTAGCAGGATTAATTGCTGGTTTTGCACTAGCAGGTAGTTTGCTAGGTGTAACAGCAGACTGGTTTACAGGCTTGGTTAATTTATTACGCAACGGAGCGATCGCACTGCTTTTATTTTTGGGATTACTGGCAATTTTCCCCACCTGGAGTTACCGAATATTTAGTTATATTCCAGTTGGCAAGTGGGCTAAAAAACCTGCACAAATCGGACTCATGGGAGAGTTTTGGCTAGGGACTCAATTGGGGCTTTTGTGGACTCCCTGTGCTGGGCCAGTTTTGGGAGGAATTTTAGTACTAGCAGCAGTTAATCATCAAGTCACAAGTGCATTTTGGCTACTGGTTGCTTATGGAATCGGAGCAGGTTTGCCTCTGTTGGCGATCGCCTACGGTGGGCGAGTACTCAGCCAAAGAATCCTCAATATCCGCTTTCATAGTGCAGCTTTGCAACGGATTGGTGGCGTGGCGATCGTAGCCACAGCAATTGCAATTCTTCTCGGTTGGGATGTCCAAGTGCAACTTTGGCTGGCTCCGTTCTTTCCCACTCAACCTCTGTGAGACGTGCTAATTTTAGATTACCAATTTTAGATTTTGGATTAGAAGACCCAATCCAAAAGTCTACCTGGGAATAATATAAAAATCTCAAATCCAAAAGTCTGACTGGGAACAATCCAAAATCCAAAATTGGTATGACCTCATCTAAACGTAAAGTCCGCTCAACACCAAATCAGACTTTCCTATCAAAAACCTTTCACTGGATTAATATCATCAGTCTCATCTTGATGATCGCTAGCGGACTGCAAATCTATAATGCTAATCCGGTATTTGGAGGGCGTGAAGGTTGGCATTTTCCTGACTTTCTGTTGCTAGGAGGCTGGCTAGGAGGTGGCAGAAACTGGCATTTTGCTGCTATGTGGCTGTTTTCGCTAAATTTACTTTGGTATGGACTTTATATCTTTATAACTCGTCGTTGGCAACGTCGGTTTGCCGATCGGGGTGACTTAAAAGCATTGCAAGTCAGCCAGAACCCAAAGCGCAAAAACTACGCATGGCATCGGCTAGTTTATACTGCTATCATTCCAGTGCTGCTGCTGGCAATTTTGAGCGGTCTGGCGATGTACAAACCTGCACAACTGCATTGGCTTTCCGGGCTGTTTGGTAGTTGGCAAACTCTACGCACTGTTCACTTTATCACTGTTCCCACTGTCATACTGTTTACAGTTGCTCATTCTTTACTTGCCCTGAAGGTAGGAAGCATCCGTTTAGTGAAATCTATGTTTCTGTAGAGGTTTTATGAGTCTGATTCTTCCCAAACGTACCTTATCCCGTCGTCGGTTACTGCAAGTATCTGGACTTTCAGGGGTAGGCTTTCTTCTTAGTGGCTGTGGAACAAATTTGTTCTCAGATAATCTGCGGCAAATATCTGAGCCACTGAATGAACGTCTTGAAGCACTCCTGCTAACTCAAAAACCTATACCGGAATTTCCTGTCAGTGCCATAGAAGCAGATAAATTGCTGGTTAATACCTTTGACTTCACCCCGCAAATTGATCCAGCACAGTTTCGCTTAATAATTGATGGTGAGGTCAATAATGCGATGCAATTGAGCATGGCAGATATTCAAAAACTTCCCTTGACTTCAATGGTAATTCGCCATGTCTGTGTTGAAGGCTGGGCTGCGATCGTTCAATGGGGAGGTGTGCGATTGCGAGATTTAGTAGCCCTGGTACAGCCTAAGTCAAACGTCCGCTATGTCTACTTCAAATCTGCTGATGGCTACTATGAAAGCTGGGATATTGCCTCTGCTGTGCATCCGCAAACTCTCATGGCTTATCAAAAGAATGGACAACCTTTATCGGCTGATAATGGTGCGCCCATGCGTCTAGCATCCCCAATTAAACTGGGCTATAAGCAAAGCAAGTGGGTGACTCAAATTACCTTCGTCAGTAATTTGTTACCTATTAAAGGCTATTGGGAGGATCAGGGCTATGAGTGGTTTGCAGGGTTATAAGGGAGGCAGGGGGAGCAGGGGAGGCAGGGGAGGCAGGGGAGAAAATTTTACCTTATGTCTCTGCAATAGTATGTTTTTTTATTTGGAAGTTCCTTATATCCCCACCCTATAGAGGGATGGGGAATTATGGCGATTAGTTAAAAATCGTTTGGTAAGCGACAAAACATCAGACACCCAATATCTGAAACTTATCCAGAATCGATTTTGACGAGCTAACTCGGATATTGGGTGTTAGTCCACAAAGCACAGAAAAGTAACAGCATGACTACAGAGAACCTAACAACCTTGCCATCATCCCCAGCCCAGACACAATTAGAATCCATAGATTCCCCCGGTTGTCAGTCAACGAGTCTGCACGATTCGGATGTACCGGAAGTGGACTTGTTGAGTCCACTGAAAATTCGAGATATCACCCTGCCCGATCGCATAGCGATGTCACCAATGTGTCAATATTCGGCAGAGAATGGAGTCGCAAATGATTGGCACTTTGTCCATTTGGGGAGTCGGGCTGTTGGAGGTACTGGGCTGATTATAGTGGAAGCGACAGCTGTAACATCCCAAGGACGAATCACCCCCGGCGATCTCGGTCTTTGGGACGATATGCAAATCGAGCCACTAGCTCGAATTGTGCGCTTCCTTCACCAACAGGGAGCGATCGCCGGGATTCAATTAGCTCATGCTGGCCGGAAGGCGAGTTGCAATATTCCCTGGCTGGGTGGTACACCGTTAACACCTGAACAAGGGGCTTGGCCGGTAATCGCGGCAAGCCCAATTCCGTTTCAAGAGGGCGGCCCCGTTCCCATACCCCTCGATGAGGCTGGGATTGAAGAGGTGATTCAAGCCTTTGTTGCCACAGCCGGACGTGCCCTTCAAGCGGGCTTTGAGATTATCGAAATCCACTCGGCTCATGGATACCTACTGCATTCTTTTCTTTCGCCGCTAAGTAATCAACGAACAGATCGTTACGGAGGTTCGTTGGAAAACCGAATGCGTTTATTACTGGAGGTGACAAGACGAATCCGAGAGATTCTGCCAAGCGGGATGCCGCTTTTTGTGCGCCTCTCTGCTACCGACTGGGTAGAGGGAGGTTGGGATATCAAGCAGTCAGTTATATTATCCCGTGAACTAAAAGTATTAGGCGTTGATTTGATCGATGTTTCCACAGGAGGCTTAGTCCCTCATGCCAGGATTCCCGTGCAGACAGGTTATCAAGTGCCTTTTGCTGCCAAAATCCGAGAAGAGGCTGGGATTAGGACAGGGGCTGTGGGGATGATAAAGGAGGCTGAGTATGCTAACCAAGTCATTACTCGTGGATGTGCAGATTTGGTTCTCGTCGGTCGAGAAATGCTCCGCGATCCATATTGGTCGATTCGTGCCCGTTGCAGCTTGGATGAGGAACCGAACTGGTCTTTGCCCTACGGCTATGCAGTTAAACAAAAGAGACGGGGGAAATAAATCTCAACGGCAGGCGTTGCTGAATCAAATCCAGCAAATTACTTGTAATATGTGATTGCGATCGCTACAAAGTGGAGTGAATCGTCAAGGTTTGAGATTGCGACGCTGCGATCGCAATTGATTTGTGTTTAACCGCAGATGATATTATGGCGATCGCCTCCTGCTCTAAATGTAATTTTTGTAACTTCACAAGCTAGACGATTGTTCTCAAGTACTTACAGCCTTTGAGTACTTGCTCCCGACGGTTCAGCAAAAGGGGCAGTCAATACTGAGCCATATAAATATGTTGTATATCTACTGATGATTCACTGGAAATATTTAACTATTTAAATCCAATTATCAGCAACAAATATACAACATTAACTACTCAATCTGAATAAGCATATTTGGTTTGGGTGATTTTGATTGCCAACAAAGGCAAAAAATTAAATGCTTATCCGATCGCAATTACAAAATTCAATGAAAGCAAGTATCTGAACAAAGTTATTCAGGAAATAACACATTATCAATAACATGAATAACACCATTGTCAGCTTCTACATCTGGAGTCACAATGTAAGCATCATTCACCTTAACATTATTCTCAGTATTAACTTTGATATCTTTTCCCTGAGTTGTTGTTAGCTTTTGCGACTGATTTAGTTCAGTTGCATTAATCTTGCCAGAAACCACATGGTACTCTAAAACCTCTCTTAACTTAATGACATCCTCTAAGAGTTCTTCTACGGCTCCTGATGGCAGCTTGGAAAAGGCTTCGTCTGTTGGGGCAAAGACAGTAAATGGCCCATCTCCTTTAAGTGCAGTATCAAGACCAGCGGTAGTAATAGCTGTTACCAAGGTGTTGAAAGAACCTGCATTAATTGCAGTATCTATAATATCTGGCATCTGATGTCACCTCAATTGTGTGAAAACTTGATGTTAAGAGATTTAGCACATAAGTGTATGTTTAGACTATCAGTCAATCCTGTGCCACTGCCGACCATCGCGCACCAACAAATCATCTGCTGCCAATGGCCCCCACGAGCCTGCTGCATAGTTGGGAAAGTTTTCAGGTGGCGTGGTTGCCCAAGCTTCTAGAATGGGGGTGACGACGCTCCAGCCCAGTTCTACGTTGTCCGATCGCTGAAACAAAGTTGCATCACCGATCATGCAGTCGTATAGCAAGGTTTCATAGCCAGTACTGCGGATCTTGCCAAAGTAGTCAGTGTAGCAAAAGTCCATTTCCACCGCATCCATTGCCATCGCGGGGCCAGGCACCTTTGCACCAAATTGGAGATGAATTCCTTCCTCTGGTTGAATGCGGATGGTCAAGAAATTAGGCGTGAGGCGCTCAATCGAGGTTTGGCGAAATAATAGTGAAGGTACTTGCTTAAACTGAATTGCAATTTCAGTCACACGTTTAGCCAAACGCTTGCCGGTTCGGAGATAAAACGGCACCCCTGCCCAGCGCCAGTTGTCGATGTTCAGCTTTAAGGCAGCATAAGTTTCAGTGTTAGAGTCTGATGCAACTCGTGGCTCTGAGCGATAAGCAGGCACTTGGGTATCCTTCACCGTTGCTGCACCATATTGTCCCCGTACACTTTGAGTTTGCACAGTTTCAGCAGTGAGTGGAACTATGGACTTCAATAGTTTTGACTTTTCATCACGCACCTCATCGGCTGAAAACGAGACTGGCGGTTCCATCGCCGTCATTGCCAGCAGTTGAAACAGATGGTTTTGCACCATGTCCCGGACTGCGCCTGTACCTTCATAAAAGTTGCCTCTGCCTTCGACTCCAACCGTTTCAGCTACGGTAATCTGGACGTGATCGATATGTTCGCGATTCCAAATCGGTTCAAACAAGCCATTACCAAACCGAAACACCAAAATGTTTTGTACAGTCTCTTTGCCCAGGTAGTGATCGATGCGGTAAATCTGTTTTTCCTGAAGGACAGCACCGATAGATCTATTCAGGGTACGAGCCGAGTCCAAGTCGTGCCCAAACGGTTTCTCGATGATAACTCGCCGCCAGCGATCGCTCTCTTCGCGGACTAATCCTGCGGCACCAAGCTGCGTAATGATGTCGCAAAAGAAGTTAGAGCCAGTTGCCAGGTAGAACAAATAGTTTCCCTGAGTGCCACAGTCTCGATCGACTTGAGTGAGTAAGTCTTGCAACTGATGGTAAGTGTCAGCCTCCTGAAACTCACCAGCAAGATAGTACAGTCGCTGCTCAAGCGGTTGCCAAAGCTTATCATCTACGGGAACCGTTGCGAACTCATGAATGTCTTGGGCGAGTTTGCTACGAAAATCGTCCTGACTCATTGAAGTGTGTGCGACTCCAACGATCGCAAATTCTTGCGGCAGCAAATTGCTTTGTTTGAGGTTGTAGAGGGCGGGAAGCAGCAGACGTTTGGTTAAATCTCCTGCTGCTCCAAAGATAACGAGCACACAGGGTTCTGCCGGACGGATTGAGGCTTCAACAGAAACCTGGGGCGTGGTGGCAGCCGTCATGATATAAATCTCCGCATGTTCTTCAAGATGTCCACCAAACTATAGCGCATTGCAGACAGCAGTTTATCTAGAAACGTCGCGGTGACTTATGCTAAATAGTTATTATCCATCGCGGCAGGTCGGTTTGATACATCATAAAGCAGTCCTGATGATAAAACTCTCAGTTCTATTTTGATTGAATTGTTTTTGATTAACTTAACACCTTGCAGAACGGGGCAGCATAAATTTCTCGCCCTCTGCTGCAAATTTACCACGAACCATCAGCACAGTTTCATCCAATGCATGGGTGAATGCTTGCACATCTTTGATATCCAGAAGTTCTGGATTAAAGTAAATCACTACTTCTTGAATGGGTTGGGGTATCTTACTAAGAATATTCTTCAAAGAGCATATCTGCGTTGTAACTAAATTGAAAAGATGAAGTCGGTTATCTTCTATCTCCATGCAGGCGATTAAATCTAAATCTTCTGCATAGTATAAGGGACGACTTCCTTCATTGACACAGAACACAGGCTTTTCCTTGACAACGCCAACTATATTAGAGACAGGAATACGTGTTTCTAAAAGTCTGTGTAGTAATGTGTTTCCTTATATTGCGATGTGGGCGATGCTGTTAGTAGTTCGCCAGCATAATCAATATGCTAGGCAAAAAATTAACACCATTGCCTGTCCTGGATTGGGTACAGGAATAGGACGAGTGCCATATACTGAAGCTGCTAGACAGATGGCATTAGCTTACGATCATTTTCTGTACCCACCTAAGCATCTTAATTGCATAGTTGCGGCTGAAAGACAACTTCAAATATGGGAAGGAGGATATTTTAGGTAAAGTTTAAAAAACGCCCTAGCATATTATATTGCTGGGGCGATCGCTACTCTTAACTCTATGACTGGTAAACGTTTCTATCACATCGGCTTTGGGCAAGATGATTTAGGTTCATCGCCTCCCAACATTGCTTTATTATCTGGCGATCCAGAGCGATCGCATCTAATTGCCCAAACTTATTTCCAAGATGTCCGTCTATTGTCCGAAAATCGCGGACTCAATAGCTACGTGGGATACTTACCAAATGGCCGCAGCATTTTATCAGCTACAAGTGGTATGGGTGCGCCTTCATTAAGTATTGTGGTGAATGAGTTAATACAAGTAGGAATTCGGCAAATTATTCGCATTGGAACTTGCGGATCGATTCAACCTTATATAACAGTTGGTAGCGTTGTTATTAGCAGTGCAGCATTATGTCGCCAAGGTGCAGCTTCTGACATTGCACCTGTGGAATATCCAGCCGCAGCCGATCCTTTTCTCACAGTCGCTTTAGTTAAAGCTGCACGAGAATTAAAAATTGAACATTACATCGGAATTACAGCATCAGTTGATACTTTTTACGAAGGACAAGAACGCATTGATTCAGCCAATCCAAATTTAATGCGATCGCTGCATGGCATTACAGAAGAATATCGGCGCTTGAATATCTTGAATTACGAGATGGAATGCGGCACACTATTCAAAATGGCAGGAGTGTATAATTTTGCTGCTGCTGCTATTTGCGGTGTAGTCGCTGGACGTACTGTTAGTGAAAATATCATCTTAGAACAAAGAGATATTGCTATTAAAAATGCGATCGCAACTGCTGTAAATGCAGCAGCAAGCTTTGAGTAAGCTAACAAATCTCTCTTATCAACTTCTTAGTATGTCAGATTGAATTTGCTCTAAGTATTTTTATCGTGTCTTTATCTAATCTTTAATTTATCAATCAGTAATTATCGGTAAGATGTATTGAGTAAAATGCAATTTCATCTTGATTGAGATATATTATATAAACAACTTTATCAGCTAATTTAAAACTACAAAAATTGGTTAAAAGTATCTCGTTTTCAACAGAGATAATTTGAATTTTTATTTATTAATTAAGAAAAACTGAGTTTTTATATTAGAAAACTGTGCTTTTAATGTTTTACAGCCGCCATGATGAGTTTAGCTATTAAGAGTAATCACAAAAAGGGGAGAGCAGTATAACATGAAGAATGCTTGCAGGCGTTGGATTACGACCGTTAAACTAGCTGCGATTGCACTAATGCCGACGCTGATATTTTTAGCATTCTCTCATCAGGCAACAGCAGACGATCCAGGAGCGTGTTACATGATAACTTCCTCTGGTAAAACCGTTGGATTGGGAGGAATTTGTGGCAATATCATAGCCGCACCTTCAGACAACAGAGTTTTTCGAGTCTCAATCAAACGCCGTTTTGGTGGAACTCCTGTGATTGATGTCACCTTCAATGACAAAAAAACCTTTGAAATGATTGTAGATACAGGTGCTAGTGGAACCATTATCACTCAAAATATGGCGAATACACTTGAACTACAGGCTACAGGTACAATGCAAGCCCAAATTGCCGATGGTAGTGAAGTAGAATTTCTAACCAGTAAGGTAAAATCTATTGCAGTAGGTGGAGTTACAGCCAATAATCTTCAAGTAGCGATCGCACCAAAAGCCAGCATCGGCTTACTGGGTCACGATTTCTTTGGCAACTATGATATTAAAATTCTGGAAACAGAAGTTGAATTTCATCACCGCTAAGTTGTAATACCATCGAGACAAGTGTTTGCGATTTGTAAAAATTTTAAATTCAACCTAGTGGCGTGACAGAGCTAAAATAGTGCATTAGATGTAGGTTGGGTTGAGTAACACGAAACCCAACATTGATCGGAGTGTTGGGTTTCGTTCCTCAACCTAACCTACAAATTTTTTTGCAACAATTTAGCTATGCCACGCCACTAGTAATGAGACATCCAATCATTTTCGTGGAAATCATTACCAGAATAAGGTGATATGGGAATTATACTTCTTTTAGTTGCAAAACAGCATAGGTTGTGAAGCCCACCTCGACGTAGTGTATATGGATCTGGATAACCTAGTTCATGGGCAATAACAGGGTCTATTGGATAATCTTTAATTGTTTCCTCTAAAGCTTTGGATGTGTACTTGGAACTGAATGCAGCAGAAGAAGAAGTCTTTCAAACTGTGGTCGATACAATGGGATTAACTGAGCAGGAGGTATATATGGAAATTGTCACCAGTTGGGAACGGAAAGCAATACAGGTAGAACGACGGGCAACTATTACTAAGATTTTAAAGCTGCGCTTTGGGGACATTGATGCTTCTTTAGAAGGCATTATTCCCGCTTTTTTACAATTGTCCCCCGATGAATATATGGATTCACTCTTGCAAGCTGACCGTGAGGAGTTATTATCGCGGTTTCAAGGGTAATCGTAAATGGAATTATTACTTGCAGATTGATTGGCTTGTCGCTGTTCGTAGGTAGTAGCGATCGCTTAAGTTAAGCTTGATTGTCAAAAAAATCTTGATGGCTTGCACTAACGCGATTAATCATGTATCTAAGTTACGTTTAATGTGAATTAAGCTTTGAAACCCTTGTAATTTCTTAGGTAATCCCAAAACTATGATTTTGAGCGAATCTAGAAACCTTTATAGAATAAGCGGCGTTTCTAATTCACATCAGACGTAAGTTATACGAACCCAAAAAAAGCATTTTTGACAACTAAATACTACTATTAAGTAATCGTCAATTAAATTATGGAGTGGTTTGTGGTTGCATTTCTACAAACCTTCGCTCAAATCAATCTTGACAGTCTACTATTCTCGGTTCACATACCCTAATTATCAGCAAGACATTTCTTTAGCAACGATGACATCAAGATTCTGGAGAAAGAGGGCGAATTTGATCGCCGCCAATGCTTGTAGTTTGTCAATTCTTTAGGTTTGTATATTGAAATTAGGCGTTGCTGAATTGAGGGATGATTTAGCAAGTTATAAAATTTCTCCCCCTGCACCCCCTGCACCCCCTGCTTCCCCTGCCTGCCTAAATTCATTCCCCTGTTCTGCAACGCCTGAAATTATTTCAGCCTACCCGTTTCTCTCAAGAGTTACTCGGCATTTCGGAAGCAGCTTAAGAGCGTTATAGAATAGAAATAAACCTTACATAACATTACGCTGATTCAGCAGAATTGCCCATGACCACTTCTAAACGCCACTATCACATCACTACTTTCGGTTGTCAGATGAATAAAGCTGACTCAGAGCGCATGGCTGGCGTTTTGGAAGACATGGGCTTTGAGTGGTGTCAAGACCCGAATTATGCAGATGTGATTCTTTACAATACCTGTACAATTCGGGATAATGCAGAACAAAAGGTATATTCCTATCTTGGCAGACAAGCGAAGCGTAAACATGAGCAGCCTGATTTAACCCTGATTGTTGCTGGTTGTGTTGCCCAGCAAGAAGGAGAAGCGCTGTTGCGGCGAGTCCCAGAATTAGATTTGGTAATGGGGCCACAACACGCCAACCGTCTGAAAGATTTGCTGGAGTCAGTATTTGAGGGTAATCAAGTCGTAGCAACCGAAGCAGTTCACATTATTGAAGATATCACCCAGCCGCGACGGGATAGTACAGTGACAGCTTGGGTGAATGTAATTTACGGCTGTAACGAACGCTGCACCTATTGCGTGGTTCCCAATGTGCGCGGTGTCGAACAATCTCGCACGCCGTCAGCTATCCGGGCTGAAATGGAAGAATTAGGACGACAAGGTTACAAAGAAATTACTCTACTCGGTCAAAATATTGATGCTTACGGTAGAGATTTACCTGGAATCACACCAGAAGGTCGGCATCTGCACAACTTTACAGATTTGCTTTATTATGTGCATGATGTGTCGGGGATTGAAAGGTTAAGATTTGCTACTAGTCACCCTCGTTATTTTACTGAGAGATTAATTCAAGCTTGTGCCGAGTTGCCCAAGGTGTGCGAACACTTTCACATTCCCTTTCAATCTGGGGATAATGAACTTTTAAAGGCGATGGCGCGGGGTTATACCCATGAGAAATATCGCCGGATTATCGATACCATTCGGCGGTATATGCCAGATGCCTCGATTAGTGCCGATGTAATTGTCGGTTTTCCTGGGGAGACAGAAGCACAGTTTGAAAATACCCTGAAACTGGTGGAAGATATTGGCTTTGATATGTTGAATACAGCAGCATATTCGCCGCGTCCAGGGACACCAGCCGCTTTGTGGGACAATCAACTGAGTGAAGAAATTAAAAGCGATCGCCTGCAACGGCTCAATCATTTGGGAAACTTGAAAGTAGCAGAGCGATCGCAACGTTACTTTGGACGCATTGAAGAAGTTTTAGTAGAAGACCAAAATCCTAAAGATCCAACCCAGGTAATGGGACGCACTGGTGGTAATCGTTTGACCTTTTTTAACGGTAACATCAAAGAACTCAAAGGGCAGTTAGTGAAGGTAAAAATTACCGAAGTTCGCCCTTTTAGTCTGACGGGTGAACCTATAGTATAATGCTTATATCTCAGTTATCCAATAACTGATTTCCACACTTTGAGCATAGTTTGAGCTTTATGACTAACAGCGCTAAAACACCAACTGGTAAGGCTAAGAAAGGTCAAGTAGCGGTACGGGAAGATTCAGGCTCGATAAAAGCTTGTTTTCCTAGAACTCACTTCGCTGATGAAAAGCAAGTAAAACTCGGTACAGGTATCTCACTAGTAAACGGTTGGGAGTCCACGGCATCTAAGCTACAACGACGATTACAAATAGAATTGGAAGATGGCAAGCTTGCGACTACAGAAGGAACCTTTAATTTAGAGAGGTACAGAGAAGTTCTTGAGGAATACGGATTGAGGGCAAAACTAAGATTAGTAAAAAGTGCTGTAACTTCAGGCGATCAATTACCACCTAAACCTAAATTATCTCTAATAGAAGTATGGGATATGTACTGCGAATACAGAAAACAAGGACTGAGAGAGAGTTATTACGAAAAAACGTATCAAGGGGATTATAAAAATTATCTTCAGTCAGCAATAGAAGCTACAAAATCAGAGGATGCAATAAAAATCAGGAATTGGCTAGTTGAAAATAGAGGGCAAAGGCACGTCAAAGTACTTCTTTCAATTTTGTCTAAATCTTATCAATTAGCTATTAAAAACAAACTTTTTTATCACAATCCTTTATCTCTATCCCAACCTAATTCTACAAGTGGATATCGAGTAACAAAAGCAGTGCCTTCACTAATTTTAATTCTCTCCGGTTCATCAATTGATATGCCGAGCCATTGAGAAATTGTTGGAACCATTAGCTTTACATTAGTCAACTTAAAAGCTTCTCTGCAAGCTTTTTGAATAGCACGAATTTTATACTCACTTGTACATTGTCGTTTTGCCATTCCGATATTACCGTCAATTTGTTTAATAAAAAACGGAAACAAAGGATTGAAATCGCCACTAGTATATTGTCTCTCTAAAATATTCCCATTACTTACAACCTCAATCTTAAAAGCTATGCTTTTAAAAGATTGCATATATTCAACTGCTTTATAAGTATTTTGAGTTTCCGCCCCAGTATCAGCGAAGTAAACCTTATCCGGTAACTCTCCCATTACCTCTAATAATCTCCAAGGTTCATATATTAACATTAGATAAATCGCTGATGATTGAACACCACCACCAAAAGACAAAGCGCAATATGGTAATTTACCTAACATTTTCAACCTCAGAAAAGTCTAAATAATATTCTTTTCCTACCTCAAAATAATTCACATTATTAGAATCATCAATCATCAATTCAATTTTTCCGGTTGGTGTAATTTTCCAAAACTTTCTATCCTCTTCATCCTGTCCCATTGCTGGATGTAATTCCACTTTAACACTAGGGATACCAGCGTATCGCGTTAAGCTAGTCACTTCAAACTTACATCTCATTCCCTTACCTCTAAAGTTATCCAATAAGTTATCTAACAACTTTCAACTAATCTTGTCTATTTCTAATTACAAAAGATTCATGTTTTCTCAAGAATCCTTGTACTTCTTTCACATCTATTTTCAACTCTTTTAATTCATTATCCCATCGCTCACACTTATGGTCAATTTTCTCATTCAGTTGACCAAATAAAAATTGCACCGCTTCTTTGCGGGTTTCAAAATTCATTAAATGAACAGCAAGCATTTTATCATGTGAGCTAGATTCCGTTTGCAAAACTTTAATCTGTTGCGATAATTTTTCATGCCCTTCATTATCAACATGACTTTTTAAATCATCTCTCAAATTTCCGATGTCTGAAGCAATTTTGTTAAAGCTAGACACCAATTTAATCCCTATCACAATAAGCCCACAAATGCTAACTAATATTGCTAAAGAAATATTAGTTTATTCCAAGCTTATTGCAATAGATGGTGATTGCGGATTTGATGTTACTCCTATTGTTATCACTTTACTTGTAAGCTGAAATTTTGTTTATTAGAAAAGCGTACCCAGTCGATGAAGCATTTTTTCCCCATACAGTAAATACAAATTGTTGCAACCCACTTGTAGTAATCGTAATTGTGCGAGTGATACGCTCATATATCGTAGTGGAATTATATCCATCCAAATCATCAAAAGCTTGCACTCCATTGATAGATAACTTCAATTTTCCTTTGTTATTGGCACGAGTTACCAACATCACTAATGTATAAGTACCAGGTGCTAGTAATGCTGTAAATGAGAAACTATCATTCAATGCAGCAGGGCTTTGTTGCCACATTGTTGCATAAAAACTTGCAGCAACTTGCACAAAAGATAATCCAGAACCAACTAATACTTTGCTTGTGTCATGAAAGTGCTGGAAGCCTTGTGGTAATGCGTTTTCTAGTGCTGTTATTTTATCTTGCAATGATTGAATGGCTACCGTTTTAACAGCATTTTGACCATCCAAGAATGAGATAGTTTGAGCTTGCGCATTAACTTTCTGACCAATCGTATTTGCATAGTCGTAAAGCGCTGCGTTGCCACTATTTAGACTTATAACTGAGTTGTTTATAGAGTCAATCTGTGACTGCTGTCCCCCTATTGCGGTCGCATTATTAGCAATAACGTCCTCATTACTTCCTACCCTGTTTTCTAGCGCTGTTACTGCATTTCCTACCCTGGTTTCAGCTACCTCTATGCTATTTAACCTTGTGTTTTGATTAGTTAATTGAGTTGTGATATTTGTAATTGAGTCTTCATTACTATCTAATCTAGTCTCAAGTGCATTAATAGCATTTGTTGTTGATGCAACAGCGGCATTTAATGCTGTAGCGTCAAAATCAATATTTACATTTGCTGGATATAGCGGCATATTATTTAAGTTCCTTTTGTCAGACAATTAAAGTTTAACTTATTTAAAACGAAATTACATCATCACTGCTTATCCACCTTGGAACAAGAATTAGAGAATCATCTAACGGTAATATCTTAATAGTATTAGAACTTTCATTAATTTCTAATACTTCTCCTTCTCCGTATATTCCTTCTTCAAATTCATACTCAATAATGTCTCCAATTGATAAAAAAATTGTAATACCTTCTTCAGTTTCCTTTATATATAACATCTCGTTTTTTTCCTGTTAAATCTACTAAAATAATTGGCGGTAAATTTACACCAAGATTTAAGTAAGCGTATTGAAATGTAACGACACCTTCTCTACCTTTAATCGGTAACTCTTTAATCTTACCTCGTATAGTTATTTTTTCAGGAATAGTCTTAACTCCACTAATTGGCTTACTTCCTATTCTTAATAAATCATTATCTACTTTGTGGGATTGAATATCTAGCACTTGCTCTACCACCCTTTTCGCCTCCGCTTGAGTAGTTACATCTAATTTAAATTGATACCCTTTTTCAAAATCACAATAACTATATGTTTGTTTTCCTTTGTTGACTTTGAATGGTGGAGTTGCAAATTTTCTATAAATTATATTAGCTAAAGTTTGCAGGTATAAATCGTCTGCAAAATCACTCTTAGATTTATTCATTAATCTAAAAGATATTTGCATTGATAATTTCTCAGTTATCGCTCCCTTTAATGGGTCTTTATTTTGTTTTTGATAAAATTTTAAAACTATTTCAGGACGATATCTACGTTCCGGCATTTCAGCCGCAGGTGTGCCATAGATTATGCCGACATCTCTATCAGCAAATTGTTCATAATGAGCAAGAGTTTGAATAATAACAGGTTTTAAAAGTTCCTCGCTTCCACCGAGTACAATTTTTTCATCAGGATTCTGCCTATTTGGTGTTATTTCTACATATCGCGTGTGCCCTAGTGGTGGAACGCTTTGCTTTGCAATCATTTGCGTTGAAAGATATGTATCAACGGCATTTGCAACAACATATCCTGCTTCTGTGCAAGCCTCATCAGCCTCCTCTAAGAATTCTTCCGCAAACTCTCGCATAGCACCTTCCTCGCCAAAAGTTTTGTCAAGGAAATCCTCGGTGGCACTCGCAAAAGACCACGGTTTGCTGTCTTTACTACCCCAGGCTTTAACAGCTTTCTCAACTTTCTTGCCAAACAGCTTACCTACTAACGCGCTATTGCTCTTAATAAGTTTGCGAACATTTTTATATGTTTCTGTAAACAATATTTGAGTGCCAAGTCTAAGCGCACTATTGAGCAACGACCCAAGGTTCTCAAGGAATTCCTCTAGGAACTCTTCTCCAACTTTAGCTAGTACTACTGCTCCTAAGGGTTCATTGAATACTGCAATTACAGCGCCAGGTAAGATGCCGCAGGCTAAGTATCCAAATGCGTTACCAAGCGTTCCACCGAGTTGACCTGCTAACGCTGTCCATTGGGCTTTAATGCTTGCTTCTAATTGTTCATCAGTGGCATTCCAGTTGAAATTCCAGATAAATTGTTTCGCCGCCACCAACCAACTCCAAAAAGTAGTCCATGAAAACTGGAAAAAACCACCTATAGCATTTATCAAAAAGCCACCTAATGAAACCAGTCCACCAAAGAACTTTCCCAAAAAACCACCATCTTTTTTCTTTTCTTCACTTTCTAAGCCTTTGATAACACGTTGTCCTACATTGCTTCGGACTGCTCTTGATGTTAATTCTGATAATTCAAGACTTATAGCCATATATATTTTCTAAAATACAATTACAGCAATTATTTCACTACTTCTTTACCGTCTTTGTCGTAGCGTCCTTTCTCACTCCCTATTTCTCGTATTTTTGGGCGCTCCTTGTAAGGTCTACTCCAAGGATTAACAGTATCGGTAATCCCAGATACTTCAATAAATCCACGTTCAGCTTGTTCTGTAAAGTCATTAAAATCACCTTGTTCCTTGTCTTTATGTGTTTCTTTGATAGCATCAGGATTGCCAAATAGTTTTTGTTTCAAGGCTTCTACTGGGTCGCCTGCAATCTGTCGCCAATTTTGAGCATTCCAGCGTGCAGCCATTGTCTTAAGAACCTTTAGGTCATCCTGTAAATCATTTTTATCAGTATTTTCGTAAGTGACAATTTCAACGTTTTTTTCTTTAAGAGTCTCAGCTAAATCTTTTCCGTTAGGAGTGAAGAGTGAAGATATTTCTTTCTTTTTTTGTTCGAGTTTGTAACCAAGAAATTCAGCATTAGCAAGTGCAACATCAAGTATCTGTGTTGATAGATTTTTTGTCATACCTGCTTCACCCATAGCTTTAAGCGCTGTAATAAGTGTTGCGTGAGTATCACGTTTTATTGTAAGCACAAGTCCCACAAGTTCAGCTATCGCCTCTGCTTGATTTGGTATTTTAAGTGTTTCTTTTTGATTCCCTTCCTTCACAAGGTCAGCATCTTCTATTTCTATTTCAATGGGGTAAGCACCCATGAGGGCATCAAGTTGTTTTGTTTGCCATAATATCAATTCTGCCAACGATTCAATGTTTATTATTTCAGGATGCTGTTTTGTAAAATTGTCAGGAACTTTAGCAGGTAAATCACCAAGTCTTTTTAATATAAGTTTTAATAAGTCATCATTACAGCTCATACATTTACATTCCTTTGATTTAATGCTTGGTGGCGGTGGTGGTAGTGTTGTTAATGCATCGTAGACTTCCCATATTTCCTCAGTTACGTCTGTTACATCCACTTTTCCCAGTGAAGGAACATCTATCACGTCTTTGTAACTTTGACGGAATGACCTAACAGAACCTGGTGAATCTATATAGCTCTGAAGCCTATCCCGTGAATACCATACTTGAATGGCGTAGTCAGCGCCAGGTATACCAATGGAGGTAATATCATTCTGCCCTCTAAACGAAAATGAGGCAGATGTTTCTAATTTGTAAGACGAATTAACATTAAATGGGTCGCTATTAACTGTTTTTATGTCCCAACCTTGCATTCTCATTTGTGAAATTAGCTGGTTTACGGTAGAATAATTGCTTACTTTAAAAGCATTAAAATAAACTCCGTTAAACGAGTTATAAGTACGCAATACTAAATCAAATTTCCACAAATAAATACCAGAGTCAAAAGTCTGTACATTGGTAATATCTATTGTTTGCTTAAAATCAGCATTTCCTAAAGGTAATGTATTCCTACTCTTGCCGCGTTCAGCATGAGAGTAGCTTTTCCTGTAAACAAAATTTATATTTCCGTCATCAGGCATTTTAAGCTTGCGTGTGTAATTGTCCTCCAGTGGCGGTAACTCTACTTTTGGTTTTGGCTGACAATTAGGATTACGATAAACAATTTGAAAAGGAGGTAATTTTATAAAACCAAGCGTTCCACTAAATTGAATACCGAAATTGCATTCATCCCGAACAATATCAATTTCAAGTGCTACAGGTGCTAAATCAATAGGGTTCTCACCACACCAAGGACTATCAGGGTATCTATCACAATCCATCGGGTCGGCAGGTGTATTAGGTGTTGCGTAAAAATTGCCACCTATCGGCACAAGTGATTCCTGTGGGTCTTCTTTGTTGAATATCCACGCCGCTTTTTCATAACGTTCTTTTAACGCTTGACCTACTTTTGCTTTGTCAGCAAAATATCCCATTAAATAAACTCCCTAATATCTATTGCAGTACTACCACTTGCGACAATGCCGTAATATGCACCCGTGTAAAGTGGTACTGGTGACTCCCAATAATCACCAGGTTTAAGTTTTAAAAGATAGCTACTAACGGTAACACCCGGCACAGTATCTATAAATATATTCCTGTCGCTGCTATTAAACAGCGTTACTCCTTTTCTGCTAGGGTTGCTATTGATAATTTTTGCCGCAATAGTGGTAATATTGTTACTAATTTTCACGCTAGTATCAACTAGTTTTTCAATAATTATTCGCCGTGTTAGGTTGCCATAAACAACTACTTTATCTTGTCCTTTTGTGCTATTCTGTAGCAGTCCAAAACCGACATTTCTTATTTGCAACCCAATCATTGAATTATTTCCTAGAAAATGATTTCCTAAAGAATATTCTCTGTAGGGATAAGGGTCGGCATTAAGTAATGAATATGCTGATATTCTTTGCCAATTTAAAGTGCCATCAATCTGACACATTACATCAAGTTGAATTCTCGATGATTTCCATTCAAGGTTAATGGCTGTTAGCAGTTGCTTTGATTCAGTATCTTCCAATTCAAATACTGGGAACGGAACTGGGGGCAATGAATAAATCCAGCTAACTGCCTTTAAATCTCCCACCTCTAAGTATTCATCTATCAATCGATACCCTGCTTTTGAATACGGTACGTAATTAAAAATCGGTACTACGCTAGCGCCGGAATTTGGATCGAGAGTGACAGCAATTTTTTGTTTAACTATTAATTCTTGTATCGTCATAAAGAGATAATAATTTTCTAACATCTTAACCTATTAGAAAAACATTGCTAAAAAATTCTTTCTAAAGTACTTGAAAGAGCCATGAAACCATTGCTAGATATGTGATGTACCCATTTTGATAAAAAGTAAAAAGTATGGCTGTTGTAGCTGATTTAACTTTTCCTGAAATTTCTGCTAAAATCACTGACTCTGCATTGAAAACTTGGTGGGACGGTATTGACCCTCTGCCTAGTAGTGTTGCTACCGCTGAGATGTTTGCAAAATTATTGCAAGCTTCATACACTGCACAGGTCGCCAAAAATACTGCTACCACTCCAACACCTACAGTCGGTGAAGCTTTAAATGCATATCCAGCCCCTACTACTGGAACCGTGCAAACTGAACCTACAAGCGGTTTGCAATTTTATAACGCTTCCTATGGCGTCAATATTGTTGCTGCTGTTGACCTCAACACTACAACTCCAGCGCGAGTTTAATTATTAATTGGAGTTGATTAAAAAATGTCAGAACGATTATACTTTCCACTGAAAAGAACTACTTCAGGAGACGCGGATAGAGTTGTTGACGACCCTATCGGTAATTTTTCTTGTCTTCTTGTTACTGCGAAATTTTTGGATATAGAAAATCTCGCTAAACCTTTCCTCAAAAGCAAGACAGTAAAACCGACAAAGGTTAGGACTCTCAACCGTGCTGATGGTTCTACTGTGAATCGCTCCTCTAAAAATACTAGTGGTGTTGCTGCTGAACATGAAAGACCTGGAAGGTTATCAAGAGGAACCAGACGGGTAGTTCTAACAACAGGTAAAAAAATAGATGCAAGAGTAGGAGCTAAGGCAAACTATCACACAATTAGCTTTAGATTTCCAGGTTTTGCGACTATTCTTGTGATTGCTGATGCTCTTGGAACCATAATTCCTGCAAATAAAATGAAAGCTAATCCAACAGCTACAGACGTAAGTCCTTATTTTAAAGTAGCTGGCGGTGGTCGATACCCAATCATGCAAAAAGCTGCTGCCGAATCTAGACAGGATGCAGTCGTACCATTGACAGCGCAACAAATTGCAGCATTAACTGGTGATGGCATCAGTTTTATTCCTGGGGCTGGAGTTTAGCGATGTTTAAGATTGCTAGTGAATGGAAGCTTATTGTTAATGAATTTCGTGCCAATGAGAAGGCTTCCATTCCTGCAATTGAACCAAAGATTAATTTTACGTCAAACATAATAGGAATTTTTGCGACATCATCAACATCCCCCAGTCATTGGTATTCGGCTGGAGATTTATTGCAACTTTATCAAGTTGGCTTCGGTGTCTCTGGTTACGCTCAAACTGCGTTTTTGAAAATAATTTTAAATTGCTATCAAGTTCATAGATTTAATAAAACTATTTGCAGTGCAAGCAACGGAAGGAGTAAGTACAACAGCAAGCCGTTCTGGATTAATCCGACTACTGGAGAAATTTTTCCGGCTGGTTCTACCCTTTCTGTAACTCAAAAAAAGAAACTGCAATTTTGGGACAG
>NZ_JBALDJ010000123.1:0-100808 GCF_036917415.1 Nostoc sp. | reverse complement strand
TGCACTTGATTCAAATACTATGGCTGTCTCTTTTAAAATACGTGTTATCGGGAATGACTATGGTGTTCTTTATTTTTTATTTATAAACACCCTCTTAGTGATTTTAGCTAATGTCTGTGAGTGCAAGACCTTTCTGGACAGGGAAAAATTATGTTTTTTTTGTTGCCTTCCAGACATCAATTGTAGAGACGTTGCAATGCAACATCTCTACAGATATACACCGATTAAATCTTCACAAATAATCATTAACGGACTGGTATTGCTTTATACGGCAGCTTTTGGAACTAAGACGGATTGCTGTCGTCTATATAGATCGGACTGTATAACAATATTGCTCTAAAAAAATCTGGAGCATTAATTAAAATGAAGATGCTTAGGCTACTTGCAATTATTCCCACAGCTTTGGCGATGAGTTTGGTTTTCACTGAGGCTAATTTGGCACAGACACCAACAATCCAAATTAATCGGAATTCCCAACCAGATCCATTGATTTTGAACGGAAAGTCTGGGGGAACTGTCAAAAGTAATTGTGGCAATATTACCAGTGAACCTAATCAAGTTATCCAAGTTACAGAGTCACTACCTTATTTGCGATTAGCAGTAGAAAGTAAAGGAAAGCCAACACTGTTGATCGACGGGCCTGGAGGGCGCTTTTGTGTACTAGCAGATAGTTATTCTGGAGGTAAGTCAGAACTTTCTGGTTATTGGCAGGCAGGAAAATACTCACTGTATGTAGGCGAACTATCCCCGCAACAGTATACTTACACCCTCTCAATCTCGCAAAAAAATAAATAGTCGTCATTAGTCATTAGCAAATGACAAATGACAAATGACTATTCTTCCAGTGATTTGGCTGGAACTTCGACAGCAGTGACATCAATTGTGCCTTCTGGTGTGAAGCGCTGAAAATGACTATTTTGTACTAACAGTAACTCTTTACAGTTAGGACATTGCAACTGACTGTTATTTAAACCTGTAAATTCATATCCACAGACGGGACATCCATCGGCAACCAAGTTGCGTTGCAGCCACCAACGAAAGCCAAAAAAAGCCACAATAGGTGTCAACAACAGCAACCCAAAAATAATTAGCAATGAATTAACTAACCAACCCAAGCCCACTGATGCCAGCAACCAAAAAACTGCTAGCAGGGTGAGCCAAGGGCGGAGATTTAAAAGATTCAATTGAAATGACTTAAAGCTCATTTTTTAAATATCGTCCTGCTCTCCTTCTAGGATAGCGATTTTAGTCATTAGTTTATGACTCAGTTTATGAGTCATTTGTTATTTGTTATTTGGACTCAAATGCGCTTCATTACTGAGGATAGCAGCATTTTTTGCAAGTGCTGTTGGAAGGCATTTATGCCAAACAGAGCGATCGCCTGTTCTCTGAGCCACTCTCCATCACATCGCTGGTCATCTCCTTGAAGCATTTCTATACAAGCTGCTGCTACAGCATCAGGACTGCGGTGTGGTACTCGCCATCCCAGTTTACCATCCTGCAAGGGGTCAGCAGAACCATCGTTGTCACCGGATAATACAGGTACTCCACAAGCCATTGCTTCTAGATAAACTATGCCAAAGCCTTCTTGCGAAGGCATAATATAAGCATCAGCAAGGCGGTAATGTTCCATTAATTCTTCTGTGGCAACGAAACCAGCAAATACAACGCGATCGCTCACACCTAAATTTTCTGCAAGTTCAGCTAATCGCGGTTGGTCATCGCCGCGACCAATTACCAAATATTTCACTTCTGGAAAAACCTGAGCGATTTGTGGTAATGCCCGAATGGTGACATCTACACCTTTGTAAATATCTCCTGACCATAACCGCGCTACTGTCATTAACACTTTCGCACCAGTTAAACCATACTTCTGGACTAATTTTGGTTGTTTGGAACCAGGAGTAAATTTATCCGCATCAATTGCACAAGGCATCATTTGTACCATTTTCGGGTTTAGACTATTAGCAACACAAGCGCGATCGCGGCTGTAGCGACTAATTGTCCAAATTCTATCTGCTGATGTCAGGGCGCGACGTTCCTGATTTTTCAACGGTTCCCAGACTTCTTTGCCGTAAGTTAGCAAGGTGTAAGGAATCCCCAAGGGCTGGCAAAGTGTTTGGATTAATACTGCTAAGTTAATATGACCGCAGAAAACCTGCTGCGGACGGCTTTGCAACAGACACTTTAGTAAAGCCGCTGCCATTTGCAATCTCCCTAAATAGGGAGACTGATTTTTAAAGTAATGAAATCTTAAGTTCTCGTCTTCAAACGGATTTAAGCTATCAGCACTATCTCGCAGTAAAAAAACTTCTGCCTTATAGTCTTGGCTCAATCCCAGATAGGCGCGAAAAATATCTTTTATATACGATTGAATACCACCTTCGTGAGCAAAAATTTCTAAAAACACGAAGACATGGTTAGTTTTTTTGTTAACTTTATCACCTAAATTCAGATTTTTTGTCACTGTAGTGATTTGCATCTTAGATTATTTATACTCGCGGTAAGGGCGCGATGCCTGCGGCAAGGACTTCATCCTACGCACCGCTTTTTAACCTTACCAGTGCCAATCACATATTCTTCTGGCTGATCAATTTGCAACATTAGCCACATGGCCTCTACATAATCACCTGCAAAGCCCCAATCACGTTTGGCATCGAGATTACCCATTTCTAAAGTGTTAGTTAAACCCAATTTAATTGATGCAGCCGCTAAAGAAACTTTGCGTGTGACAAACTGAGGTGCGCGTAGAGGAGACTCGTGATTATATAAAATTCCGCTACAGGCAAATAGTCCATAGCGCTGTCTGTGATGCACCGTCGTCCAGTGGGCGTGCATTTTTGCCGCAGCATAAGGATTTTTTGGACGAAAAGGGGTTTCCTCATCTTGAGGTGAGAGGAATACATCGCCAAACATTTCTGAACTACTGGCTTGATAAAATCTGGTAGACAAACCAACTTTTCGTACTGCTTCCAAGAGCCTAGTAGCTGTACCAGTTATTAAATCAAGGGTTCCCAATGGGTCGTTCCAGGAGTCGGGTACAAAACTGGGAGCTGCCAAATTGTAAATTTCTTGGGGACGCAGTTGTTCAACTGCGGTCAACAGTGCCGCATTATACCTCAAGTCAACCGTAAAAATTTCTACCTGATTTGCCAGTATTCCCAGTTTTATCAAATTAGGTTGTCGATGTGGAGGTACTAATCCGACAACTCGATAACCACGGTTGAGGAGCAAATGGCTGAGATAGTAGCCATCTTGACCAGTAATTCCTGTAATTAGGGCTGTCTTAATCATATTTTGTTCCCTATTTTGTCTATCTCTTTAAGCACTAAATAGCACTTGTTGGAGAACAAAAATTAAGACTCTCAACACTGCTGACAAATCTTAACAAGGGAGCTAGTGTAACTCGAATGCTGTTTTTACTATATTCACTAATTCTTTTTATACAAAAATCTTATTTAAAATTTTACAAAAAAATCATAATGAATAAGCAATTTCACGTAAAAAACATATTACTCCAATTTAAATTGGAGTATACTCTTATCAATCAAATAACCATATATATTAGCAGAAACTGCTCTATTTTAAAGTGAGTGGTTCAATTTTGAGTAAAAATTTTGTTAGCTTGTTGACAACCATAGGAGAAGTTTTATTTTCTTACCCCTAAGTACGATCGAGCTAGCAAGAGAGTGTTGTAAAGAAGACAAGCCCTCTTTTTTGTGGATATTCCCTCTCTACGCTCCACTTCTGCTCACAAGCCAAAATTGACATCAGAAGTATTCTTACCTTCCTTTACCGTTGACTATTTCACTGTTACTTTTGTGTTTCTACAGAGTATTTGACAATGAGCAGGCAATTTCTACCATCCGCACCACGTTCGTATACAACCCGGTCAGCCAACCGCCGCAGGAGAAACCATCCATACCCACCTACTTGTAGAGTACCTGGGGCTGGCTCTGCGATCGCATCAGGATTGAAAGGTTTTCCGTAATCCCAAATTCTAATCTCTAGTCGGTCAATCCATAGATAAACGTTAATCTCAATGGTTGTTTCCGGGGGTAAAGCATGATGAGCGTGACGAACAGCGTTGGTAAAGCCTTCTGCTAATGCTAAATTGAGGCGATCGAGTTGGGTTTTTGACCAGCCAAGTTGAGACAAGTGTTGCAGACAAAATTGCTCAAACCATTCTTGCACCTGGTTTAAGAGCCTGAGTTCGCTCTTAACCGTCAGATGGTCTTGCTGCACTATACTAAGCATTAACTGTGAGTTGAATATAAGTAAACCCAAGTTGCTAGTTATTAAATTCTGCGTTGTTCGCAAAATTTCTCTGACATAAAAAAATCTAAATTGACATCTTCTATGTACCAAAATACAAAACATGAACGATTTTGGCATTCTGAGGGTTGTAACTAGCAACTTAAGTTAAGTAAGTAAGAAATCTTTGTATTTGTTGACTTTTGGTGATTGGAGATTTTGGAATAGATTTTCCATCCAAAACTTCAGATCCCAGATGCAGTCTGAAACTATTGAAGAAGAATTCAGAATGCAATCAGTGAGGGATTCACATCTACCACTGTATTATTGACCGAAACAGTGCTGAGTGCTGAGTAACGAGTGCTGAGTAAAAAAGTAATAATTGCACTCAGCACTTTATGTTTGAAACCACGGCTTTTAAGCCAAGGAAAAAGAAATAAATATTTATTTCGAGATGCGTAGCGCATATTTAATACGTCCAAAATCAATCCCCTAGATTTATCTATGGGGTTACTCTAAGCCGAGGCACTCAGCACTCCTGACCACTAATGAAAGCATATTTAGTGGGGGACTTAAACCCTTTTATTCAGATGCTCTTGCTAGCTTGCCTAAGAGTAGGCTACGCGAACTCGTTTTGCGTAGCCCTATTAGCTTTTGCTTTCAGAATTTAATTCTGAATTCTGGCTTCTGGCTCTCTTGTTAAAATTGACGCCTGTTGATTGTTTTCAAAAGCACATCTGCATCTGCTCTTGAAACTCACAGGCGTCAAAGCACTTTCTGGTGACTAATTTAGAATAGTCCCAAGGTCAAAGATTTATCCAATGGCAAAGCAGCACCAATACCCAGCCACAGGGTGACAAGAGTACCAACGAGGAATACTGTGGTTGCAACTGGACGGCGGAAGGGGTTTTGGAACTTATTCACGTTCTCAATAAAGGGAACGAGGATTAGACCTACTGGTACGGAACCCATTGCTAACACTCCTAAAAGTTTATTAGGAAGCGATCGCAAAATTTGGAAGACTGGATACAAATACCACTCTGGCAAAATTTCCAATGGTGTGGCGAAAGGATTTGCTGGTTCACCGGTCATTGCGGGATCTAGCACGGCTAGAGCCACAATTGCAGCGAAGGAACCCATGATCACAATTGGAAAGACGTAAAGTAAATCATTAGGCCAAGCGGGTTCACCATAGTAGTTGTGACCCATGCCTTTAGCGAGTTTGGCTCTTAACTGAGGATCGCTCAGATCGGGTTTTTTTTGTGTTGACATTTTGAAATGTGTTCTCCTGCTTAAGTTAAATTAAAGCATTTGTGAAAGCTATCAGCTACTAGGCAACCAACAGGCAAGAAACAGCGTTTCTATCTCTACAGTCATCCGCCTGAAGTTTTCTGTAGCTTTAGACTTCAGATACAAGTATTTGTTTTTTGGAACTTATGTGCAATTAATTTCTTGTGTTTCATAAGTTTAAAACAAACAACTCGATCTGAAAACTGACAAATGTTGCCTTTCACTAATAGCTGAGATTACAAAGGCCCGGAAATGCCTTGCTTGCGGATCATCAAGAAGTGAAACAGCATAAATACTGCAATCAACCAAGGCAGGACAAAGGTGTGTGCGCTGTAGTAACGAGTTAGTGTTGCTTGACCAACACTAGAACCGCCGCGTAGCAGGTCGGAAATCAGAACGCCAACCACAGGAATTGCTTCTGGTACGCCGCTAACGATTTTCACAGCCCAGTAGCCAACTTGGTCCCAAGGTAGTGAATAGCCGGTGACTCCGAAGGAAACGGTGATTACAGCTAGGATGACACCACTTATCCAGGTCAGTTCGCGAGGCTTTTTGAAACCACCAGTCAGATAAACCCGGAAGGTGTGCAAAATCATCATCAATACCATCATGCTGGCAGACCAGCGATGGATGGAGCGAATTAGCCAACCGAAGTTGACTTCATTCATGATGTACTCCACTGAGGAGAAAGCTTCAGTAACTGTTGGCCTGTAGTAGAACGTCATGGCAAATCCAGTGGCAAACTGGATGAGAAAGCAAACCAGGGTAATTCCACCCAGGCAGTAAAAGATATTGACGTGGGGAGGGACGTACTTGCTAGTGACGTCTTCGGCAAGTGCCTGAATTTCTAGGCGTTCCTCAAACCAGTCGGAAACGTTGGCCATACAATCTCAAGTTCCTAAAAGTCGGTTGCGGTTGATAAATCCCGAAGTTCTGAATCGGCAGAAGCCTTCGCTCAGACTTCTCTCCCAACTAGTAATTTTGGGATTTTAGTAAAGGGGAGTTTTTTTGTTTGCTTTTCAGCTTTCAGCGTGCTAAGAGACTTCAGAAACTTTACACTCTGTAAAGATGGAATATATTGCGATCTCTTTACGCCCCTACACACAAAATGGTGGACACAAAGTAGATTTTATCCTTTGGTGAGTGGATACGATGCATCAGTTGACTGAACAACTTGATGAGAAAAATGCACCACTTCTATAAAAAAAGTAACATAATCGAGAGATAGATTTCATCAACAACAGGGCAAGTAGGCATTATCTAGGCAATTTGGGTTGAGGTGGAATTGATAATGAGGTTCATGAACAAACAAGTCTTTCGGGTTGGATTTTCATTGTTAATGGCGTTTTGCTTGGCGTTGGGTACGCTTACTCAGTCGGCGGTGGCTTTGACTGGGGAACAAAAGCTGGTTTCGGAAGTTTGGCGAATTGTTAATCGTACTTATCTAGATGAGACCTTTAATCATCAAAACTGGGCGGCTGTTAGGCAAAAGGTTCTGGAGAAGCCACTGGCAGACTCAAATGCCACTTATACAGCAATTGGGAAGATGCTCAAGAGCCTCGACGATCCTTTTACTCGTTTTTTAGATCCAGAACAGTACCGCAGCTTGCAGGTTAATACTTCTGGGGAATTGACTGGGGTAGGATTGCAAATTGTCCTGAATCCTGAGAATGGGAAGTTGGAAGTAGTGGCTCCCATCGCCGGTTCACCGGCAGATAAAGCGGGGATTCGACCACGCGATCGCATTCTCAAAATTGAAGGCGTTTCCACAGAAAATCTCACCCTTGATGAAGCCGCAACCAGAATGCGCGGGCCGAGTGGCAGCCTTGTGACTCTCTCAATCGAACGGGACGGAGAGGCAGAAACGGAAATTAGACTGACACGCGATCGCATTGCTCTTAACCCTGTGGTTTCAGATTTGCGTGTTTCTGCTGAGGGTACACCCATTGGCTACCTAAGTCTTACACAATTTAATGCCAACGCTTCAACGGAATTGGCACACGCTATTTCTAGTCTAGAAAAAAAAGGCGCTGCTGCCTACATTCTAGATTTACGAAATAATCCTGGGGGGTTATTGCAATCAGGAATTGAAATCGCCCGTCTGTGGTTAGACTCTGGGATTATCGTCTACACTGTTAACCGACAAGGCATTCAGGGTAGTTTTGAAGCCCTTGGGCCAGCCCTGACGAAAGATCCTCTGGTGATTTTGGTGAATCAAGGAACTGCTAGTGCCAGTGAAATTCTCGCTGGCGCACTCCAAGATAACCATCGCGCCCAGTTGGTAGGCGAAACCACCTTTGGCAAGGGATTAATTCAATCCTTGTTTGAATTATCAGATGGTTCGGGCTTGGCAGTGACAATTGCTAAGTATGAAACTCCTGAACACCGAGATATTAACAAACTAGGTATTAAACCGGATAAAGTTATTTCCCAACCAGCCATTAACCGCGAACAGATTGGCACCGAAGCGGATCTGCAATATCAAGCAGCAGTCGAACTTTTGGTGAAAAACTCGATGGTGGCAGGGAAAGCTTGAAAAAGGGGACAAGGAGACAAATCGGGTGAGGATTCAGACCTCATCTGATACCATAGCTAACAAATTAGATTTAGTTATGCCGATAACGGTAGCTGAATCACAAATTCAGTTCCTTCGCCAAGTTGAGAATTCACCTCGATCGCTCCGCCATGTTTTTCTACAATGATTTGACGAGCGATCGCCAATCCTAATCCTGTGCCTTTACCGACAGCTTTTGTCGTAAATAAATGGTCAAATATTTTTTGTTTTACCTTTTCATCTATACCCTTTGCATTATCGGCGATTGTAATTATAACTAGATTATTTTCTACTGTAGTTGTAATTGTAATACAGTTTGGATTTGCTTTAATTTCGTCAAAACTTCGGTCAAAATTCGATTCCTCCAAGGCATCAATAGCATTTGCTAAGATATTCATAAATACTTGATTTAATTGTCCAGGGAAACACTCAACTTGAGGTAAAGTGCTGTATTCAGTTATCACTTCAATTGCTGGACGTTGCTCGTTAGCCTTGAGACGATGTTTCAAAATTAAAATCGTGCTGTCGATGCCTTGGTGAATATTAAACGGTACTTTATAATCTTTATCGGCACGCGAGAAAGTTCGTAAACTGGTGCTGATATTTTTCAGGCGATCGCACGCCATCGACATGGCATCAATCATCTTGGGCAAATCTTCTAAGCTATAATCCAAGTCAATTTCTTCGGCATGGTCTTTGATTTCATCATTCACATTGGGCAAGCTTGATTGATAAAGTTTTAAATGTTCAACTATATCAGTAAGGGTAGGTTTAGCTTGTTTGAGACTGGCAGCAATAAAACCGAGAGGATTATTCATTTCGTGAGCGACACCAGCAACTAAGTTGCCTAGTGCAGACATTTTCTCACTTTGCACCATTTGTAATTGGGCGTTTTGCAGATCGGTTAGCGCTTGTTCTAAATCAAGTGATTTTTGCTGCAAGGCAAGTTCAGCCTGTTTGTGTTCGCTAATATCAATTACCACCCCATCCCAGATGATTGAGCCATCGGCTTGTTGCTCTGGTCGAGCTGCTGCTCGAACCCATTTGCCGGTTCCTGAAGGCAGGATAATCCGCCATTCTTGCTCAAAGGGTGTGAGAGTTTGGGCAGAGTTGGCGATCGCTTGGGCAATAGCTGGGCGATCGTCAGGATGATTCATAGCGTAAAGGCTATGCGTCCCTGATATCACCAACTCTGGCTCTAACTCATACAAGTCCAAACATCCAGAGCTAACGTATGGTGTTTAAGTTGAACCGTCGGCCGCCAGACGGAATTGGTACACCATACCAGGAATATTATTCGCCAAATTTTGGAAGCGGGTTTCACTAGCCTGCAATTTTGCTAGAGATTGTGTTAACTGTTGAGCATAGTTCTGGGAATTTCGATAAAGTCGGGCATTTTCCAGAGAAATTGCCGCTTGAGCGCAAAGTAAGTTTAGTAGTTCGACGCGATCGCTCGTAAAGGCTTTGGTTACTAAGTTATTTTCCAGATACAAAATGCCCAGCAACTTACCCTGATGCAAAATCGGGCTACACAAGATACTTTTGGGCTGTTGTTGTTGAATATAGGAGTCATTAATTAATTGAGGATGCACCCTAGCATCAATAATCACTGTTGGTTGTAAGCTGCGTTTGACGGTATTAATTAAACCAACTGGCACATCAACAGAGTCTTCAACAGACTGTGGGTTGAGCAACATTGGGTAAAAATCGATTTTGGCAGCCTGGTTCTGTACACCGTCTAAGGAAAGCTGTGCTAACGCCTGAATTAGCAAACGATCTGACTCCAAAAGCATGAACACACACTTATTGGCTCCCGCATTTTCAATGACGATATGCAGTAATGCTGAGAGCAGTTTTTCGAGTTCGATTTCCCCTGAGATAGCTTGATAAGCTTTGAGAATGGCAGCTAAATCTAAAGCAACAGAGACGCTGCTACTGCTGGAAGTGGCGGAACTGGTGGATGTGACACTCCCCAATGTGAACATAGTTTCGTGAGTGGAGAGGGGAGAACGGGTTTGCTCAAAGATGGAGGCGAGGAGTTGCGGATAGCGTCGTTCCAAGTCGGCGACTTTGGCTTTAGCGCCCCAACGAGCATAGCCATAGTAGGCTTCAATTATGTATTCCCCAGCTATGCGCTGCTTGCCCCAGTCGAGGTAAAATTTGGCGGCTAGTTCGTTGGCAAGTGCTTCTTCTTGGGTGTAGCCGTGTTCTTTTGCAAGAGCAATGGCGCGATCGTACAATTCTATTGCCTCTGATTTATGTCCCAGAACCCGATATCGTTCTGCTTCAACCAAATAAAACTTGTGTAAATGATTGGCTGGAATATAGCTAGCCCAAGTTTTGATCTTTTCCTGATTTTTGCTCACCCGCCCAAGAATGTGTTGTTGTTCTGTTGCGGAAACTTGGGAATAGATTGCCAGATGAGCCAGAGAATCATAGGTGTGGAAGATTGGAACCACAAATAATCCGATCGCACCGCCTAGATAATTTTCAGTAGCGATCGCCCCCGCTACTGCTAGTTCAAACTTCCCAAACAGATAACCGAGAAAAAGTTTACTCACATAGAAATAGCACAGCGCAGTTTGATCGCCTGAGTGCTGGAGGACTGACAGCATTTGCTCTTGATTGAAAGCCTTACCAACCAGTTGCCATACTTCAGATCCATCGCCGATTAAATTTAAAATCGATTGCTGAAAAATCCTCAGCTGGGTGAGAAGTCCTTCTTGTTTGAGTTGAGTGAGTTGAAGACGGAAGGCATCGCTCTTTCGGCTTAACTCCCCCAGTTCTTTACCAAAAAACAAAGAGTGCATGACGTAAACGACTGCACAAATGGTAGCTGATTCTAAATCTCCTGTTTCCAGCCCAACTTGATAGCCTTCCTGGAAAAGCGCTAAGGTGTTCCTGAGCGGCTCTTTCCAATGCAATACACAACAGCATACTCCGACACAGGTTCTGGCTTTCAAATTTTTGGCATTAAACTGTTCGAGTAATTTGAGTGCCAGTTGTCCAAACTGATAGCCGCATTCAATGTCTCCTACTGCTCCACAAAGCAGCAGTCCATAGAAGGCATAACCATTTGTAGAGTATGAGGTATTGCCGTACTGAACAGATAAATTTACTTGCTCAAGGACAATAAATGGTAAAAATGCTGGAGCGGCAACAAAGGCAGAAGAAGAGACAGCTACGAGAATCCGCATAGCGGCTAATTTGTCTAACTCTGTCATCTGATGTAGAGCCATTAAATCTAGCGGTTGCCTGCCAGCTAAAATGGATTTGGTTGCTTTGAGCGCCGATGCAATATCTGATTCACTTGGTTGCTTGGGAAAATGGATTCCTAACTGCTCTAAAATCTTAAGAGCCAGCTCCACGCCCTGTAGAAATTGATGTTGGGCTTGAGCGGCTTGAATTTGGATTTCATAGACTTTAACGGTATCCAATAAGGTTCTAGCATTTTCCAAAATAACTAGTGGAAATTGTGCCATCTGCTCAAAGTTGCCACTTAGGTAAGCTGCTTCGGTGGCAGCTTCATAAAGTGTCAGGGTTAGTTCATATTCTATTTGCCACCGATCTTGTGCAAGCATTGCAATACCTATAGTGGCATACTCAAATGCAGCAGTGTATGCTGTTGCAGCTATTGCTTTTTGTGCAGCTTGTAAATTGAGTTGAGCGAGTTCTATTTTCTGAGATGGATTGACAATTAAGCTATTTCCTATATTCAGTTGATTAACAATCTCAAATAGTTTTTTATCCTGTTCTGCGGCTGGCGTATGATTTAGCAAAAGTTGCCCAATTTTCAGGTGAGTGACCTGTTTTTGCTGGTTGGGAATGATAGAGTAGGCTGCTTGCTGAATGCGATCGTGCAAGAATTTGTAAACTGTCATTTGTTCTTTGTGATTTGTCATTTGCAAATGATCGATGACCAATGACGAATCTTGATAAAACTTGTAAACCTCATTGATGGGAACGATCAATCCTTCTTGCAATGCTTTCCACGAGTCTAAGGCAGTTTCCATCTGCGACTTTTCAGAGACGATCGCCAATGTCGCCAAATCGAACTGATTGCCAATACAGGCGGCCAGTTTGAGTACCCCTTGCGTCTGGGTGGGCAACTTTTGCAGTTGAATTGCCATGAACTCTACGACATCATCGGTGAGAGCAAGCGATCGCACTTGCGCTACATCACACTGCCAAAAACCTGCCTCCCAATCAAAGGTAATCAGCCCATCCTCATGCAGTGCCTTCAGAAACTGAGTGGTGAAAAATGGATTGCCTTTGGCTTTTTGATAAACTAACTCTGTCAACGGCAATGCCTGTTTTGTTGCACAACTGAGCGAGTCGGCGATTAAATGGTTCACATCTGCTTGACTCAAAGGAGCTAAGGTCAGAGTGTTGACACAAGAGGATGCCTTTTCAATTTCATCTAGCGTCAACATGAGTGGATGAGCCGCAAACACTTCGTTATCGCGGTATGCGCCAATAATGAATAGATAGCCGCAATTGCTCTGAGACATTAACAACTTCAGCAAATTCAGCGATGCCGAATCTGCCCACTGCAAATCATCCAGAAATATTACCAACGGATGCTCTTTTGTCGCGAACACCTGAATGAACTGTTGGAACAGCAAATTGAAAAGGTTTTGTGCTGCACTGGCAGATAGTTCAGCGATCGCAGGTTGTTTGCCGATCATCTGCTCCAGTTCAGGAATCACCTCGATTAGAACTTGCCCGTTCTCACCAACTGCCGCTAAAATTTTGCTCTGCCATTGCTCCAGTTGGGTATCGCTTTCACTAAGCAACTGTCCTATCAAGTCACGAAAGGCTTGTACAAAAGCAGACAGAGGAATGTTGCGGTTGAACTGGTCATACTTGCCCTTGATGAAGTAGCCGTTCCACCGGACGATCGGCTTATGCACTTCATTGACGACTGCGGTTTTGCCGATACCAGAGAAACCTGCCACTAGCATCAATTGAGAGCGACCATTGGCAACCTGACCAAATGCCTCTAGTAAGGTCTTTACTTCTAATTCCCGTCCGTAGAGTTTTTCGGGTATGAGAAAGCGATCGCTGATATCGCGCTGTCCTAAATCAAACCAGTTGTGTTTGCCTGTTTCTCGCCACTGTTCTAAGCAGGTAACAAGGTCATGTTTAAGTCCTAGCGCACTTTGATAGCGGTCTTCGGCGTTCTTCGCCATCAGTTTGCGGACAATTTCGCCCAGCATCAAAGGCAATTTGGGATTGAAATCGCAGACGCAGGGTGGAAGTTTCGCAATGTGGTAATGCACCAACTCCATCGGTTCGTGGGACTCAAAGGGCAATTTTCCACTCAGTAGTTCAAAGAAAGTCACACCTAAAGAATAGAAGTCACTGCGGTAGTCAATGCCTCTGTTCATCCGTCCGGTTTGCTCTGGCGACAGATAGGCTAGCGTTCCCTCCAATCCATTGAGGCTCTGGATTTCCTGGGTTTCTCGTGGTAAGAGCGAAGCAATACTAAAGTCAATCAGCTTGATTTGTTTGGTGTCAGGGTGAATCAAGATGTTGGCTGGCTTGATATCTTTGTGAATGACGCGCTGTTGATGTAACTGGTGTAAAGTGTCTAGCAGTTGCAGAGCAATGGGTAAGAATTGCTCTAATGTCAGTGTTTTTCCGAGAGTAAATTGCCGCAGGGAAACACCACCAAAGTCTTCCATGACTAGGGCATAACCATTGTGATAGGCTTCCAGGCTGTAGGGTTTGATAATGCCAGGAATATCTAAGTTTTTAGCGATCGCATATTGGTTGCGAAACTGTACTAATTCGCTAAAAGTTGGGTATTCTCGTTTTAAGAGCTTGATGACAACTGGTAGGCGATCGCATTCTCGAACTGCCCGATACACTTGAGTACGAGAACCTGAATAAAGTTGCTCGATGATTTGGTAGCCAGCAATCTTTAAAGTTCCATCAACTTTTGCGCTCATAAATTTTGACGAAAATTTCTTTATACTAGTGTTATCATTCCCACTACCATATCTTGGTTAACAAACGTTAGAAAAGTTGCATTGGGTATGGGGCACTAGAGGCAAAGAGTAGGAATGCAAAGCACCTTCATATCGATCAATAAGCTTGGGTTAAGCATTTTTTCTCTTCTCTCTGTTTCCTCTGCGCCTCTGCGGTTCGTTAAAAAACTTGACTTTGATAAAGAGTTTTAGCTGTTAACCCAAACGTATTACATCAACGATCGTTTCACGCAGTTGCTGTTGTTCTTATAGTACTAGGTCGTCCCAAGTGGCTCTGATATCTAGCGCAATCGCATTTTTACAGGAACTATGTGCTACTCCAAGAAATTATATTGCTTGCACTATTTTAGTCTGGTTTAAGCTCAAAGATTTAGCCGATCAAACTGGTTAAACAATTTATCAAATCAAGCATAGATTATTGTCAAATTATTTAGTTCAGCAATGTAAAACGTCAAGACGTTAAGATGTTTATCGCCTAGTTGTTTGGCGTGTAGCCGCGCCATTACTTGTGGCAGTTGCGTAAGTCCTGTCAAAAATAAAATAGGTTTCCTATATATTATGTAGACAATTTGCAGAATTTTTACTCTTTGAATTTAGATTTAATTTGGTGGTAATTCCAAACTCATTTCACCCAACAATCCCTTGCGAAAATCTGTTAAAAGTTGCCTTGCAGCTCGCTCTATATCACCTTTGTAACGATGTTCTGCTAAGGCGTGCAAATAGGTATCTCCAGTCTCTGATGTCGAATCGAGTTGGTAGCGAGACTGTAATGGTTTTTTTGGTAACAAATCTGCGGCTACAGCTTCCAAATAGTTGAGTAAATCCACTAGAGCTGCTGCTACTAGCTGGTTATCGTAAGATGCTTCACCGATATCATCACAAATAGCTAATTTCAAGGCTGCATCTTGGTCTTCTAATCTTAGAGGGATGACACCAGGAGCATCTAGCAATTCTAAATGTTCCGAAATTCGCACCCAGCGTAGTTGGCGAGTTACCCCAGGACGGGCTGCACTTTCCACAACTCGCTTTCCCAACAAGCGGTTAATTAAAGCTGATTTACCGACATTAGGAAAACCAATCACCACAGCCCGCACTGGACGGGGTAACATACCGCGATCGCTTCTTCTTTGATTGAGTTCTACCCCAGCAGCTTGCGCTGCCCGCGCTACTTCTGCTATACCTTTACCATGTTGAGCGTTGGTAAAATAAGGGACTTCTCCTTGACGTTTAAACCAATCGATCCACAGCGATCGCATTTGCGGCGTAATCATATCTACTCGGTTAAGTATCAACACCCGTGTTTTACCCTCCACCCACTCACCTATTTGGGGATGGTGAGTCGCTAAAGGAATCCGAGCATCTCGTACCTCAAACACCACATCTACGCGCTTTAGCTGTTCTTTGAGCTTCTTTTCAGCTTTCGCAATGTGACCTGGATACCATTGAATCAGGTTTAATCTATAGTTTTGAGTTATAGCCATTTGTCCTTTGTTATTTGTCCTTTGTCCTTTGTCCTTTGTTATTTGTCCTTTGCAAATGACCAATGACAAATGACTAATGACTCCCTCTAGGAGCTTGATGTAAAATCAGACGGTTGCCATCAGGGTCATAGGCATAGATTTCTCTACCGTGGTCAGCAATGGAAATGTCTCCTGGTGGAGGATAGCCCAAAGCAGTTAGATGAGCGATCGCATCTTCTAAGTTACTTACCTCTAAACACAAACTTATCTTACTTTTAGGGTAGAAAGAAAGTGGCTTGTCGTCAGACATCGCTTCAAATTCTGATTCGTTTGTGTTCTTTGGTTTAAAAATACCTAATCGCATACTAACCAAATTAAACTCAGCATAGACATTCGGAATCAAAAGAACTGGCTTTTGCTCCAGCAATTTGGTATAAAAATTCACTAAATTCTCACAATTAACCGATGCTATGGTGACAAATGCGTTAGTGTACTGAACCATATAAGCTTTAAGTTATTTGATTTTTTTGAGACTCTCATTTTTCTAAAGTTCTTACACTCAGCACTTGCGGTGGTGTCGAATCTGGTGGATAAATCACATCTATCTGTACTATCCGCTGAGTTGAAGGTGGAAGTACAAGTTGCACCAATGGTTCTAACACCTGACCAGTTCTGTGCCATAGATGTATGTAGCGCGTCTTTTGTTCACCTTGGTCATCGAAATAGCGTAGCCGCACTGTACCACGGAAGAAAGGAAAATCTAGGGATGGTTTGCGAAAACGCACACCACCTTGAGATAATTTATCTTCCTTCAAAGGTGTTTCTAAAGTAACAGTCACGGTCTGGTTTTGATTGGTATTGTTGCTTAAGGGTAAGGTGAGTTTATATTCCACCCCATAATTACCATGTGCTTCATAAGCCGTATCTGGATAACGTACCAGCATTTTGGCCGTTTGGATTTGTTGAGTACCCAATCGACCACTGAGCAATGTGTCTAAAGCATAAGAAATAGCTTTGCCACGCTGGGGAATAGTCAGATATTTGGTTTGGGGATTATCTACCAACTTTGCTTGCCATTGGGAGCCACTAGATACACCAGCTACACGCCCATAAATCAGTGCGCCACTGGTAGCATTTGGAGGAGTAGGGGTTTTATCTCGCGGACCGGCGAAGTTGCCGGTATTTAGTAAAGCTTCCCATTCTGCAAGAGTTGGTGGGCGTTCTGTGTTATCAGAATTTTTCTTGGCAAACATTGCTAAACTTGCTGCATAAACTTGATCGCTACTACGCAGGCGCATAAAGCTAGAGCGACCATTCACCGGCTTTTCTAGATTTCGTACAGGAATGGGATGATTTAACAACATCCGGCTTTCTCCTGGCGGAATTATCAGCTTTGCGGGAAAATCAGCTTGTCGAACACCCCGGAGTACATCACCAACAGCGCGATCGCCTGGTCCTGAGTAAGCCTTACCATCGTTATTTTCTATGTAGGGGGATAAGGTGACAAAGGGCGCATCCTGCATCAAATAACTCGCGCCTTGCAATACATCTACTGTTACTGGTTTTTTACCAGGGTTCTGCACAATTACGCCCAAATATAGCGTTTGTAAATCCTTGGGAGTGTGGCTGTAGTGGTGAGCGAATAAGTCAAAGCGTCCCTGAAAGGGAAAATTAAGGTGTGCTGCTGGAACTTTTTTACCGTTTGGAGGAAAGGTAGAAAGTAAAATACCCTCAGTTTTAATCCATTCTGGGCTATTGCTGTTAAAAACGGGTATTTTATCCAACTTGCCTGGTAAGGCTCGAACTTCTCCTGGTTGCACAATTTCTTGAGGCGCTGGCTTCGGTAAAGTTTGAGCGATCGCTGAATTATCTTTTTGAGTTGTGCATCCAAAGGTTTGAGTTATGGCAAGTCCTAATAAAAGTGTGAATACAGATAATGGGAATTTAGCCAACATAAATTTGAGCATCAAGAAAGCTGTAGTGTCAAAGAGCGGAAGTTATTACTACAAGTTCCTTGAAGGGAATTTCCGATCGTGCGTAGGCATAGCCCGCCGCAGGCATCGCGATTAAATAAGTATAGTTCCAGTAGCCCACGTCAGCAGGGCTTTTGATGTTTAAAGGAAATGCCGATGGTTTAGGCGATCGCATGACCGCAAATGCGTAGCACTTTCACAATATATATTTGAGTTTTGGCTTCTCATCTCTGCATAACCCCTGAATTATTTCTATCACTGTTCTATGTGATAGATCGAGGTGCGGAATGTGGTTTTAACTTTTCGACGAGGTATACTTGCGATCGCTTCTCTGAGTTGCATTTAAGGCTCAAACTGACATTTTTCAAACAACCTCTAAGGAGACTAAGGGATGCAGCACACCAGCATCAGATTCTATAAAAATTTAAATTTGATAACTTTCTGTAATTGTAGAAATAAAATCAAGATAATCATTCATCTATGTAAAAATCTGCTGTAAATTTAAAACAAAACCAGGAAGAACATCTTCACCCGATAAACTTGTAGGAGATTGTAAAGCTTCCGGTGCTTGATTGGGGCGATAAATGATTACTTGTTTATCTTTAGGATTTATTAACCAACCCAGTTGTAAGCCATTTGCTAAGTATTCCGCCATTTTTGCTTTAGTATCTTCCACCTCATCAGTTTCAGAAACTAATTCCACTGCAAAATCAGGACACAAAGGGATAAATTTCTTTCTTTGTTCTGGGGTAAGAGCATCCCATCTTTCTATCCTTACCCAAGAAGCATCAGGTGAACGAGTTGCCCCATTTGGCAGTTTAAACCCAGTAGAAGAATCGAAAGCTTTTCCGAGCTTAGTTTGTCTGTTCCAAACTCCTAAATCAAGATACAGTTCAAAATTACGGTTTCCCGTTTCTCCCCCAGTAGGTGACATGATAATTAATTCCCCTTCAGCAGTTAACTCTAGTCGTAATTCTTTATTCACGGCTACAATTTGTGCAAATTCCTCATCACTAAATTGCAGATTAGAAGGTAATTGTAAGGTTAAAGCAGTCATAATTAATTGCGCTCCACAAAAATCCTAGTTGCATCAAATCCATGCGCTGCTAAATAGAGCAGATTTAGCCTCTACCTCTACTTTAGGTATTCTCCCCAACAAATGCTCTGTTGTTTTATTTTTTAAAAAAGTTTGGCGTAGGTCTAGGGGTGAAAGACTAAATGAGTTAAGACAAATTGTAGGTTGGGTTAAACAAAGCGCAACTCAACAAAGCCCCGAAAATGTTGGGTTTCGTTCCTCAACCTACACAGTTTAAGGTTTTTGGATAATTTTTGTATTCCAGACTATCCGTTGCCATTCTGTCTCATCGGGTAAATTAGGTTTATCCCATGAGAGAAAATAACCTCTCGATTTTGTGATTAGTCTTGTAAAGGTAACGAGCGCGGAGGGATTTGAACCCCCGACCCACAGAACCGGAATCTGTTGCTCTATCCACTGAGCCACGCGCCCTTATTCTTCAAGATTATAGCACGTCTGTGATAAAATTTGCAGCTTTAAAGATAATTAGCTGGGTCTACGGGTGTACCATTCCGACGAACTTCAAAGTGGAGATGAGGGCCAGTTGAGAAACCTGTGGAACCGACAGCAGCGATCGCTTGTCCGCGTTCAACTGCTTGTCCCTCAGAAACATACAATTCGCTGGTATGCCCGTAGAGTGTAGTCATGCCATTACCGTGGTCGATAATTACCGCTCTGCCATAACCACCATACCACCCAGCAAAAATTACTGTTCCCGAATCGGCTGCCCGAATTTTACTACCATAGCTGGCGGCAAAATCTAACCCGGCATGAAAGCGACGATAGCCAAGAATAGGGTGTATCCGCCAGCCGAAGGGACTGCTAGTAGGAGCATCGCTAGGATATGCCATTACACCAGTTCCCCGAATGATGATACTTGTTCGGCTGTTGGTTTTTGCTTGGGCTTCTGCTACCTTTTGTTGAATCAAGACTTCCAGATTTTTGGATTCTCTTTCTAGCTGATTTTGAGCGGCTTCCAAGGCGAGGCGATCGCTATTCAGGCGTTGAATCAATTCTGATTGCGATTGCGCCTGGGTTTGATAATCAGCTTTTTGTGCCAACAGTTGCTCGCGAATTAAGCCAATTTCGTTTTTTTGCTGTTCTACTTCCGTTTTTTGTTTATCGATGGAGCTTGCTTGGGTGTTGAGTTTTGCTAAAATTTGTTGGTCTGCCTGAAACACTAACTTTAACTGATGACGACGGCTGAAAAAGTCGCTGATATTTTCACTTTCAAGCAAAACCGCCCATCCAGCAAAAGCAGGCGATCGCTGGAGGTAACGCAATCGTGCTACTGTTGCTATTTGCCGCTCCTGATATGAACGTTCTGCGACATCTAAATCAGCTTCTAACTGCTGGAGGCGTTGGGTAGCGAGTTGTAATCGTGATTCGCTCTCTTGAAGATAGCTATCTGTAGTTTGCAGATTTTGCTCTAAACCAGTGAGGTGTTTTTGGGCCTCTTGTTGGAGATTTGTTAAGCGATCGCGATCGTTAACCACAGTCTGACGCTGCTGGTTTGTTTGTTGCTGCTGTTGTCGCAGAGTATCAATAGACCCTGTAGACGTTGCGTCGGCTGGAATTAATGCCAAACAAATCCACAAAATGCAGCAAAATGCAAGAGATAAACAGCAATAAATCTGCTTTTTTTCTAGAAATCGCGCTCTCATAGTGCGAAGCCCAATCAAAACGATACTTTCAAACACTATGAGGATTATTCCCAAAATCTGATTCACCCACACCAATACATTATTAAAAAGCAGGGGAGGCAGGGGAGGCAGGGGAGGCAGGGGAGGCAGGGGAGGCAGGGGAAGCAGGGGAGGCAGGGGAGGCAGGGGAAGCAGGGGAGGCAGGGGAGGCAGGGGAAGCAGGGGAAGCAGGGGAGGCAGGGGAAGCAGGGGAGGCAGGGGAGGCAGGGGAGGCAGGGGAGGCAGGGGAAGCAGGGGAGGCAGGGGAGGCAGGGGAGGCAGGGGAGGCAGGGGAGGCAGGGGAGGCAGGGGAAGCAGGGGAAGCAGGGGAGGCAGGGGGAGAAAGTTTATAACTTGCTAATCATCCCTCGATTCAGCAACGCTGGGGGAGACAAAGGGACAAGGGGCCAGGCAAAGATGAGGGAGTGAGGGAGAAGAATTAATAACCAATAACCAATGACTAATGACTAATGACTAATGACTATTAATTATGATTAGCTTTCCAATTTGCCAAATCAGTTAAAGAGCGATCGCGGTAACGTCCATAACGCTCTGGTTTACTTTTGATTTTCATTCCTAAGTCGGGGAAAATCCCAAAATTAGGCGGCATTGGTTGGAAATGCTTGGGGGAAGCGGAACTAATAAATTCTAATAACGCACCGATCATTGTTGTTGGTGGTAAAACTAAAGCTTCTTTACCCAAAGCTAACCGCGCTGCATTAATTCCCGCCAAGCAACCACCCGCAGCCGCAGCAGTATAACCTTCAGTACCAATCAATTGTCCAGCAGCTAACAATGTGGGACGCTCTTTAAATTGCAAGGTAGGATGCATTAACTGGGGAGCATTAATAAAAGTGTTGCGGTGCATCACTCCCAGCCTGACAAACTCTGCTTTTTCCAAACTTGGAATTAATTGAAAGATTCGTTTTTGCTCGCCCCAACGCAGATTAGTTTGAAATCCTACCATGTTCCACAGTTGACCAGCTTTATCTTCTTGTCGTAACTGCACCACAGCATAAGGACGTTCCCCAGTGCGAGTATCTGACAATCCCACTGGCTTCAAAGGACCATAACGCATGGTATCTTCCCCGCGCTGTGCTAGTTCTTCAATAGGTAAACAGGCTTCAAAAAACTTTGCCGTTTCCCGTTCAAAACCTTTAAGTTCTGTTTGTTCAGCTTTACAGAGTTCTTGTTGAAAGTGCAAGTACTGCTCTTTATTCATCGGGCAGTTGAGATAAGCGGCTTCACCTTTGTCATAACGTGATGCCATAAAAGCAATGTCACGATTAATCGATTCTCCCACGATAATCGGACTAGCTGCATCAAAAAAGCTGAGGTATTCCATCCCGGTAAAGCGGCGCAAATCTTCTGCCAAATCGGGACTAGTTAAAGGTCCAGTTGCCAAAACCACAATTCCTTCGGGAATTGCAGACACTTCACCCCGGTGGAATTCAACTAAAGGATGACTCGCTAAAGTTTCGGTTAAATCTTGGCCAAATTGTCCCCTGTCTACAGCTAGCGCCCCACCCGCCGGGACGGCGTGTTCATCAGCTTTTGAGATGACGATCGAACCAAGTTGGCGTAACTCTTCGTGCAATAATCCTGCCGCGCGATCGCTTGCCATTGCCCCAAAGGAATTACTACACACTAATTCTGCTAAATGTTTTGTATGATGAGCAGGACTAAATCGCTTTGGACGCATTTCATGCAGAATTACTGGCACTCCAGCTTGCGCTATTTGCCAAGCTGCTTCTGTCCCAGCTAGTCCACCTCCAATTACTTGTATCGGTTGTATTTCCATAGTTAAATTTTTAATCCCCATATTATAAGTATCCATCAGCATTACAGAAGTAAAATTAAATAAAAAGTCATGTTAAACCACAACAAGTGCAAATAAAGTATTGGGCTAATTGTAACGTTGAGACTACACTCTCAAGGTTTTTTACAATCAATTTTGCTGTAACGCGAAAAGCCACCATCAGCGGTGGGCTTAACATTTTACAACTGGTACACTGCCAGGAAGTGCGATCGCGTCCTCAGCCCTTGCCTAATTGCATTAATCAAAAAGGAGCAAAATTAGTCATAAAACTAGGATATTTTGTATAAACCCTTGATTTCTCCTTTTTCGAGGTGATACATTAAGTATGTATTCAATGATTAATTAACAATAAGTTAATTAAAACGCGATCTATGACTAAAAACAAAATTAAAGATAACGTCGATTTAAATCAAGCTCCAGTTATGTTTATTGAGGAAGTAACAGATAATGAGGAATTGAAAAGTGTATTCGGTGGCGAAACTCCTCCTGTTTCACGACTAAGCCCTGAGATTATTGCTGCTCTTGCAAAGCGCGGTATTATATTGACTAACGATCCTAACAATCCAAATACATTAACAGAAGAGGCGTTGTCTGCTTTAAAAGAAGTTTTGGGTAATAATACGTAGTAGATATAAACGATTTCCCTTAACTGTAGCGATATGCAATATTAGAACGTGTTTTCAAACACGCTGTCTTCTAAAAAATAGGCTAATCTCAGTAATCTTGGAATTATTCTAATGGCTTATCAAAGTCATTTGATATTGTAATCAAATCTTTGGCACTATCAAATAACAGTAGTTTTCACGAGTCCATGCTTGGGAACCTGCTCAAGTTTGGCAACAGCCAATCAACCCAACAAATGAACAAGCACAAGCTTGTCTAAAAGAAAAGCGATCGCTATCCCCAAAAAAAACTTAACATTAACCTTAGAAGTGTTAATTTTTCATCACATAAACTCATGGGTTACTACATCGCTCCCCGCTTTTTGGACAAACTTGCTGTCCACATCACCAAAAATTTCCTGAAGCTTCCTGGCGTGCGAGTTCCCGTGATATTGGGTATTCATGGACGCAAAGGAGAAGGCAAAACATTTCAATGTCAATTAGTCTTCGAGAAAATGGGTATCGAAGTGACTAACATATCTGGTGGCGAATTGGAAAGTCCAGATGCTGGAGATCCAGCGCGGTTGATTCGGTTGCGTTATCGAGAAACAGCAGAACTGATCAAAGTACGCGGCAAAATGTGTGTACTGATGATTAACGATTTAGATGCCGGTGCTGGACGCTTTGATGAAGGGACTCAATATACTGTAAACACGCAGTTGGTGAATGCCACACTGATGAATATTGCTGATAATCCCACAGATGTCCAATTGCCGGGAAGCTATGATTCCACACCTTTACATCGTGTGCCGATTATTGTCACAGGTAATGATTTTTCCACCCTCTATGCACCGTTAATTCGGGATGGCCGGATGGAGAAATTCTACTGGGAACCAGATAGAGATGACAAAGTGGGAATTGTCAAGGGGATTTTTGAACAGGATGGACTATCACAGAAAGAAGTTGAACAGCTAGTTGATACTTTTGTCAATCAGTCCATTGACTTTTTTAGCGCTTTGCGATCGCGCATTTATGACGAACAAATCCGCAACTACATCCATAAAGTAGGTTTTGAGCAGATATCCTTGAGTGTGGTTAACAGCGTTAAAGGACCACCAGAATTTAAAAAGCCAGATTTCAGGTTGTCTCATTTAATCGAGTCTGGTAACTTCCTCGTTGGCGAACAAAAACGCGTGGAAAATTCCCATTTGGTTGATGATTACAATCGACTCAATCGAGGTAGAAATTCTCAATTAGTACCACCTGCTGTTGTAACACCAATTAGTCAGCCGTCAAATGGTGCAACCCAACAAGCAAAAACTAATGGATTCCAAAAACAAGAAGCATCCAGTCCACATTTGACTCTAGATACACAAGCTCAAATTAGGGAATTATTATCTCAAGGTTACAAAATTAGTATTGAACACGTAGATGAGCGCCGCTTCCGCACAGGTTCTTGGCAAACTTGTGTTCATAGCAACATTGATGCCGAGTCTGATGCCATCTCAAATTTGGAGGCAACTTTGACAGAATATAACGGTGAATATGTGCGCTTAGTAGGTATCGATCCCAGAGCCAAGCGGCGGGTGGTGGAGACAATTATTCAGCGTCCAAATGGAAACAATTAGGGGCAGATACAGCAGAATCCGAGAGTTAGGAATCGGAAGTTAAATCGACGGTTAGACACTGCGTCTACACAGACAAAACCCGCAAAGGCGGGTTTAAAAAAGCTTTATTTTCTATTAACTCATATCATGTCCAGGTAATTAGCTGCTAAAGAGATAGTTCGGTTAAGGCAAGAGACGCAATTTATCGCCGTCAAGACAAAAGACTGATTATTGTAGAGACGGCGATTTATCGCGTCTTTGCAATCATTTATCGCATCTTTTTGATCTTCCATCAATAAATTTCCTATGCTGTTTGATTTGCCTCCAACCAGTTAAGTAAATCCTGAATGGTTGTAAAATCCAATAAAGCCTCGCCAAGTGCTTCTAATTGCTCTAGAGAAAGAGTTTGAATGCGTCCTTGAACCTCTTGTGGTAACTCTCCTACCCGTTTTTGTAGTTGTCGTAATACAAGTGTTTGTCCTTGTTCCTGTTTTCCTCGCTCGTAACCAATGCGCTCGCCTGTGGTAATGTAGCTCATAGTTCGCTCCTGCTCATATTGCTTAAACTCTTGCCAAAATTCTGCTTCCAAGGCTTTTGGTAAAATCATAACCCAATCAATAAATCGATAAAGGTTACGAATATCTTTTTCTTGCAATCCTAATTCATACAATCGGCGAATCAAGCTAAATTTCCAAGCTTTACGTTCTCCTGGCTTTTTACTTGTTTGCTGTGTCTTCAAATGCGCCATTACGACAGTTGCAAATGGGTTGTCACTGGCTTCTAATTCTGTCCAACGATTTTGATAATCCAGCAGCTTGACGGTTCCAAATTCAAAGTTAAGCCTGGTATTGGGATAATTATAACTATATTGATTGGGTCGCCATGTTGGGTTTGTATCGCACAAAATCGCCAAACTCATAGCAGGTTTCGCAAATCTGTCAAAAATCCGCAGGTTGTAAGAAAACATTCTTTCTGCAAAGGTATCTTCTGATTTTGCTTGGATTTCTACATGGATTAATAGCCAAGTTTCTTGTCCTTGAATTTGCCAGACTTTAACTAATTTATCTGCATATCTCCTACCAAGTTCTGCTTCACGGGCTATTTGTTGAAATTCCTTATCAAGAAATTCATGGGGACGTTCCCAATTAATTAGTTCTGCTGTTTGGGGAAAGAAAAATTGCATTGCTTGGGGAAAGTAAGCTTCTAAAATTTCTTTCCAGGGGCTATCATTATCTGCTCTTTCCAGTTCCTCGTTCATTAGTTGATTTTTATACCATCTAGTAATCCTAAATCATTTGTGAACAACAAGATACCCAACTTCTCTAATAAGTTGGGTATCTAAGGCTGCGAATTCGATTCGCCAGGTTTTTTGTTAATTCTTAAACAACTGGAAACAATATGTTTCCTCAATTTGGTAGCTAAATTTTTCTCTTTTAACTACAAGTATTTGCTGAAGCTGAGTTCATATTTCTTAAATCACCTGTAAATGTGGCTGTGTATTGATAAGGTGATGAACCAGTGCAATACATGGAATTTGTATAAGTGTTACGGGGATTCCACCATGACATTGCTTTCACAGTCAAATTTGCGCCATTCCATGATAGATAATTGACAAGTAAAGAGTTCGTTTGTCCATTATCTGGCTTTTTACCTGATAAAAATGTGGCATAATCAACCTGGCCATTATCTGGATTAATCCGGGCTATAACTGCGGCTTTTGGCCCGCCTCCACTACCATAGCTAGGCAACCACCGACCACTGGCAAAGCGGCGAAAATCATTACCTGCCTGAGTGCCTGTGGAAGAGTAAATGCCATATAAAACATCACTTCCATTCCAATACAATCCGTAACCTGTACCATCGTCATTTGTTGTCTCGTAATCATTACGACACCATGCTTTTATCCCATTATTGAAGCGGATAGTTACAGGGTTTTTATTATTTGAGAGTTGCTGATAACCAACGTAAATTCTTGCTGTTCCATTAACTACTTTGGGGCCATTTTTAGCTGCGATTGTCGCTTCACTATCATTGCAACTGAATGTCACAGCATCACCGAGCGATGTATTTATGGTTTCGGCTAAAACTGGAGCAGTTTTTTGTGTGAGAACTAAATCACCTACTAAAATTACAGACAAAGAAATGCCCGCAAAATACTTTTGTAATTTGCCAGAATAAATCATGTTATGAATCTGCCGAGACAAGGAACGGAAAACACCGTATCACTATAAACTCTAATTAGTATTTAGACAAGCAAAATGGTTAAAAACACTATGCAGCAAGACTCTCAGTATTGCAAAATATTAGATAAGACTACAAAATACCCGGTCTAATATGCGTTACTATGCATGATAGTAGCTGTATATAATTGTTGTTTATCAAAGAGTGCGAGTAAATATAAAAAATTGCAATAGGTTATGCTTTACCATAAACAATTGCAGTATTTGAGAAAATAAATTTAATTAGCAAAGTAGCCTTTGTTCGTTCCCTACAACCCTTGCAAGAAGATTGCTTTGGCTGTGTCTTATACTTTTATCCGGGCTGTATTAGGTAGTTTTAGGATTTTCATCTGATGCTTCTCCAGCAGCAGCTTTCAGGCGGCTCAATCTGCTTTTGCGAATCCGTTCGCTATCGCGAACCCCACCCGCCATTTCATATTCGCTGCTATCTTTGCCATATTTAAAAGCAACCCCTCTTACCATCTTGTCTGTAAGATTACTTAGGGTTTTTTCCATCGCATCAATTTTAGTTTTAGAAGAATCAATTACAGTTAAAGCAATGTTATAAGCATCAAGCATAGTTCTTAGCTGCTCAATTGCTTGATTCAAGTTTTGCAAATCGCAATCATCACCAAAATTCATATTTGAATCAATTGCTTTTAGTCCAGCGGATCTTAACTCAGCTTTTTCGAGAACACGGGATGTACGTTTTTTACGAGACATCAATATACTCCTTAGAAAGGTTTCTAAAGCTACTTTGCCTTACTAAAGCTATTTTTTGGTTCAGTAAAATTAGTGAATAATTATATTTGTTAAAAAAATCCAAACCAATTTGAGTAATTTTTCTTAATTTTAAGTTTTTACCTGTTTTTCTTTGCAATTGCTTTAATGTTGATGAGGAACATTGCAATCTTGATGAGGAATATTTCAATGTTGATAAGGAATATTGCAATGTTGATGAGAAATATTGTAATGTTGATAAAGAATATTTCAATGTTGATGAAGAATCTTGCAATGTTGATGAAAAACGTTGCAATGTTGATGAGGAATATTGCAATATCAATCGGGAATATTGCAATTGACCTCTTGCATAAATGCAAAATTCGCCCTCATCCCCCAACCCTTTCTCCCAATTTTGGGAGAAGGGGAGTCCTCACCCTAAGTCTCTCTCCCAAGCTTGGGTGAGGGCTTTTGATTCATGCAAGAAGTCTAATATAAATAGGACTTACGCACAGGTAACGGAAAACGAACCACAGAGGACGCAGAGGTCACGGAGAAATGAGAGTTTGAAAGGGTTTTTGCGTAAGTCCTAATAAAATTTCAGGCGTTGCATATTTGCGTGTGGGATGGGCATCTTGCTCGTCCCTTGTATTTCTGCGCGGGCGAGACGGCCAGAAATACAATAATCATCCCTTGATTCAGCAACGCCAAATTTCAGACTGTTTTCAGATTGCGATCGCCTAAGTTGATGAAATTCTCAAAGGTTTTACCTTAAAAAGCTACGCCAACGCCATCTTTAGCAGTGCTATTTGCGAAACTTTGTGCCAAAAGAGGGAAGCAGAAAGTCCAAAAACCTCTCCCATCTGCATCTGTGCGATCTTAACGATCGGTTTTTAAGCGGACACGGTATCAACTGGCGATCGCAGATCATCCCCAAAGCATAAGTGTGGGGAGACAAAGCGTAGCTTTGGCGGGGTGATTCGGATTTAATGAGCGATCGAGCAAACATGATATAACGAAGATATAGCTATAACTGCCGTAAAACAACTTGATGTAGAAGTTGTGCTACTGCCAGGAGAAAGCATAGTCTGGGAAATAAAACCTCTTCTCGTAAATTCTGACCGAGAAATACTCAGATTTTAAACTCTTGTTTGGCTTTTTTATAGATAATTACAATGGGGAATTATATTGTAAATCCACCTAAACATAAAAAGCCATGAAAGAAAAACCTAAACAACAAATGCGTATATGGGCGATGTTGTGTCATTTCTCAGCTTTGGTAGGATGGATATTATTGTTTTTTTTGGTATTTCTTGGCATTCCTTTATATTTACCTTTAAATATTTTACCTCCACTTATAATTTGGCGCTTTAAAAAATTTCAACATCCCTGGATTGATTTACAAGGTAAGGAATCATTAAATTTTCAAATATCTTTAACTTTTTACACTTTTATTGTTATAACAATATCTTTATTTTTAGTATTAACTAGCGTTAGTTTGGCAGTGACTACTAATGGTTCAATTAATGAAATGAAAAATACTTTAGACGGCTTATTAAGTATACTTATATCATTAATTTTATTCAAACTGGTACTACAATCTTTTGTAGTGACTTTTGCTGCTATTAAAGCTTACAATGGTGAGCATTATCGTTACCCCTTTACAATTAGAGTTTTACGATAAGACTATAGCAATCTTAAATGAGATTGTGAAAGTTTTTGTTATGGTCGTCCTTGGTCATTTGTCAAGAGTCATTTGTGATTACAAAGGACAAATGACAGCCAACTCCAAAAATATTTCACAAATGATTTAGGACTGCTATATCTGATAGTATACTAGATTCAAAAGAACGATTGTGCTAGTTGTTATCAAATCAATAGCAAGCGCCAAGTAGGAGGCAAATATTGTCTAAAAAGTTTGATATAACTATATATTAGATATGATTTACAAAAGAATATTAAACAAAAAATAAGTTGCATAAATATGAGGATAAAAATTAGATGATTGGAGTTGCGATCGCAGGCACTGGATTTGGTCAAAAAGTCCACATACCCGGATTCCAAGCACATCCTCGCACTGAGGTAGTTGCTGTTTATCACCGAGATATAAATAAAGCCAAAGCCATAGCAGAATCCCATAATATTTATCACGCTTCCGACTCACTTGCCGATATTGTGGCATTACCAGAAGTGCAAGCTGTCAGCATTTCAACACCGCCTTTTTTGCACTATGAAATGGCAAAAACTGTATTGCAAGCTGGGAAACATTTATTACTAGAAAAACCGACAACTTTAAATGTATTTGAAGCGAAAGAACTTTATCAGTTAGCTAAAGCAAAAAGCGTTACTGCAACTGTAGACTTTGAATTTCGCTTTGTACCAGCATGGCAATTGTTTGCAGAATTATTGTCAGAGAACTATGTGGGGAAGTTGCGCCTAATTAAAATTGATTGGTTAGGTTCTTCTCGTGCTGATACTTCACGCCCTTGGAATTGGTATTCTGACAAAGAGAAAGGAGGCGGTGCATTGGGATCTTTGGGTTCTCACGCCTTCGATTATATTCACTGGTTATTCGGATCAGTGCGTAGATTAAACGCCTATCTGAGTACTGCTATTCCTACACGAGTTGACCCTATTAGTGGGGAATCTAAGGCAGTGAATACAGATGACAACTGTATATTAACCCTGGAATTAGCCAATGGTACACCTTGTCAACTTTCTATCAGTGCGGTTGTTCATGCAGCAAGAACTCATTGGGTAGAAGTATATGGCGATCGCGGTACATTAATAGTGGGCAGTGAAAATCAAAAAGATTATATAAATGGTTTTCGTGTTTGGGGTTCCCAGCCAGGTAAATCTCTAACAGAAATAGAAATACCGAATCGGTTAATTTTTCCCAAAAATTATGCTGATGGGCGCATTTCAGCATTTATCCGAGTAGTAGACCAATGGGTGCAAGGAATTGACCGCAATCAGGAAATTACACCATCACTACGCGAAGGAATTTATTCTCAGTTGTTGATGGATTTATCTCATGAATCGCATCAAAAATCAAGTTGGGTAGACGTACCCACTTTGGAAGGATTTCTTAATAACTAGAAAACAAATGAGCAAAACTCCCCGCATTCGTATCCCGCCGGAAGTCAAAATGATATCAGCAATCTCCAAACTCTCTGTTTTACCTGTAATCAGCAGAAAACAGATCGTATCGCTCTGCGTTTTCGGCGATATTTTCAGCTTTAGGTTACGATGGTATGAGCTATTAGTTTCTCTCTCCTTTCTATGCCTCAAAATAAAAATAGCAATTCCCTAATATTTTTCAATATTAGAACTACACTTTTTTACTTATTCACTGTCATAGCTATTTTAGTAGTAGCCTTTCCCTGGCTATATGAGATTAAAACGAAAGCTGGGATCGATATATCACCTGGACGCCATGCGGGAACATTTTTTGAAAAACATACCCGTGGACTTTTCAAGTGTGAGTGGCTTTATCCCTACCATTGCGATCGCTCTCACGTTAAGTAAAGGAAATTACAGCACAATTCAGGAGTTAGAATGGGCTACACCCCTTTACTGTAAAAATAAAAAGGGATAATTATCTTCTTTTCTGTGTGTGAAATTTTTATCCAAAAATTGACCTCGTTCCCAGCTAAAGACTGAGAACGAGGTTTTGAGTTAAGTTGATACTAATGTACTGCTGTGAGTCCTTACATCTATCCCAACTGATTTGAGATCGAGCTAACATCAACGGCTAATTTTTTACCCAACTTGAGCAACTGAAGACATTGATTATCTCCTTCATTATCAAGGCTAGTGATACACACTGGCGCTATCTGACTGTGCAGACAACTATAATACAATTCTTGCGATCGCTGTAGGGAAATATCAATATTTAATTGATCCCCGACATCAATCAATCGTTCCAGTAGTTGGATATCTGCATTAAAGCTACCATTTGCATCGTGCAACAATTGCCAGAGCGATCGCGCAATTAACTGTTCTAACATCTGCTTACCGTCGGGAATATTCAGCCGACAACGCAGATGTTTTGCTTCAATAGCGATCGCCTCCAATTCTAATATGTGACTCCAACTCTTTTGGGGATCGGCAATCTCTTGCTCAAGCGATCGTAATGCGATCAGACAGCGATGCCCTAAAGCAATATCGGCTGCTACCTGTAATTCTTGTGGTACTGCTATTTCATCGCGATGAAACGCCATCAGCACCCCATAATTATCACGGTAGGCTTGAGTATATAACTGTCCTAAACGTGCCAGTGTTTCTTGACTTAGCAGCCCCATAATCCGGTGGCGTTCTTCAGCAAATAGATTTTGCAAGCTAAAAGCTTCTTTGCCAAATAGCTGTGTCATCGCCAAAATAGTATGAGCCGCACTAGCTTGTTTTAGTGCCCCAAACAACTTTTCTTTTAATTGGCTGTAGTTACGCCGCCCACTAAATTGTTGAATGCAGCAGTGGAAATCCCAGCCTCCCAAATGCAGAACTGCAAATACCAAATGCTCACTTTCCCAAGTAATCTCTGATACTAGCTTTAAATTTCCCACAGCCAGAGTTAGCGATCCCATCCGTTGTAGTTGGTAATCTAGCTCATTGGCAGCGTAGCAATAAACCCGCTTATGGTAACGCTGAGACTGTTTCTCAGCAGCATCTTTTCTAGGCAAAGAATTGTGTGTCTCTGCTGATTTCTGATTGGTAAACAGGGAAGTAATGGCGTAATGGGCTGTAACTTGCTTAAAGCCCAGTTGGGCAGTTAACACGAGTTGGCGATAAATTTCCGCACCGTGTTTGAAGTCATCCACATTACTGGGGGCTAAACCAAGACGTTTGACGAAGCCTTTTTCCAACTGCACACCTGCGACTTCCCCTGCCAATTCCAAAGCACGGGCTGCATAGCGCAGAATTTGTGTCCCCTCTGGACGAGAAATTTCTTCAAAAAACCAGCCGCAACTAGTGAACATTAACAACGCATGACGCTGCATTTCTAACAGGCGCAGGGCATCTACTTGTTCGGCTGCGGTTAGTTTGTGGGTTTGATGACGCGAGAGGAAACGGTTGACATTGGTAGCAGAGCGATCGCGCATGACTTGGATATATTCATCCCGTGTTTGCCAGGGATCGCGAAATAACTGCCTACCATGTTCCTCATACACTTCAATTAGCTGATCCCGCAGCCAATTTAGGGCATCCCGCAGGGGACGACGCCATTTCTGATGCCAAACACCGCCTTCTCCACCACAACCACAGTCATCTTCCCATCTGCCGACACCGTGGGCGCAACTCCAGGCTGTGACTGATTTTAATTCCACTTCCCAACTGGGAGAATTTAAGCTCAGGTAGTGGGCGAAGTTTGTCACCGTCCAACCCTGTTGAGGAAACTCTTTAGTAAAGGCATAGGCTAAAGTTTTCTCAGTTCCCTTCTTGTGATGTCCAAAGGTTTCCCCATCCGTCGCCACAGAAATCAACTGTGCCAGACGATGATCCCCACGCACCGCCGAACCGATACGTCCGGCAAAGTGGCTGGAATTATAAACGACATCACTAAAACCCATATCCCGCGATATCGGGCCATCGTAGAAGAAGATATCAATGTAGGGTTTGTCATTTGTGATTTGTCCTTTGTCATTTGTTTCCTTTGACTCTTGACTATCTTTCAAATAACAACGGTAGGGACGGGTGGAATCAATCTGACTGCCGCCAACTTCGATCCATTCAGGATGAGGATGATCTGGAGTGGGGAGGGGACGACAACGCAGGGCTTGAGATGGTGCAAGGACAATGAAGCGAATACCCTCAGCAACAAGAGCTTCTAGGGTGGCGTAGTCTACAGCAGTTTCTGCTAGCCACATCCCTTCGGGATCGCGGCCAAAGCGGGAGCGAAAGTCTTCTTTACCCCAGCGAATTTGGGTATATTTGTCGCGCTCATTCGCCAGAGGCATGATGATGTGATTGTATACTTGCGCGATCGCATTGCCGTGACCATCCAAGCGATCGCTACTTTTGGCATCCGCCTCTAAAATCCGCTGATAAACCTCCACATCGTAGCGTTCTAGCCACGACATCAGCGTTGGCCCAATATTAAAACTGAAATACTCATAATTGTTGACGATCCTCACCACTTCGCCTTGGTCATTTAAGACTCTGGCAAAGGCATTCGGGCGATAGCATTCCCAATGAATCCGCTCATTCCAATCATGGAAAGGTGCAGCACTCGGTTGGCGTTCAATTGCGTCCAGATAGGGGTTTTCCCTTGGTGGCTGGTAAAAATGACCATGCACCGTCACATAAACACCATTAGCCTTTCTCAGGGGATCGGTTTCTTTGGTGTTATTGGGATCTGAATGTAATGTTAACGTTGAGCCAGAGCTAGCTGGCATTTCAGCAGCAGAAGTCATGTATATTTATCCAAAACAAAAAACTTGCAGTTGTACCGAAAATATTGTGCGTAAACCTTTCTCCAATAGTTTGAACACAAAATCCGGTATAAACAACAACTATGGAATCCAACTAAATTTTTGACAAAGCGGTTTCATTGTAGTGGAAAATCTGCGTTATCGCACAGTCCTTTTCCTGAAGGCTCAAAGTAATTACCTATTGAACAAAGCTTCAGTTAGAGGTTTTTTCTTCTTTAGCGCTAATCAAAATTTTAATTGTCTTTTAATATATTAAACCCCATTTTTGATGTAATATTTTGGCTCAAATTCATACTTTTGCAACAAAAGATTACAAGAACTGATTATATCGCAATTTTGCTTTACACAACAGCCACAGCGGTGAACGGAAAACAGTACAATCTCTGAATTGTTCTATAGGCGGTTGAGAGTATCCTATGGGAGTGCTGAGTGAAAGTGATTGTTAATTCAACACTCCAAATTTGAAACTTAGGATTGCTCGCTGTGAATGATACCCTCAACTTAAGACAACAAATGTCAACCAAAAACATTATTCTTTTCGCTTTACTATTGTTCATCCCGGTTTCTGTAGCAGCCCACTTTCTGGAATGGGGAGAATTGACAGTTTTCATTACAGCTGGATTAGCAATTCTGCCCCTAGCAGCTTGGATGGGTACAGCCACAGAAGAAATTGCTGTCGTAGTTGGGCCATCGCTGGGGGGCTTGTTAAACGCTACCTTTGGCAATGCTACAGAACTAATTATCGCCCTAGTAGCGTTGAACGCTGGGTTAATAGATGTAGTCAAAGCTAGTATCACGGGATCGATTATTAGCAACTTACTACTGGTAATGGGTTTTTCCATGCTTTTGGGAGGACTGCGCTACAAAGAACAGACATTTCAGCCAATTGTGGCGCGGGTGAATGCTGCTTCGATGAATTTGGCAGTGATTGCCATTTTGATGCCAACAGCAATGAACTATACCTCTCAAGGAATTAACGAACAAACACTGCAAAATCTTTCTATTGCTGTTGCTGTAGTATTAATTCTGGTTTATGCCCTAACGCTGCTATTTTCGATGAAAACCCACTCCTATCTATATGATGTGGGTTTAGCGGAGGCAGAAGCAGAAGCAGAGGAAATATCTCATGGTAAACCAAATATGGCTTTATGGGTTGGCGTGCTGCTAGTATGTACCTTGCTAGTGGCAATTGAATCAGAAATGTTAGTCGATTCTCTGGAAGTGGCTACATCTCAACTAGGTTTGACGGCGCTGTTTACAGGAGTAATTTTGGTTCCCATCGTCGGTAACGCGGCTGAACACGCCACAGCAGTCACCGTGGCGATGAAAGATAAGATGGATCTTTCCCTGTCGGTAGCTGTGGGATCGAGTATGCAGATTGCCCTATTTGTTGCACCCGTGTTAGTTATAGCAGGGCGGGTATTGGGCCAACCAATGGATTTGGATTTCAAACCCTTTGAATTAGTAGCTGTAGTTGTGTCAGTTTTGATTGCCAACAGTATTAGTTCCGATGGTAAATCCAATTGGCTGGAAGGCACTTTGTTATTAGCTGCTTATACAGTATTGGGGTTTGCCTTCTACTTCCACCCAGTTATGGAAGGTATGGGGTAATATTGCAAGTCAAAAGTCAAAAGTCAAAAGTTTATATATCAAGGCTTTTGCAAGTTTTAAAATGGTGGCTTGATTTCCGCTGCGCTGTACTAGTACAACATGGCGTAAATAAACCACCCATTCCAAATCAATGAAACGCTTACGCTGTATTTATTTTTAATCTTTAATTTTTAATTTTTAATTCCGCCTTGCGATACTAGTTAATTAGTAGTGCGTAGGCGTAGCTCGTCGTAGAGATCGCTTATATTTTAACGGATTCACAAAAGTCTCCACCCTTAACGCCAGTAAAATAAAGAGATATAAGAGCGATCGCCTATATGAGCTACTGCCTTAATCCTCATTGTCCCAAGCCTGAAAATCCTGATGATGTCAAGTTTTGCTGGACTTGTGGTACTAAGTTACTCCTCAAAGAACGTTACCGTGCTATCAAACCAATCGGACAAGGTGGTTTTGGCAAAACTTTCTTAGCTGTGGATGAGGATAAACCCTCAAAACCACGCTGCGTAATTAAGCAATTTTATCCCCAATCCCAAGGTACTAACACTCTGGCAAAAGCCGTAGAGTTATTTAACCAAGAAGCAGTACAGTTAGATGAATTGGGCAAACATCCCCAAATTCCCGAACTACTGGCATATTTTACCCAAGAAAATCGGCAGTATCTCGTACAAGAATTTATCGACGGGCAAAACTTAGCCCAGGAATTGGCCCATAAAGGTGCTTTTAGTGAAACACAAATCTGGCAACTATTAAATGATTTATTGTCAGTTTTGCAATTTTGTCACGCCAAACACGTAATTCACCGCGATATTAAGCCAGAAAATATTATTTTACGCGAGAGCGATCGCAAACTAGTATTAGTAGATTTTGGTGCTGCTAAATCTGCTACTGGCGCTGCCTTAAATAAAACTGGTACTAGTATTGGTAGTCCAGAATATGTTGCTCCCGAACAAATGAGAGGTAGGGCTATTTTCGCCAGCGATATTTATAGTTTGGGTGCGACTTGTATTAATTTATTAACAGTGCGATCGCCCTTCGATTCTTATGATACCAACAACGATACTTGGGTATGGCAGCAATACTTGCAAACTCCCGTCAGTAATGAGTTGAGCTGCATTCTCAACAAAATGCTAGAAAGTATTCCAATTCGGCGTTATCAAACAGTAGATGAAGTTCTCAAAGACTTAAATCAACGGTCGCAAGTAGCAGCACCAGCGATAGCGGCAAAACCTATCCTTCAATCACCACCAAATTCTCCACCCACTTTTGTATCGAAATCTCCTAGTCAACTCGAGCGGGAATTAGAAGAAATGAAAACCCAATTTTTGGGTGGTAACAAACCTCAAACAAATAAAATACAACCACCAAATCCTACATCTCAGCCTACTAATAAAAGCCAAATAGATGAAGAATTAGAAGAATTAAAAGCCAAATATCTTGGTAATAACAATCCTTAATATTAAGGTCTTGGGAACCACATAAGCTTTTACACCTCTAAGAAAGCACATTTAGGCAGCAGACGAGGAGAGGAACAGGGGAGAAAGATTGATGCCTTTTCTCTAAAATGAAAAATATACAAGTTAAATGTGTATTAGCTTAACAATGAATAATTAACAATTAACACTGATAATTGACAAAAAAAGTGACTCTCAAAGAGCCACTTTCAAATTTACAATTTAAGACTCTCTAATTTGTAGGTGTAGTTGGTTCTGTAGCTTGCAGCTCTCTTGGTGTGGAAGTTTGCACTGATGCTTCAGAAATCGGCGTCCATTCGGTGTGGAAGGCTCCAGGCTTATCAAGTCGCTCGTAGGTGTGCGCTCCGAAGTAGTCGCGTTGGGCTTGAGTGAGGTTTTGGGGCAAGCGATCGCGTCGATAGCTGTCAAAATAATCTAATGACGCACTGAATGCTGGCACTGGAATTCCCAGTCTTGCTGATGTTACCAACACTTCACGCCAAGCTGTTTGTCTATCGAGAATCGTCTGCTTGAATTCAGGGGCTAATAGCAGGTTAGGTGGCGCTGGATTTTCGTTAAATGCGTTCTTAATCTTATTCAAAAATCCAGCACGAATAATACAGCCACCCTTCCAAATCCGCGCCAATTCACCTAAATGCAAGTTATAGTTGTAGGTTTTTGAAGCTGTAGCTAACAGTGCCATGCCTTGAGCATAAGAACAGATTTTCGAGCAATACAGAGCATCTCGCACCATATTGATAAAAGCTTTGGTATCTCCCTCATACTTGCCAGAAGGGCCTGTAAGTATCTTGGATGCTGCTACCCGTTCTTTTTTGAAGGAAGACATAATCCGGGCGTTCACCGCTGCAATCATTGTTGGTACAGAAACTCCCAAATCCATTGCAGTTTGCACTGTCCAGCGTCCGGTTCCCTTTTGCCCTGCGGCATCAACAATCAAATCGACTAAAGGTAGATTTGTTTCTGGGTCAATGTAGGGGAAAATCTTTGACGTAATTTCAATCAAAAACGAATTGAGTTCGTCGGTGGTGTTCCACTCGGTAAAAACTTCGTGTAACTGATTATGGTCTAGTCCAGCAACATTTTTCAGCAAGTCGTAGGCTTCAGCAATCAGCTGCATATCGCCGTACTCAATGCCGTTGTGTACCATTTTGACGTAGTGACCGGCGCCACCAGGACCGCAATAGGTTACGCAAGGACCATCGTCAACTTGGGCAGCAATTTTATTAAAAATTGGCGATAGATACTCGTAGGAGCTTTCTGTACCTCCTGGCATGAGTGAAGGCCCATTTAGCGCACCTTCTTCACCACCGCTAACACCCATCCCGATAAACCGAAGTCCAGCCGGTTCTAATTCTTGAGTGCGTCGTTCTGTATCTTCAAACCAAGAGTTGCCACCGTCGATAATGATATCACCTTCATCTAGCAAAGGTCGGAGTTGAGAAATCACCGCATCTACTGGCTTACCAGCTTGCACCATCACTAGAATTTTGCGGGGACGTTCCAATGCGGCAACAAATTCTTCTAGGGTGAAGGCGGCTTTGACGTTCCGTCCTGGTGCACGCTGCGCCATAAACGCATCCGTTTTTTCTCGGGAGCGGTTGTAAACTGCAATTGGGAAGCCATTGCGCTCGACGTTGAGAGCGATGTTCTCACCCATAACGGCTAATCCAATCACACCAAAGCTTTGTAGTGTCATAAAAAATTTCTGGCTAACTCTTGCAGATCCTTTTACTTTAAGGGTAGTCCGATATTTTCCCTTCTCCCCTAAAGAAGACCTTAAGACTTAATCTAAACGACAAAAATCCACAACTAACATGGATAATTAATTTTAAATTGTATCTAAATCAACAATTGACTGGCAAAATTTGCAAAATTGAAATAATCAAAGGACGCAGTAAGGAGTAACCAAATAATGCTGGCATTTGTCCTAGCTTTGGTAGTGGGTCTTGGTAGTTTAGCCATTTACATAGCAGCTTTCTTTTTCCCAGAAATCCACCGCAAGAATGACTTTATCTGGAGTGGCGTAGGATTGTTTTATGCTTTAGTTTTATGGGTGTTTGCGCCACGCATTACTGGAGGTTTGTTGCTGGGTCATCTGGCTAGTGTGGCTCTTTTGGTCTGGTTTGGCTGGCAAACTCTATCATTACGTCGGCAATTGACTCCACAGGCACAACAAACCCAAGTACCCAGTCCTGAGACGGTAAAAACTGGCATTCAAGAACAGGTGAATAAGTTGTCTCTTCAGGAACGGCTGGGCCAGTTGCAAAAAGGTCTGGGTAGTACCTTCAGTGGCGTGAAAGACAAGGTGCAGCAGACTGTGAGCAAAAAGACACCCACAACCCCCAAACCTGAAGATATTACCTCTGTACTGTCAGAGAAACCTGCTGTTGAGATTATTGACAAAACTATTGTCATACCAGAACAACCAGCAGAGGAGACAATTACTACCGACACCGAAGCAAAAACCGAGAGTGTACCGGAAGCGATTCCACCACATCCCCCATCTCCTGAATTGGTGGAAGCAGCGCAACCAGATTTTGAAATGGAGGATAAGCAACCGATTACCGTAGAAGAAATTGCGCCGGATACGATACTTGCTCCCCCAGCAGAAACGCCACCGGAACAAATACCGCCGAATCAAGCTAGTTAAATGCAGTGAAACCCAACGTTAACCTAATATGATGTTGGGTTTCACTCAACTTGTTTTAATGTTCTGCCATAAATCGGCTACAACAAACCTAGATAAATGACCAACATTAGTTGTTGCGATCGCTACATCTGCACCGATAATAGTTACAGCTTGGGCTACTAAAATTATGTCACCGTCAATCGTCTTATCACCAGCTGTTGGTTGTCCTTGTTGACGAGCTTGTGCCCAAAATAATGCAGCTTGACGCATTGCAGTTGTTGTGATGGGTAAATATTCTAGAAGTTGACTTAATTCATCTAAGCGAGCAATACCTTTAACTTTGTTTGCCCGTAATAATTCTCGCCGCACTTCATAATCGGCGATTTCAGGAATTATAACTCGACTGCCAGAGGAAACGAGTAGTTGCAACCATTGAGTACAAGCAAGGCTTTCAGCAGACAACTTTGGATTTGTGACTAAACCTAGTGGCCCTGAATCTAACAGAATAACTTGACTCACCAAGTTATACCTTTTAACTCAACAGGGAATAATTTACGATCGGATAAACGATCCTCATCTAAGGCATGAATTAAGTACTCTCCTGTTTCTTTCTGCTCATCAGCGTCACCTTCATCAATCCAAGACTGAAGCGCATTGACTAACTTAGACTGTTTCTCTTTTGGCAGAATATATTCTTGTAAAATCTGCAAAGTATATGTCTCAAGAGAAAGCCCTTGCTGTTTAGCTTGTTGTGCAAGATACTGTTCTAATTCTGGTGGCAAGTTCAGGGTTAAGGTCATAAGTCTTTTTTGAGTGACACCATATATTTTAAAGCCGCCAAACCAGAAAGATTTAGATTACCTACGGATACAGAAACATCCTATAAAATACTATCGTTTTATATTCTCTCTACGGATTTTCTCTGCATGGGCTTTACGTGTCAGCAATTGCAGATTATCGATGGTAGTAAAACCACCCTGAGACATAGGTTTTATGTGATGGATTTGAAAATCTTTCCGCATCTGAGTTTTAACTTTACTGACTGCACAAGTTATAAACCCTTTTGCATCTGTGTGCTTGGCGAATACAGCATTTTTAAACTTTGAAATATAATTTTCAAATCCTGTATAAAGTTGTCGTATGCCTCTTCTGTGTCGTCATATAACAACACATCATAATTGGTAGGCTTAGGTTCATATCCTTCAGACAGTTCAAGAATGGAAAAATGATAAATTCCAAGAGGAACTCTCTTTAAAAACTCTAATTTTTTCACACAAGTAGTATCAATTGAATCATCCATGATGCGAGCAAATTATTCAATAATCTCAATAGAATAAATGTATAAATAAACATTCTAATTCAGGCGATCGCACTTTTGAAAGTATGATTAGTGTCCAAAGAAATTGGGAATCTGAGCCGTTCATGACTCAATGTCTGATTAGAACCTCCTCACTTTCACGAAGAAACAACTTTCAAATGTGAGGCATGATGAGATAAGTAGTTCGAGTGAATCACCCGATTACGCCCAGAAGTTTTAGCCTGTAACAGACATTGATCGGCACGATACAGCAGGCTTTCTCCTTTTTCATCATCCTCAGCTTGCAGAGAGGCTGTACCCAGGCTAATGGTGACATTAATTGTTAGTTTATTGTTGAGTGCAAATGGTTCGTCGCTGACTACGCGATTGAGACGACGGGCTACTAATAGTGCTTCTTCATCGGTAGTGTTAGCCAGAAGAACCACAAATTCTTCGCCACCATAGCGGAATGCTGTATCTTGACAGCGCAGATTGTGGCGCAAACGCTGACATAATACTTGCAAAATGCGATCGCCTACTAAATGTCCGTGAGTATCGTTAACTTTCTTAAAATGATCTACATCCAGAATAATCAAACTCAGGGAAGTTTTTTGAGTCCTAGCTCTTTGAATTTGTCTGGGCAAGTCCCATTCTAAAGCACGACGATTATTTAATTCTGTCAACGAATCTGCTAAGGCGATCGCAGATAACATATCATTTGTCCGAATCAAATCTCGGTATTTTTGCGCTTTCCGCAAACCAACTGTCAATTGAGAAAGTATTAGTCCATGATTGGCAGTTAACTCTGCCAAGCTATAGTCTGTTTTTTCTTCAATAAGATGCCAAATATATGCATCGGCTCCTTGCTTTAGGGCAGCAGCACTCATCTCCAATTCCCTATGCCAACCCTTATTTCTATCAGTCAGCTGCTGGGAACGATCCTCGAAGAGAATACAATATATCCACGATAGTTTTGTCTGATCTTTCAACCAACCGCAGAGTTCCATACTGCCATCTAGGCTAGCTTGCACCAGGATTATATCGGGGGGTGTTGTTTTAATCCCCGACACTGCTCGATCCAAATTGTCTATAACTTCTACACTAAAAGCAGTCGCATAACGGATCTGATCTGGAAGTGTGGCGATAAAATTATTTTTTCCAAAGATCAGAATAGAAATATTCATTGCTTTATTTTTTATCCTATTTAAATTTTAAATAAATTCACTTGGGTAACTACTGCTCTTGTCGTCTAATACTAAATATGATGTTTTCGGCTAAATTATATTTGTTGACATCTTGTTTTTTGAGCATCGCTTAGATAGTGAACTTCCAAATTTAATCTCATTTTAAGACTTTATATTTACTATTACAGTTTTGGAAATATTCATTTCTAACAACTAATGTCTTCTTTACAGTTTGTTTTTAAAACAGTAAAAACACTGAATATTATTTAAATGCATAAAAACTATTCCTGTGGTTTCTTAAGTACTATTTCCCTGATGGAATTACCGAAATAAATAGTTTGTAATAACCATTGTATTATTTAGCTAAATTTATTCTCAAGTATAAAATTAAAGAAAATATAAAATTTTTTCATTTAATTGTCAAATCCAAAATTTTATTATGTAATTAAAAATATCATTTCCCATAAAAACTTTTAGCTTTTTATTTATAAGTTAAGCTTCAATCAAATATTAAAAAAGTATTTAAATTATATATTAAGATATACAGTAAAACTCCCTCCTGCTATGCACAGTAGTTTTTTGGGGCTTACCTACCCTAGAAATAAAGACAGAAATTGTCGAGTAAAAACTTATAATTTAAGTGAAGTTTAACAAAAAAAACAACGCATTAGCAGGAGAAATAAAATCTTTCTGCCTACACTTTATCTGAATTTGTCTATTTACTTAATTCACGTATTTTTGATTTGCTGTAACATCATAAACTTGGAAAACAAAGCTAAATAAAAAAATTATGTCAAAACCTGCCCCTATTTTGGGGAAATTGTTTCTATTCCGCCCCTCTACAGGCGGAAAATATCAAAAAATTTTGTTAGCGTCGCCTGAGATATCAAAGTCTAAACTTCTTCTGTGAAAAGCTGGAATCCGATCGATAACCTTCTACAGCGTAACCAGCAGCAACAATTATCTGTTTGATTGACTCCTCAGAAGCTTCGGACTCCACCGTGACAGTTTTAGCGTTAAGATCAACATCCACTTTGACCTCAGATTCCATAACGTAGATAGACTCAGTAATTATTTCTGCACATCCTTCAAAAGCAATATTTGATACTTTCAGTTGTAGTGCCATTTGTTACCTCAGTATGGGAATTTTAAAGTATTTCTTAATGATTAATTTTAAGCATCGAAATGCGATGTCTACGACGCTTACTGAGCCTTGTCGCTGGCGCAGCCTCTCGTAGATAAGTGCGGGCTACGCCTACACGCATCTTGCCAGAGTCGGATTATGTTGTAAAAGCTTCCTAATCAATGCATTTTGCTCACCCACTGGCAGAATTCGCTGGCAGTAACATGAAACAAAATGCAAGAATATATAAAGCTATTTATGAAAATACACCTATCTAGTGCCGCTACGCCCAAGTCTAAAGTCTAAAGTCTAAAGTTAAAAACACCTATGTCTTCAAATCCCCAGTACCTAAGCGGTAACGAAATTCGCAACATATTTCTCGACTTCTTTGCTCAACGGGAACACCAAATTCTCCCAAGTGCCTCCCTCGTGCCAGAAGACCCAACTGTACTGCTGACGATCGCGGGGATGCTACCATTTAAGCCAATATTCTTGGGGCAGCGCACACCAGAATTTAAACGGGCTACGACTTCGCAAAAGTGTATCCGCACCAACGACATCGAAAATGTTGGACGCACCAAACGGCATCACACGTTTTTTGAGATGCTGGGCAATTTCAGCTTTGGTGATTATTTTAAAGAACAAGCGATCGCTTGGGGTTGGGAAATCTCTACACAAGTTTTTGGCTTTTCCCCCCAAAATCTCGTCGTCAGCGTTTTTGAAGATGATGATGAAGCCTTTGGGATTTGGCGCGATCAAATCGGTGTGCCGGTAGCGAGAATTAAACGCTTGGGCGAAGACGATAACTTTTGGGTATCTGGCCCGACTGGACCTTGTGGCCCTTGTTCAGAAATTTATTACGACTTCCACCCAGAACGCGGTGACGAAAATATCGATTTAGAAGATGATTCCCGGTTTATCGAGTTTTACAACCTCGTGTTCATGCAATATAACCGGGATACTTCAGGCAATTTAACGCCACTGCAAAACAAGAACATCGACACTGGTATGGGTTTGGATAGAATGGCACAAATTCTCCAAAAAGTGCCCAATAACTATGAAACTGACCTGATTTTCCCAATTATCCAAACAGCAGGGCAAATTGCTGGTGTTGAGTACCACAAAAGTGATGAAAAAACCAAAGTTTCTCTAAAAGTCATTGGCGATCATATTCGCGCTGTCATCCACATGATTGCTGATGAAATTCGTGCTTCCAATGTCGGACGCGGTTATGTGCTGCGGCGATTAATTCGGCGGGTGGTGCGTCATGGGCGATTAATTGGGATTTCTGGCGAATTTACTACTCAAGTTGCGGAAACTGCGATCGCTCTTTCCGAATCAGCTTACCCCAATGTGCGCCAACGAGAAGCAGCAATTAAAGCTGAGTTGCAACGGGAAGAATCCAATTTCCTCAGAACTTTGGATAGAGGCGAAAAACTGCTAGAAGAAATCATTCAAGAGGTGAAACAGCGAGGGGAAACTCAAATTAGCGGTGAAAGTGCATTTACCCTTTATGACACCTACGGATTTCCCCTTGAACTTACTCAAGAAGTTGCCGAAGAAAATAATCTGACAGTCGATGAAGCGGGATTTGATGCCGAAATGCAAAAGCAGGTGGAACGTGCCAAAGCAGCACATGAAACCATCGATTTAACTGTGCAAGGTTCCCTCGACAAATTAGCAGAACACATCCACGCTACCGAATTTATAGGCTATACCCAACCTGCGGCAACTACGAAAGTCGAAGCGATTTTGGTAGAAGGTGTTTCTCAAGAAGAAGCAGAAGCCGGCACACAGGTGCAAATTGTTCTTGACAAAACGCCATTTTATGCTGAATCCGGCGGACAAATCGGCGATCGCGGTTATATCTCTGGTGATGGTATCGTAATTCGGGTAGAAGACGTGAAGAAAGAATCTGATTTCTTTGTTCACTTCGGACGCATCGAACGCGGTACACTGCGCGTAGGCGATCGCATCACTGCCCAAATCGATCCAGCTTGTCGGCGTCGCGCCCAAGCAAACCATACCGCAACGCATCTATTGCAAGCGGCATTGAAGAAAATTGTTGATGAGGGCATATCTCAAGCAGGTTCCCTCGTTTCCTTTGACAGGTTGCGCTTTGACTTCAACTGTCCCCGCGCGTTGACAGCAGAGGAAGTTCAACAAGTTGAGGAACAGGTGAACACTTGGATTGCTGAGGCTCATGCTGCAAAAGTGGAAGTATTACCTTTACCAGAAGCGAAAGCTAGGGGTGCTGTTGCCATGTTCGGAGAAAAATACGGTGAGGAAGTGCGCGTGATTGACTTTCCTAGCGTATCAATGGAATTATGTGGTGGGACTCATGTAAGTAACACTGCTGAAATTGGCGTATTCAAGATTATCTCGGAAGCTGGTGTAGCTTCTGGAGTGCGGCGTATTGAAGCTGTTTCGGGGCCAGCAATACTAGATTATCTCAATCTTCGGGATAAAGTAGTTAAAGATTTGAGCGATCGCTTTAAAGTGAAACCTGAAGAATTACCAGACAGAATCACAAGTCTGCAAAGCGAACTGAGAAATAGCCAAAAGGAATTAGAAACCTTAAAGGTACAGCTAGCGATCGCTAAATCTGACAGCTTGCTACAAACAGCCCAAACCGTAGGCGATTATAAAATTATTGTCGCCCAACTAGAAGATGTCGATCCAGAATCATTGAAAACCGCAGCCGAACGCTTGTTGCAAAAAATCGGTAACGGTGCAGTGGTGCTGGGTTCTGTTCCTGAAGAGGGAAAAGTGAGTATAGTTGCAGCTTTTAGTCCAGAAGTGAACAAAAAAGGTTTGCAAGCTGGTAAATTTGTGGGTGCGATCGCTAAAATTTGTGGTGGCGGCGGCGGTGGAAGACCGAACTTAGCCCAAGCCGGCGGACGCGATGCAAGTAAATTACCAGATGCGTTGGCACAAGCGGAAAGTGATTTAAAGTCCGCGTTGGGTTAATTTTCAGATCAGGTCGAAAAGTTAACCCCCAAGGCTCATTTTCTACAGAACTTACGCACAAGCACTCAGGGGCAATTCATGAATTGCCCCTACAAAAAAAATCAGGGTTTCGGCTATTGTTTGCGTCAGTCCTGTTGTATTTACAAAGCAGGTCTATTGTTATTTATTATTATTCCCCCCTGCTTCCCCTGCTCCCCCTGCTTCCCCTGCTTCCCCTGCTCCCCCTGCTCCCCCCTCTCCCCATTCCCAATTCCCCATTCTTCAGATATGCTTCAGACTTTTCTATAATAATGAAGTCATTCCCGTCATCAAAAACAGCCTGTGACTACCACTCCCCTATCTCCAAGTTCAACTGCTCAGGTTCCAGATCCGCTAGGCCGCTTCGGACGCTTTGGCGGTAAGTATGTACCTGAAACGCTCATGCCTGCCCTGGCTGAATTAGAAACAGCTTATCAGCAATACCGCAATGACCCTGGTTTTCAAGCAGAACTACAGCAGTTGTTACGAGACTATGTAGGACGTGCAACACCATTGTATTTTGCTGAACGCCTGACTGCTCATTATGCCCGACCCGATCGCACCGGGCCACAAATTTACTTGAAACGTGAAGATTTAAATCATACTGGCGCTCACAAAATCAATAATGCCCTTGGTCAGGTATTGTTGGCGAAACGCATGAAGAAGCAACGGATTATTGCTGAAACGGGTGCTGGACAACATGGAGTTGCTACAGCCACAGTTTGTGCTCGTTTTGGGCTGGAATGCGTAATTTACATGGGTGTTCAGGACATGGAACGCCAAGCTTTAAATGTTTTTAGAATGCGGCTGATGGGGGCAGAAGTGCGACCTGTGGACGCGGGAACCGGAACTTTGAAGGATGCTACTTCCGAAGCAATCAGAGATTGGGTGACAAATGTGGAAACTACTCACTACATCCTGGGTTCGGTAGCAGGGCCTCATCCTTACCCAATGATGGTACGTGATTTCCATGCAGTAATCGGCGAAGAAACCCGCGCCCAAGCAATGGAGAAGTGGGGTGGATTACCTGATATTCTCTTGGCTTGTGTCGGTGGTGGTTCCAATGCGATGGGACTATTCTATGAGTTTATGAATGAGCCTTCTATACGCTTCATTGGGATTGAGGCAGCCGGGGAAGGTGTTAATACCGAAAAACACGCAGCTACATTGACAAAAGGACGAATTGGTGTATTGCACGGAGCCATGAGCTACCTACTGCAAGATGAAGATGGGCAAATCATTGAGGCACACTCAATTAGTGCGGGGTTAGATTATCCCGGCGTGGGGCCAGAACATAGCTATTTAAAGGATACTGGTCGCGCTGAATACTATAGTGTGACAGATGCAGAGGCTTTGGCGGCATTTCAGCGATTATCGAAATTAGAGGGGATTATCCCGGCATTGGAAACAGCCCATGCGATCGCTTATCTCGAAACTCTCTGTCCTCAACTAATCGGTAGTCCTCGGATTGTAATTAATTGCTCTGGACGTGGTGACAAAGATGTACAAACGGCAGCCAAATTATTATATCCAGCGTAAATCTACATAAAATATTTGGGAGAAAACAATAATGGATCGACAACTCCAACACCCAATGTTACCGCAACCCACTCACGACGAGTTGGCACGCCAAAGCTTTGTGCAAACTATGAAAATGCACATTTTCAAGAATATCCTTCCTGGTAATAAGGAAGTTTATGAAAAACTAGGCAAGCCGAAGTTTGAACAAGCACATCAGCGTTCTCCCCAGAATCGTTATGAAATTCGGGAAGTAATGCAGCACGAACCCTACTATCGCTGGACTAGTGCTCTGAAGCGCATCAACCAGGAAATGTTATGGGATGCTGTAAATGCCAACGTTGACAGACAACTGCCAGAATTGATAGAGCGTGCCAAAGATAAGGGCGGTGAACTGGGTACTTTAACCCTCGACCCAAATTTTCAAATACCTACTCATCAAAAGGCTGTAGACATTCACTGTATGCCCGGAGGATATCACAGTGAATTCACTGCTGATGATGTCGCAGCCGGTGCAACCTACGATCGCGGCGCTTACGTTTATGGATTCGGTTGGTTGGGGCCGCTCAACGATGATATGGGGCTATCTATAGTCCAAAACTACCTTTTAGCAGAGTTTCCCAACTTTCGACCGAAAAGAATCCTTGATATGGGATGTTCTATCGGCAATAGCACATTACCTTATGTCGATGGTTTCCCAGATGCAGAAGTCCATGCCATAGATATAGGCGCATCTATGCTGCGTTATGCTCATGCAAGAGCCGAAGCCTTGGGAAAAGGGGTACATTTCTCTCAGCAAAATGCCGAACAGACTAACTTCCCCGATGAATCATTTGACTTAGTGGTTTCTCATATTTTGCTGCATGAAATTCCCCCGCCATCTGTGCGTAAAGTTATGCAAGAGTCTTATCGTTTACTGGCTCCCGGTGGCATGATGATTCATTTAGAAGCACCTCTGTATCATCACATGGATGTTTATACACAGTTTATTTCTGATTGGGAAACTGCTAACAACAACGAACCTTTCTGGAGTGCTGTACGCGATTTAGATTTGGTGCCGCTAGTTACTGAGGCTGGTTTTGGAGCAGATAAGACATTCGAGAAATTTGTCCCCAATGGGGCATGGAAAGCAAAAGAAATTAATGGTATGTTTCTAAATCGGAACTCAGCCACCCAAGGCACTTGGTTTATGGTTGCTGCAACTAAGTAAGCTGAGGAAGTTTCGTAATTCGTAATGGGCTATGGCCTGCTACGCTAACATAATTCGTAATTGAGAAAGTCAGATTTTATCTGGCTTTCCTCGTTTTGTGTGTCTAGTCTTATTTTTGGAGAATTAGTATTAGGATGAGAAAAATAGCCAAAGGTAAACGACCTGTTTACTTAGAAAATCCGCAAACTGATAAATTGTTAGCGATCGTCATGGCTTTGACTGGTGAGGTGTCCGTGCTGCATGAGCGGCTAGACACCATTGAACGGTTACTAGAGATTAAAGGTATTTTATCGGCTAGTGAAATTGAAGCTTACGAGCCGGATGCCAAAGTAGCTAAAGAACGGGAACAGTGGCGTGCAGAATATATTGCACGGGTGTTGCGCGTGGTACAGGAAGAGTTAGAAACCCTCAACCAAAGCTAGTTGAAATCACGCAGATATTTTGCTGAATAAATCTAGCCTATTTATATTCTATATTCCGTATCTTCAACTGTCACAATCGGTTTTTACTGTTTTTTGTAAACAAATAAAGCTATTAAATATACTTAAAAACAGTAAAGCAACTGAATTTCTCAGGTAGATAAGCATAATCTGAAACTAAAAAATCCCAAAAAATCTAGTAATTACACTACTATATGACAGCTAAGTGCGGAATGTAGATATAAATAATCATACTAATGGTAGAAGACGATTATTGATTAAACAGCACTTTTTTTCCGTTAAATCGTGCATTTAAACGTTTGCTAGTAGTTTTTGAACAAAAAAGCCTACAAATAGAGCTATATAGACCTATAAGCAATTTGTCACATTGATATTAGTTGGTTACATTGTCTAAAAGTTTACTTCTAGCAAATGAGCAAACCAATAATTTACAGCGTTGCTTTAGGCACTATTATTCTCAGTAGTGGAGCGATCGCTACTCCTGTAACAAATCCAGCTTTTACGCCGATAGTTTCAGATGTATCAAATAGTACTGTAAAAATTGCAGCATCTAGCATCAACACTGCCGCTCTAGAACAGTCGATTTTTAACCAAATTAATAACTACAGAATTTCCCAAGGGCTATCAGCACTGACTCGTAATCCTGCCATCGATAATCAAGTTAGGATTCACAGTCAGAACATGGCTAATGGTACAGTTCCCTTTGGACATACTGGATTTTCAGAACGTGTTAAAGCAACCCGTATTTCTTACAAAGCAGCTGGTGAAAATGTCGCTTACAACCAGGGATATAGCGATCCTGCCACAATAGCTGTTCAAGGCTGGCTCAAAAGTCCAGGGCATCTTGCCAATATCAAAGGTAATTATAATCTGACGGGGATTGGTGTTGCCAAAAACAGTCAAGGTGCAATCTACTTTACACAAATGTTCATTCGCTCATAAGTTTGACGCAATGTGCGACTATAATATTCTGACCTCACTTCCATTCTTCTCTCCGGCAAAAAGAGGCTTTGAAAGCAAGGGGTTGGGAGATGAGGTTTGAGTAAAAATTGCACACAGCGTTAGCATTTGGTAAAATTTGGGTTTTTCTCAAATTCCCCAGACTTCAACCTGTCAGCAAAGCTTTTGCAAGATATTTCATGAAAATCTTAAATTATCAACAAAATTAACCGTGATTTTCATGAAGCTGACTTATTGAAATACTGACAATTGGAAATGATTGTTTGTGTTACTTGTAAAGGATGTAGCCAAATTGCCGAAATTCATCATTACTTAACAGTATTGTGGTATATATCCTTGGAACAATAGGGTAGAGTAGAAGTCTTATATCTCTACACATTACGCAATTCTCCATGTTCCGACAAACTGCTTTTGGCATCGCTTTAAGTGCGCTTGTCCTTGCTAGTGGATTAACGACTGCTCCGATACCAAATCATACTTCTACAAATACATCCACCCGTAATAAGCTGTTGTCGCTTTTTTCTAGTCAGGTTGCAATATCGACTCCTACTTTTAAAACTACTGAGCTAGAAAAATCAGTATTTGACCAAATTAATCGATATCGGGCTTCTAAAGGGCTGCCAAAGTTGACCTTAAATGCAAATTTAACTCGACAGGCAAGAATTCATAGTCAAAATATGGCTAAAGGCAAAACCCCATTTAGCCATCAGGGATTTGAAGGGCGAGTCAAAGCTATCCCGATTCGCTACAACAGTGCAGCAGAAAATGTTGCTTTCAACCGGGGATATAGCAACCCCGTAGAGGAAGCTGTTACTGGTTGGATCAACAGTCCCGGACACCTAAAGAATCTTAAAGGAAAATACAACCTGACTGGAATTGGTGTTGCTACTAATAACCAAGGCGAAGTCTACCTGACGCAAATGTTTTTTCGCACTAGATAGATTTAATTTTTGATTTTTTGCACAATAATAATGTAGTGTCTGACAAGATTTTTGTCTGCTGGACACTGCTATTATTTTTGAACCATTGATGACATTACCAGATTTTCAGGTGAGCGATCGCGACCTCAGTGACGCAGCCCTTAGCCAGTATTTAGAATCTACAGCGATCGCAGTTGATACAGAAACGATGGGATTGTTGCCGCTGCGCGATCGCTTGTGTCTCGTCCAGCTGTGCAATCTAGAAGGGAAAGTGACTGCAATCCGCATAGCCAAAGGACAAGCTGACGCTCCCAACTTAAAAAAACTCTTAGAAGCAGTCAATGTTGTGAAAGTGTTTCACTTTGCTCGATTTGACCTTGCCACTTTGCGAGCCAATCTGGGGATTCAGGTAAGGCCAATTTTTTGTACCAAAATTGCTAGTAAATTAGCTCGTACTTACACAAATCGCCACGGACTCAAAGATGTGGTACAAGAGTTAGAACAAGTGGAACTAGATAAAAGCTCTCAAAGTTCTGATTGGGGTAACGCCGTGAGCTTATCTGAAGCTCAACTAAGTTATGCTGCCAATGATGTGCGCTACTTACTTAGTGTGCAGCAGAAGCTAATACAAATGCTCAAACGAGAAGAACGCTGGCAAATTGCTCAAGAATGTTTTGAATTTCTACCAACGATAGTTTCTTTAGATTTATTGCAATTTAAGGATTTGTTTGAACACTGATCAAACCGTAAACCTATTGTAAAAGTTATTGATCTGGAGGACAAATATCACTAGATAGAATATTCTGTCTTCTGGTGGGAGCTTGGGAGTTTCCGGCTCCATTTGTGAATTCTGACTTTTCTGCTGATGAAAAATCGAGATTAGACCTCTTGGAAAATTTTCTAACACCGCACCCCTAACCTCTCCTCACAATCAAAAAGGAGAAACTTTGACGTTAGTCAAAGGCAGAGTGGGGTTCTTATGCTTGATTTATACAAGAGGTCTAGTCGCTAACTTTCTAAGTTATTTTTTGCCTAAGCTCCAATATTGGAATTATTCAGTGTCTCTAGGAGTTTTAGATTCACTAATGCCTTCTTTGACATTACTGGCTCCCTCTTGAACGTTTTCTTTGAGGTTACTGGCTCCCTCTTGAACGTTTTCTTTGAGGTTACTGGCTCCTTCTTGAACGTTTTCTTTGAGATTACTGGCTCCCTCTTGAATGTTTTCTTTAAGGTTACTGGCTCCCTCTTTAATGCCTTCCTTAAGGTTAGCGGCTCCCTGTTTAATAGATTCTGTAGCGCTAGTGCCTCCCTTTTGCAGGTTTTCTTGGTGATTCTTTAGCCGATCTACCACATTGTAGTCGTCTGCACCTGCGGGAGTTTTTGATTCAACAATGCCTTCTGTTGGACCACCGATCGCCTTCCATGCGCCAAGACCACCTTTGAGTTGGGAGACATGCTCAAATCCATTAGAACGCAGTTGTTGTGCGGCTTGGGCAGCTTCTTCTTCATTAGCACCGTAAATGTAAATATCACGACTCTTATCCAAAGAAGCTACTGCACGCTCTACCAATTCATTTGCTGGCATTGGCATCGCTCCCATAATGTGACCTTCGTTGTAGGTCGGGCGATCGCGCACATCCAGGATTGTAAAAGCTGGTTCACCCCATTCCAGACGAGTCTTTAGGGTATGAGCCTCAGTTTGTGCTTCTATTGGTGGTTGTGGGGGAATGATGCCGCCGACTAAATTATTAACCATAATTTTTCCTTACTGACGATATTAATAGCAATTTAGCGAACTGAAGATATTTAATTGATCTTTCTCTGGTATGAATATTCTCAAACTCTCTCTTCAGATAGATGGAGTGATTTTCAAAAATTCTACCAATTAATCAATTGTAAATAACGCCATTTGAGAGTATGGATAGACATGATTTCCTCTAAATCTAATTAAATATATTTATAGTTTATGTTTTTGATATTTTAGTCATTTAGATATTTTTCATTTTACTAAATTCCTCATAAATCGAGAAAAACATTAGTTTAAAATGAAGAGTATTTAGCGATGAATATAGTAATTGATACCTTTTTAATATGAGCGATCGCTAATATGGCAGTCCTAAATCATTTGTGAAATATTTTTGGAGTTGGCTGTCATTTGTCTTTTGTAATTACAAATGACTCTTGACAAATAACCAAGGACGACCACCATAACAAAAATTTTCATAACTCAAATAGGATTGCTATAATAATATTTCTTTAATTTCCTGCCACGCTTATAGAGTTATATACAGCAGATTAGAAGTTTGTGAGATACACAAACTAAATCTGTTAACCAGATATAAAGGGTGTTTTACTTCTCTTAGCGCAGCGTGGCGTAGCCCATTGTGAATTCTGCTATCAGCAGTACTATTGAGGCAAGCTATCAGCAATTTATTGACATCATAATAGCATTGCTAGAGCAATACTATTATGATGTTGCTTTTGTCTGTTAAAGCTGGTTTTGCTGCCCTATATACCTTCTGGGGATGCTTTCAGTCCTTAGCTTGTTATAGTCTCAGGCTGAAACTTGTAGTATAGTATATGCTTAAGAGGGCAGCTACATGTAAATGCACCAGGGTAGATTTTCGTAGACCTTCTTCAAGAGAACATACCTATTGGCTAGAGTACAGTCGAGTAAGTAGGAGTTGAGAATCTAGATTGGCTGATAAGTTAGTTTGTCAGCTTTTGTAGAGAACTAACTAATCAGGGAGTGTGTTGCTCTTTTAAAGTTGTAGCAATTGCCGTCGCTTCTGGATGTGTCTTTTGACTATTTGCGGTTACGGAGATGGGTTTTAAGTACACTTATCCAAAAGGAAAACATTAATATTATACAATATAAATTTAAAATTATGCAAGAATAATGCGATAATTATGAATTTTATCGGCATGACAATGGCTGAGGTTGTCATAAGCTTCATGAAAATTAAATATATACAAGTACTACAGTAGCGATGGTACTCAGCAGAGAAGCGCCTAAATAAACTCTCAATAGAAACACGTAAAGTAAAACTGGTGCAACAGCAAATCGCCCAATCTACAATAGACAGCATTATGGTTATGGTTACTGCTACTACTCCCAAAATTCTGATCGTTGATGACGACTTCGGCGTCCGAAATCTTGTATATCGTTTTTTAAGCCGGAAATATCAAATAGAGTCGGCAGCAGATGGTAGGACAGCCTTATCGTTGTTTGAGCAATTCAACCCAGCTTTAGTAATTCTGGATTGGAATTTGCCGGATGTTACTGGTTATAACCTTTGCCAAGAAATGCAGAGTCGTACTAATGTTTTAGTGCTGATACTGACTAGTAGGACTGACGAGGCTGATAAAATTAAAATTTTAAGCGCAGGTGCTGATGATTTCATGACTAAACCATTTAGTCTTGCAGAAGTTGAAGTTAGAGTAGAAGCTCTTTTGAGGCGGATACGCTACATCAGTCCTTCCCCAACACAAAGTATCATTTTCAAGCAACTAGTAATTAATCCAGAGGGCCGGGAGGTAACACTTAACGATAAAATCCTTGCCTTAACAGCGTTGGAATTTAATATTTTACATTTTTTGGCAAGTCATCCTAATCAGGCTTGGAGTCGTCCACAACTAATCCAACAAATCTGGGGTTGCGACTACGTAGGAGATGGCCGGGTGGTTGATGTGCATATTGGTCAGCTTCGCAAAAAGATGGAAGTCGATCCTAGCATACCGGAGTTTATTAAAACTGTGCGAGGCTATGGTTACAAGTTTGAAGCACCCGATGAGAATACTAGTTTTTAAGGTTACCACAGAGTTACAAACAACATTGAAATAAGAAAGAAATGCTTAACTGAACCATATTGGGAACTGATTTGGTCGTGTCTTAACTATTTTCAGCAAAGCTGTACTTTAAAGACTATTCATTATTTTTCTTAGCCAATCTTTGACTAACCAACTCAGCTGCTAAATGTATCGCTGCTTTCATACTCGTAGCATCAGCAATTCCTTTACCCGCAATATCAAACGCTGTTCCGTGATCGGGTGAAGTCCGAACAAAAGGAAGACCTATAGAAGTATTAACTGCCCGATCGAACGCCATCAGCTTCATTGGAATTAAGCCTTGGTCGTGGTAAAGTGCCAAGTAGGCATCAGCGGGATTTTGTACTAAAGAATTTCCATACCAAGCTTGACCAGGTTTAACCCACATTGTATCTGGCGGTATTGGCCCATCTAGTTGCAATTGTGGTCGGTTTTGTTGCTCTTGCTCCAACCAGGGAATTAACCAATCTTGTTCTTCATCTCCAAGTTGTCCCTGTTCCCCACTGTGGGGATTTAACCCGGCGATCGCAATTCTTCCTCTATATATACCAAAATCTTTCTCTAAACACTCCACCAGCAAATCCAGTTTTTGTGTCAGCAACTGCGGTGTCAACACATCAGCTACTTGACGTAGGGGAATATGTGTGGTTGCAAGTAAAGCGCGGAGTGTCCAACCAGTATGGGGCGATCGCGCTACGAATAACATCCCAAAACGGTCAACACCTGATTTTTGTGCTAAAAGTTCCGTTTGCCCTGGATAATTGTACCCTGCGGCTTTCCAGGCAGATTTAGCGATCGGCCCTGTGACAATACCATCAAATTTACCAGCCAGTGTTTGAGCGATCGCATATTCCATATATGCAAAACTAGCCGCACCACTGGCTGCATTACCTATTCCTGAAATAATTCGATCTTTAATTTTTCCATTTAACTGCACATCGCTGACTGACAACTCATCTGGATTTGCCAAAGCTACTAAATTCTCAGTTAAATTCAGTTTGTGATACATCTGTGCAAGCAAATCCCTGTTACCCACTACTGTAACGTCATATTTTTTACGAATTTCTGCATCGGCTAAAGCTTTCAAAATCACCTCCGGCCCAATCCCCGCCGGATCTCCCAGCGTCAGCGCCAAACGCGGACGATTTTCTTTCACAAAATTTCTTAAACTACCTTGATTATTTGGATACATAAAATCTCTTCATAATTATTATCATCAAAGTTTCCCAATTTACCCATCTCCCTACTGTCATCAGTAGGGATTGCCCCCCGAACCAGTAGGGATTACCTGCTAAACTAGTTTAAAATTATTTACACAGGTCTAATCCTACAGCAACCATTGAAAAGCTTCTGTTAGACCTAGTTTACACACCACTTTGCATAAGGAGAATCATACTAATGGGCGGCGAAATTTTGAATGCAGCTCTATTGTCTTTCGGTTTAATCTTCGTGGGCTGGGGCTTAGGCGCGTTGTTATTGAAAATTCAAGGCACAGAAGAATAATTAGTACTGAGTTAAGAGTTAGAAGTAGAGACGCGATTAATCGCGTCTCTACAGGGGTTATTATTCTCCCCACTCCCCACTCCCTTTTTCATCGAAATGAGAAAAAAGCTTGTCCGTTAACCGGACAGCTATTTTCCCATCAGTCTATCCAAATAAATTGATTTTCTGAGAAAAGATGTAAACTTTTGTTTGCATAGGTTATTCTGATAACATTCTTTTCATAAAACATTAAAATTTATTACAACCCTCATGACATTATTAATCGTCGGTGCCACTGGCACCTTAGGAAGACAAGTGGCTCGTCGTGCTATCGATGAGGGATATAAAGTACGCTGTCTTGTCCGCAGCAGTAAAAAAGCAGCTTTTCTCAAAGAGTGGGGTGCAGAACTCGTACCCGGAAATTTGCGTTACCCCGATACCTTAGCGGAAGCATTGTCAGGTGTAACCCAAGTTATTGATGCTTCAACATCTCGCCCTACAGATTCACTAAGTATCAAACAAGTAGACTGGGAAGGCAAAGTAGCATTGATTCAAGCAGCAATTGCAGCAGGTGTCGAACGTTTTATCTTCTTTTCAATTTTAGATGCTGATAAATATCCAGAAGTGCCGCTAATGGAAATTAAGCGGTGTACAGAACTATTCTTGGCTGAGTCAGGCTTGAATTATACCATATTGCGACTAGCTGGATTTATGCAAGGGTTAATCGGTCAGTATGGGATTCCCATTTTGGAAGGACAGCCAGTTTGGGTAACAGGTAATTCTTCTCCCATTGCCTATATGGACACTCAGGACATTGCTAAGTTTGCGATCCGAGCATTGAGTTTACCAGAAACGGAAAACCAAGCTTTTCCTGTAGTCGGTACTCGTGCATGGAGTGCAGAAGAAATTATTAACTTGTGCGAACGCTTATCTGGAAAAGATGCCAGAGTAACGCGGATGCCAATAAACTTACTGCGTGCTGTTCGTGGCATAATGCGGTTCTTTCAGTGGGGATGGAACGTAGCAGACAGGCTGGCGTTTACAGAAGTATTGGCTAGTGGTAAACAGTTAAATGCTTCAATGGATGAAGTATATACAGTGTTTGATTTAGATCAGCAACAAACCACAACTCTAGAAAGCTATCTACAAGAGTACTTCAGCCGAATAATGAAGAAGCTCAAAGAAGTAGACTACCAGAAAAATAAAAATAAAAAGCAGAAACCTAAAAAAACTCCTTTTAAACAGTCTTCAAAAGCCAATAGTCAATAGTCATTACGAAACAGACATTAGTCGTAAAACTCTAGACTCTGGATATTTGATTCTAGATTAATGACTACATGACCAAAAATGTGTAACGATTACATAATACAGAGCATCGCCTAAACTTGGATATTTGAATGTGCCGAAAGCAGGCATTATCTACAATGACGTTAAACCGATAGCGGGTCGTGTCGCTATCGAGTTGAAAGACAAGCTAACCGCAGCCGGTTGGAATGTATGTATCACATCGAGTATTGGTGGTATACTGGGCTACCCTAACCCGGAGAGTCCTGTGTGCCATACCCCCATTGACGGTCTGACACCCCCTGGTTTTGACTCAGATATGGAGTTTGCAGTGGTATTAGGGGGAGACGGCACTGTTTTAGCAGCGTCTCGTCAAGTAGCCCCTTGTGGTATTCCACTACTAACAGTAAATACCGGCCACATGGGATTTTTGACAGAAACTTTCCTGAATCAATTGCCCCAAGCGCTAGAACAGGCGATGGCAGGTGAGTATGAAATTGAAGAACGAGCTATGCTCACTGTCAAAGTGTTTCGGGATGATTCAGTGCTATGGGAAGCCCTATGCTTGAATGAAATGGTGCTACACCGGGAACCTTTGACCTCTATGTGCCATTTTGAAATTGCCATAGGGCGTCATGCACCAGTAGATATTGCCGCAGATGGTGTGATTGTTTCTACGCCTACTGGTTCTACAGCTTACTCATTGAGTGCTGGTGGCCCAGTGGTGACTCCTGGTGTACCTGTTTTACAGCTAGTACCAATTTGTCCCCATTCCCTAGCTTCTAGAGCATTGGTATTTCCAGATACTGAATCGGTCAATATCTACCCAGTCAATATCCCTCGGCTGGTAATGGTAGTAGATGGGAATGGAGGGTGCTATATCTTACCAGAAGATCGAGTATATATGGAGCGATCGCAATATAGTGCCCAATTTATTCGCCTGCAACCGCCTGAGTTTTTCCGAATTTTGCGAGAAAAATTAGGTTGGGGTTTGCCACATATCGCTAAACCAACTTCGGTAGAATTGCCGTAAGGATTGGGGATTGGGGAAGGTGGGGTTCCCTCTGGGGATAAGGGGTAATGGGCATTGGTTATTAATTCTTTTCCCTTATCAAGGAAGGCAGGAGGCAGAGGGCAGTTCAAGAGTGGAGGAAAACTGCCCTCTACCTCCTGCGGCGATCGGAGGGAGCAGGGGTTTAAGACCTCACCGTTTATACGGCGCTTAAAATTGGGAGGGGTCTGAATCCTCTTCCAATTGTTCCTTCTGCCTCCTACCTCCTGCCTCCTTCAACGCTTTCATCAACCTACTCTCCATGCCCCATGCCCCCATTTGCTGATTTACTTGCAAAATTACTGGTATGGAGATGGAATTTGGAGTTAGTTATTAAGATTGCATCGGAGAATTCGATAGCTGACACCTGAACGTGCTAAAACATCCTTAGCAGCGCGTCAAATCAGGATTGTTACATCACTAAAAGCTCGTAATTGCACTTTATAACTGATGTAAAGATTTTCCCTGGAATATCTTTACAATCCCAAATCAAATATCCCAAATTGTTATGACAGTTGCTCAAAGTCCCTGTGTTTTGGTGATTGAAACCGATGAGAGCCTAGCAAATCAGCTTTCTTGCGATTTGCAAGAAGCCGGTTATGAATCAATTTTGGCTCATGATGCGAGGAGTGGTTTACAACACTGTCGCGATCGCCAGCCTGCTTTAATTGTTTTAGACCGGATGCTAGCAGGAGAATCAGGACTCTCATTGTGCAAAAATATGAGAAGCACTGGTATGCGATCGCCTGTATTGATTTTAATGGCAAGGGATACAGTTGACGATCGTGTAGCTTGTCTAGAAGCTGGAGCGGATGATTACATCCTCAAACCTTACCGTTCAGAAGACTTTTTGAAGTTGATTCGCCTCTATTTAAAACCCGATGTCGATACCACGGAGCAATTACGCTTTGGGGATTTAATTTTAGACATAGCAACTCGCCGTGCCATACACAACGGACGACCAATTGACTTGACAATGAAAGAATTTGAACTATTAAAATTTTTAATGGAACATCCCCGTGAGGTATTAACTCGCGAACAAATTCTAGAAAATGTTTGGGGTTATGACTTTCTGGGTGAGTCGAATGTAATTGAAGTGTATATCCGTTACTTGCGGTTAAAAATTGAAGATGAAGGTCAAAAGCGCCTCATTCAAACAGTGCGAGGCGTAGGGTACGTTTTAAGAGAATCCTAATACACTAGTACTGCAAGGCAGAAGTCAAAAGTCAAAAGAATTGTATTCCGGGCTTTTGTGCCATTTTGAATGGTCTGTTATTTACACCGTGGTGTACTAGGAAGTTTGCCTATCTCCTTGCCTTGTTCCCAGTCTCAGCCAGGGAATGTATATTTGGGTGTTGCTGCCTTCCACCCAAGGGGTTTTTCTGCCTACAACACTGTAAAATTGAAGTCTAAATTACAAAATCGAAAAACTATATGACTCGTCGGCTAAGTTTGCTCTCGATGTTGCTGAGTATTTTTCTGATGGGTTGTTCTGTGCCAACAACAGCTAAATCTCCCAGCCTCATGTCTGATTCTCAAACTCCAGCACCAAAGAGTTTAGGTCAAACACTACCAATTTCTGCTAAAGCGATTGTTCCTAATGGTACAACGATTCAATTAGAGGTAGCGCAGACGCCACAACAGCAACAGATGGGGTTGATGTATCGACCAGCTTTACCAGATGACCGGGGAATGCTGTTTGGGTTTCGTTCAGCACAATCAGTCAGTTTCTGGATGAAGAATGTACCTGTACCTCTGGATATGGTATTTCTACATAAAGGTGTAGTTAAATATATTCAGGCTGCTGCACCTCCTTGTGCAAGTGAGCCTTGCCCTACCTATGGCCCCAATACACCAATCGATAAGGTGATTGAACTTCGCTCTGGAAGAGCTGTCGAATTGAAGTTGAAAGTAGGCGATATTCTCAAAATTGAGTTTTGAGACTCCAGTGCGTTGCAAGGATAAAAATTTGGGTGGTTGCTCTGTTGAGAACCTAATACGGTCGAAATATATGTTGTTTCTGTAAAAAATGTCACTTTATGTGGCAAAACAGTCACTTGTAACGCTACTATTTAAAAACTGTGGTAATAATGTAAAATTCTACTGTCTCCAACCTTAAATCACAGTCTTAAGGTTTGGTTGCAAAAATATTCCCTTGGGCGTAACTGTAAATAGTCGCTAATAAGAGAGTATAGGCTATGGAATCTTTGTTACTACCTGTGTAATTAAATAAAGCACAAAAGTAAACAGGATGGAGCCAATTTAACTAAGTAAAAATACTGCTTGAGAATCGAGCAGATGATTTATACGAAAATTTCTATCTTTTAGAACCTCTATGAGAAGCCTCTGTTGAAGGCAGATCAAAAAAACTGTGCTGAGGTGTATAGCCGATAACGGCACAGTGACAGATGAAATACTGGCTACTGTCTACCAAGTAATAGTGAAGTGATATATGACAATACATTCTGCACAAGGAGGTGAGATACAAATGTCACCATCAAAATATTCTCGACTGATTCATTTTTTGCAAGAAGATTTGGCAATTTCCACAGCATCACTAGCGGTGGCGCTTCGGCATCGGGAGCAAGACCCAGGCCCTTTGGCAATGATTCTTTGGCAGTATGGGTTAATTACTCTAGAGCAATTAGAAAAAATTTATGATTGGCTGGAGACGGCATAGGTTATACCAATTTTGGATTTTAGATTTCGTCGTGACATTTCCCTACGGGATGCTACGCGAACGACAAGCTCAGTAGAAAGATGCTCAGTCGAACGATTTTGGATTTTGGATTAAAAGTTTTTAGCAAATGCCTGTTACCAGAATCTTCAACAATACTATTTATGCCAATTTGGTATGATACTAAGTTGCCTAAGTTAATATTGTTTGGTATCAAAGACACTGTGCGATTGTCTCCAGAGCAAATAATACTATCTAGGGGAAGTTGGTATCATTTAGGAGAATTGAGGCATGTTTTATCAAGTCTACCTGATGGAAAAGTTGATATATAGCTCTCTTGACTCTGACGATTTCTACTTATTTATATACAAATTAAAAGAGCGAGTTGATAATCTAACTCGCTCTTTTAATTTAGTACTCAGGACTGACTAAACACTCTGACTGCTGCTGCTACACCAGAACCAGGGGTAAAGTCTTCGTAGCCAAGTTCTGTGAGGACAACTTCTAAGGATGCTATACAGCTAAGGATATCGCGATCGCTCACAAAACCCAAATGACCAATACGGAAAATTTTATTGCTCAAATGATCTTGACCACCGGCTAAAGCAATATCAAAGCGTTTTTTCATCAATGACCGAATCTTATCCGGTTCAATTCCTTGTGGTGCTACAGCCGTAATCGCCGGACTAGCGGAATTGTCTGCTGCAAGTAAGGGTAAATTTAATCCTTTAATGGCGGCGCGGGTAGCATTTTTGAGCCGTTCATGTCGAGCAAATATTGATTCTAAGCCTTCCTCTTTCATGATTCGCAACGTGGTGTATAACGCTACGATCAAGTTCACAGGCGGAGTAAATGGAGTTGTATTTTTGGCTGTGGCTTTGCGATATTTGCCTAAGTCCAAATAATATTTCGGTAGCTTCGCAGTTTTGTAAGCTTCCCAAGCTTTGGGACTGACAGAGACAAAACCCAATCCCGGCGGAATCATATAACCTTTTTGGGAACCGGAGGCGACGATATCCAAACCCCAAGCATCGACGGGTAGATTGAACGCACCCAAGCTGGTGACGGCATCAACGATAATTAAAGCTTCACCGTGTTCTTTGACATGGCGGTTGATGGTTTCTACGTCATTCAACACACCCGTCGAGGTTTCGCTGTGGGTAATGATTACGGCTTTGATTTGCTTTTGGGTATCTGCTTGGAGTTTTTCGGCAAATACTGCGGGGTCTAAGGGTTTTCCCCATTCCACCTTAACTTCTTCTACATTCAAACCATAGGCTTGACCGATTTCTACCCAGCGTTCACCAAATTTACCATTAGAGCCAACTAAAATGCGATCGCCTGGAGAGAGAAAATTAATTATTCCCGCTTCTACAGCACCCGTACCACTGACATTCAGCATCAGCACATCACTTTGAGTTTGGTGCAACCACTTGAGGTTTTCTGTCACCTCTGCCAAGATGTTGCTAAATTCATTAGTACGGTGCCCAATCGGATGCTTGGCTAATGCCAGTAAGGCAGCTTCTGGCACCGGTGTAGGGCCTGGAATCATCAGCATCAGCTTATCGTTCATGTGTCTATCCTAAAAGTCAAATAAAAGTCAAAATTGTGGAAAGTTGGTTAAGTCTGATAGCAAATCCTAGATGTTCATCTACAAATTCCACTCAGATTGTTTACCAACATTGTTGTATATTTTCCAAATTCATAGGAAAAGTATCGTGGGAGTTAACGATCGGTCAGCTTGACCTTTGCAATTTATACCAGACTCCAACTCAGATAAAACCTTTGTTCCAGGCAATCTTACCACACACTTAGACGCCAGGTTAAAGTGTCTGTTCGTAGGCGAACGGCTATTTTAGGCAAAGATGAAACATCTATCTAGATGAGGCATAGGTACGAGAAATTTTTAAATCTACCTATAATCCACCTCAGTTGTTTTTATAAAAAACGCGAAATTGTTTTGAACATCGCGGTAATTGTCAGTGAAAAAGTTGTGTTTTGCTTCCACGAAAGAAGTAACCCCCTACACTATACAGAAGACTTGGATGTTACCGTTTGCTAAGAGATAGAAGATACCCAACCCAAACTTTTCAATCTATTTGATTCAAAGATTTGTTCTTGGGTTGCCATTTTCTAAAAAATACCTTCATCTATGATTTATTTGAGTCAAAATCGCTTCGATGCCAATATCCAAGACTTTTCTGGCTTATTTGTAGCGACTAATTTGACGCAGAATTTGAGATATCTATGCTACTAATTGCTGCACTTTTTGATACTGTACTTAGTGGTAAGCAATGCCGACGGCGGGTACTAATAAACTATAAGTTTTTATACTATACTTACAAAATTGCTACAATCGTGCTTAGTCTCCTTAGTTACTATTCACGGTGAGTCGTTTTTAACTAGTGTTCAGTTCATAAACTGTCACTCACTAGATCCCCGGTATTCTTACAAAAGAGATATTCTTAGTTAGTGCAAGGAGTGATACCATTTCACCACATGTTTGTCACAAGTTATCCCCGTAATACTCCCTCCTCAGGGAGTGTTGCAGATTTCAAATGTTGCATCAAACGAGTGAGTTGGTATAAGCTTTTACGGAAAAGCGTTTGAGTGAGCAAAACTCTCAAGCGCTTTTTTGTGTATAAATAAAACAGTCCAACTTTCTAGACGAACGGTATAGATGTTTTTAAATACACATACACCAGAGAAGTCAACTACTAAAAGAGTTGTTGCAACATATACTTGATGAGTTTAGCATTTGGTGTTCCATCAAAACCTTTTTAAGTGACTGGACGTACCACACGAATTAGTTTTCCTTACAACGGTTCTTCTGCTGCCACAGCCTCATCTATCCGTGCTGCAAATTGTTACCAATTACGATTGTTTGTGCAAACAATAATACCGAAGTGGTTAGAATCACGACGATGCAAACGGATAAAATCAACTCTGTTGATAATTAATATTGAGTGTTCTTGACTTATGGCAAATGCTAGTACTTCCTCATCAGATATACCTCGGTCTGTATTTTCTGCTTCTTAAACTGTCAAAACATCATGTCTCAAAGCGCGTAATAATTCCACAACTGGAAATGAAACTGCTCATCTGCATAAAATCGTGCCATCGATTAGGCAGCCTCATTACGCTCAATTGCCAATTTGATTTCATCGGGATAAGCTTTTGCATATACCCAAGCATTAGCTAAATCTGTAGCTGTAATGGTTGGATAGCTCGTCAAAAAGTCAGCATCACTATATCCAAGATGGTGAGCTTCCACAATTACCCAAACGGGAATACGAGTTTTAGCGATGCGAGCCTCTCCACCACAGACTCTATGAATTTTTTCAATTCCTTTCCAATTGTTACCAAGACTTTGAGCAAGTAACTGTATAGCCTGCAATTTTTCATCAGGATTCAGAGCAAGAAGTTGTTGTTCTAACTCTTTGAGTGTCATGGATGTAAATCCTCTGATGTTTTGTCAGGCTACATTTACAATTTTATCGATTCTAATACAAGTACAAAATTTAATTAATTCGTAGCGAATTATTTGCGCCCCTACCCTGCAAAAAGGCGAAGCGCATCTGCGTTTAAATTTAAACCCTCAATTCGCCACGATTTTATGCAAAGCTGTACTTAGCTAACTACAAAATTCACCAACTTTCCAGGCACTACAATTACCTTTTTAATCTCTTTACCTTCAATGTAACGCTGGGCAATTTCTGATTCACGGGCATATTTCTCCAACGCTGCTTTATCTGCTTGTGCTGGTACTTGAATCGAGCCGCGAGTTTTACCCATAACTTGAATCACTAAAGTAATTTCATCAGCTACCAAAGCATCAGGGTCAAATGATGGCCAAGTTTGAGTGTGAACTGAATCACTTTCACCCAATAAATGCCACAATTCATCAGCAATGTGTGGTGCAAAGGGTGCTAGTAAGACCACCAAAGTCTGAATTCCTTCTGCGTAAATTGGTGAATTTTTCGCTTCGGCATCAGTTAAAGCATTACTCAACTTCATCAATTCTGAAATAGCTGTGTTGAATTGATATTCGTCTTCTACGTCTTCTGTCACCGCTTGAATAGCCTTATGAATTACCCGCCGCAATTCCTTTTCTGCCTTAGTTAAATCAGATTGGGCTTTTTTACGGGATACCCCAGCAGCAATATAATCTGTCACCAAACGCCAAACCCGATTTAAAAAGCGAAATTGTCCTTCTACATCGGCTTCATCCCATTCCAGGTCTTTTTCTGGCGGCGCTTTGAACAAGATGAACATCCGCGCTGTGTCTACACCGTATTTAGAAATTACATCTTCTGGCGCTACACCGTTACCCTTTGATTTAGACATGGTGGCATAGAGACGTTGTAATGGTTCACCTGTCTCGGGGTCACGGGGGTCGGCTGAATTTACCAGATTAGAAGGAATCCATTTATCTTTACCACCCTTATTAGGATTTAGGTAAGTTAAACCCTGTACCATCCCTTGAGTTAACAGGCGTTGAAAGGGTTCGTCAAAATTTAACAAACCTCTGTCCCGCAGAACCTTAGTAAAGAACCGCGAATATAACAAATGTAAAATTGCGTGTTCAATCCCACCTACGTACTGATCAACTGGCATCCAGTCGTTTATTTTACTAGAATCGAAAACCTGTTGTTCATTTTTAGCGTCAGGGAAGCGCAAGTAATACCAGGAGGAATCAATAAAAGTATCCATCGTGTCAGTTTCCCGCTTCGCTGGAGTGCCACAAGTCGGACAAGGTACATTTACCCAGCTTGACAACTGAGTCAAAGGTGAACCGCCACGTCCAGTAAATTCCACCTCTTCTGGCAACTCTACGGGTAAATCTTTGGCAGGTACAGGAACTATCCCACAGTTGGGACAGTGAATTACAGGTATCGGTGCGCCCCAGTAACGCTGCCGCGAAATCAACCAATCCCGCAAGCGATATTGCACCCGCACTTTACCAAAACCTTGTTGTTGGGCGTATTCAATTATTGCTTGTTTAGCATCTGTGGAAGTCATACCAGTAAAAGCCCCAGAATTAATTAAAATTCCTGGTTCTGTGTATGCCTGGTTGTATTCAATTTGAATGAGTTGTGTGACTTCATCAATCTCTGATGTTGGGGTTAAGTCAAAACCTGCAACATCATCTGGGGAAACAATGACAAAATCAATTGGCAAATCGTAATTTTTGGCAAACTTAAAATCCCGGACATCGTGTGCTGGTACACCCATAACTGCTCCAGTACCATACTCATACAGTACATAGTCAGCAATCCAAATCGGCACTTCTTCCCCTGTAAATGGGTTAATTGCCTTACCACCTGTGGGGATACCCCGCTTCGGTTTATCTTCAGAGGTACGTTCCAACTCACTTTGATGGGAGACTTCTTTAATAAAGGCTTCTACCGCTGCTTGTTGTTCTTTTGTGGTGACGCGCTTTGTTAAGGGATGTTCTGGTGCTAACACTAGGTAGCTAACACCATAAACTGTATCTGGACGTGTAGTGTACACTCCGATTTTTTCATCTATCCCAAGAATGGGAAATTCTAAATAAGCGCCTGTAGATTTGCCAATCCAGTTTGCCTGCATCGATTTGACGCGTTCCGGCCAACCTGTCAATTGATGCAAGTCATTGAGCAATTCTTCGGCATAGTCGGTAATCTTGAAAAACCACTGGCGTAATAATTTGCGCTCAACTATTGCCCCACTCCGCCAAGAACGTCCCTCGTTATCAACTTGCTCATTTGCCAGCACAGTTTGATCAATCGGGTCCCAGTTTACAGCTGCTTCTTTTTGATAAGCTAACCCTGCTTGCAAAAACTGCAAAAAAATCCATTGTGTCCACTTGTAATAATCTGGCGAACAGGTAGCAAGTTCACATTCCCAATCAATGGATAAACCAAGACGCTGCAATTGTTGCCGCATCTGAGCCATATTCTGATAAGTCCACTTTGCTGGTGGTACACCACGGTCAATGGCAGCGTTTTCTGCTGGCAAGCCAAAGGCATCCCAACCCATTGGGTGTATTACCCGATACCCTTGCATTCGTTTGAGGCGGGCAATCACATCGGTAATCGTATAATTACGGACGTGACCCATGTGTAGGCTGCCCGATGGATAAGGGAACATGGAAAGAGCGTAGAATTTTGGCTTGTTGCTAGCTGTAGGTGTCTTATCTAAGCCAAGTTCTACCCATGTTTTTTGCCATTTTTCCTCAATTGCTGCTGGGTTATATCGGGAATCAACAGAATCACGTATTTCCAATGGTTTCATGCCTGTTACACTTTACTTCTACTAATTTTCTAGTATTTGATCTTTACTAGGACATTTGAACTACTATGTTGAGGGAATTATCTGTCTAGTAATTTTCTAATTTAATTTATAAAATCAATTTACTATTATTTCTTTCTACCCTCTGTTTCTATCTATCTTATATCTCTAAAGTCCAACAACTTTGGGTATATAGGACATAAAAAAGTCCCTAAGCTTAGGATGTTGGGGACTAAATGTGTTATGGTTTTAAACTGATTTACTGAGTTAGCAGTCCGATCGCCATTTCAAGGTGCATCTTAGCCTTGTGCAAGTTAAGCAAATTCTCTTGAGCATATCTGTCAGGATAGCTCATCGCTTTGCCCTCCATCGTCAGCTTGATCAGCGCTGCTTGCTCATCAGTGGGTGAATTCATCTCATCTACCACCCCTTCAAGGAATTGAATAACGCTAAAGCCTGGTGACTTCAATCCTCTTCCCTGGCTTAGTTGAATGAGTGCTATCTGTGGGAATGCCATTAAGGTGACAATCCAACTAGTCTTGTAGCCTCCATTCCCAGTAGGCTTTAATCCGTAACGCCTACACAAGTCTCTCAACTCAGCAGTGGTTTTGATTTCGAGTTCTGACCTTGTGAACATAAAATAGAGTTACCCATTTGTAAAAGTGGTATCGGTGGTGAACCATTTACCAGGATGAAAGCACCACCGATTTAAAATCATATTTACTCGCTTCCACGTAGATCAAGCTATATTTACATCTCTCAACAATGGCTAATCCTAAAGGAAATCCAGAAAATTTAAAAAAATTCACTACTGACAGAGAGGAGCCACTGACCGAGAAAATGAATATACGCATGACTAAGACAATGAAAGAGGAAGTGCAGCAACAAGATAACCCTCCTGAATTTTGTAGAGAAGCTATTCAAGAGAAGTTAGATAGGAATAAAGGGCAAGAGTAGTACTTAATTGTTTAACTATTAATCTAAGTAAATAAAAATACCTCTAGAACTGATATCTAGAGGTATTCAACATCATAGGTTTTTATTGCTGTCAAGTTAGATGGTTAAAATAGGCGATGGTTGAATCAAATCTAAAATTTACTGATTTGGTGAGGGTTTTTGTCTACGGCACGCTCAAACCAGGTGAAGCTAACTATAAAAGATACTGTAGTGGCAAAGTAGTTGATGTCAAAATAGCTCTTGTACAAGGCAAATTATTTGCTCTGCCAATGGGCTACCCAGCGATGACACTGGGGGATAGCCAAGTTTACGGATATTTACTCTCTTTTTCCAACCCAAGGATTTTAAATGAGCTAGATGTGCTGGAAGATTACCAGCCCAATAGAAAAACACCAGAAAACCTCTATAATCGGCAAATTATCGAGGTTTATGACCCACAGTCGCTTTATCTGGGTTGGGCTTGGGTTTATTTAATGACTTTAGAGAAAGTTGAGCGATTAGGAGGATTCCTCCAGCCTGGGGGCTGGTGGAGCGGCTGTGGTTTAACCCCAAAGTACAGTTATGAACTGTAAACTGTTAACTTTGCGATTAGTTTATATCCTGTTTGGGGTCGTGTCGTTGCGGCTGTACCTGATAAATTGAATTTTCTGGAGAGGCTACTGCTGCTTTCGGAATTTCAATTACCGGGTTATTTAGTCCCACCATCAGCGGGGAAGGGGGAACTATAGATGCCGAGGACGTTTGTATAGGTTCTCTTTGTGGTCGTTGTGCCAGTTGCGGCACCATCGAACCACCACCTACTAAGCCAGATACTGCACCGATTACACAAGCAGCAACGGCTGCACCTCCCACCATCCAGTTTAAACGGGAGCGACGGCGCAAACGTGTCAATACTTGCTGAACTGTTTCTTCTGGCGACTGTTGGGCTGCTGGCACTGGGAGCGTCCGCAAGCCTTGGCGCAGCTTTAACAGTCGAGCATACAAACATTGAACTGAGGCATCATTTGCCAGCCATTCTTCTACTTGCCTGCGTTCGGTGGCTGTGACTTCACCATCCAGGTAAGCACTTAATAATTCGAAGCGATCGCGCTTCACTATATTCATAAGACCCGTTGATTCATTGGTATGCTTGGCCATTCCATCTGACAAATCTTGAGGAAGTTGCAAAGGAGAACGGTCGTAAAACTGAGAATCAGTAGTCATCTTAACATTATTACCAATTCATACACGGGTAAACTGGGTGCAAATTTCCGGAAAATTAGCCAATTTTCCTCTTAAAGGGAGAAACAATCTACGTCTTTCTAGTAATTTTTAATCTATGCTTAAATTCTGCCATTGGGCAGAGGCAAGATACTGTAAATTAGGAGTCTAGATAATTCTGCAAGTGGGCTTGCAACCTCGATCTAGCTCTGGCTATTCTTGACTTCACAGTTCCTAGAGAAACTCCAGTGATTTCGGCAATTTCTTCATAAGCCATGCCTTCGATTTCTCTGAGGACAATGGTAGTACGAAAAACTTCTGGTAAATCCGCGATCGCTTCTTGCAATTGCTCGTAAAATTCTCTAGTTGTCAGTTCTTCCTCAGGACCTGGGGTATCGCCAGCTATTTCCCAATCCATCTCGCCGTCCTCTAAGGAACGGGGAGCATCCAGTGACAAAGGACTCATAACCCGCTTGCGTTTCCGTAACTCGTCGTAAAACAAGTTCGTGGCAATGCGGCTTAACCAGCCCCGAAATTTAGCAGGCTCTTGTAATCGGTTAATATTCCGATACACTCGAATCCAAACCTCTTGAGCTAAATCGGCTCTGTCAGGCCAATCTGGAGCCAGGTGGTATAGAACTCGATCGACTTGACTTTGATAGCGGCGTAATAGTTCCGCAAAAGCAGCACGATCTGGTCGCAGTCCGGCTTGACAGCGCAAAATTAAATCGTGGTTAGGGAGTTTGTCAACTTGCACTGATGCTTCTGGATACTTTGCATCAACCGTTGACCAGGATACAGTAATCGATTGACTCATAGATCGTACTGGCTCTAAATCATCCCTATCTATTAGACCTGCTAATGGGACAGAAGTTCCACGCTCAGGTGACGGATTGATGACTGGAACACTGAAGCATACAATTTTGGATACATTTATAGCAATAAGCAGAGCCACTTTTCCTTATACTGCTCCCATAGTTGCCTAAGACCCATCAACGAACAAAGGCGCAATTCAATGCACATTTTAGGACTTTTAGCAACTGGGTATATACGCTTGCTCGAGATAATTAAATTTGGCTATAAAAATGAAGATAAAATTTTGTAATTCTAACTTCTTGATACCTTTAAAATTCGGGTAATAATTACTGGAAGTTAGGTTGCTGTGGTTGCTAAGATGGTGATTTAATTTTTTGATTTCGTTAGCAGAATAGTTGCTGATTGTTCTGCTTGTGGTCCGAAGGCAGCACTAGAGTTATGTTGCTCTGGTACGCGAACTTGAAAAAAGAAATTCAGGGAAAATGTAATTGTTACCGCTAGCAATAGTTTTTCAAACATGATTTTTCATCCACCCACACCATTAATGATTGATTGCTACATTTCAAGAGTTCCACCAAAAAGTCCGAGGAGAGGCTTACGATCCTCAGAATTTTTGAGGAATGAGGTTGCTCACTTAGAATTTTGCCGCTGGGACAATTTGTATAGTCTTAGTTTGCCCAGAGGTGTTGGCAGATTTACAAAGGAAATGATAAGTATTGATAAATTTTTGATAATTAGATGATGAACTCATCCAATTACTCGGCTGAATATGTCAGGGATAAACAATAGGCGATGGCAATGGTAAGAAACGAATCTGTAGGGCGTATGGTAATGCTGCTTTGTTTTGGCACAGCATTTTTATCCTTAGCTGTCCATTGGCGCATTAGTACGGCGGAACGGCAGTATGAGAAGTCTGCATCTACTTTGATGCGGCGAGATCCTACCCGAACCAATATTAAGGGAAGCCGGACAGAGGGAGTCTACAAAAATCTTTCCCAAGTGAGTTTGGGGGAAATTGCGCTGGGTGGATCTGTGCCACCTGATGAAGTTACCCAAGGCTCGACTGCCCAGAGGACATTTACACCAAAGTCCTCTGCTATTAAATCTAAAACTAAATCAAAAATAATTAAGAAGAATCTAGCTAAAACAACTACTCGTAGGGTTTCTACATTCAAGTCTTCTACGATTAAGTCGCAAATAATTAAGAAGAATCTAGGGAAAGCAACTACTCGTAAAGCTTCTACACTCAAGTCTTCTACCATTAAGCCTCAAACTATTAAGAATAATGTAGCTAAAGCAAGCGACCTACCAACTCAGACGCGGCTGGTGGGACAAGTAGAAAGACAAAATCCAGTTGCGGATAGTTGGCCAAAAGGTCTGTGGTCTCAGGCTTCAGCCCAACAAATACCATCTAATAGGCTGGCAAATGTCAAGACGCAAGTGGTAGTTGATTTAAGCGATCGCCGCACTTATGTATACGCAGGAGATGAGGTGATAGCCAGCTATCCCATTGCTGTTGGTAAGAAAGGTTGGGAAACCCCCACAGGTTCTTTCCAGGTGATCCACATGCGACACTATCCAATCTGGCGTCACCCGATTACTGGCAAAGTATTTCAGGCTGGTACAGATAGTCCCTTGGGAGATAGATGGATTGGTTTTTGGTCAGATGGACGGAATGAAATTGGCTTTCATGGCACACCGGATATTGACCTGGTAGGAACGGCTGTATCCCACGGCTGCCTGAGAATGCGTAATTCTGATGTCCGATTGTTATATGAGCAAGTGAGTATAGGGACAAAAGTGTTAGTACGTGAATAATTAATTAAGAGTCGTTGTCATCTGGCTTGTCATTTGGCTTGTCATTTTGCTCAAAATTAGGTGCGTATGTTTGGAGTAAAGCACTAACTTGGCGTACAACCTCATTGCCAGTGTTTTTGCCCAAGGCTTGCCGTTCTGGAAAGAAATTGGGTCGATCGAGGTAACGGTTAATTGCTGCACTTATTTGTTGAGAAATTAAGTCTTGCAGTTGTGCCTGAGCTGTTTGGCGCTGGAAGTTAGCACCTTCTTCTGTAGTAGCATACAAAGGTGGTAGGCGGTTGAGAGCGTAAGCAGCAATATCCCCGACATCTAGAGAACTTTCGCTGGTGGCTTCAATTTCTGCAACTCGCGCGATCGCTTCTGTCAGCACCAATTCTTCCATAACGTTAATGAATTGTTTGCGAGGTACCGCCACTACCTCACCAGTTAATAGCGCACCCATTAGCCGATCTAACGCCATATACTCTTCAATTGAGAGTTCTGAGGCGTTGTCACAGATTCTACCGACTTCTGCTTCCATTGCTGGTGTCAAATAACCATCCTGGAGAGCTTGTTCTACAATTTTTTCGATACTCATAACACTTATCATCACTTATGTTGGGCAAGCAAGGTAGGGACGGTATCAATCCAATTTATTTTGCCTAATTATCAGCAAAAAATACACAAATTATGCAAAGACAAGATCAATTCTGCCTCTACTAGTTAACGACCTTAGTTCGCCAAGGTGTTGGATCGACAGATTGTCCGTTGACATACAAACCCCAGTGTAAATGTGGTCCAGTGGCTGCACCTGTTGAACCTACTGCACCAATTAGTTGACCAGCTTTCACAAAATCACCTTCTTTAACGTTAATACGACTCAGGTGCATGAAAATACTGGTTACTCCTTGACCGTGATCGATGCCAACTACGTTACCGTGTATCCGAAACCCTTGGGATACCCTACCTACCAAAGCAACTCGCCCAGAGGCTGGGGCAATTACCGGTGAACCGGCAGCACCAGCGTAGTCAAGACCACGATGATAGTAGTCTTTTGCAAATGTACCATTATAGTAGCGACGTACACCATAGTTTGTACTCATCCGCCCTGCATTTGGCTTCAGGAATACTCCATTCCAATACTTTTCTGGTGTTTGTAGCGCTTTAAAAGCCGCCACACGCTTCAGTTCATACTCTGTGGCATCCACTCCGGCTTTGCCAGGTGGCAAAGTAATGCGTTGTATGGGGAATTTACGATTAAGCACATTCACTGCCAAGTTTCGCACTTGACCATCCCCTGCAACCCGAAGTGTTCTAGTTCCAGCTTTTTCTAGTGGAGTTGTGGGAACAAAAGCCCGATAATGATTGGGTGCAATTTCAAAGGCTGGGTATGTATTTTTACCACTGGCTACTGTTGGATTTGTACCATTCTCTGGATTATCTAGATTAATCACCACCGAGAGTGTATCCCCTAATTTAGGATTAGTTGGAATCACCTTTACTTGCAAAGCATCTACAGGCAATGCCAAGGCAATCGGGAGAACAGCAAATATTCCCTTTAACATATTTATTGCACGGCGATTGGCTGTCAAACTTTTGACATCAAAACCGAGCAACTTTTCGTTTGAACTACTAACGCTATTCTCAATAATCATAAAACTACAAAAAATCCCTTGCTTGTATTGGAAAATAGATTAGCTTATTATCGCTAGTATTTCCTGTTTGAAGCCAATGTTGTTGCCAACCATAAATTTTTGGAAATTCTCCAGGTACTTATGGATTGCAAGGGCAAATCATTTTATCTGTAATTTTAGGAAATTGGTCTTAACTCTAATAACCAAGGTGTATGACATTGGTAATGAGCATAAAATTTAACTGTGATTACATAAATAATACTTGAAGTAAATCTTAGAATCAACTGGACACTTTTTCAACTGGACACTAATATCACATTGTTAGGTTGAAATTGGTATAGGGAAATTACTTAAATTAGATTAAGTAAGTCGGTGAGCATAAATTAAACTATATACTAGTCGTAAATATTTTAAAATTTGCTGATAATAGCGCTTTATTTGCCGTGAAACTGCGAGATTAAGCCAGAAATGAGAGTCTGCCATGCCACAGTTAAGATTTACTTTATAAATCAACTCTGAATAATGGAATACGCTAATTAACTTTAAGCTGATAGTATTACTTTTGACTTGAGTTTACCATCTTCCATCTGGACAATGCGATCGGCAATGTCTAGGATGCGGTTGTCATGAGTAACCATCAAGATAGTACAGCCTTGTTCTTTTGCCAGTTTTTGCATGAGATTGACTACATCTCGTCCTGATTGACTGTCAAGGGCGGCAGTGGGTTCATCTGCGAGGATTATTTGAGGATGACCGACTAAAGCACGAGCGATCGCTACTCGTTGTTTTTGTCCCCCAGACAGTTGATCGGGATAGTAATGCAAATGATTTCGCAATCCTACTTGCTCTAACATTTGGGCTGACCTAGCTTGCATTTTTTTTAACCCAAGATGTTTGTGCAATTCTAAAGCCATTTTGACGTTTTGGAGTGCCGTTAAACTACCATGCAAGTTATGTCCTTGGAAAATATAACCGTTATGGCGTCGTGCTTGCACCAGTTCTTCAGCACTAGCACCACAAAGTTCTCGTCCCAACACTTGCAAACTACCAGATTGGGCAGAACGCAACCCACCCACTAAGGTCAACAAGGTAGTCTTTCCAGAAGCAGAGGGCCCAGTCATGATAATAATTTCACCAGCGTTAATCTCTAAGTTGATATTACATAAAACTTGCTTGCGGAGTGAGCCGTGACCAAAGTGGTGGTCGAGATTCTGGATAGAGATGATGGATTGACTAGTCATAAATAGATCGATTACTCGTGACGATCGCCATTGGTCATTTGTCCAAAGTCCAATTGCAAATGACCAATGACCAATGACAAATGACAAATTTAAAACATATCAGCGGGATCGGTGGCTTGGAGTTTGCGAGTGGCGATCGCACCAGAAATTGTACACATAATGATAGTCAGCACTAATACCTGCAATGCTCGAATCGCAGTCATGTAGATGGGCAAATTTGTAGCACTGCGAGTCAGTTGGTAAAGTGCTAAAGACACTCCCAGTCCGGGGAAGAAGCCCAATGCTGCCAAAATCAACGATTCTTCAAGCACCACACCTAGCAGGTAGTAATTGCGATATCCCATTGCTTTGAAGGTGGCGTATTCTCGAACGTGGGCATTAACATCGTTAGACAGGACTTGATAGACAATTATCACGCCCACCACAAACCCCATCGATACACCTAGACTGAAAATAAACCCAATTGGGGAATTTGTTCTCCAGAAGTTATTTTCAAATTCAATAAATTCGGCGTGAGTTAATACTCTGACATCATTTCTGAGGTAGGCTTTGAGCATTGCTGCTACTTTTTTCGGTTCATAGCCTGGTTTCAGAAGAATCAAACCTAGACTGACACTGCTGGACTGTCGCCCAGAAAATAGCCGCAAAAAATTTTGATCGCTGGTAATCAGGTTGCCATCAAAGCCAAAGGAAGCCCCGACTTGGAATAAGCCATTAATGGTAATTGTGCGCCGTTCTATTTCGGTAGTCAGGGTTTTACCTTGGTCAATTTGAGCGATCGCTTTTTGATAATCTCCTCTTGCACCACGATCGAACAAGACGGTATCCGGCATTTTGATCGCTTGCAATTGCTGGTTAACATCTGGTAAGTCAAAGGCTGGCTTGTCTGGGTTAAAGCCGATAACTAACACCCCTGTCTCACGGTGTGTTTGGGGATTCTTCCAGATTGTGTTGTTGAAATACATTGCTTGGGCCGACTTTACCCCTGGTATATCCATTGCTTGGTAAAGTCGCCGCCGAGAAAATGTAGACAAGCTTGGTAAGTTACGGGCTTGGGGACTGGTTAAAACAATGTCTGCTTGCAAACTGCGATGTAATCTGGTGTTACTGTCATACAGCGCAGTTTGAAAGCCTAGCTGCATGAACATCAGAAGATCCGCAAAGGCAATGCCTGATAATGCCACTAAAAGACGGCTTTTTTCATGATTTAGTTGCAGCCATCCTAGAGGAGTTCGCCGTTGCAGTTGTTTGATCAATCCCATCATAAGAAAGAAGTGGGGAGTGGGGAGTGGGGAGTGGGGGGCAGGGGAGGCAGAGGAAGAAGACTGTTGATTATTGACCAATGACAAATGACAAATGACCAATGACCAATGACTAATGACTAATGACTAATGACAAATTTCACAATTCAATTACTGCCTTAACTTGCATATTGGTTAAGGTAGCGGCTTTTCGGCTGGAAGCTTCATCTAGTCGGATGTGGACTTCTACTACTCTGTTGTCGATATTGCTGACGGGATCTGTGTTAATAACATTCTGCCGTCGCACTTGCAAGCCTTTGCGATCTACAATTCCCCGCAATTCAATTGGGAGGGAATCACCAAGTACTTGCACTTGCTGCCCTGAATGCACTTTGCCAATATCGCTTTCGTAGACTTCGGCGATGACATACATCTGGCTAGTTTGTCCAATATCTGCAATGCCATCATTTGAGACTAATTCCCCAGGATGGGTATGGATCTCAAATACCTGTCCATTTTGGGGCGATCGCACTACAGCCTGTTCGAGATTAACTTTTGCCAGATTCATCGCTGCTAGGGCACGATTGATTTCTGCTTTAGCAGCTTCTACATCCACTCCGCGCACTTCGGCGATTTCATCAAGTGTTGCTGTGGCTTGTTTAACTTGTTGCTGACTAGTTGATTGGGTACGATTTAACTGTGCTTGGGCTTCTTGCAAGCTTTTTTGGGCGGTTTCCAAGTTTAAACGCTTGCTATCCCGTTGGGAGGCGGAAATTGCGCCTTGTTGATATAGTTGCTGATAGCGTTCGTCTTCTGCTTGGGCGTTATGCACTTCGGCTTGAAATCGCTCAATTGTCGCTGCTTGGGTATTAATATCACCTTGGCGTTCTGCTTTTAGACGAGCGATCGCAGCTTTTTGGGCGGTAATTTCACCGCGTTTAGCACCTGCTTGAGTGCGGTTTAGGTTTGCTTGGGCTACTTTCACTTGTTCCTGTGCCTCTTTAAATGCCGCTTGCAACCGATCGCGGCTGTTCAAAATTGCGATCGTCTGTCCTGGCTTTACCCTATCACCCTCCTTCACCAACAACTTTTCTACCCGACTTCCTTCCGCAGACACCGCAGCAGAGAGTTTAATTACCTTTCCTTGCGGTTCGAGTCGCCCTAAAGCTGTTACTGTTTTTAACTGTGGCAATTGTGTTGCTGGTACTTGTGCTTCTTGATTGGCATAATTTTGCCTGCGTTTTACTATATAAAAACTTATTCCGCCAACTAATAAAGATATAGTTATACCTATAGCAACGGATGGACGCAGAATAGACTTAGGGAACGTTCTGTACCCTAGCTTTGAGTTTCGCACCATAGATTTACCTCTTAACTAGTGGCGCAGAAAAAATAAAAAGAACAGATTAGGCTTTTCTCCGTACTTATTTGCTAATTCCTAATTTTTTAGTTAGTTCTTGTTGATTTATCAATGAAAACTCCATAACAAAATTGTAAATTGTTGATATTTTACTTAGATAAGGTTATTTAGATGGATAGAAAAATAACAAATCATTTTACTGATTGAGAAGTTACTTTTCTTAAGAAACTACCTTTGGTTTATGAAAGTACTTAGGTATAGTAAACCGTTTCAAAAATACGGGTTGTAACAGCGCCAACAATCATAATCAAATTAAGTAAACAAAATAAGTATTTTTTGTCAAAGTTATGAATAATTCCAATCAATGTCAAATTTTGATGATTTACTTTATGTAAAAAGCAGATCGTGTTGATAATAATAGTAAATCGAAATAATCTAATTAGATACTAATTATGTCTATCTAAAATTTAGAGTGATTTCCACACAGAAATTATGAAATTTTTATCCAATACTTTCAAAAGTTAAGGAATATTTAAAATTTATCGTTCGGATGCAATACGGAGTAGTAAATTTAATCTAAAATCGGTGTTTAGAAACTTATTAGACATCTCCAAAAAATAATGTAGAGACGTGGCACTGCTACGTCTCTACAAAGGCTCTGGATAACGCATATTTAATTTCACCAGATATCTGTTGGAAGACCTAGCAGCTTAACTAGCTGCAACAACAGCATTGTCATTTACTAACTTGCCATCTTCCATGTAGACGATGCGATCGGCAATATCTAGAATGCGGTTGTCATGAGTAACCAAGAGAATGGTACAATCCTGCTCTTTAGCTAGTGTTTGCATCAGGTTGACCACATCTCGTCCCGATTTACTGTCAAGGGCGGCGGTGGGTTCATCCGCTAAGACAATTTTAGGACGACTGACCAACGCACGAGCGATCGCAACTCTTTGTTTTTGTCCCCCAGATAAATCATTAGGATAATAATTCAGGCGCTCTCCTAATCCTACCTCCTCTAACATTAGGGCTGACCGGATTTTCATTTCTGCTGGCGAAATATTATTATGCACTTCCAAGCCCATTCTGACGTTTTGGAGTGCTGTCAGGCTACCGTGCAAGTTGTGTGCTTGGAAAATATAACCGTTACTGCGTCGCGCTTGGGTAAGTTGTCGTTTGTTAGCGCCACACAGTTCTTGTTCCAATATCTGCAAACTGCCAGATTGGGCAGAACGCAAGCCACCGACTAAGGTGAGAAGTGTAGTTTTACCAGAACCAGAAGGCCCTGTCATAATAATAATTTCGCCGGCGTAAATATCCAGGTTGATATCAAAGAGAACTTGCTTGCGGAGTTGACCATGACCAAAATAATGGTCGAGATTTTTTACAGAGATTACGGGTTGACTAGTCATAAATAGCTTGATTACTGGTAATGCTCGTCATTTGTCATTGGTTCTTTGTCCTTTGCAAATGACCAATGACCAATGACAAATGACAAATTTAAAACATATCTGCGGGGTCGGCAGATTGTAATTTCCGGGTGGCGATCGCACCAGAAATTATGCACATAATCATAGTCAGTGTTAATACCGTCAAGGCCCGTGCTACAGTCATGTAAACTGGCAGATTGGTGGCATTACGAGTTAAATGATAAAGTCCTAAAGGTGCGATCGCTCCTGGGATAAAGCCCAAAATTGCCAAAATTATCGCCTCTTCAAACACCACACCTAATAAATAGAGATTGTTATACCCCATTGCTTTGAAAGTGGCGTATTCTTTAATATGGGAATTCACATCTGTAGAAAGAACTTGATAGACGATAATCACGCCCACCATAAATCCCATTGCGACACCCAGGCTGAAGATAAACCCAATCGCCGTATTTGTTTTCCAGTAATTTATTTCAAATTCGAGAAATTCTGCTTTGGTTAAAACTTTGACATCATTATCTAAATGAGATTCTAAAGCTATTTTCATCTGTTTCGGGTCATAGCCTGGTTGCAGCTGCACCAAACCGAGACTGACACTGCTTGCTTCTTGTCTGGGAAATAGTCGCAGAAAATTCTGGTCGCTGGTGATTAAAGTACCATCGGCTATGAAGGAAGCCCCGACTGAAAATAAGCCGCTAACAGTAATTGTCCGCCGTTCTATTTCGGTTGTGACAGGTTTACCTTGGTCAATTTTGGCGATCGCTTCGTTGTAATCTCCTCTAGAGGCGCGATCGAACAGAACAGTATCTGGTAGCTTAATAGCATCTATCTGGCGATTCACATCCGCTAAGTTCAACACTTGCCGATCGGGATTGAACCCCATAACTAATATTGTCGTCTTCTGATGTGTTTGGGGATTTTTCCAATCAACAATGTTGACATACATTCCTTCTGCCGACTTTACACCTGGTACATCCATTGCTTGATACAACCGCCGCCGCGTAAAGCTAGACATATATGCTAAGTTACGTGCTTGGGGACTGATGACAAATATATCAGCCTGCATACTGCGATGCAGCATTGTGTTACTTTCAAACAGGGCATTCTGAAACCCTAGCTGCATGAACATCAGAACATCGGCAAAGGCAATACCTGACAATGCCACCAAAAGACGACCTTTTTCATGACTTAGTTGCAGCCATCCTAAAGGCGTTCGCCGCCGCAGTTGCTGGATAAATCCAATCATAAAAAGTAGGGAGTGGGGAGATGAGGGAGTAAGGGAGTAATACCAATTTAAAATTCAAAATTCAAAATTCATGCATTAAGAAAGCCAGACAGAACAAAGGTATGTCCGTATGTATCTGTCGCATTCTTTTTTCAAATTGGTATAACCAAGAAGAATTAATAACCAATGACTAATGACTAATGACTAATGACTAATGACTAATGACTAATGACAAATTTTACAGTTCAATCACCGCCTTGACTTGCAAATTAGTTAAGTTAGAAGCATTTTGGCTGGATAGTTTATTTAGTTGCACATGCACTTCCACTACTCTGGCATCAATATTGCTAGAGGGGTCAGCATTGATCAGATTTTGCCGCTTTACCTGCATACCAATCCAATCGACTCTTCCCCCTAATTCATTGCGGAGGGAATCACTGCTTACCAGCACCGGTTGTCCCGGACGCACTCTCTTGATATCACTTTGGTAGACTTCCACTACTGCATACATCTGGTCGGTTTGACCTAAAGCCACAATTCCTTCATTGCCAACAGTTTCTCCGGCTCGTGTATTAATCTCCAAAATTCGACCAGCTTTAGGAGCCACAACGTATGCCTCTGCCAGTTCTGCTCTAATTTTCTCCACGGTGGCTTGAGCACTGTCTATCTCTGCCTGTGCATTTGCTATATCTGTGGGACGAACTTCAGTGGTTTGATTGAGGTTAGCTTTTGCTTCGTTAATCTGCTGTTGCAAGCTGGCAAGGGTTTGATCCTGGTTGGCTTTTGCTTCGTTAAGCTGCTGTTGTAGGGTCGCTACAGTTCTTGTCTGGGTGGCTTGGCTTTCAATTAAAGCTTGAGTAGAAGTTTCGGCGCTTAGGCGTCTTTTATCAACTTCCTGGCTAGAAATTGCTCCTGCTTTGTATAAAGTCTCGTAGCGCTGCACGTCAGCTTGGGCATTACCTTTCTCGGCTGCTACGCGAGCCACTGTTGCTTGCAAGCTGCGTTGTTGCCCTTGCAGTTCTGCTTCTAGACGATTAATTGTGGCTTGCTGAGTTTTAATGTTTCCTTGTAGTTCTACTTGTACACGATTCACCGTAGCTTGGCGTGCTCCAATTTCTCCCTGTTTGGCTCCAGCTTTTACCTGGTTAAGGCGGGATTTGGCAACTTGAACTTGTTTTTGTGCTTCACCCAAAGTAGCTTGTAGGCGAGCGCGGTTATCCATAATCGCAACTACCTGCCCAGCTTTGACGCGATCGCCTTCTTTCACCAATAGTTGCTCCACCCGATTTCCTTCACCCATTGAAGAAGGCGCTGACAGTTTTATTACCTCTCCCTTTGGTTCTAACCGCCCTAATGCTGTTACTGTTTTTACCACAGGCTGAACTGCTACTGGTGCTTTTTGCTTTTCATTACCTGTAGCCTGAAGCCTCATTACTGTATAAACACTGAACCCACCTATGGCAAAAGATGCAATTATTGTAAGTAAAAGAGGCGATCGCAAAAGATTCTGAGAAGACCTTAAACCCTCTGAATTCCTGTTTTGCTCCATACTATTTTCCCCTGACCACCAGTAGCAACTTGTACTAAACTGTACAGTTCAATTTATGCTAAACTAAACGGACTAGTTTAGTCAACATGATATAACTAAACTTGTCAATCAATTTGCAAAGGCATTATGCAGCTGAATGTTATTCCCTATTGCGATTGATTGTCTACTAGAAGAAAGTAGAACAGAGGAAAGCTGATAAAAGAGGCTTTTGAGCTTTATCGAAGGGTAAGTAAGTTGGCACAATTAAACTAAACTATGTGAAGAAAATAAACTACACTAAAACCCTCTTCCGTCCTGCCTCCTGCCTTATTCCAACGAGAAATTTCTCCGCCGACCTACTTATGTTTATTTTCGCCATTTTGTACTGGGTATTTTGCAACATCTATTAATATTGTTTATAAGAAAGGATGATTAATAAATGATACGCATCAAAGCTGACGAAGTTGATCGAGACAATTCCGTTGATAAAGTGGAGCAAATTCTGCAAGGGGCAATGCAAGAATTCCTTCAACATGGCTATGCTGGTACAAGCATGGATCGGGTAGCGGTAGCAGCAGGTGTTTCTAAAGCGACAGTCTACAGCCACTTTCAAGATAAAGAAGGACTTTTTAAAGTACTGTTAGAGCAACTGACAAGCAAAAAGAATAGCTCCATTTTTGGCACAGAACCTATTGAAGGAGAACCAGGCGTCATACTGCACCAGGTAGCAACCAAAGCATTAGATCAGATGCTTAACGACAAAGAACATAGTGCATTTATGCGAGTACTAATCGGGGAATCTGGGCGTTTTCCTGAGTTAGCTCAAATTTGTGTTCGGGCGATGATTAAGCCAGTAGCCCAAACTCTCACTCAATACTTGGCGGCTCCTGAACTAAACATACCTGACCCAGAGGCAACAGCAAGAATTCTCATGGGAGCATTGGTACATTTTCATATTACTCAGGATGTGATGCATGGAAAAGACATTGTACCAATGGAAAGCGATCGCCTGATTGATGCCTTTACACACCTAATCACTAAATGCGCCAATTAGATGGGCTATTTCCCGGCGCATGTTCGGTCAGAAGGTCAAATATCACCTTGATTGAGATCGTGTCCGCCAAATTACCCATAATAAAAAAACCCTTCTTCCAACCCCTCCCCGCCTGCGGGGAGCTCGGGGCCCCCTCTGGGGATTAGGGGCAGCAGGGTGGTTTCATACAAGCAGAGAAAAACTAAAACTGGGTTTCAAAGCCTCTCCCCCCGTGGGGGAGAGGAATGGAAGTGAGGGAAAAAGCCATGCCACTTTCACGAGAAATCAAGACTTATGTATTTTTCTTTTTTCGTATGAAACCACCCTGCTCTGGGGATTAGGGGCGGGGTGGGGAACTCCTGGTTTAATAAGTAATCAAGCAGAGATCACATAACCAATTCCTTATTATATGCCACCTGCGGGTGGCATATAATAAGGATACAATACTGCGTAGGTTTTGAAGATTCGTAGGTTGGGTTGAACATTCGTGTTACCCAACAAAGCCCCAAAAATGTTGGTTGGGTTTCGTTCCTCAACCCAACCAACATTTGAGTTATTTTTTAACCAAAACCTACGCAGTATTGGGAAAGAATACGTTTAATTAATAAGAATTGCAAAAGCTTACTTGGCGTAAAAACCTTGAAAAGGTATCAGTTAATTATTAAAAAACTGCTGGACAATATCTCTTCAAAATTGGCTAACCTCCTATAGTTATTCTTATAAATCTTCGGATGGCATAGCTTAACAATATTAAAAATAGTTAATAAACAGGCTCTAACAAAAATATGGCTACTGAAAACGTTCTGCTCACAGCCTTGCCCCCCGAGGTGTACAAGCGGATAGAAAGCAAAATGGAGCAGGTAGAGCTTTCATCCGGCGAGATACTCAACAGACCCGGCGAAGCCATCGAAGAAGTCTACTTCCCCCTCACTTGCCTGATCTCAGTCACCATCACGATGATGGACGGCAGTACGGTTGAAGCCGGAGTGGTCGGAAGCCGCGAGATGGTCGGAATCAACGCCTTCATGGGCGGTGAGGAGACGACACAGACGCAGTACATCGTTCAGGTTCCCGGTAAGGCGGTGAAAATGAAGGCACATCTGCTGCTCAATGAGTTCGACACCAATAAGTCGCTGCGGGACGTGATGCTCAAATACACACAGGCTTATATCGCGCAAATCTCGCAGAATGTTGCCTGCAACCGCACTCATACTATAGAAAAACGCATGGCGCGTTGGTTGCTTGAGTCGAGCGATCGTCTCTACTCCGATGAAGTGTCCCTGTCCCATGAGTTCCTCTCGCATATGCTGGGCGTGCGCCGTTCTGGTGTCACCGAAACCGCCCACATCCTAGAAAAGAAAGGACTTATCCAATGCGGCCGAAAGAAAATCAAAACCATTGATCGGCAAGGACTAGAAGATGCTGCCTGCGAGTGTTATGGGGTAATCAAAGAGGAATACGATCGCCTGCTAAACTTTGAGTCAGAGAGATAGCAGATAAAGCTCTTCTTAGAAACTTCCAAATAAAAAATACTCAACGGCTAATAAGGGACTTCCAAAAAATAAAATAGCTAACGAACGAAAATGATAATCATTATTGGAGGGAAGGGATTGCCGCAGGCGGGAGGATCTTAACCGAACCGTATTGAGCGATGTCGCGCACTATCCAGTGCCAACCTGTTAACTTGCCTTTAACGTCGCGCATAGGAGCTACAGTCATAGCAGCCTCAAAAGGCTCACAGTAACGGGGCTGTATACCTAATATCAAATCTCGCACATAGTCACACTCACACTCGTGCATCTGGTTTAGTTGGCAACGAAACGCCTGACGTTCTTCTACTGCAATGAAACAGACCAACGGTTTGTTGACCAAAAATCGTTGTTGAAGATTGAACAGTGTGGCAGTGGCACGATTAGCTGACAAAATTTTCCCTTGTGTATCGCTCACCAAGTAAGCATTTGGTATGAACTCGAATAGGTCTTGGTAGCGCTTGTATTCCTCTCTAAGCCGTACTTGTACATTTACCAATTTTTGAGTTTGCTCGAATAGCTTCTGTGTAGTTATATCTAGTATTTTTGAAGCAGTATCAAGTTCCTTTAAAGCTGCTAGCAGCAAATTGGCTTCTGGCTGTACTACGGTATTCGCATCTTGGTACAAGTTAGCTAAACGCCCTTGCAGTGACTGTAACTGCTGGGGAAACATATCTAGATTCATATTATTTAATTCAGATAGCATCTAAATTTCAATCCCTGAATAGAAAGAAATTAAGCAATTACTAATGGATTTTATCCCACCAATTGTTAGTTACTGGGTTTTAGCCACTAATGAGAAGTTAAGGGATATTGCCATCGATGAATTTGCTCCCAAATTTCTTAGATGTTCGGGATTGCCTATATTTAAGTATTGTTTAAATACTAAAAAATTCAGTCGCTCACAGTCAGTACGATTTCGTACAAAGCTATGAAATTCCGCTCTCGATACTCCAACTCCAGAGTTGCCACGAGAGGAGCATTCCACTTTTTTGAATGGAGTAAAAGTACTAATTGTCAAACCATCGATTCTACGGGGATTAAGATTTTATTCTCTAGACACGAAATAAAAGCTGAGATGCACCCTGCCACAAGTTCTTACCTCCAGACAACCTACAAATATTTTCTTTTTTCCGAGTAATAAAAGAGCCTTAGTCCATCTTGCGGTAAACAACATAAACACAAAAACCGCACCTTTAAGTGTTAGTGCGGCTTTGAGTTCCACAGAGATGGGGTTGGTTATATCAATATTCGTAGAATGGATCTGAGATGTTTCGATGTCCCAGTACTTGGGGTTATAACATCCCCACTGCTTTAAAGTTCCATCCTCATCTCCAGTGTAGCTCTGTGTAAGGACGACTCAATGCACAGTGAAAAAATCCCCTTGCTGTCTTCAGTGGGGAGAATCTCAATGTTTTTTCCATAGAAGCTACAGTGTTGCCTCCAGCTTTTTTCGTTTCTTACAAGCTGCTACAAATACATCCTCTAGCGATCGCCAGATAACTAGGCAGGAATGACTTGAACAACTAGGGCGCGTTTATCCAGTGACTGGATTTTACCTACTTGACTGAGATCGTTTGCAATTCGGTCTAGCAGTTCTCCCGCTTTGTCACGATATTGATGTTCTCGGCCTCGTAAACGAATGGCAAACTTGACAGAATCGCCTTTACTCAACCACTGACCTGCTTGTTCGATGCGTAAATTATAATCAGCCACACCCACGTTGAGACCGAATCGAACTTCCTTTACCGTGGGCCTAGCACTTTGGCTCTGACGTTTTTTCTTTTGATACTGAAGCTTGCCATAGTTGAGAATCTTGGCGATTGGAGCGTCTTTACCTTGGGAGACTACAACTAAGTCAAGCTCTAAGCTTTCGGCTAGCTGTAACGCCTCATTGGTGTCGATCAGACCACGATTGTTATTTTCATGGTCAATCAAGAAGACGCTAGGTGACTTGATTTGTGAATTAATCAGTTGCTTTTGGATTGCGATAACGAATTTCTCCCATTTGTTCAATACTTTGCTTTACAAGCAGGTAATGCCAATTTAACACAACACTGAATCAGAGCAACTTTAACAACACAAAGGATAGCAATCTGTTAGAATGAACTACTGCGGCACTCGCTCTTCAGTCTTTGCGCTACTGCCCATCCAGCTTTTCAATGATTTTTTATCCGTCCGCCTAAGACTGACGCCATCATTGGCGACAGGCCGATGTTATTTTTGGAGTCTTACAGCAGTTTGCAACAAGCGTGAGGTACAAAACCGAGGACTCAAAAATTAAATTATTCTTCTGCCTCTTGCCTTCTGCCTCCTGCCTCCTGCCTCCTGCCTCAAAACTAGTGACTTTGTACTTCATCCAAACGAAAACTGCTGTATGTCTTTTTCCGATCTCGGCTTGTCCAATGAAATTATCCGTGCTGTTAGCGAACGAGGGTACACGGAACCCACGCCAATTCAGATGCAGGCGATTCCTGCTGTCTTGTCGGGTAGCGATTTGTTAGCTGGGGCACAAACTGGCACTGGAAAGACCGCTAGTTTTACCTTGCCGCTCTTGCATCGGTTGTCGTCTAACAAAAGCAAAGGTACGCCTAATGGATACCCACCAATCCGGGCGTTGATTCTCACCCCGACTCGCGAACTCGCTGCACAAGTAGAAGAAAGCGTGCGCGAGTACGGCAAGTACTTAAATCTCAACTCAATGGTGATGTTTGGCGGAGTCAGTATTAATCTGCAAAAACAGCGTTTGAGAGGTCGAGTGGATATTTTGGTTGCTACTCCAGGGCGACTGCTAGACCACGTACAGCAGGGTACGCTGAACCTATCGCAAATTGAGGTTTTGGTGCTGGATGAAGCAGATCGAATGCTGGATATGGGTTTTATTAATGATATCCGCCGCATTCTCTCACTCCTGCCCAAACAGCGACAGAATTTGCTATTTTTCGCTACTTTCTCAGACAAAATTAAGGCACTGGCTGCCGGACTACTCAATCACCCGACGATGATTGAGGTAGCACGCCGTAACGTTACTGCCGACACGATCGCACAGAAAGTTTACCAGGTAGACCGTGACAAGAAACGCCAATTACTTGCTCATCTGATTCGGCGAGATAATTGGTATCAAGTGCTAGTGTTCACTCGCACTAAATATGGCGCTGACCGTTTGGTGAAGCAGTTGGGCGAAGACCGCATTCAAGCATTGGCAATCCACGGTAATAAGAGCCAGCCGGTGCGTACTAATGCTCTAGCAAAGTTCAAAAATGGCAGCTTACAAGTACTGGTGGCAACAGACATTGCTGCTAGGGGACTTGACATCAGCGAACTGCCCCATGTTGTTAACTTCGATTTGCCCAATGTGCCGGAAGATTATGTTCATCGCATTGGTCGCACCGGTCGCGCTGGCGCATCAGGTGAAGCTATATCGCTGGTGTGCGTTGATGAACAGCATTTATTGACAGATATCGAAAAACTGATTGAGCAGCGCTTGCCGAAGGAAGTGGTTACTGGTTTTGCGCCCAACCCCGATACCAACCCCGAACCAATCCCAAATGGACGGCAACACAGAGCCAAGCCGGGAGGTGACAAGCGTTCGGCTCGAACTGCTAAACCGTTACCACAGACATCAGCTAAACGTAAGGCAGCGCCACCTGCCACCAATGGCGAGAAACCTAGCGCTCGTTCGTCTGGATCGCGTCGTTCTGCTAAACGCGATCGCTGATATTCGTTAGCTGTTCAATAGATTGATTTTTCACGGGTTCTGGAAAACCTCACTTCCATTCCTCTCGCCTACAAATTTTCGGTGTATACACAAGTCTTTATAGAGTTGTGCCAGAGACTTTTAATCCAATATGCTGTAATATCTGTCACCGAAACAGTGCTGAGTGCTGAGTAACGAGTGCTGAGTAAAAAAGTAATAATTGCACTCAGCACTTTATGTTTGAAGCCACGGCTTTTAAGCCAAGGAAAAAGAAATAAATATTTATTTCGAGCGGAAAGTGCAACAAGAAATAATACGTCCAAGATCAATCCCCTAGATTTATCTATGGGGTTACTCTAAGCCGAGGCACTCCTGAAATACAGTTGTCGGAATGCAGTTAACAGTGTCATAAAGAAAAGGTGAAGGTTAACCTGTAGGGTATAACTTACCTTAGAGTTGCTTGACCTCTAGCTTCGATGGATCTATCACACTCATGACTGAACTGACGCTACGCCTACAAGAGGGAGATACCGAGACAACGATCACAGTTGACCAAGATGTATTTACAATTGGTCGTTTGCCGGAATGTAACTTGTACTTACCTTTTGGCGGAGTATCCCGCAACCATGCTCGCCTGGTAAAAACGGCTGATGGTGTGTGGACTATTGAGGATATGGGCAGCAAAAACGGGACGCAAGTCAATAAATATCTGGTTAACTATCCCCAAGAGTTACATCACGGCGATATCATTTGGCTAGGTAATGTCAGTCTGGTAGTGCTGCTCACAAACCCTGTTTCTCAACCAACACCTGAGTATGCCGAAATTTCGGACATTAATGAGCAAAGAACAATTCTTCACAATGTTGAACAATTACAACAGCAATGGATTGCAGCTGATAGTAAGGATGGCAACATCAATAATAAGGACAAAACTATTGCCCGTCTCAAAGACTTAGTGGACATAGCAAAAAATCTCTGTGCAGCCGCGTCTATAGAAGAGATTTTTTCTCAGGTGCAGCAAGTAGTTTTTCGTTACCTTGATAGTATTGATCGCTTGGGATTATTAATTGATGTCAATGGTTCCGGCCAGTTGGAATTAGTGAATGCGGCCACTAGAAATATCTCTCAACAGAAACAACTCCCTTCTGATGGTAGTTGGATTAGTCGTAGTATCTGTCAAAAGGTATTTGACGAAAAAGTAGTCATTCAAACCGGTGATACTCATCAGGATGAACGGTTTGCTAGCGAACAGAGTATTTTAGTCAAAGGCATTCGTAGCGCGATGGCAGTGCCTTTATGGGATGAAAATAAAGTTGTGGGCGTACTGTATGCCGATGCCAATTTTTCTTCTTACCATTGGGCAAATGAAGGTGAAGAAGAATTGAGCTTTTTTTCAGCTTTAGCAAACCTTGTAGCTTCTAGTGTGCAGCGTTGGCTATTAGTAGAGAAACTCAAAACAGAAGAGATGATTCGTCACCGACTAGAACGTTATCATTCTCCAGCTGTTGTACAGCAATTGATTTCTGTAGGCGGATTACCGGGTGGTCGTTTAGCTCCCGCCGAAAGCGAAATCAGTATTTTGTTTGCTGATTTAGTGGGCTTTACAGCAATTTCTGAACAATTAACACCAACTGCGATCGCTCAACTATTAAATAATTTATTTGAAGAAATGCTAAAAGAAGTGTTTGGTTGCGGCGGCACTTTAGATAAATATATTGGCGATTGTATTATGGCATTTTTTGGCGCTCCAGAACCGCAAGCAGATCATGCCGATCGCGCTGTTACTGCTGCCAAGGGAATGCTCACTCGTCTCGAACATCTTAATGCCAATGGTTTTTGGTACGAACCCCTGCAATTACGTATTGCGATTAATAGCGGTAAGGCTGTAGTGGGAGATGTCGGTAGTTCCCAGAGGGTAGATTATACAGCATTAGGTGCGACGATTAATCTTGCTGCTCGGATGGAAGCAGTTTGTCCCCCTAGTGAATGCGTGATTAGTGAAGCCACCCATACAATGCTTTCACAACCCTCAGACTTCCAAGAAATGGGAGATTATCGTTTCAAAGGTATTGAGCGATTAGTTAAAGTTTATCAGACGAAATTGCAGCCAGTGCCAACAATCATTGCTCCAATCATTAATCTTTAGGGATTGGGCATAATATCATGTCTGGTCAAAGACTTATCATTTAGACCGCAGTTCTTGCAGGGAGCAGTTCTTGCAGGGAGCAGGGAGCAGGGAGCAGGGAGCAGTTCTTGCAGGGAGCAGGGAGCAGGGAGCAGTTCTTGCAGGGAGCAGGGAGCAGGGAGCAGGGGGAAAGAGACTTTTCCGATTTTTGCACAGATCCGGTAATCATAAGTAATTAACCGAACTTGATATAATGGGGAATAAAAAAAAATCATTAATAATGAATTACGTTAGGGGTTTCCAAATAAAAAATATCTAACTATCTTGGTTAGGATAAATCTGCTATGTACAGCTGTGACAGCCTCTTTCTATGAAAGGTTGAATGGCCTGATGCTAAATTTAGCTGACTGTGCCAGCGCGAAAAATTTGCTCTGCGGTCAAATTAAACTCTGGAAATGTTGGCGACTGGATACGGTCATCTCCTCGAAACTTACTAACGCGATACTCACCTTCTTCTAAACAGCAAACCAAAATAGTAGGTTGTTTGGGCTTGCCAATAAATTCTCTACCGCCCAATGCAGCATAATCTACAATCCAGTATTCAGGAATTCCCATTTCTTCATAGTCAGCGTATTTTTTCAGATAATCATCACGCCAGTTTGTACTTACCACCTCAATTACTAAAGGAATTGATGCTGCTTGAGTAACAGTTGATTCTTTTTTCCACAGAGGTTCATTAACTAAATTAGGCTGATTTAGTATCAGGACATCTGGGGAATAAGCAGATTCGTTCTCAACTGGTTTGACGAATACTGTTTTGGGGATGAAATAACGAAGATTTAAGCGACTGTATTCTAAAGTGATTTTTGTGGCTAAAAATCCAACCACCTCTTCATGGTCGCCTGTAGGTGGCGGCATCTCAATTATTACTCCATCATATAGTTCGTAACGTTGTCCTGTGTTATCTGGATATTTAGCAACGAATTCATCGAATGTAACTACTTTGCGTAAGACTTGAGTCATAGCTTGATTCCTCAATTGTGCAAATTATAGCAACTTTACTTGTATTTAATTCATCAATATTAATACTTATTAATTGGTATATTTTATTTCAAAAATAATTGCAAAATTGTAATATTTAGCAACTAATTCTGGGTTATAAGACTAGAATTTGGGTGGTAGCTTCCAGAATTAATCTGTGTAACACTAGGAAGCCTAACAAAGCTATTTTTTAACGGGAGGTCAGGTAATGGCGATCGCCACGATTAATCCCGCCACTGGGGAGACGCTCAAAACCTTTGAGGCGCTCAATGATAAAGAAATCAACGCTAAACTCGATTTAGCTAATCAGACTTTTGAACACTATCGCCAGACTAGTTTCTCTCAACGATCGCAATGGCTGCAAAAAGCTGCTGATATTTTAGAGCAAGACAAAGCAGAATTTGCGAAGTTAATGACTCTAGAAATGGGTAAACCATTTAAAGCTGCGATCGCAGAAGTCGAAAAATGCGCCGTTGTCTGTCGCTACTATGCCGAACACGCCCCTGATTTTCTAGCTGATGTCAGTATAAAAACTGATGCCAACCAGAGTTTTGTACGTTATCAACCAATGGGTGCGATTCTCGCGGTGATGCCGTGGAATTTTCCCTTTTGGCAAGTGTTTCGCTTTGCCGCACCAGCACTGATGGCGGGAAATGTCGGCTTACTCAAACACGCTTCCAACGTGCCGCAGTGCGCCTTGGCAATAGAAGATATTATCCGACGGGCAGGTTTTCCTGAAGGTGCGTTTCAAACTCTATTAATAGGCGCTGCCAAAGTTGCCGATTTAATGGCTGATGACCGCGTAAAAGCTGCTACCTTGACAGGAAGCGAACCAGCCGGCGCATCCCTCGCCGTCGCCGCCGGCAAACAAATTAAAAAAACAGTTTTGGAATTAGGAGGAAGTGACCCGTTTATTGTGTTAGAAAGTGCTGACTTAGAGACAGCAGTTGTCACAGCTACTACAGCGCGGATGTTGAATAACGGGCAATCATGTATTGCAGCGAAACGTTTTATTGTCGCAGAAGCGATCGCAGACAAATTTGAAAAATTGCTTTTAGAAAAATTTGAGGCGCTGAAAGTAGGCGATCCTATGCAACCAGATACCGATTTAGGCCCACTAGCAACACCTGGTATTCTCCAGGATTTAGACCAACAAGTGCAAGGTGCTATTAGCAGCGGTGGTAAAGTCATCACCGGTGGACATCCTTTATCAGATCGTCCTGGAAACTTTTATCCGCCAACGATTATCATAGATATCCCCACTGACACACCAATCGCCAAAGAAGAATTCTTTGGCCCGGTAGCCTTGTTATTCCGGGTTCCAGATATCGATGCTGCCATTAAACTCGCCAATGACTCACCCTTTGGCTTAGGTGCAAGTGCTTGGACAACCAACGACCAAGAGAGCGATCGCTTGGTTGAAGAAATCGAAGCAGGTGCCGTGTTTATCAACAGTATGGTCAAATCCGATCCTCGGTTGCCCTTTGGTGGCATCAAGCGTTCTGGATATGGCAGAGAATTGAGTATCCAAGGTATACATGAGTTTGTCAATGTTAAAACTGTGTGGGTGAAGTGATTAGTCATTAGTCATTGGTCATTGGTCATTGGTCATTGGTCATTGGTCAAAGAACAAATGACAAAGGACAAATGACTAATGACAAAGAACAAAAGTCTTATTCGTTAATAGAGTTGTCGGAAAATAAAATGAATACAGCAGAGTTATTGGTGCAGTGCCTAGAAAATGAAGGAGTGCAATACATTTTTGGACTTCCTGGTGAAGAAAACCTGCACGTTTTGGAAGCGTTAAAACATTCTTCCATTAAATTTATTACGACTCGTCATGAACAAGGTGCAGCATTCATGGCCGATGTCTACGGACGCTTAACAGGAAAAGCCGGAGTGTGTCTTTCTACTCTTGGCCCTGGAGCAACCAACTTGATGACTGGGGTAGCAGATGCTAACCTCGATGGTGCGCCCTTAGTGGCGATTACTGGTCAAGTGGGAACAGATAGAATGCATATTGAATCCCATCAATATTTAGATTTGGTGGCAATGTTTGCACCTGTTACCAAGTGGAATAAGCAGATTGTGCGACCGAGTATTACACCAGAAGTAGTACGGAAAGCATTTAAGCGATCGCAATCTGAAAAACCCGGTGCAGTTCACATCGATTTACCAGAAAATATTGCTGCCATGCCCGTCGAAGGCAAACCTTTGCATAAGGATAATAGCGAAAAAACTTATGCATCTTTTGCTAGCATTCGGGCCGCAGCCGCCGCAATTTGCCAAGCAGTTAACCCATTAATTTTAGTCGGAAATGGGGCAATTCGCGCTCATGCCAGTGATGCTGTAACGCAATTTGCTACTTTACTGAATATACCTGTTGCCAATACTTTCATGGGTAAAGGCGTGATTCCCTACACACATCAATTAGCTTTGTGGTCAGTGGGATTACAGCAAAGAGACTTCATTACCTGTGCCTTTGATAACACAGATTTAGTAATTGCGATCGGCTATGATTTGATTGAGTTTTCCCCCAAGAAATGGAATCGTAATGGTGAAATTCCGATTGTGCATATTGGGGTAAGTCCAGCAGAGATTGATAGTAGTTATATTCCCAACGCCGAAGTTGTGGGAGATATTTCAGATTCCCTCTATGAAATTTTAAAATTAGCAGACAGACAAGGTAAACCCGATCCCTTGGCGATTAGCTTAAGGTCAGAGATTCGGGCTGATTATGAACAGTATGCCCATGATGACGGATTTCCTATTAAGCCGCAAAAGTTAATTTATGACTTACGCCAAGTGATGGGGCCTGATGATATCGTCATCTCTGATGTTGGCGCACATAAAATGTGGATGGCGCGTCATTATCATTGCCATAGTCCCAATACTTGCATAATTTCCAATGGCTTTGCAGCTATGGGTATTGCTATTCCTGGCGCTTTAGCAGCAAAACTCGTTCATCCTAAGCGCAAAGTCGTTGCTGTAACAGGCGATGGCGGCTTTATGATGAATTCTCAGGAATTAGAAACAGCCTTGCGTGTCGGTACGCCCTTTGTCACCATAATTTTTAATGACGGCGGCTATGGATTGATTGAGTGGAAGCAAGAAAATCAATTTGGCAAAGGAAACTCATCTTTTGTGCATTTTAGCAATCCTGATTTTGTCAAATTAGCTGAAAGCATGGGTTTAAAAGGCTACCGAGTTGAATCGGCTTTAGATTTGATTCCCACTTTGAAAGAAGCCCTCGCTCAAGATGTACCCGCCGTGATAGATTGTCCTGTGGACTATCGGGAAAATCACCGCTTCAGTCAAAAAGCCGGCGAGTTGAGTTGTGCGGTGTAAAACTTAGAGACGCAATCGCGTCTGTACAAGAGAGATGCGATTAATCGCGTCTGTACAAGAGTTAGGAGTTATTTATTCCTAACTCCTTATTAATTTCTGCTCCTTTAGTGTTTTGGTAGGGTACGTTACACCAAGGACTAACGCACCGCTTTAATTAACTTCATTTATAGATATATTTCTTCTCTTTCTTTGCGTCCTTTGCGTCCTTTGCGGTTCGTAAAAAAAACCACGAGTATCAAAGACTCGTTCACGAGTATCAAAGACTCGTCAGCGAGTATTAAAGACTCGTCAGCGAGTATTAAAGACTTGTCAGCGAGTATTAAAGACTCGTCAGCGAGTATTAAAGACTTGTCAGCGAGTATTAAAGACTCGTCAGCGAATATCAAAGACTCGTTCACGAGTATCAAAGACTCGTCAGCGAGTATTAAAGACTCGTTCACGAGTATCAAAGACTCGTTTACAATAAATTAAAAGTTATTGATTCTAACTCATCACTGATTTTTACTCTTAATTAATCGTCTTCTGGTCGGAATTTGTGCTTTCCTGCTTTTGGGCAATATCTTCTACTGCTTTGCATTGCCTTTTGTCAATATCTGACTTAATAATGAGTCCCTTAGTATTGAGCGCTATTTCCACTTGGTATTGACCATTTACCATATTAATAGCGGCGTAAGTTACTGTACCAAACATTATCACTCCGCAAAGTGATAAGGTAATTTGCAAAACTCCCAGTACTCGTTTCATTCTCAAAGCCCTTAATCGCTTACATTCTCTATTAAAATTTGCTGCTAGCTGGGAACTGAGTTGGGAAATAGTCACGATTAGACGAGTTGTTAGTTGATTATCGGTTAAGTTCAGGATGACTATAATTTCTAGAGTGCAAGACGTTATCGCTAAATAGCAAGGCTATTTAGCTAGTATAAAAACCTGATATACTCACAGCAGTTTCTCTATGAGGAATGATGGTGCGATCGCTGCGAGTAGCCCCAGAGTATATTGATAAAGTTAAGTCAGCACCTCAGCGTCATGGCTATCCCAGTCAGCAGTCCTTGGCTAGTGATGTTGGGTTTTCTCTCTCCACAGTCAAAAGCTTTCTCACTGGTAAACCTGTTGACTATCTAAATTTTGTAGAACTTAGCAAAAAATTGGGGTTAGAGTGGCAAGACATTGCATACAAAGAACCAGAAACTCAACCAAATAAACCTCAGCCAACTAACGGGGAAACATCACCCTTCATCACTGGAACCCCCATCACCCAGCCGCGTTACTTTTTCGGACGCGAAAAAGAATTAAAACGCCTTTTCAACTTACTCAAACGCCACCCGTTACAAAACTCCGCCATTATCGGTAAAAAGCGTAGCGGCAAAACATCCCTGCTGCACTACCTAAAAAATATCACCACCACCCCAGCAGAACAGTTGCGTCCTGAGCAAAAATCTGACTGGCTACCGCATCCAGAAAATTACTGTTGGATTTTTGTAGACTTACAAGACGCACGAATGCAAAGCCGAGAAGGACTACTAAAGTACATCCTAGAATCTCTGAAGATGCAAGTGCCTACACTTTGCGATTTAGATCGTTTCATGAATGTAGTCAGCGATAATTTGCATTCTCCCACAGTCATCTTATTGGATGAGATTGGCGTTGGCTTGCAACGCTGTCCAGAATTAGATGATGGCTTTTGGGAAAGTTTGCGGTCTTTGGCGACTAACCACACAGGCGGAAATCTCGCGTTTGTCTTAAGTACCCCTGAATCACCAATTGAACTAGCGCACAATACAGGACACAGTTCACCCTTTTTCAATATTTTCGGCTACACCGCACATCTGGGAGCATTGACTCAGATAGAAGCGCGAGAATTGATAGCAAGTTCGCCGATTACTTTCACTGACGAAGATGTAGAGTGGATTTTGACACAAAGTCGCTGCTGTCCACTGTTATTGCAAATTCTGTGTAGAGAAAGATTATTTAACTTAGAAGAAGGGGAAAATGATGATAGTTGGTGCGAAGAAGGGCTACGACAAATGAAATCATTTACTCATTTATTAGATTCATAACTAGCAGAGTAACCATGAAAGCACACCGAATTGAAACAAAGTTAACTAAAAACGGAACCTTGATTCTTGAGGATTTACCGTTTCAGGCTGGGGAAGCTGTTGAAATTATCATTCTAGAAACTCAGACTCGTCCCCAAGAAGCGAATTTGTATCCTTTGCGTGGCAAACAACCCTACCATTATGATGATCCTTTTGAACCTGCTGTGCCTCTGGAAGATTGGGAAGTCTTGCAATGATTATACTGGATACCCATATATGGGTTTGGTGGGTTCAAGGTGATGCAAGACTGACCAAACAACATCAGAACTGGCTGCAACAATATGAATCCCAAGGATGATTAGGAATCTGCATAATGTCTTGTTGGGAAGTTGCCAAATTGGTAGAGATTGGCAAACTAACTCTACCGTCTCCCATTGAGGAGTGGTTAACAGAAGCTTTAGCTTATCCAGGAGTGCAGCTACTCGAACTAACAATTCCAATTATCGTTGAATCAACCCAACTTACAGGTTTTCAGCGAGATCCATTTGACCAAGTTATTGTAGCCACTGCCAGAGTTTACAACTCTCCTTTACTAACTGTTGACGCCAAAATTCTGGGCTATCCTGGGGTGCAAACTCTCAAAAAGTGAAAGAAAAGTTGGCGTTGCTGAATTAACCTATGAATTGTACTTTGCATCTTTGTACCTTTGCGTAAGTCCTAATTCTGATTCAGCAATACCAAGTTTTAAATAGGAGTGCAGAAACGTTGACTTCACCACAACTACCCCCTAACGCCTACACCAATGCACCCCAGCAGCACCCCAACTTAATCCTCGGTAGCCTGCAACTACTTTTCTGGCTTGTCTTTCGCCCCTCAGCGTGGCGTAACCACCTCAAGCGCATTGACCCCATTTTAGACACAAACTCCTCGCTGATTATCTTGTTGAGACAAGGGCGATGGCCAAACCTTGCTCTACGGCGGCTGCTTATCCAGGGATACTTCATCTTACCTATTTTGGCTAACTTACTATTGGGCTTAGTGCTGTGGGCATTGGGTAAACCAATCGCAAATATAGCTTTTCACATGACGTGTAGTGTAGTGGGGAGTGTGGTGGGAGGTCTTGTGTTTGGCGTGATGGGAGGAATGGCTTTTGGCCTGGTTTTTGGGCTGGGGGTTGGTGTGGCGGCAGGACTGGCGGTAGACCTAGCAGTGAGTCTAGCAGGAGATATGGCGATAAGCGTAATGAGGGGTATTGTGGTAGGTGTGACGTTTGGCCTAGCGGTTGGTTTAGCAGTAGGTGTGGCGGGAAATGTAACAAAAGACGTGGAGTTTGGTCTGGCAATAGGCTTTCCAATAGGCACTTTGTTTGGTATAGCAGGAGGCGTAACCCAAGCAGGAGGTTTAGCGTTCAGCCTGGCGATACGCCTGACGGAAGGTGTAGCACAAGATACCGTGGGAAGTGCAACAGTAGGTGTGGCGCTAGGGATAGTCGTAGCAGGTTTGTTTAGTGCGGCAGGAGTTAAGGTAGCAGGACTAGCATTTGGTCTGGGAGCAAGCGTGGGAATAACTATTAACTCATGGCGACCTGTTGTATCTTCTCCATTTCTCACTGTGTGGAATTATCTGCTTTATAAATTGGAGAAAAGGCGTAATGGTATAAGCCCTTGTTTATTGCGCTATAACTCCGCCTTCTGGGATGAGTTCCAGCCTTCAAATCTGCGTGACTTAAATAAACATCTCCTCTTTGTAATAGAATATAACCCAGTTGAAGGACAAGCTGCCCTAGAATATCTGAGTGGCAGTACCCAGTTCTTGGTACTTCAAACTACACAAATCGAGTTGGAAGTACGCCGTTTAGAAAGTTGTGCAGATGTGGAAGCTATTGCTAGTGTTCATCGCAGCTTAGCAAATAGCGAACTAGAAAGCCCTATTAGTAATCTGCTGAACATTTTCAGTCGTATTAGTAAAGATGTTGATGCTGCTTTAAATCAGGAAACTACTTACAACAAGCGTAAAATACTCAGCGCTGTTGCAGAACGTTTAAACGCAGAAAGTCAGGCATTGAAGCGCAGTAGCCACAAATATGCCTCTCGCTTCTATCCAATCTCTCAAAGCTGGCTGAACATTGTCAGTAATAAGATAGACAAACTGGTTAAAGCCACCGAACTACGGCAAGAAATTGACAATCCCTACATTATAGGCGTACCCCTAAATGAGCAATTAGAACTCTTTACTGGACGCACTAGCATTGGCATACGAATTGAGCAATTACTCTTAGACCACCGTCGCCCACCTCTGCTACTATACGGTCAGCGACGCATGGGTAAAACTTCCCTCCTCAACAACATCGGAAAGTTACTACCCAATTCCATCATCCCCATGTTTGTGGACTTGCAAGGCGCACCTTCATCAGCCAGTGACCATGCAGGTTTTCTCTACAACCTGGCTAGGGATATGGAGAAGTCAGCAAAAAAGCAAGGTTTAACTCTACCGTCCCTAACCCGCGAAGTATTACAATCTGACTCCTTCACCTATTTCTATGAATGGCTAGATAAAGTAGAACAGGCTCTAGAACAAAATACCGCCTTACTAGCGCTAGATGAATTTGAGGTGCTAGACAACGCCATAGCCAAAGGTCGCTTTGATGAGCAGGATGTTTTGGGAATGTTGCGTCACCTCATCCAACATCGTCCCCGCTTCAAGGTGTTACTGGCTGGCTCTCATACTATCGAAGAATATCAGCGCTGGGCTAGTTATCTAATTAATGTCCAAGTAGTTCATATCTCCTACCTCAAAGAAGCAGAAGCACGACAATTAATTGAACATCCCGTCAAAGATTTTACCCTCCGCTATGAAATTAACGCCGTTGAGCGAGTGCTACAACTCACCCGTTGTCACCCATTCTTAGTACAACTACTCTGTGCAGAAATTGTCGTCCTTAAAAACGAGCAAGACCCCTCTATCCGGCGATTGGCAATTTTAGCGGATGTGGAAGCTGCGATACCAGCAGCTTTGCAAAGTGGTGGTTTCTTCTTTGCTGATATTCAAAACAATCAAGTAGACGCCACTGGACAAACTATTCTTCGTTTTATCGCCGCTCAAGGGGAAGGAGCTATAGTTAGCCGCCAAACTCTATTGCAACAGTTCCCTGATGCTGATATTACTTTCAACTTGCTGTTGCAACGTGAGTTAATTGAGGAAGTTGACGACGGCTATGGCTTCCAGGTGGAGTTGATTCGTCGCTGGTTTATTTGAATCATGTCCGGGAAGTTAACTGATAACAAATACTACTTGTGCTGGCGTAATTGCTCTACTATATATTCTTCCAGTTCTTGTTTTTCTCTGTTACTAGCATTTCGTTGATAAGTTCTTCCAGTTTCTTGAATAAACCTACGTTTCTCGCTGGGAGAAGATTTGAGTTTACCTCCAGTTCCTTGCAGTTTTTGCTGCAATTCTTCCCAAGTCTTTTCACCCACACTTTCACCTAGTTTGACCAGTGCCTTTGGGAGTAACATTTTTGCCTCTCGTTGAAAATCTTCTTCTGTCTCAAGGGAAGCTAAATCTATATTGCTGAAGTCGATATCGATTTGAAACTTACTCATAAAATTGTATTTATTCTGTTCAAAATTATTACCCCAATCGGGGGAAGATAGGTTTTTAATTTTCAGCTACGATCACAAGATAGTATGATTGTACTGTTTAAAGTTGATAACTGAGTTGAAAACATCAATTCCGAAAGTTGATTGAATACTTCCGGTAGTATAGCCCTACTTAATCATTCACAACAAGATTCCCGACTTCTTAAAAGTAAGTAGGGAATCTGAGCCTTTTGATTTTCACTTATACAATAGACCTCTTGCAGAATAATTTTATGGTAAGGTAGGAGGTTTTGACATAAATTTGTTGCGCCAATGCGATACGAACAAACTTTGCGACTGTCC